>CAWFYS010000001.1:0-211921 GCA_963820075.1 uncultured Alphaproteobacteria bacterium
CGCCCGAGCTTGAGGTAGGGCGGGCCGTCGCCAGTCAGCCTTTTCTTGTTCATCGTGGAGATGGAAAGGCCAACATGCGCAGCCGCGCTATCAACGCGGTGCTTGCGCCGGGGCCGTTGTTGTTGAGAAGAGTTCAAGTATTGCCTCATGAATTGCCGTGAACGACTAGGTCACATGAGGACAAATCGGCCAGTCTCTATCCCGAAAAAATGGTGCGTCCTAATTATCGGGATGCTTTTTCCCCAGGAACTCGCCGGGGAAAGCAACCATAGCGGCGCACATACCGCTCGAACGCCTTATAATTATCAACAGTCCGTATTGCAGATTTTAATCGATTCTCAAGCGTCTTTTTTGCAGTTCCGACCCACTCAACTTTGTAACTCGGATTTTTCAGAAGATGAGTGCATATTTGTGACTGGCTCCATTCTGGATGAGTTGATCTAACTTTATTGAACTGGCTAACAAGTACATCGCACCGTTCGACGGTCCATCCGCGTTTACGACCGGATCGGGCACGATTAAGTTCTACTTGGAAACCGGGAATAAACTCGCAAGATATCTTGAACAATGCCCACGCATAAGCTGCATTGCCATCCTTCTGTAGGATCGCATCCAAGAAATTGAACCAACATCCTCGATCCGGTTGTATTGCTCTATCTTTATAACGTAGTCGGCGTTGTCTTCAATTCCTAGAAGGAGCATGTTCTGCGATCGTCGCGCTATTGGCTTGAGAAGTTCGTCGGGCAATGGCTTTCCGCCAATTGCTCGTATCTGCAATTTCTTGCTCTTTTTCTTCTTCGTCTCAATGGCCATCGCGCACCTCGCGACTGCACCATTGGGATCGCAGGGAAACCGGGAGGTGCACCCCCGCTTTTCGGCCGGCCGGCCTATCCCTGCGGGTTTCTGAGGCCCCTAAGCCTTACTTCGCTTCAGGGGGACAATCTTTCCCGGCTTCTTACCAGCCAGCGCTGCCGCAATTGGCTTAACGGCACGAGCGGCTGCACGAGCCACCGGGTCTTGCTGCACGTGGGCATAAATCGCGGTAGAACGCACCTCGCTGTGACCGAGTATTGCGCCCGTCATGACGAGCGTTTCGCCTATTGACACCGCAGCAGAGCCAAGTGTGTGGCGCAACGTGTGAGGCGTCACCCCCGGTAGCTCGGCAAGCTTGATTGCTTTTGGCCATATCCTCTTGGTACCTTGAAAGTGATTCTTGCCGCTCGTAGCCGGGAATACATAGGGAGAGCCAGCTTCCGCCGTTATCGATGAGAGCAACGCCAAAGCCGGCGCCGCGAGTGGGCGAATGCTTGCACCGGTCTTGCTGTCCGACAGCCTCAGACAGGAGTGCTCGAAATCGACTTCCGACCACTTCAGAGCAGCGATTTCATCCCGTCGGCAACCGGTCAGTGTCCATAGCCGCGTTATGTCCATCGCCTTTGGGTTCACCCCTTCTGCCTGAAGTGTTTCAAGTGCTTTACCAAGTCGTCCAACCTCCTCAAGGTTGAGATAGCGGGTGCGGCGGTTGTCTGTCTTCCGAATAGCTGCAGTTTCGCAGGGATTGGTCATTGGCAGCTTGAGGCCACAAATTGCCCAGGTGAACACTGCTGAGAGGTCGCGAGCCACCTTGCGAGCGGCGCCGTCTCCTCCTCGCACGATGATGCGCCGTCGCGCCCCCTGCTTCTCGTCTCTTGCGGTCTTGCCGGCGGCAATATCCCTCACCATGCGTTCAACGTCACTGGAGGTAACTTCCGTAACCCGGCGGTTGCCCAAAAGCGGCACGACGTGGTTCCGGAGCCGCGCCACTGTGTAGGCCTTGGTCTTTGGCTTCATGGGCTCGCCCTGCCGCATTCCGCGAAGGACATAGCAGCCCTCTGCCTCGTAGTGGTCGACTAACGCGGCCATTTTCATCTCTCGCCGCTTCTCTCCCCGCTCCTTCGCTGGGTCGTTCCCCTTTGCGGCTTCAGCGCGAACTTCTGCCGCCTTCCTCCGCGCCTGGTCTGGCGTCAACTGGTTGTGTGGCGCCGAGCACCATGCGCCGGGTCGCCACCCCGCGCCCGCCTGGATAGGGACGGTACTCCACACGCCACATCTTCCTGCCTGTCGGCCGGACACGGACTGAAAAGCCAGTGACCTCGCTGTCGTAGACGAAATAATCATCGGCTTCGGGTTTGAGGCTGTCGACGAAGCTCTTGGTCAGCTTCGTCGGAGGGTGTCGCTTTGGTTGGGTCGTCACCGGGTCGTCACCAAATTGGAAACTTGCGGAAACACGGTAACCCAATTATTAGCAAAAAGCCAATAGATTCAGACATTCGGTATAACAGCGTGAAACGCGGGGATAGTCAGGTAACAACCTTGCCAAGGTTGGGGTCGAGGGTTCGAATCCCTTCGCCCGCTCCAGTTTCAAACTCCTTCAAAACCGTGGAATTACGCGGCTTTTCGCTTCCTGGACGGTTGAAATCGCAGCCAGTCGTTCCGTGACGCACGCCGAAAGGCGGTGCGCCGAAACGCCGAGCGGGACATGATAGAGGCTTCGCTCAATGGTCGCGGGGCAGTACGAAGTCGTACCTGCCGAATTTGGCGTCGCTCGCCACTTCTATGTCGAGCAGCAGTGCCGGATCAAAGATGCGGTCGCGATCGTTCTCCGGTTCGCCCGGGAAATAGAGCTGAGTTGTCAGCACGGGTCCGCCGGGCCTCTGAACCTTCAGGTGATAGTGCCGGGTGCGACCGGGATACAGCCCTGGTACGATCGTGGCGAACCACCATCGACCTTCGGCATCGGTGAATTGATGTCCTCGGAGTTTGAAGCCCGTATTGTCGTAGGCTCCGGTCTGATCGGCATGCCAAAGCTCGACCAGAGCCCGTTCCACCGGATTGCAATTGCCGGTCAGCACGAAGCCAGCGATTGTAATCCAATCACCACCCGGCGCGTCACCCGCGAAATCTCGCTTCTCGGGGCTCTCCGGAGTGAAGTACGGCCCTTCGGTTTGGGAGGGGGTCAAATCGTCGTCGTCCGCGCAAGATGGAGTAAGCGACAGTTGCTGAGGGATGCCCGCTGCATGGCCGAACCTCGGCAGGACGATCGGCGCGGCAATGAAACCGGAAAGGAAATGTCGACGGGTGGGCATTGGCAGGCCTCCCGGGTTGGCGGAAGCTTGATAGTCGCCGGCACTGCGGGCAAAAGTGGGGCGAATGCCGTGATCGTGGACAGTTGTCGCTGTTTATCGTCAATTGTCGCAACGCCAGTCGGCTGAGAGCATTATTTGCCATGCTCGCGATGGCCAAGGGTCTGTTCCGCGCCATTTCCCATTGTCCCGAATCGGGTGATGGACGGCTGTTCCCGCTAAACCGGACATTCCCTTGAGCAATGGGATCCCAGACGTGCTAGAGTTGGTTTGTTGCGTCCCATGGCGCCATGCCGCCACTTGCGGGCAGACAGGTTTTCTCTCCGATCAGCGTTGCCTGATTTTGCTCCCCTGAGCGGCACTTTCCCTGTTCCACGTACCGCTAACTGCCCCAACCAGGAGAACCCCCATGATGCTGCCCAAGGGTACAGTCGTTGCCGTCGCAGACGGCGAAAAGATCAATCTGTTTCGCAACACGGGGGACGAGGCAGGTCTGAAGCTCGTCGCGGTGCACCACGACGCCATCGCTACAGATGCGGGAACGAGCATGGGACGACAAGCAAGCGCTGCCAACCCCGATCATGGCCAGGCTGGAGAGGATCAGTTCTCCGCGGGAATTGTCCAGCATCTCAACCAGCAGGCGCTTAGCGGGAAGATCGAGAATGTGGTTATCGTAGCGGCGCCCCGCGCGCTGGGCGAGATGCGAAAGCACTACCACAAGGCGCTGTCCGCCATCCTTCTGGGCGAGATTGCGAAAGACCTGACGGGACATTCGCTGGCGGATGTCGAGAAAGCGCTCACGGCGGGATGATGACTTCGCAATCCGCCGGGCAATGCGTAAGCCGGCGAAGCCGCGCCGTCGGTGACGCTAAGGATTTAACCGGTGGGGCCAGTCGAAATCTCGCTCGAAAGCAGGCGGGCCATTGCGTCCGTGATTGTGTGGTCATCGTAGGGTTTTGAGAAGAACCTGCTGCCCCCTGGCAGACTGCTCTCTTCGAGAATTGCGATGCCGGATGCGACCATCAGCTTCACAGGTGGCCATCGATCCCGGATGTAATGGGATAGTTTGATGCCGTCCATCGTCCCAGGCATCTGAACATCGGTGAAAACCAGATCGACGTCGTCTCGCGACTCAAGGACGCGAATTGCCTCGTCCGCATCGCACGCCTCCAGCGCTTCGTAGCCCGCGGATAGCACCAGATCGACGGCGCCCATCCGAATGATCGTGCTGTCTTCGACAACCAGGACGACCGCTTTGCCGTTATTCATCGCTCACTCGGGTTTGGGTTTGGGAGATTTCTCAGGCTGCGATGGTATATAGCGCCTCGGAAGCCATTGGGTTCCTGTGCGGCCGTAGAAAGGTCGGTTCGGAGACCGGCGCTTTCCTGGTGGCGGATTGTGACGGCGGTGCCGGGGCCTGCATCGCTCAACCGAATTTCGCCCTTTAGGTTCTTTGCGAGCGCCTCCACAATGCCAGTCCCTAGTCCCGCCTTTGGTGCATCGCTCCCCCCGGGCATGCCGATGCCGTTGTCGGTAACCGAAAAAGTCCAGTCGTTGCCCGACGATCGATAGTCGATCACGATCGTGCCCGTTCGCTCATCGGGAAAGGCGTGCTTGAGGGCGTTGATCACCAGCTCGGTCACGATAAGCCCCAAGCTCACGGAAACGTCCGCTTCCACGGCGCTGTCGTCGACCGTCACCTGAATCGAGAGCCGGTCAGGGTCAGCTATCATCGACGCGCCGAGGCTCTGGCAAAGCTGAGTGAGATAGGCACGGAGCTCAACGCTGCCGCCGCTGGACGTAGAGAGTTGCCGCTGCAGGGCGGCGATCGACATGACCCGGTGATGGGCGTTGTGGAGGTGCCCGCGCGCTTCGTCCGACTGAACCCGGCGTGCGCTCTGCATGAGAACGCTTGCAATGATCTGCAGGCTGTTTGCCACCCGATGCTGGACCTCCTGCAGCAGGATCGCTTTCTCGCGAATGAGATCATCTTTCAGTCGAGCCTCGGCGCGCACATCGGTCACGTCGGTTACGGCCAGAAGCAGGCGAATATGATCGATGTCGCCGTCGTCGAGCGTCCGCGCATTGACGACCAAATGCCGCGTTTTCTGGTTTGGCCGCTTGAGGTCGATTTCGTAGGCTTCGATATGCGCACTTCCTGAAGCGGTAGCCTTCAGCAGTGAGGCAAGCTTGGGCATCGCCCATTCGCCGTTTCCAAGTTCGCTGAGGCGTCTGCCGGAAACTGTCGCGGGGTCGATCTCGAAGGCCCGGCAGAACGATGCGCTCGCTGCAATGACCTTCTGGTCATCGGACAGGAAAAGCAGCGGTTCGTTGGATGATACCACAACGGCAAGCGTGCTCGCCGCTTCGAAATGCACGGTCGGGGACTTTAGCATGAAGTGGCCCTCAAGGGCCGAAGACTCACGGAGCGAGTCATCACTCGGCAGGGACGCCGACCAGCCGGAAAGGGCAAGCTCGACCGACACACACTATCATGCCCGATGCGTACGCGGGTCAATATTATCGCGGGCCGCCATATCGAAGCGGTAAGGCCGCAGCGGATGTCTCGCCACGCGGCTGTCACAGCTCGACGGAAATGGATAATTGTCCCATGGTCTTGAGCGCCTGGAAAAGCGAATCCCAATCCTGGGTGATCACGATGCATCGCGGATTGCGGCAAGGTGGCGGGCCATGAAGGCAGACCCCGTCGCTCGGAAAGCCGCTCCTGGTCCTGATTTTGATCCATATGACCCGTGCATGATGCCGGTGATTGGCCGGTCCACCGGCTGCGCCACCCTTGTCGATGCCATCAAAACGCTGGGCGAACCTTCCTGGGAAATCGTAGACTTCGAACGTGGCGTTCTCGGCAACCGTCAACCTCTTGCCGGGTGCTCCCGCCGCAGCCCCGCCCGTGCGAAGCTCCTGAACCTTGGACCAGTCCGTGATATGGGGAGCGCCGGTTCCGGCGGATTGTCGCCATGCCGCAATGTCCATGCCGGGCTGATTCCGCAGCGTTGCAAGCCGTATCGACTTGCCAGACACGGTGCCGAGGACGACCCCTTCGCGCGGGCGATATATGAGGTGAGCGCCCATAGGCGGTTCTCGATCCTCCTGACGTTACGGGATAGTCGGTGGAGCGCGCTGACTCAAGGATAGCATACCCCGCATTTCTCACACAGGACATGGCCCCATAGGGTTGCCTTTCGGCGGGCAACCTAGGCAGTCGTGCGCAACTGGGCAGATTTCCGACGCGCGTGCTTCGACCCGATCCCGGACCAGTCGCGACGCACCGGGACATCAAAGCGTGTACCAGGTCGCCCGCGCCTTGCCATGCCGCCGGACGCGGCCTGCCGCGACGAGCTCGCGCAGGCGGACCTTCAGCGTGTTGCGGTTCGTGCCGGTGAAGGTCGCGAGTTCGGCGATGGTCGCGCGCTCCTGCTGGCCAAGCACCTTCAGAATCTGCCGTGACAGGTCGGGCAGTTCGTCGTCACGCCGCTGCGCGTTGCCTTCGCGGTCGAGGCGCGCCGCCAGCACGTCCTTCTGTTTCTTCAGGCAGCGCAGGAGGAAGCCGATCCATGGCTCCCAGTCGGTCGCTTCCGCTTTCAGAGTTGCCTGGGTGCGCCGCAGCGCCTTGTAATAGAGGTCCTTGTTCTCTTCGATCACCCGCTCCAGCGAGGCATAGGGCACATAGGCATAGCCGGCGCGCAGCAGCAGCAAGGTGGTGAGGACACGCGACAGCCGGCCGTTCCCGTCCTGGAACGGATGGATGGCGAGAAACACCACCACGAAGATGGCGACGATCAGCAGCGGATGGTGCGCCTCCTCCTCCAGCGCCTTGCGCGCCCAGGCGACCAGCTCCTCCATGGCGCGCGGTGTATCGAAGGGCGACGCCGTTTCGAACACGACGCCGATCTCGTGCCCGTCGGCATCGAAGGCGACGACGTTGTTGGAGAGCGCCTTGTAGGCGCCGCGATGGCGCTCGTCCCTGGCGCTGTGGCGCAGCAAGGTCTGGTGAAGTTGGCGGATATGGTTTTCGGTAAGGCGCAGATCACCATAGGCCTCGAAAACGAGGTCCATAGCCTCGGCATAGCCCGCCACCTCCTGCTCGTCGCGCGTGGTGAAAGAGCCGATGCTGAGATTGGACAGCAAAGTCTCCACCTGCGCATCGGTGAGCTTCGCGCCTTCGATGCGCGTGGAGGAGCCCACGCTCTCGATGGTCGCCACCTTGCGCAGTGCGCTGAGGCGGTCCGGCGACAGGGTTTTCAGGGCTTCCCAGCGTCCCTTGAACTCATCGATCTCCGCGATGAGCTTGACGAGGTCGGGGCCCAGGGCGAGCTTCGGTTCCTTCATGGCGGCGTGCGGGTAGCCAATTCCATACCCGATAATACCCGATTACACCCGATTACGCACCTGATTCGGGGTGCCCCCCGCCAGAAGCCGCGTTATCCCAGATCGTGCGGCGGCCGGATATATTTGCTGAGAGCATCCGTTGCAAAGCCGATGTCGTCCGTCGCATCCGCAAGCATATCCGGCGTGCGCATCGCATCATTGATCAGCGGTTGCCGGACCATCCGTCACGACGCGGACGCGCACGACCGGCCGCTTCAATCGGCGCGCGCCATGGTCAGACCGCCTCGACATTGGCCGCCAAGAATTGCTCGATCAGGATCGATAGGCCTGGCAAGGTAAGCACGGAAAGAGCGGTCGCCATGTTGAAGCACCGCACCGATCTTTGGCCGGCTTCCGCCCAATGCTGCAATTGCCGATCGACCTCAAGCGCAAAGACGTCGACACGACAGATCGTCTCCGAGCCGCCGCGTCGGCGGTCGAATTCGAATGTTCCGATGCAATTGCGCTGAATGTGGCCGACGAGTCCGGCTTCCTCCAGAGCTTCGCGCGCCGCCACTTGGTGCGGCGCCAGGCCCCGCATGGGATTGCCCTTAGGAATGATCCAGCGACCGCTCCCTCGCGACGTGACGAGATAGACATGGGGGTCGCCGGTTGCGTCAAAATAAAACGGCAATGCGCCGAACTGGCGAAGTTCCTGTTTCCGCGAGGCCATGGCGCCCGTTATCTCAACTCAATGACATCCACATGACATGGTCCCTCTCGGCAATGCTTGTGTATGAGGGGCTGTCGTGATTGCGCGGACGGCCCGAGTTGCCGACTCACATTTGGCCAAGCTTGATGGCAAGCGACCGCGACCGCAACCTGAAACCAGGTGTTTCGAGGGATTTCCACACATGCATGAACGACCAGGGGCACACGCGGCGACGCCGGAGCCAGCAAGCGGCGGCGATCCGGTCACGCCGGGAGATGGGCCGGTTCCTGCGAATAATAGGTGATGTAGCGCTGCTGGATTTCCTTCACCGGCAGGACGACGAAAACATCGACCGTCTCGAAATCATGATCGATGACGCAGCCGTCGCCGATCCGCGCGCCGATGCGGACATAGCCCTTGATAAGCGGAGGCATGCGCGAAAACGCTGACTTCGCCTTGATCGCTTCAGCGGGCACGAGGTCCATGCCGACATAGCGCCATGGCAAGGCGCGCACGGCATACTCCGGCGCGGTGGGGAAATTCTGGGTGAGGAAGGAGAGCGACTCCGCGTGCGCGGCCGGTATCCGGCCATGGAAGGAGGCGCAGCCCGCCATAACGTCGATGTCATGGTGCAATACATAGGCCCAGATCGCCTGCCAAAGCGCCTCGATGGTGCGCTTCGATCTGTATCGCGGCAAGACGCAGGAGCGCCCGAGTTCCAGGAAGCGCTTGCGCGGATGCCGGCTAATCAATGTTGCGACATCGAATTCGTCCTCGGAATAAAACCCGCCGGCCAGCGCGGCGCCCTCCTGGTTAAGAACCCGGTAAGTGCCGACGATGCGCTCACGCTCGGGACCGGGAAGCGCCTGATCGAAGACCAGAATATGATCGCAAACGGGATCGAACCGGTCGGCGTCGCGGCGGTCGAGCGCCTGCGCCCGGTTCGACCTGGCGCCGAGCTCCTCGTAAAAGACGCGGTAGCGGATCTCCTGCGCGGCAGCGACCTCCGCTTCGTCGCGAGCGAGCCGGGCTTCCAGCGAGCCTATCCGCCCGAGCACCCTGTCGGCAATGTCGGCCGTTGGTTTCAGGCCGGATATCAGGCTTGCCTTCGGGTCGACGGCTGCCTCGGACGGAACAGAAATTTGCACGGTTGACACTCCTTGGAACAGCCGGGCATGCGCCTGGATACTGAGGCTGTGCAACAGACGTATGAAATTAGAGCAAGTCGCGCTTGGATTGAACCATTCGCGGTGAGGTTTCGGGTAAAGGTCACGGCGAGGCCCCGGCACGACCTTCGCGACCCTCCTGGCGGACCGCCTCGCCGTCCGACAAACAGAATGAGCGGACGCCGCGCTCAAGCCGGCAACGGCCGGTTACTTTGCCGGCGTCCGATAGTTCAGGCCGTCTTCGATTATGTTGACGAGCACGTCGGGATCGAGCGGCTTGGTCACGAAGCCGCTTGCGCCGCGCGCGATGACGTCGTGGCGTGTCTTTTCCTGGCTGTCGGCCGAAAGCACCATGATCGGGACCGGCGGCAGCCTGTTTTCCTCCTCGTGCCGCCGAATCCGCGCGATCGCCTCCAGCCCGTCCATGACCGGCATGTGCAGGTCCATCAGTACCACGTCATGGCGTTCCCGGCGCGGATCCGTGACGGCCTCGACGGCCGCTTTGCCGTTGCTTACGACTTCGACGCGATGCCCCGCCTTCCGCAGCGCGGTGCGCGCCAGCAGCGCGTTGATCTCATTGTCCTCGGCAAGCAGCACCGATAGCCCGGTTGTGCCCGTGTCGCGGGCTTTCGCCGTCGTCAGCGCGACCGGCGCCGGCGAGGCGACCGCCGAGACGACGCCCGACAGAAGCACGCGCAGCAAGGTCTCGCCGCGCACCGGCCGGGGCAGGAAGGTCGCGTAGCCGCTGGCGCGAAGCTCGTTGAGCGCGGCCCGGTCGTTGGGCGCAATCAAGGTGACGGCCTGGCTTCCCGAGAAGCCGGCCTGTTTCAGCCTTTTCAATGTTCTGCCGTCGGGGGACTCAAGAGCCGCGTCGATCAGAAGCGCGTCGCATGGTCCGGCGAGTTCCAGCGCCTGGTCGGTCGAATAGACAATGTCGATCGTGCCGCCATGGGCGCGGATCGTGCGCGCAATCGCATCGCATTCGACTTCGTTCTTCGACAGGACAACGCTGCGGTGGCCGGCAAGCACCGCACCGCGCAACTGCTCCGACCCTGTAGCTTCCGCGGCGGGAATTTCGAATGCGAACTCGGAGCCGAGGCCATAGTCGCTGGCAACGGCGATCGTGCCCCCGAGGGCCTCGACGATGCGCTTGGATATTGCGAGACCCAGGCCGGCGCCCCCATGCGCGCGCGTCGAACTGGTGTCGGCCTGCTCGAACTCCTCGAAGATGCGGTCCATGTCTTCCTGGCGCAGACCGGGCCCGGTGTCGGCGACGGCGAAGCGGACCAGATCCTGCCCATTGTCCCCCTGGGTTTGAGAAACGGACACCAGGACGCCGCCCGTCTCGGTGAACTTGATCGCGTTGCCGACGAGGTTGAGAAGCACCTGGCGGACCCGGCCGGGATCCGCGGTGATCGTCTGCGGCACGTCGGGAGCTACATGCGAGCCCAGCCCGATTCCCTTGCCATAGGCGCGAACGGCCAGCAGTTCCACCACCCCCTCGACCACCTCGCGCGGCGATATGGGCTGCGGCTCCGGCACGAAACGCCCGGCTTCGATCCGGGAGAAATCCAGCAGATCCTCGATCAGCGCCAGGAGGGCGCTGGCGGAAGTGGAAACCGCGCTCACATAGGTTTTCTGCTCGGCCGAGAGGCTGGTGTCGGCCAGCAGTTTCGCCATGCCCATGATGCCGTTCATCGGCGTGCGGATTTCGTGGCTGACGGTTGCCAGGAAACGCGACTTGGCGACACTTGCGGATTCCGCCCTTTCGCGCGCGCCGATGAGCGCGCTTTCGGCGCGCTTGCGCGCCGTGATGTCACGCGCGATTGCCCGGTGCGAGACCGCCCTGCTGGAAAGGTCGCGCACGGAGAGCTCGATCCAGGAGAACCAGCGTGTTCCGGTTGACGTGTGGATCGCAACGTCGGTCGAACTCAGGCACTCGCCGTCGGCGAAGGCGGCGTCGGGTACGATGCCGACCTCGATGCCAAGATCCTCGAGCCCCAGCCCTATCAGATCCGCCTTCGGCCGATTGACGAGATCGGCGAAGACCCGGTTGGCGTAGACGATCCGGCCGTCGCGGTCGCGGTGGATAACGAGGTCGCCGAGCGCGTCGATGAGGCCAAGGAAGTGCTCCTCCCTTTCATGAAGCTCCCACATCCGATCCGCCAGGCTCTCGATGCGGGCGGCGGGCGTGGCCGCGTCCGCCGGCTCGGCGGTCAAGCGGCGCTGCGCGTCGAGGCTTCTGAAAAGTATAAAGAGACCGCCCGCGCCGATGAGGAGAAAGCCGGCAACGAATATGGCCTCCGCGCGCAGGAACAAGGCGGCGACGGCAAATGCCAGAGCGGCGACCGCCATTGCCGTCTGAAGAACCACCAGCGGCGACTTGAACGGCAGAGAACGGATCGGAGGATCGGAGGAGGCGAGCCGGGACGGTTCGGGCGCAGGAACGCTGGTACTCGCGCTCTTGGCTTCCAGCGGGTCCTGGGCGATTGGAGCCGTCATGATCGCTTGTATGCTCTGCCTTCTTCCCGAAATTCTCGTTGTTCGGCTTACGGCCTGTTGAGATTCACGTGATGGCGACCGGGAAATTGCACTTTTCCGCGCTTCCGGGGCTCAAATTGCCAGTATTCCGCTCGGTTCGCGAAAACCGCCATTTTCGGCTCGCCCTAGCCTGAATCTCAACAGACCTTAATCCCTTTTTCGTGCTTTCGCTTGCGGATCGAGTTCGACGACGACCCGGCCGCGAACCTTTCCTTCGACGATGTCGGCCGCGGTGGCGATGATGTCATCGAAGCCGATAACGTTCGTCAGCGACGATAGTTTCCTGTGGTCGAGATCGCTGGCGAGCCGGCGCCAGGCCTCCAGCCGCAACGGTTTCGGCGCGTTCACCGAATCGATGCCGAGCAGCGAAACGCCGCGCAGAATGAAGGGAGCGACGCTTCCCGGCAGGTCCATGCCTTGCGCCAGGCCGCAGGCCGCGACCGCGCCGCCATACGAGGTCATGGAAAGCACATTGGCGAGTGTGTGGCTGCCGACCGCGTCCACCGCGCCGGCCCAACGCTCTTTCCCCAGCGGCCTCGCGGGCCCGGACAGTTCGGCGCGGTCGATGATTTCGGCCGCGCCAAGATCGCGCAAATAGGCGCTTTCGGCCGTCCGTCCGGTCGAGGCGATGACATGGCAGCCGAGCTGCGACAGAAGAGCGATCGCGACGGAGCCGACGCCGCCCGCCGCGCCGGTGACGACTACGGGTCCTTGGCTACGCAGGTCGATATGGCGTTGCAGCGCCATCACCGACAGCATCGCCGTATAGCCCGCCGTTCCGATGGCCATCGCCTCGCGTCCGGTCATGCCGTCCGGCAGCGGGATCAGCCAGTCGCCCTTGACACGCGCCCGGGCCGCATAGCCGCCATGATGGGTCTCGCCGACACCCCAGCCGTTGAGTATGACCTTGTCGCCTTCCTTCCAGGCGGGGTCGGCCGATCGAAGCACCGTTCCCGCGAAATCTATGCCGGGCACCAGGGGAAAGCGGCGCACCACCGGCGCCTTTCCGGTGATTGCCAGCCCGTCCTTGTAGTTCACGGTGGTCCATTCGACGGCGACGGTAACGTCGCCTTCCATAAGGTCGGCCTCGCTGATTTCGCTCACCGAAACCGACTGCTTCTTGTCTTCGCCGCGCGATATGACGATGGCCTTGAAGGTCTCGGGCATGGTCTCTCCCTTTGGCCTGGCCGCCGACATCGCCCAGACTTGCCCCAGCCTGGACCGGGGTGCATTTTCTGGAACCGCACTGTCGGCGGGAATTTCACCCGCATATAGTCAAGATGGGCGTTGACAAGGCGCGCGCCAAGCCGCGCCGCATTGAAATCCAACTCAATCGCCGGACAGCGCGGCCTTTCGCGTACGCCACCAGCCGATGATTTCCTGCAGGACGACGGCTGCCGCACCCACGGAGATGAATGCGTCCGCCAGGTTGAACACGGCGAAGGACCAGACGGGCGTGTGGAACAGGATATAGTCGATGACGTGTCCATGCACGCTGCGGTCGATCAGATTGCCGACCGCGCCGCTGACGATGAGGGCAAAGCCGATGCGTGCCAGCACATGGCGGGGATCGGAGCGAGCCGCGAGATAGAGCACGACCGCGACGACGGCGACCGAGACGGCGATCAGCCCCCGGTCGCCGACCCAGGAGAACATGGAGAAGGCGACGCCGGTGTTGTAGGTTCGGTAAAGCGCCAGGAAGGGCAGCACTTCGACTGGCTCGTGCATGACGAGCCGGGTCTCGACCAGCCACTTGATCCACTGATCGAGCGCAACGCCGGCGGCCGCGATCCCCGCATGGATTGTCCACCAGCGGCTGGTCATCTTGTCGCTTCCGCGCGGAGCTTCAGCGCCGGGCGCCGGATTTCGTACAGCATCACGCCCGTGGCAACCGCCAGGTTGAGCGAGTCGGCGCGGCCCGCCTGCGGGATGCGCACAAGCACGTCGCACGCCTCGGCCAGCGCCTCCGGCAGCCCCTGCTGCTCATTGCCCATCAGCAGAACGACCGGCCTCGCCGCATAGTCGACACTGCGGTAGTCGACGGCGCCTTGAAGATGCGTGCCGGCGAGGATGCCCGAAAAACCCTTGCGCCAGGCAAGGAAAGCTTCCGTCGTGGCGCGCGCCACCGGCACTGCGAAGATCGAGCCCATGGTTGCCCTGACGGTTTCCATGGCAAAAGGGTCCGTCGCGTCGCCGACGAGGATGATGCCCCTGGCGCCGACCGCGTCGACGGTGCGCAGCACCGTTCCGAGGTTGCCGGGATCGCGAACCCGGTCGAGCGCCACCCAGACGTCGCCCGGTCCCGGCCTGATGTCGGCGAGTTTTGCGAAGCGCTGCTCGAATACGCCGATCACGGTTTGCGGGTTGTCGCGGCGGGTGACGGCAGCCAGAATCTTCTCGGACACCTCCAGCACGTCGCCGCCCGCCGCGACCGTGCGGGCCGCCACCTTTTCCACGGCGGGGTTGCCGAGGGCGGACTTGGCGAAGACCAGAGTGCGCACGCGCCAGCCAAGGTCGAGCGCGTCGATGACGAGCTTCAGCCCCTCGGCAATGAAGGCGTTCTGCTGGTCGCGGAATTTCTTCAGCGCCAGCGCCTTCAAATCCTTCACCAGCGGATTCGACAGGCTGGTGACTTCCTTGACGCGTCCCGGCGCTCCGGGCCGGTGCTCGCTCATGTTGCAACCCAGCGCGAAAACAGCGAGGTCGACAAGGCGCGGCCGGCGGCCTTCTCGCGGATCACCAGTTCGCCGGATTCGACACGGCCGCCCATGCCCGCGAAAGTGTCGCGCATCAGCGCGTGGATGGCGAAAAACGACGCCCGGATCGAATAGGCCGTGAGCACGACGGCAAGCGGCCTCGGCGTCAGGATGGCGCGGCAGATGTCGGCGAGTTTCGGCAGGTCGTCGAACAATTGCCAGACCTCGCCTTTCGGTCCGCGCCCATAGGCGGGCGGGTCGAACAGGATGATGTCGTAGCTTGAGCCGCGCCGCTGCTCGCGCTCGGCGAACTTCATGGCGTCCTCGCAGATCCAGCGTATCGGCCGGTCGGCGAGCCGCGCCGCCTCTTGATTCTCGCGCGCCCAGCCGATCGCCTTCCTGGACGCATCGACATGCGTCACTTCCGCCCCCGCCTTCGCCGCGACCAGCGAGGCAAGTCCGGTATAGCCGAACAAATTGAGCACCTTGACCGGCCGCCGCGCGTTCTCGATGAGGCTGGCCATATGGTCCCAATGCGTCGCCTGCTCGGGGAATACACCGACATGACGGAACGAGGTAAACCTTCCAAGATAGTCGATGCCGTCATGACGCATCGGCCAGGTTTCGCCCAACGGCTGTTTTGGAAAGCGCCATCTGCCGAGGCCTTCCTCATCGGTATCGCCGGTGAAGATCGCGTCGGCTTTCCGCCATTCGCTATCCGGCAGCGCCTTTCGCCAGATCGCCTGGCCCTCGGGCCGCACGATCCGGCAGGCGCCGTACTGCTCGAGCTTTTCGCCGTCCCCGCTGTCCAGCAGCGCGTAGTCGTCGTTCGGCAGTACTTCGAGGATAACCGGCAGCCGCTCGGCGGGCAGCGCGCCCTCGCGGCGCGGACGCTCCACTTCCGGCGGCCTCCGCTGAGGACCAGGGACGGCCGCCTGCTGTTCGTGCTGGCGGCGCTCGTCGCCGCGATGATGCCGCGCTGGTTTCAACGATTGCCTCGCTGGAAAGTGCCGATGCTTCTGCCACAGGCCGCAAGGCCGCGCAACAAAGGCGGGCCGTCGCTCCGGACAGGTGCATTCCTGCCGTCTCTATGCCTTGAACCGCTGGTAAACCGCAATTCCCGCGGCGAGATCTTCAAGCGCGGCGCCGACCGACTTGAAAAGCGTTATCTCGCCGGCACTGGTGCGGCCCCGTTTCTCTCCGCGCGCCAGTTCGTGCAGGTCGGCGATGATGCCGTCGGGTTTCAGAATTCCGGATTTCAAAGGCTGCACGATGTCCCCGGCCTCCTTTGTCGCGCCGGCGCGGGTATCGACGAACACACGGGCGCGGGCGATCGCGGCGTCGTCGGCTTCGCGCATGTCGGGCGTGAAGCCGCCGACCAGGTCGACATGCGTGCCGGGCTGCAAACGGTCGCCCTTGACCAGCGGTTGCGTCGAGATCGTGGCGCAGGACACGATGTCGGCCCAGCCGAGCGCCGCGTTGAGATCGGCGGTTGCCGTGACCTTCAGGCCGTCTCGACGCAGCGCCTCGGCGGCCTTCTCCGCATTTGCGGGCGTGCGGTTCCAGACGCGGATTTCCGTGATCGGCCGGATCGCCGAATGCGCCCTGGCGAGGAAGGGACAGAGCGCTCCGGCGCCGACGACGAGCAGCTTCGAGGCGTCGTCGCGCGCCAGATAGCTGGCGGCCAGCGCGGAGGCGGCGGCCGTACGCCACTGCGTCAGCCGCTGCCCGTCGATCAGCGCCTGCGGCTCGCCGGTCCTGCCGTCGAGCAACAGATAGAGACCCATCACCGCCGGCTTGGCGATGGCGTTGTTGTCGGGGGAGACCGTGACGATTTTCACGCCGATATGGCCGCCGTCCGATGTCCCGGCAGCGTTGAAATCGGTCCAGGCGGGCATGAGCAGCAGCGTCGTGGCGGCCCCATCCGGCCGCTCGATCGCATGGTGGTGCCGAACCGGCTGGATCGCGCCGATCCTGAATGCCGTCCGCAGCGTCTCCACAAGGCCTGGGAAAGTCAGTGCGCGGTCGACATCGTCCGCCGAAATCAAGCGCATGGGAGCCTCCGATTGCGGTTGCAAAGGGCGATGTCAGGCGTCAGTCAGGCGCCGGGCTTGGGCAGTGCCGTCGCCGACCCCGCGCGGGGCTGACGCGTGGTGGCGTCGCGCGCCGCTTGCGCCTCCAGCCCGCGCTGCCGGGCAAGCTTGCGGTAGCGGCCCTGCTTGAACCATGTGGCCAGGCTGCCGATCAGCATGCCGGCCGCCAGTGCCGCGAAAAGCAGGAAGAACAGCGGCAGTTGCGATGGTCAGTGCCGGGTTGCCCGGATTGAACGGGTCCAGCGTGAACGCCGCCGGCGCGCGATTTGCCACCGCCAGCGCGATCAGGATGATGCCGATTGGTACGAGGACCAGAATAAGGATGACGCGATTGACCATGACCTTCCGTAGCCGTGATTGCCGGTTCGACTCTTGAGCCGCTATTTCTGACCGTTCAGCCGCTCGCGAAGTTCCTTGCCGGTCTTGAAGAACGGCACCCATTTCTCCTCGACCTCGACGGTGTCGCCGGTTCGCGGATTGCGTCCGGTGCGCGCCGGCCGGTTCTTGACCGAGAAAGCACCGAAGCCGCGGAGTTCAACGCGATTGCCATCGGCGAGCGTGTCGGTGATTTCATCGAAGACGGCGCTGACGATATTCTCGACGTCGCGAAGGAAAAGGTGCGGATTGCGAGCAGCGATGATCTGAACGAGTTCGGACTTGATCATGGAACCTGTCCCCTTCAAACCTGGTGTTGCACGAATATGCGGATGTTTTTGTTGGTGTTTTTACCGGGAGAGAACAAGTCAAGGGTGCCAGACTGATACGAGACCGTCAAGGAACAAGCGTTCGGCGCCTGTCTCGCGAAGAATTTGGGCGCCGGCGCCGGGGTAGCCAATGGCCGAGCCAACCGCTTCGGCGAGCGCGCGGCTGAACAGCAGGCCGCCGCCGTTATCGGTCGGCTTCCATTCGATGACCTCGATATTGCCGGCGATTCCCTTGGTGCGAAGCCAGGCGACAGCCTCCTTTTCGCCGCCGAGTTCGTCGACGAGCTTCCTCTCCAGGCCCTGCCTGCCCGTAAACACCGACCCGTCCGCAAGAGTCAGAACCTGGGCGCGCGGCAGGTTGCGGCGGTCCACGACGAGGTCCACGAACCAGTCGTAGCTGTCGAGGATCATCGAGCGGATCATCGCCTTTTCCGCCTCGGTCGTAGGGTTGAAAGGCGAAGGCTCGGCCTTCAGGGGCGAGGATTTCACCTCTTCGAGGCGGATCCCGAGCTTGTCCATCAGGCCGGTGAAATTGGGAAACTGCGCCAGTACGCCGATGGAGCCGACGATCGAGTTCTGGCGGGCGACGATGTGGTCGGAAGCGCTGGCTATCAAATAGCCGGCGGAAGCCGCCAGCGTGCCGACCTGCGCCACCACCGGCTTTTCGGCCGCCACGGCGCGGACTGCATTAAAAATCGCCTCGCCGCCGACGGTGGTGCCGCCAGGCGAATCGATCGACAGGATGACACCCTTGACCCTCGACGATTTGCGGATGTCGTCGAGCCGCTCCATCAGCTCTTCGTCCTCCAGGATCGTGCCTTCGATCCGTACCTTGGCGATGTGATCGGCCGACCTGCGGAATGCCGTGCCATTGAGAGCGACGGCCGTGCCGACGATCGCCACGGCCGCGACCGCCAGCGCGACGACGCGCCAGAAGGTCACCTTGCGCCGCAGCCTGCGGCGGTCGATCAGCTCGTCTGCGGTGGCCATGATGTTCCTCGCGAACGCTAAGCGCGGCATCTAATCAGATTTCGAAAAACTGTCCCACGGTTTTCCGACAGAAACCCGCAACAAAACAACAAGCTAATCAGGTGAGGCGAAGCCGCGCAGGCCTGCTTGGCGCACGCGGCCGCTGGCGGCCACCGCCAATCCGCCGAATGGCCGGCATGGCACTCCGGGGATATATTCAGATTCCGCTCAAGGGAAGGGACAAGATAGCCGACCGCGCGGCGACCGGCGAAGGCGCGCCGCCGAGCGTGGGGCCAGCGCGCCGCCCGTGGCGGGCAAGCGGCCCGCCTCAATCGCCATAGCCGATGATGCCCTTGATCTCGAGGAAGTCGTGGATCGCCCAGTCCGCGTATTCCCGGCCGTTTCCGGACTGTTTGTAGCCGCCGAAAGGCGCGAACGTGTCCCAGTCCGGATAGTTGATGCTGACCTGCCCCGACCGCAGCTGCCTGGCGACCCGCCGCGCACTGCCGATGTCCTGCGATTGCACATAGGCCCCGAGGCCGTAGACGGTGTCGTTGGCGATCTTCACCGCCTCGTCCTCGTCCTCATAGGAAATCACCGACAGCACCGGCCCGAAAATCTCCTCGCGCTCGATCGTCATGCCGGGGCGCACGTGGCCGAATATGGTTGGCCGCACATAGTAGCCGCGGTTGAGGTGCTCCGGCCGGCCAGGGCCGCCCGTGACCAGGGTGGCGCCTTCCTTGATGCCCGCCTCGATCAGCCGCTGGATCTTGTCGAACTGGAGTTGGCTGACGACCGGGCCGAGCTGCGTGTCCTCGGCGCGCGGATCGCCGACCTTGAAGGCTTCCGCCGCTTGCCTGGCAATCCCCAGCGCCTCGTCATGGCGCTCCGCCGGCACCAGCATGCGCGTCGGCGCGTCGCAGGATTGTCCGGAATTGCCGAAACAGCCCTCGACGCCCTTGCGCACCGCATAGGCCAGGTCGGCGTCGGGCAGGATGATGTTGGGCGACTTGCCGCCGAGTTCCTGGGCGACGCGCTTCACCGTTTCAGCCGCGGTCTTGGCCACGATGATGCCCGCTCGGGTGGACCCGGTAAACGAGACCATGTCGACGTCCGCGTGGCCCGCCATGACCTGGCCGACATCCGCACCGGTGCCGTTGACGAGGTTGAACACACCCTTCGGCGTGCCGGCGGCTTCCATTGCTTCGGCAAAGACGATGCCGCTGATCGGCGCGATCTCGCTGGGCTTCAGGACCACGGTACAGCCCGCCGCGATGGCCGGAGCGACCTTGCAGACGATCTGGTTGAGCGGCCAGTTCCACGGCGTAATCAAAGCGCAGACGCCGATAGGCTCCTTGACCACCAGGGTGCCGTTGCGCTTCTCCTCGAATTCATAGTCCTCCAGCGCCTTGATGGTCGCTTCCATATGCGCGCGGCCGGCCCAGGCCTGCGCCTCGCGCGCCCAGGTGATCGGCGCGCCCATCTCCTGGCTCACCGCCTGCGCGATCTCCTCGTAGCGGTCGTTGTAGGCTTGGAGGATGCGGTTGAGCAGGTCGAGCCGATCGGCCTTGGTCGTCCGCGAGAAGGACGGGAACGCCGCCCTGGCGGCGGCGACAGCGCGGTCGACATCAGCCTTCGAGCCAACCGAGATGCGCGTGTAGGCCTCTTCCGTCGACGGATCGATGACGTCGAGCGTCGCCGGTACGGCCGGATTGACCCAATTGCCGTCGATGAAGAAATGAAGGTGATTGTTCATGAAAATGCTCCGGTAGTTCCCGATTGGGTCGCTCGAAAAGTGTCGCAAGATTGAGCAGGAAGCTCAAAGAAACAAGCCGGCACGGGCGACATTGCCCGCCTGGAACACGACACCGGCCTATCTTGGCACATGATGAAACAGCATTGTCGCCGTCATGCTATCCGAGCCGCCAGATTCGCCTGGCGTTGCCGCAAAGCAGCTTCGCCTTTTCCTCCGCGCTTGCGCCCGCGAGCAGCGCGTGGGTCGCGGCGATCCAGGTCGATAGCCCGCCGCCCCGTGTGCAGACCGGCCAGTCGCTGCCCCAGACGACGCGGTCCCAGCCGAAGGCGCCGATCGTGTGCTCGACATAGGGACGCAGGGCTTCCACAGTCCAGTTGTCCGGGTCGGCATAGGCAACCACGCCGGAGATTTTGCCGACCACGTTTGGCCGCCTGGCGATCTCGGCGATATATTCCCGCCACGGATGCTCGGCGCGGCCCTTGATGTCGGGGACGCCGCAATGGTCGAGCACGAACCGCACGTCGGGGGCGAGGTCGGCCAGCGCGATCGCCTTGGGGATCTGCCGCGGCAGAACGACGAGGTCGAAGGTGAGGCCGGTGCCCGACAGCCTTCGGATGTTTTCCCGGAACCGCGCGCCCTCCGAGACATCGTCCGGCACGACATGCAGCACCCGGCGAAATCCCTTCACCAAGGGATTTGCCTGCTGCCGCTCGAGATAGGCAGCGAATCCTGGCTCCTCCGGACGGCAGGACGCGATGGCGCCGCGCAGGAGGCTGTTTTCTTCCCGCGCCTTGCTTTCCACATAGCCTGTCTCGGCTTCCATGTCGGCGGGATCGACGTCCACCTCCATGTGCAGTGCGTCGGTAATTCCGCCGCGCTGCGCCTCGCGCGCATAGTCCTCATAGGAAAAATCGCGGTTCAGCGCCGGCTCACCCGCAAGCCACGGGTAGCGCAATGCGGACCGGTCCACGATGTGCAGGTGCGTGTCGATGATCATGCGCCCGTCCTCCCGATAGGCCATCGCACTCTTCCACGGAAGAATTGGCCTTTCAAACGAGAAATCAGCGCGATTGCTTCACATCGGCACCCGCCAGCCGTGACAGTTTCTCGACTGTCGCCAGAAGGAGTTCGATCGTCTGCGTGATGTCGGGCGCCGAGCGCAGGTTGACGAGCGTTATGTACGGCACGGTCAGGGCCGCGATTGCCTTGCCGTCGGGACCCAGCACCGGCGCGGAAAGATTGTAGACGCCGGCGGTTTGCATGCTCGCCATCATTTCGTAGCCGCGATCCCGGATCTGGTCGAGGCGGCTGAAGAATTCCGGCGGCTGCTCCGGCTTCTCGGTACTGCGCAAATGCTCGGAAATCATCATTTGACGTTCTTCCTGGGTGCGGAAGGCAAGCAGGACATGGCCCGAGCCGGTGTCGAACAGGCTGATATGCGAGCCGACCCGGATCGAGATGCCCCAATATCCCGGCGCTTCCTGCTGGGCGATGACCACCGCCGAGCCGCGATCGAACACGACAAGCTGGTTTGCCTGGCGGGAGATTTCGGCAAGTTCGCGCATCAGCGGCGTCGCATAGGAGACCAGCCTGCGAACGGGCGCGTGAAGCTGGGCGAGCCCGAACAATTTCAGCGTCAGCGAGTAGCGGTCGCCGTCGGGCTTCGTGACATAGCCACGCTTCACCAGCCGGTCGAGCATGCGGTAGAACTCATTCGGGCTGCGCCCGAGCTTTTTGGCGATTTCCGCCTGGGTCAGCCCGCCATCGACGCCCGCAAGCAGTTCCAGAATGTCCAGCCCCTTGTCGAGGGCCGGGGCCCGGTAGCGGTCCGAATCGTCCTCATCCACCTTTGCGTCCTCCCCGATGAATTGTGTCGTGCACAGGCGCACAACGCAATCGGCTGGCGGACTCGCCGCTTGACCATGCTATGAAATCGATCCTTGTATATGAATGATGTATTCGACAAGGGATGTGTCGAGTTCCTGTAGCCCGCTGTGCCGCCTCGGGCGGGATTCGATCAAGACATTGCAAGCCGGCGATTTGGATCAGCCGCATTTGTTGGACGCGGCGACAGAAAAGCAACGAGGAGTTGGTGATGGCCGGGATCGAAAAGGTCGAACTGCGAATGGTCGACCTTGTTCCCAAGGTGAAGCGTACCGACGCGATCCAGAGTTTCGTCAGCCAGGAAACGCCGATCGTCACCATCACGGACTCAGACGGCGCGGCCGGCACCGGCTACTCCTATACGATCGGCACCGGCGGCTCGTCGGTCATGCGGCTGATTGCCGATCATCTCGCGCCGCGCCTCATCGGGCGCGACGCCGACCGGATCGAAGCGATCTGGCACGAACTGGAATTCGCTACCCACGCGACCACCATCGGCGCCGTGACGGCCATTGCGCTCGCGGCCATCGACACGGCCTTGTGGGACTTGCGCGCCAGAAAGCAGGGCCTGCCGCTGTGGAAACTCGCCGGCGGCGCGAAGGACCGCTGTCCGCTCTACACGACCGAAGGCGGCTGGCTGCACATCGAGCCGGAAGCGCTGGTGGAGGACGCGCTTAAGGCGAAAGGCCAGGGGTTCCGCGGCTCCAAGGTGAAGATCGGCAAGCCCCACGGCGCGGAGGATTTTGCGCGGCTCGCGGCGGTTCGCAAGGCGGTCGGCGATGGCTATGAAATCATGACCGACTGCAATCAGGGCTTCACAGTCGACGAGGCGATCCGCCGTGCCGAGCGCCTGCGCGACCTCGACCTCGCCTGGATCGAGGAGCCGCTGCCGGCCGACGACATTGACGGCCATATGCGCCTGTCGGCTTCGACGGCGACGCCGGTCGCGGTCGGCGAATCGCTTTATTCGATCCGGCATTTTCGGGAGTACATGCAGAAGGGCGCCTGCTCGATCGTGCAGGTCGATGCCGGACGTATCGGCGGCATCACGCCCTGGCTGAAGGTCGCCCACGCGGCGGAAGCCTTCGACATGCCGGTCTGTCCGCATTTTCTGATGGAACTGCATGTCAGTCTTGTCTGTGCCATCCCGAACGGCAGATATGTGGAGTACATTCCCCAGCTCGACGATCTGACCGGAAAGAGCATGCGCATCGTCGACGGTCGGGCGATCGCCCCTTCGGAACCGGGGATCGGCATCGACTGGGACTGGGACGCGGTGAAGGCGATGAGCGTCGGCGAGTTCACGAAAGAGCTCACGGCACGGAGGATCTGACATTGCAGCGCATGGGCTTTGTCCTCGGCATCAAACCTGAAGCCATCGCCGAGTATAAGCGCATCCACGCGGCGGTCTGGCCCGACGTGCTGGCGACGATCTCCGCCTGCAACATCAGGAATTATTCGATCTATCTGAAGGAGCCGGACAATCTGCTGTTCGCCTATTTCGAGTACCATGGCACCGACTTCGCCGCCGACAGCGCCAAAATGGCCGCCGATCCGAAAACGCAGGAATGGTGGACGATCTGCAGTCCGATGCAGGTGCCGCTCGCGTCGCGCGGGGAGGGCGAATGGTGGGCGGCGATGGAGGAGGTGTTCCACTGTGAGTGAGCACCGCTTCTCCGGTCCTGCGTGAACGGCTGAACCAGCGTGGCGAGATTGTGCCGGCCGCCGACCTCATTTATGGCGCCAAGCGCCGGCTTCACGAGACTTGAAAGGTAGTTTGGGATGGCGAATCTCGAAGGAAAGACCGTAGTGGTGACGGCCGCCGCGCAAGGCATAGGCAAGGCGAGCGCGCTCGCCTTCGCGCGCCTGGGCGCCCTGGTTCATGCCACCGACATCAATGAAACGGCCTTGGCGCAACTGAGTGGCCAGGAGGGCATCGCAACGCGAAAACTCGACGTGCTCGACGCGGCGGCGGTCAACGCCGCGGTGGCGGAAATCGGCCGCGTCGATGTGCTGTTCAACTGCGCGGGCTTCGTCCATGCCGGCTCGATCCTGGAGATGAAGGATGCCGATCTGGACTTCGGCTGGGATTTGAACGTCCGCGCGATGGTGCGCACGATCCGGGCCGTGCTGCCGGGCATGCTGGAACGTGGCGACGGCGCCATCATCAACATGGCGTCGGTCGCTTCCAGCGTGAAGGGCGTGCCGAACCGCTTCGTCTATGGCGTCACCAAGGCGGCCGTGATCGGCCTGACCAAATCGATAGCGGCCGATTATGTCGGCAAGGGCATACGCTGCAACGCCATCTGCCCCGGCACGGTTGAAAGCCCCTCGCTGCAGGACCGGCTGCGCGCGCAAGGCGATTATGACGCGGCCCGCGCCGCCTTCATCGCCCGCCAGCCGATCGGCCGTCTCGGCACGCCGGAGGAAATAGCCGATCTCGCGGTTCATCTGGCCGGCGCCACCTACACGACGGGACAGGCCTATGTCATAGACGGTGGCTGGACGATCTGAGCGCAATCGGGAGACAGGCCATGAAGTTGGTTCGTTTTGGAGAGGCGGGACGCGAAAAGCCCGGATTGATCGATGCCGACGGCAATATTCGCGACCTGTCGGGTTATGTGCTGGATTTCGCGGGCAGCGAACTCGATCCGGCGTCGCTCGCGGCACTCGCCAGGATCGATCCGGCTGGCCTGCCCCTTGCCGTTGGCAATCCGCGCGTCGGCCCCTGCGTCGGAGGCACCGGAAAGTTCATCTGCATCGGCCTGAACTACTCCGATCACGCCGCCGAGACGGGCGCCACGGTGCCGCCGGAGCCGATCATCTTCATGAAGGCCAATTCCGCCATTGTCGGCCCCGACGACGACGTGGTCATCCCGCGCGGCTCCGAAAAGACCGACTGGGAAGTCGAACTGGCCATCGTCATCGGCAGGAAGGCGAAGTATGTTTCCGAAGACGAAGCGCTCGACCATGTTGCCGGCTACTGCGTCGCGCACGATGTTTCTGAACGCGCGTTCCAGATCGAGCGCCATGGCCAGTGGACCAAGGGCAAGAGCTGCGACACGTTCGGCCCGATCGGCCCGTGGCTGGTGACCAAGGACGAGGTTCCGGATCCGCAGGACCTGCCGATGTGGCTCAAGGTCAATGGCGAGACCATGCAGAACGGCTCGACCCGCACGATGGTCTACGGCGTGAAATACCTCGTTTCATACCTCAGCCAGTTCATGAGCCTGCACCCCGGCGACATAATCTCGACCGGCACGCCGCCCGGCGTCGGCATGGGCATGAAGCCGCAGCGCTGGCTGAAGCCCGGCGACGTGGTGGAACTCGGCATCGATGGACTTGGTACGCAGAAACAGAATATTGTCGCCGAGGCCTGATCGGGTCGGGCAAATCCGAGCGCGCCGTGACCGTCATCAGATGAGCCCGGCCTTCGCCAGGTCGCGCATGAGGCTGCTCGCGCCATAGGTCCAGGGCGGGCATTCGGTGGACAGCCGCACGCGGTTGACGAGCGCGCCGAGCGTCTCGGTGGAAATGGTGACGACGTCGCCGCTTCTGTGTGTGAAACCCTTGCCCGCCTCGCCGCGGTCCTTGGACGGCACGAACATGGTGCCGAGATAGAGCGCCAGGCCATCCGGATACTGGTGATGCGGCCCCATGGCGGCGGCCACCAGTTCCTCCGGCGAGCGGCTAATCTCGGCCATCGAACTGGCGCCTTCGAGCAGGAAGCCGTCCTCGCCTTCGACCTTCAGATGCACCTTCGCCTTTTTCACGTCGGCCAGCGAGAACGTCTCGTCGAACAGGCGGATGAAGGGCCCGAGGGCGGCGGACGCATTGTTGTCCTTGGCCTTGCCAAGCAGCAGCGCCGAGCGCCCCTCGACGTCGCGCAGATTGACGTCGTTGCCGAGCGTGGCCCCGACAATCTTGCCGCTGCTCGACGCGATCACCGCGATTTCCGGCTCCGGATTGTTCCAGGTCGAGACCGGGTGCAGGCCGACATCTGCGCCGAAGCCGACCGAGGCCATCGGCTGGCACTTGGTGAAGATCTCGGCGTCTGGACCGATCCCGACCTCCAGATATTGCGACCATGCGCCGCGAGAAATCAGCTTCTGCTTGCAGGCCATGGCCTCCGGGGAGCCGGGTTTCAGCTTCGACAGGTCGTCGCCGATCAGTTCGGCGATGTCGGCGCGGATGCCGGCCGCCTTGTCGGGGTTGCCGCGCGCCTGTTCCTCGATGACGCGTTCGAGCAGGCTGACGACGAAGGTAACGCCGGAGGCCTTCACCGCCTGCAGGTCGACCGGCGACAGCAGATAGGCCCGATCCGGCTTGCGTTCAGCGAGGCTGTTTTCAGTTATGTCCGCCAGCGGGCCGACCGGACGCCCGCCGGCCTGGCGCACATAGGCGGCGGGATCGTCCATCTCGCAGATATCGCGCACCGTCGGCGCGGACTTCGACGTGATGTCGATGAGATCGCCGCCGCGAACGGTCACGACGAGAGGATGGGCGGTGCCCGGCGCTCGCGCCCGGCCAACAAGAGTGCCTTCGCTCGGCAGTTTCAGCAATTCGCTCATGGTTCTTCCCCGGCCTCGGTCTGAAATGCGGACATACTAACGGCTTTCGCCGCCGCCGCGAGTGGCTGGACCAACTTCGGTCGGCACTGTGTCCAGCCAGGACTCGGAATCCGGGTTAACGGGATGGCCATTCACCCCCTCTCCGGCCGCTTCGCGGCCACCTCTCCCCCGCTTCGCAGGGGCGAGGAAACGCGCGGCCGGACCGCTTGGCGCCCTTCCTCGCCCCCGAAGGGGGAGAGGTGGCTTGCGAAGCAAGACGGAGAGGGGACTTCACTCTTCGTTAGACTGAATTCGGAGCCCGTGTGTCCAGTGCCGTGGCTTGACCGCGCGAGGCTGTCGGGTTCATGCGTTTGTCCGTCTGATCCCGGCTCTCGTTCAACCAAGCGACGGAAGCAGCCCATGCCAAGCCTGCCTGCGGACTTTCCCGATTTCGGCCTGACGCCTGAACAGCGCCGGGAGGCGGTGTTCGGGCACTATTACGAATATCCGGGAATGGACGGCGAGCGCGGCGAGATCTGGTGCTACACCGATCGCTTCTCCTACCTGCCCGGCGACACGGCCACGCTTTTCGTCAGTTCCACTGCGGACGCATTTCCAGCTCGAGCTTTTCCGCGACGGGGCGGTACTGGTGAAGATGTTCGAAAAGCCGGCGGTTTCGGCGCGCTGGCAGGACTCTCCCGATCAATGTTCGGTCGAAGGATGCGGCTGGCAGGCGGCGTTCGGGCTTGCCATCGCAGCCGACTGGCCGTCCGGGGCCTATCGCCTGACGCTGACGGCTGAAGGGCGCGACGGACGGCCGATCTTCTGCCACCACCTTTTCGTCGTCCGCCCCAAGCCGGGCGGCGGGTCTGGCCGCATTTTGCAGATCGCCGCGACGGGTACATGGACGGCCTATAACAGTTGGGGCGGGTCGAACCACTACCAGGGCATCACGGGACCGAACCGCGACCAGTACGCAACGGCCGTCAGCACGCAGCGGCCCTGGTGCCGCGGCTTCGTCGTCCTGCCGCCGGATGCGCCGCGCGTGCCGGTGGAAATCGCCATGCCGCCGGCGACCGCGCCGCGCTATCCGCATATGGAGTGGGCTTTTGCGACCGGTCATTCCAAGAAATACGCGTCGGCGGGGTGGGCGAGCTATGACGGGCTTTTCTTCCGCTGGGCCGAGCGCCAGGGCTACGCGATCGACCTCGCCACGCAGCACGAACTGCATTTCTCGCCGGAAATTCTCGACTTCTATGACTGCGCCGTGTTCGTCGGCCATGACGAATACTGGACGTGGGAGATGCGTGACGCTGTCGACGCTTTCGTCGAGCGTGGCGGGCGGGCGGCGCGTTTCGCCGGCAATTTCCTCTGGCAGACGCAGGCTCGAAGACGAGGGGCGCCGGCAGGTCTGCTACAAATACCGCGCCCGCGCCGAAGACCCGGTTTACCGCAGCGCCGACACCAGCCGCACGACCAACGCCTGGGAAGCGCCGGAGGTGGGACGGCCCGGCGCGATGACCTTCGGCCTCAACGCGACAGCCGGCTTCTATGCCGGCTGGGGCGGCTGCATGCCGCGCGGCGTGCGCGGTTTTCCGATCTACCGTCCCGAACACTGGGCCTTTTCCGGCACCGGGATCTACTATGGCGACGTGCTCGGCGCCGAGAGCCATATCTACGGCTACGAAGTCGACGGCCTTGACTGCGTGGTGCGGCGCGGCCTGCCGGAGCCGACCGGCGAAGGTTCGCCGCCGGACGGCGTCGAGATTCTCGGCATGGGCATGGCTTCGCTCGTAGAGGAGAGCGCCGACGTGCCTGCGGGCTTCCTGAATGACGAGGAAGCGGTGTTCACCGCCGAGACACTCTATGGCGAGGCGACGCCCGCCACGGTCGACAAGGTGAAGCGCGGCAACGGCATGATCGTCAATTTCCGCAAGGGCAAGGGCGACGTTTTCCATGCCGGAAGCTGCGAATGGGTAGCCGGGCTCCTGCGCAAGGATGCGATGGTGGAAAAGGTGACGAGGAATGTGCTGGACCGCTATTTGCAGCGATAGCGGGCCAGTGACTTGACCGGAAGTTTTGCTCATAGAGAGCGCAAAACGGCGCTGCGGGCGTCCGATGCTGTTGGAAGCACTATGGATCAGATATCGACGACTTCTCCTTCTCACCTTTTCTACCTTTCGAACCTGCGCAGGCCCGTCGTGGATCGCGCCGAGGGCATCTATGTCTGGACCGGGGATGGCCGCCGTTTCATCGATGGATCGAGCGGACCGCTCGCGGTCAATCTGGGCTACGGCAATCCCGTGGTCCTGGAGGCGATGCGGCGGCAGATGGAGCGCACCACCTTCGCCTACCGCCTGCATTTCGAGAACGAACCGGCCGAACTATTGGCCACCACCCTTGCGCAGCGTTTGCCGGGCGGACTGGACCGGATCTACTTCGTGTCGGGCGGGTCGGAGGCCGTGGAATCCTGCATCAAGCTGGCGCGGCAATGGGCGGTCGCCACCGGGCAGAACAGCCGCTGGAAGGTGATCGGGCGCATGCCGTCCTATCATGGCGGCACCTATGGCTCGCTGGCGGTTACCGGCGACGGATTGCTGACGGATATTTTCGCCGACCAGATGCGGATGATGCCGACTATACCGGCGCCGACCGCCTATCGCGACCGCGACAATCTCTCGATGGAACAGCGCGGCGTCCGCTATGCCGACATGCTGGAGGAAAAGATCCTCTCCGAGGGGGCGGAATCGGTGCTGGCCTTCATCATGGAGCCGGTCGGCGGAGCGGCGACCGGCGCGCTGGTGGCGCCCGACAGCTACTACCCGCGCATCCGCGAAATATGCGACAAGTATGGCATCCTGCTGATCCACGACGAGGTGATGAGCGGGATCGGCCGCACCGGACGCCTGCTCGGCGGCGACCATTGGGACTGCCGGCCCGACATGATCGCCCTGTCGAAAGGCATCGGCTCGGGCTATGTGCCGCTCGGCGCGCTGGCGGCACCTGAGCGGATCGTGAAGCCGGTGCTCGACATGGGCGGCTTCCAGCACGGCCATACCTATGCCGGCAATCCGCTCGCTTGTGCGGCCGGACTGGCGATCATGGGCGAGATGGACCGCCTCGGCGCTGATCGAAAATGCCGCCGCCATGGGCGACGTTCTCATCGATGGCCTGCGCGGCCTGGCGGACCGCTTCCCCTTTATCGGCGACGTGCGCGGCAAGGGCCTGATGACGGCGATCGAGTTCGTCGCCGACCCGATGACGATGCAGCCGCACCCCGCCGACTGGAAGATCGGCCAGCGCGTTCTCGATCGGGCCTATGAGCGCGGGCTGATCGTCTATTCGCGGCGCGTGAAGGGCGGCGTTCACGGCGACTATGTGATGGTCGCCCCGCCGCTGATCGTCACGCGCGAACAGGTCGGCGAGATCGTCTCGATCCTCGGCGATGCGATCGAAATTGTTGCCCGCGAACTCGACTTGCCGGTCAGCGCATGATCCCGAAAAGTTGCAGACTTTTCGGACAAGATCATGCGCCAGAACAAGAAGCGAGCGACTAGCGCATCGCGCCAAAAAGTGGTTGCCGGTTTTTGGCAAAAGCGATGTGCAAATGGGGAATGGAGGCGGGCCATGGCGAAACAGGCGAGGAAAGTCGTCATCACCTGCGCGGTGACCGGCTCGGTGCATACGCCGTCCATGTCGCCATACCTGCCGGTCACGCCCGACCAGATTGCGGCGGAAGCGATCGCCGCGGCGGAAGCGGGCGCGGCGATCCTGCATTTGCATGCGCGCGACCCGCATGACGGCCGGCCTACAGCAGATCCGGGCGTCTTCATGCGGTTCCTGCCGCGCATCAAGCAGGCGACCGATGCGGTCATCAACATCTCGACCGGGGGCTCCTCGCTGATGAGCCTGGACGAGCGGCTCGCCGCCGCCACGCGGGCAGAGCCGGAAATGTGCTCGCTCAATATGGGCTCGATGAACTTCGCCCTGTTTCCGATGCTCGACCGGCCGCGCGAGTGGCAGCATGAGTGGGAGCCGAAGCTGCTCGAAGCGACGCGCTCGACGATCTTCAAGAACACTTTCGCCGATATCGAGGAGATTCTCGTGCGGCTGGGCAAGGGCTTCGGCACGCGCTTCGAATTCGAATGCTACGATGTCGGCCATCTCTATTCGCTCGCGCATTTCCGCGATCGCGGCCTGGTCGAGCCGCCCTTCTTCATCCAGTTCGTGCTCGGCATTCTCGGCGGGATCGGCGCCGACCCCGACAATCTCAGCCACATGAAGCGCATCGCCGACAAGCTCTTCGGCGAGGACTACAAATTCTCCGTTCTGGCAGCCGGCCGCGCCCAGATGCCGCTGATCACCATGGCGGCGACCATGGGCGGCAATGTTCGGGTAGGGCTCGAGGACAGTCTTTATGACGGCGCTGGGCTCGCGCGCTCGAACGCCGATCAGGTGCGGCGCATCCGCGGCATATTGGAAGCGCTGTCGCTCGAAGTCGCGACGCCGGCCGAAGCGCGCGAATTGCTGGCGCTGAAGGGCGGCGACCGGGTGGCGTTCTGACATGCCGGCGCCGCTTGAGGATATGCAATCGGAGGTCCGCATCCGGCCGGGCCGTCCCGACGACATCGAGCGAATCCACGAGGCCATTCTGGCGCTCGCCGATCATGTCGGCGCGCCGCATCAGGTCACCAGCACGCCCGACGATTTGATGCGCCATGCCTTCGGCGAGGTGCGGCTGCTTGCGGCCGAGATCGCCGAAATCGGCGGCGAATTCGCCGGCATGTGCCTGCATTTCCCGATCTTCTCGACCTGGATGGGCCGGCCCGGCGTCTTCGTGCAGGACATTTATGTCGAACCGAAATTCCGCGGATCGAGGGTCGGCGAGGCCCTGTTGCGCCACGTCGCGCGGCTGTGCAGGGCGAGGGGAGGCGGCTATCTGCGACTCTCCGTCGATGCCGACAATCTCGGCGCGCAAGGCTTCTACAACCGGCTCGGGATCATGCGTTCCGAATACGAGCAGATACACCGGATCATGGGCGACGATTTCTTCGCCTTCTGCGATGGTAGGCGCGCGGTACGGGCAGCAACGGGAAACGAAGACGAATGAAAGCCTTCTACGCCTCCGAACAGAAGCGGCACAATCCCAAGGCCTTCCTGTCGAGCGGCGCGCCGCAAGCCAATCCCGAGCAGCCGGAGCGCGTCGAGCGGCTGTTGGCGGGAGCCCGCAAGGCCGGCTGCGCGTTCGAGCGGCCGAAGGACTACGGGCTGGGGCCGATCGCGGCCGTCCATACGCCGGAATATCTCGATTTCCTCGAACACATCTACGCGCGCTGGCGGCGTATCGAGGGGGCGTCGGAGGAGGTCATCCCCAACATTCACCCGTTCGCGCGCGGCGGCTCCTATCCGGCCTCCGCCGTCGGCCAGGCCGGCTATCATATGGCCGATACCTCCTGCCCGATCTCCGCCGAGACCTTCGACAGCGCCTGCTGGAGCGCCTGGTCGGCGGTCGCGGCGGCCGAGGCGGTGCTTGCCGGCGAGCGTTCCGTCTACGCGCTCTGCCGGCCGCCGGGCCATCACGCTTTCGCCGATGTCGCCGGCGGCTTCTGCTTCCTCAACAATTCGGCCATCGCCGCGCAGCGTCTGCGGGGCAGCGCGGCGCGCGTCGCCATCCTCGATGTCGACCTGCACCACGGCAACGGCACGCAGGGAATATTTTACGGCCGGGCCGATGTTCTCACCGTGTCGATCCATGCCGATCCCGTGCGGTTCTATCCCTTCTTCTGGGGCCATGCCGACGAGCGCGGCCAGCGCGCCGGCCTCGGCTACAACCTCAACCTTCCGCTGCCGCGCAAGTCCGGCGACGCGGCATTCATGGATGCGCTGGACATTGCATTCCGCCGCATCCGCGCCTTCGCCCCGGAAGCTCTGGTGGTGGCGCTCGGCCTCGATGCATTCGAAAGCGATCCGTTCGGCGGGCTGTCGGTGACGACGCCGGGCTTTTCGTTGATCGGCGGGGCGATAGGGCGGCTGGACCTGCCGACCGTGATCGTTCAGGAGGGCGGCTATCTGTGCGAGGCGCTCGGCGACAATCTCACCTGCTTTCCTTGAGGGTTTCGCCGGCTGACGCCCATCGTTCAGGGTGCGGTTTTGCGCCGGCCTGTCCACTCCCCTTGCGAAAGGTGTCGCCGAGGCGACGGATCAGGGGTGCTGGACGAGGTGCAGCTTTTCAAGCGAAGCATCGGCCGGCGCCCGATCTGCCGGAGTGTCGCTTTCTTCCATCACCCCTCATCCGCCTTCGCTACGTCAGGCACCTTCTCCCACAAGGGGAAAGGTGGAGATCGGCACGGCGCTTCCGCATCTTTCCGCGTCGCGATGGCGCGAAGGAGACGCCACTTTCCTGTCCCCTTGTGGAAAGGTGTCGCCGAAGGCGACGTGGGGCTGGTTTTCGAGCACCCCTCATCCGACCTCGCTACGCTCAGGCACCTTCTCCCACAAGGGGAGAAGGGAGCGCGTATGCCGCGCCCGGCCGCAACAATGTGCCGTTGCCCGCGACACCATCCTGAATCATCTTTATGCAAGACTCCAACAAGCGTACACTTACGGGCCTTGTCGCGCGGGTGAACGGATGCAATTCCTGTTCTCGACATGCCGACCAGCCAAGACGATCTATGGTTTCGTCCTGGCTGTGTTGATGGTTTGGGGAGTGGCCCTTTCGGCCGCCCCGGCATTCGCCGCGACTGAAGCGGTGCATGGCCGCCGCGCCGCCCTGGTCATCGGCAATTCCGCCTACCAGAATCTGCCCAAATTGCCGAACGCGACGAATGACGCGGATCGGATCGGCGCGGTCCTGCGCGACGCGAATTTCGAGGTCACGATCGGCAAGGATGTCGACAAGCCCGGCCTGGAGAAGACGGTTCGCGAGTTCCTGCAGACGCTCAACGACGGCGATGTCGCGCTGTTCTACTACAGCGGCCATGCGATCCAGGTGGCCGACCAGAACTTCATCATTCCCGTCGATGCCAGCCTCGGTTCGTCCTACGACCTCGAGGTCGAGAGCTACAATGTCGGCAGCCTGCTGGAGTACATGCGGGCGTCGTCGGGATTGCAGATCCTCGTGCTGGACGCATGCCGCGACAACCCGTTCCGCAACCAGTACTACTATCTCGGCGACAAGAAGGTCGATGTGGCCGGCAAGAAGGGCCTCGCCTCGCTGACCCCGAGACAGGGCTCGCTGATCGTCTATTCGACCGCGCCGAACGATGTCGCCTATGATGGCGGCGGCAGTCTCAGCCCGTTCGCGGGGGCCTTCGCCGAGAAGGTGCTCAGCCCCAACAAGGAAGTCCGCGAGGTTCTGACCATGGTCCGCAACGCGGTCATGGAGAAGACGGGCGGCCGGCAGGTGCCGTGGGACGTTTCGAGCCTCACGTCGCAATTCTATTTCGTTTCGGCGCAGGAAATCCTCGTTCTCGGCGAGAGCGTCACCGAAGTGCGCGTTGCCTCCGACGCGACGCGCGTGGCGCTCAACATCCAGCCGCCGATCGCAAGCGGCGGCATGACGCTTACGGCGACCTTCGAAAAGGCGCCGAGGTCCGGCATCCTGCTGCTGGACGACAAGGCGATAAAGCCGGGCACGCCGATCGACGCGAGCCGCATCAGCGAAGTGGTCTATGCGACCGATTCCGGCCAGAAGCCGGTCGAATTGCTGCCCTACACGATCAGCTCCGACACGGGCCAGAAGGCGAACGGCGCGGTCGCCATCGTGTTTGACCCGGCCATCCCGCAGCAGCCCGAAAAGCCGATCATCGTGGCTTCCAATGACGACAGCACCAGCGTCACCAAGGCGATCGTGCCGGTGAAGCTCACCGTCAGCAGCAATGTCGGTACGGGCTTCACGCCGGTTCCGACGCTCGAACTCGGCGCCGCGCGGCCGACCGGCTGGCTGCGTGTGGAGCAGCGCGACGCTTCCGCGCAGGTGGCCGTCGGCGACGACATGCTGGTGCTGGGCGACCTGGTGAAGGCCGAAGACCTTTCGAAGGTCAAGATCCGCCCGGCGATTGCACAGAAGCGACGGCGAGGCGCAGATCGTCCTTGCTCCCGTCATCTCCGCGCCCGAGGCGAAGCCGGTCGTCATCACCGTCGATGCAGAGGTCAATGCGTGCGATCAGCTCGCCGCCGAACCGCTCGACATCCAGGCCGTGACCGAAGGCGTGCTGCCGAACGACATCCGGATCGACGAAGCTTTCGCGGCCTGCCAGAAGGCGGTCGGCGATTTCCCGGACATTCCGCGCTTCAAGTTCCAGTACGGGCGCGTCCTCTATGCGAAGGGCGACTTTCAGGGCGCGCTGAAGATGGTGCGCGCCGCGCTCGACGGCGATCATGTCCGCGCCGGGCAGTTCCTGGGCCGGCTCTATCAGCTAGGCGCTGCCGTCGAGCTCGATCCGAAGAAGGCGATCCCGTTGTTCGAGGCGGCGGCGCGCCGGGGCGATCCCTACGGGCAATATTCGCTGGGCCGGGCGCTGCTGGACGGCAAGGGCGTGAAGCCCGACATCAGGCGCGGCATCGAGCTTCTCAACAAGGCCGCCGAGTCCGGCCATACCTACGCGCTCAACCAGCTAGGCGCCGAGTATCAGTACGGAAAGCGGGTGCCGAAGGACATCGAGCGGGCCTATGTCATGTTCGAGAAATCCGCGGGTCGAGGCGATGTATGGGGCGAGGTCAATCTGGGCCTGATGTACCGCGACGGCGTCTTCGTTCCACAGGATTCGGGCCGTGCCTACAAGATTTTCGATGAGGCCAACAACAAGCTTCATCCCTATGCGGGCACGCTGATGGCGCTGATGGACCGCAAGGCGGGCAAGACCGACAAGGCCGCGCAGCTCAAGCTTTTCAGGGAGAGCGCGGCGCGCGGTGACGGCTGGGGCGCTTTTTACGCCGCCGAGATCGTCAGCGCGGAGCCTTCGCTCGCCGCCGATCCCGAGGAGGCGCTTCGCCTATACGGTCTGGCGGTGGCGCGAAAGGCCGGACAGTCGTCCGAGGATGCCAGGGCCAGGCTTGCGGCGGTGCCGGCGGCGCAATTGATCACCGACATACAGAAGGCGCTTATCCGGCTCGGCGCCAGCGGCATCGAGGTTGACGGCAAGCTCGGACCGAAAGTGCGGGCCGCGGCGACAGAGGTGCTGGGCACCACGGCGCCGGCCGATCCGGTCGATCTCTATGTGGAAATGGTGCGTCGCGAATGGATCGATACGACACCGAGACTGGATATGCTTTGACCAAGTGGAACACTTTGGGAGTTGGCATTGATGCGTAGATTATTGACACTTTTTCTTTCGGGAGTGGTAGCGAGCGCTCTGGTTGGCTGCGCAAGCGTCGAGGACGCCGTCATGGCCCCGTTGAAGCAGGTCGCCAATCCAACCTATTACGCGCCTCAGCCCGTGAGGCCTCAGACCGTGAAAAAAACGCAACGCAAGCCAGTCGTGCGAAAGGCTAAGCCGGTCGCACAGGCAGGAGCCCATACGGCTGCCCTTAACGATCCAACGGGATGGTGGCGGTAGCGATGGTGGCGGCGGTGGCGGCGGACCGGGCGGCGGCGGCTGGGGCGGCTAAGCGGCCGGTTTAATTGCAAGCAGGAAACAATTTTCGAGAGGGAGCGACCTAATGCCGATGGGCCCTGCCGCCAGAACGCTTGATCCGGTCGCCCACCTCATTCCGGGCATGCTGATGCCGGGACCGGGTGCGATCACCGTGCTGATCGGCATGAAGCCCGCCTGGCGCGGCATACCGCTGGCGGCGGCCGCCGGCCTGCAGGCCATGAAGACCGCTTCGGACGTCCGGGTCGCCGCCTATCAGGCCGCGACCGTCGCGGCGGCGGGCACGCCGGGGCTTCCGGCGGCAAAGGCGGCCGAAGAGGCCGGGAAGGCGGCCGAGGCGGCGGCGATGAGCGCGTCGATCATGTCCGCATCCGGCGGCGCCGACATCCATACATGCGTGCATATGGCGCCGATTCCGCTGCCGCCGCCGCACGGTCCCGGCGTCGTCATCAACGGTTCGCCGACGGTGCTGATCAACGGACTGCCGGCCTGCCGGGTCGGCGACACGATCCTGGAGGCGTTCGGTCCGCCGGACTTCATCGCCATGGGCGAGGTGACCGTCATCATCGGACCGTAAGGGGGAACGCCGCGACCCCGACGCGGAGGACCATACTTAAAAAGCGGATGACCGGCAGCCGGCGAAATCGTGAGCCGCCCTGCCGGTCCGGCAAAGCGCTGTCGAAGGGCTTATCAAGCGCGAGACATTCCATTGGCATCTGATATTGTAGACAATCAGAGCTTGCGGATCACAAGACCACCGGAGACCGACCGAGGACATGTCATGGTACAGCAAGGTAGCGTGGTCGGAAGGGCTGTTTCTTCGCCAGCATCATTTCCAGCAGAACGACCGCTATTTCGAGCGGCTGCTCGAGAACCGGGTGCGCCAGCTCGGCGCCTATCCGTGGGGCTTCGCGCAGATCGAGATCGATCGCGACCTCGCCCAGCAGAACAAATTCGCGCTGCGCCGCGCCAGCGGCGTCTTCCAGGACGGCACGCCCTTCGACATGCCGGGCTCGAGCCCGCTGCCGCTGCCGATCGACGTGCCGGCCGGGCGTCGACAAGCAGATCGTCTGGCTGATCATGCCGGCCGCCGTCGTCAACGGCCGCGAGGTCGACATGGCCGAGGCGCACGTCAGCGGCAGCCGCTACATCCGCGACCTCGAGACGATCATCAATTCGTCCTCCGGCATGCATGTCGAGCAGGAGATCGAAGTCGCGCATCCGCGCGCCACCTTCGAAATCCGCAAGACGGCCGAAGCCCGGCTCCCATTGCCTGCAGGGTCGCCCGCATTCTCGAAGTGCGCGACAAGACGATCGTCTTCGACGAGACCTTCGCGCCGCCGGTGCTCGCCACGCCATGCGCATCCGGTCGTCGCCGGCTGGATCGAGCGGGTCATCGGCTGGATGGACACCAAGCTGGAGACGCTGTCGCGCTACGCCGCCGATCCGAGCTCCGGCGGCGGCCTGCAGACCTTCGACTATTTCATGCTGCAGATGCTGAACCGCGAGATCAATGTGGTGAAGCACATGCGCGCTTCGCAGTTCGTCCATCCCGGTCGAGTTCTACAAGGAACTGCTGCGGATTTCCGGCGAGCTCTGGACGTTCTCGCCCAAGCGCCTCGCGCCGGAATATGCCGACTACGACCAGGATGCGCTCGAAACGGTGTTCGAGCCGGTGCTGTCCGACATCCAGCGGCTGCTCAGCCTCGACATCGGCCGCGCCATCCGCCTCGACCTGGTCGAGAAGGCGCCCAACGCCTATCGTCGCCACGGTGCCCGACCGCACGCTGTTCCGCAACGCCACCTTCGTCGTCGAGGTGGCGGCGTCGAAGCCGCTGACGCAGATCCAGCAGCAGTTCCCGGCGCTGTGCAAGGTCGGCCCGAACACCAAGATGAACGAGATCGTGCAGACGCATCTGCCCGGCATCGAGCTCGTCCACATGCCGACGCCGCCGCGCCAGATCCGCGCGATCTCGGACCACGTCTATTTCTATCTCGACAAGTCGTCGGCGCTCTGGCCTGAATTCAGCGTGGCCAGCGGCATGGGCCTGCATTTCGCCGGTGACTGGCCGGGCCTGCGTGCTCGATCTGTGGGCGATCATGGAAGACCGGAGATGAGCGGCAAGGACGATCCATTCGGTTCGGGCGGCAAGACGGTCATCCGTCCGAACCCGGCGGCGGCCTCGTCCCGACTCCGGCCGCGACCAATGTCGGCGCCGGCTCCGCCGCCACGCCCGGCGCCGCCATCTCCGGATGGCGACAGCCGCCGCCGCCGCCGCAGGCGCCACCGCATTCGCCGCTCGGCGCGCCGTCGCCTATGGTTCGCCGGCAAGCCGACATACGGCGCGCCGCAGTCGCCGGTCCATTCGCCGATGCCGGCGCAGCCGGATTCGGCGCGCTACGGCATGCCCGGGCACCGGACGACTGGATGCAATCGCGGCAAGGCCAGCGTCTTCTTCCCGGAACCGCGCCGCGAGGCGCCGCCGCAGCCCGCGCGAGAAGATCCCGCTCGAAGTCGCGCTCAACGCCCGCGACGGCGGCGAGTATTCCGCCTCCAATCCGATCACCGCCGCGGCCGCGCCGCTGCTGATCCTGCTCGGCCGGCTGCGGCTGTTGATCGTCGACATGCAGGCCGTGCCGCTGATGAACCATGTCGCGCAGGAGATCCGCGACTTCGAGAAGAAGGCCGGCGAGGCCGGCGTGTCCGCAGGAAGACATGCAGGTCGCGAAATACGCGCTCTGCGGCACCGCCGACGACATCGTCCAGAACCTGCCGGGCACCGACCGGCATGTCTGGATGCAGTATTCGCATGCTGGCGCAGTTCTTCCAGGTGCGCACCTCGGGCGTCGGCTTCTTCGAGGAGCTGAAGAAGATCCTCGCCAATCCGGCGCCGCGCTACGACCTGCTCGAACTGATGCATGCCTGCCTGTCGCTCGGCTTCGAAGGCCAGTATCGCGGCGCGGCCGGCGGCGACACCGAGCTGCAGCGCGTGCGCCGCGACGTCTACCAGACGCTGCGCCATCTGCGCACCCGCAACGACGACGACATCTCGCCGCGCTGGCGGGCATGGCGAAGCTGATGCGCGATGTGGGCGCGCGCATCCCGGTCTGGGTCGATCGCCGGCGTCGCCGGCGCCGGCCCTGGTCGGCATCTATTTCCTGCTGCGCTTCCTCATCAGCGACGACGGCGAGGCGCTTGCCGCGCGGCTGATCGCGCTCAATCCCGGCGACGCGATCACGATCGAGCGCGCCGCCTTCGTTCCGTTCACGCGGACCGGACCTCACCAACACAACGCAGCTCGAGCGCATCCGGGCGGCACTCGACGCCGGAGATCGCGGCCGGCGGCCTCGCCGTCGAGCCGGTCGGCGACAAGATCGTCGTGCAGGTCAACAATCTGCTGCTGTTTGCCTCCGGCAAGGCCGATGTGAGCCAGGAATTCGAGCCGGTCGCCGCGCGAATCGCCGAGGCGCTCGACCAGGAGCCGGGTCCGATCCACGTCATCGGCCACACCGACAATGTGAAGCCGAAGGCGTCCAGCGCCGTTCAAGTCGAACTTCGACCTGTCGGTGGCGCGCGCCAAGGCGGTCGAGAAGATCATCGGACCGAAGCTGACCGATCCGGCGCGCGTCAGCGTCGAGGGCAGGGGCGAGGACGAGCCGATCGCCGACAACAAGACGCCGGAAGGCCGTGCGAAGAACCGGCGGGTTGAAGTCATGATCCCGCGCGCGGAGGAATAGCCGTGGCAGTGGCAGTCGGCGGGCCGCGGTCAGCGCATGAAGAAGTGGCTTCTGCAGGATTGCGATTCGTGCGTCGGCCTGCTGGCCTTCGCGCGCGATCGTCTGGTTCGCCGGTCCGCTGATCGGCTACGAGCGACATTCGTCCGCTCGATCCGGTCTGGGTTCGCCTGCTCATCATCTTCATCGTGCTTCGCGATCGTCGGCGGCGTCTACGGCTTCAAATACTGGCGGCGGCGCCGGGCGGCCAAGGCGCTGGAGGCCGCACTCGCCGAAAGCGAGGGCAGAGCAGGGCGACGGCAAGGTTCTCGGCGAGCGCATGACCGAAGCGCTCGAGACGCTGAAGCGCTCGAGCGGCAAGCGCAACTACCTCTACGACCTGCCCTGGTACATCATCATCGGCCCGCCGGGCGCCGGCAAGACGACGGCGCTCGTCAATTCCGGCCTGAAGTTTCCGCTGGCCGGCGCCGACGGCGGCAAGGCGGTCGCCGGCACCGGCGGCACGCGCTACTGCGACTGGTGGTTCACCGAGGACGCGGTGCTGATCGACACCGCCGGGCGCTACACCACGCAGGATTCCGACAGCGAGGTCGACAAGAAGAGCTGGCTTTCCTTCCTGTCGCTGCTCAAGACGCAGCGCGCCAAGCAGCCGATCAACGGCGTCATCCTGGCGATCAGCCTCGAAGACCTCATGAAGCTCGACGGCCAGCAGCTCGCCGAGCACGCGACCGCGATCCGCAAGCGGCTGCTCGAACTGCACCAGGAACTGAAGATCGACTTCCCGGTCTATGCGCTGTTCACCAAGGCCGACCTGATCGCCGGCTTCGCCGAGTATTTCGGCAACTTCACCGAGAGCGCGCCGCCGCAAGGTCTGGGGCGCGACCTTCCAGACCGAGGACCGCAAGAAGAACATGGTCGGCGAGGTACCGGCCGAGTTCGACGCTGCTGGTGAGGCGCCTGACCGAGGAAGTCGCCGACCGGCTGCATGAGGAGCCCGACCCGATCTCGCGCATCGCGATCTTCGGCTTCCCGGCGCAGTTCGCGCTGCTCAAGGACGCGCGTCGCCGATTTCCTGAACAGGATCTTCGAGCCGACCCGCTATCAGGTCAACGCCAATCTGCGCGGCTTCTATTTCTCCTCCGGCACCCAGGAAGGCACGCCGATCGACCAGGTGCTCGGCGTCGATCGGCCGCAGCTTCGGCGAGACGGCGCACGGCTCGCAGCTGTCCGGGCAGCGGCAAGAGCTTCTTCCTGCACGACCTGCTGACCAAGGTGATCTTCGCCGAGGCCGGCTGGGTCTCGCGCGACATGAGCGCGGTGCGCCGCGCCGCGATCCTGCGCTATGGCGCGCTGGCGCTGATCGGCATCGTGTCGGCGCTGGCCTGCTCGGCGCCTGGGGCTGGAGCTTCGCCAGCAACAAGTCGCTGATCGCGTCGACCGACAGCTGCGGCCGAACAGTACCGCGTCAACGCCGACCGCGCAGCTGAAGACCACGACGGTTTCCGACATCGAACTGTCGAACGTCGCCGGCGTGCTCGACATGCTGCGCACACATGCCGGTCGGCTACGACAATCGCGACCAGCCGACGCCGATGCGCGAGACCTTCGGCCTCGGCCAGCGCGGCCGCCTGGTCTCGGCATCGCGAGACCACCTACCGCCAGGCGCTGGAGCGCATGTTCCGCTCGCGCCTGATCCTCGGCTGGAGCGGCAGATCGAAGCCAGCATGAACGATCCGATGGTCGCTCTACGAGACGCTCAAGGTCTATCTGATGCTTGGCGGCAAGGCGCCGAAGGTCGACGACGATCTGGTCGACGACCTGGATGCGCAAGGACTGGGAGGAGAACCTCTATCCCGGCCCGAACAACCGCAGCGCTGCGCGAGGACCTGACCAGCATCTGCGCGCCATGCTCGATCTTGACGTCGGCCACAAGCCGACCTTCGAGCTCAACGGCCCGCTGGTCGAATCGGCGCAGCGCTCGCTGGCGCGCATGAACATGGCCGACCGCGCCTATGCGCTGATCAAGACCGCCTCCTATTCGGCGCCGATCGAGAATTTCTCCGTGGTCGCCGCGCGGCGGGCCGGACACCGCGCTGGTGTTCGAGACCGTCGACGGCACGCGAACTCGACAAGCTGGTCGTGCCCGGCTTCTACACCTATGCCGGCTTCCAGGACTTCTTCATTCCGACCAGCTCGCCGCGGTCGCCGACAAGATCGAGGGCGAGAAATGGGTGATGGGCGAGTTCGGCGAGCAGAAGGGCGTCGAGGAGCAGTTCGGCCAGCTCGGTCCGGTGCTGATCGAGCGCTACGGCAAGGATTTCGTCGACGCGTGGAACAAGGTTCTCGACAATCTCAAGCTGAAGTCGATGTCGGCCGACAAGCCGCAATACCTGGCGCTGTCGGCGGCCTCCTCGCCGACCTCGCCGATCAGGCAGCTGTTCGAGGCCGTCGCGCCTCGAAACGCAGCTGACGCGCGAGCCGGCCGAGGGAGAACTGGCGGGCGATCTGCCGAGCAATCTGCCGACCGTCAGCGACGATGCCACGGACGCCGGCGAAGACGATCGCGAAATATGCCGCCGACCGGGCCGCGGCGCGCGCAGACCGGACTTGGCGCGCATCGGCATCGACCTGGCGATGAAGAAGTCGCAAAGCCGCGCCGGCGGCACCTTCGGCGTCCGCGCCGGCCCGCCAGATTCCCGGCGCCAATATCGAGGCGCAGTTCCGGCCCTTCCACGAACTGGTGAAGGGCGATCCGGGCAAGCGGCCGATCGATACGCTGATCCAGAATTTCTACGAGGTCTACCAGAGCCTGGTGCTGGCGGCGACCAACCCGTCGCAGGCCGACCGCGCCAACGCCAACCTGCAGATGCAGGTCGTCAATCTGCGCGCCAACGCCTCGCGCCTGCCGCGGCCGGTGGCCCGCATGGTCAACGCCGCCGTCGACGATTTCGAGGGCGACGCCGCCAGCAACTCGCTCGCGCAGCTCAACCAGATGCTGAACAGCACCGTGACGCGCACCTGCGAGCAGGTCATCGCCAACCGTTATCCCTTCGCGCAAGGACAGCGAGCGCGACGTGCCGATGCAGGACTTCGCCCGCCTCTTCGCGCCGAACGGCGTGATCGACCGCTTCTTTGCCCAGAACCTCGCGCCGATGGTCGACATGAGCGGCAAGGACTGGGTCTGGAAGGAGGACACGCGGCTCGGCCGCGAACTGTCGAAGACCACGCTGCAAGGAGTTCCAGCGCGCCGCCGAGATCCGCGACGCCTTCTTCCCGCAGGGCGGCGCGATGCCGACGGTCAGTCTGACGATCACGCCTTTCTCGCTGAACGGCGCGGCCGACATGGCGCTGCTCAACATCAACGGCCAGGTGGTCCAGAGCACGCAGGTCGGCGGCCTGCCGGTCTACCATCCAGTGGCCGGGCAGCATGGTCTCGGCGGCTCGGTCAGCATCAGCTTGACGCCGGAGATGCCCGGCCGCGCCTCGACGGTCGCTGACCGAGGGCCGTGGGCGTTCATGCGGCTGCTCGAATACGGATCGGTGTCGCAAGACCGCGGACGATATGCGGGCGCGCTTCGTGATCGGCGGCCGCGACGTCATCTACACGATCCAGGTCGGTTCGGTCGCCAATCCGTTCTTCCTGCCGGCGCTTACGCAGTTCACTTGCCCGACGGGATTGTGACATGGGCTTCGGTCTGTTCGGAAAGCTGCCGCAGAAACGCGACTTCATCGCCCTCGGCATTCCCGGACGCCATCCTGTCACCCCTCGAGACCTGGCTGCAGACGGCGGTGGCGGCGAGCCGCAGCGAGCTCGGCCGCGGCTGGGAAGCAGCTCTATCTCGTCGCGCCGATCTGGCGTTTCTGGATCGGCGCCGAGTTCTTCGGGGCAAACTGCGCCGGCGCGCTGATGCCGTCGGTCGACGGCATCGGGCGGTTCTTTCCCGCTGCTGGCGCTCTACACCTGCGAGGCGGGCGAGAGCCTGCCGCCGCCTTCCTATGCGCCGCAGGAAAAATGGTTCGCGGCGATCGAGGCGCGGCTGCTCAGCGTCCTGGACGAGGATGCCGCACCCGCGGTCGACGCGCGTGCTTGCCGGCCTGCCTGCTCCTGCCCTGGACCGGCTGGCGCCGAACGCGCGCCGCGGCGACCTTCAAGGGCGGGCCGCATCTGGCAGGCGGGGCAGGACACGCGACACGCCGAGCTTTCTGGCGTCCATCTTCGAGGACGACTACCGCGCAGGTGGCGCGCGGCGCAGCTATCTGGTGGGGCCGGGCAACGACCGAGCGCGGCCCGGTGCTGCACGCAAGAAACGGCCTGCCCGATCCTTATTTCCATACGCGCATGCTTCGGGTTGTGGCAGACTGACGTGACTGCCGGCGTGCAGCGCGCCGCAGGCTGTTTTGCCACCGGCCCTTTCGGCTGTATGGTGCGTCCGAGCGACGTGAACGCAGTACTGCTACGCGGTTCGCGACAGTGAACGGACGGTTCTTCGCTTTGACACTTGGGCCGTCAGCGACACGGGCTGCGTGCGCGAGCTCAACGAGGACCGGTACCTGATCGAGCCGCGCAGCGGCCTTTGGCTGGTCGCCGACGGCATGGGCGGCCACGACGCCGGCGAGATCGCGTCCGCCAGCATCGTCGAACATCTCGCGCACGCTCGGCATCGCCAGCTCGGCGCCGGATCTGCGGGCCCGCTTCGAGGACCGGCTCGTGCGCGCCAACGCCCAGATTCGGGCAGATCGCGCAAGCGCGCGGCGGCACGACGATCGGCTCGACGGTCGCGGCGCTGCTCACCTTCGACCGGCAATTCGCCTGCATCTGGCTCGGCGACAGCCGCGTCTACCTGGTGCGCGACGGCGCGATCACGCAGTTGTCGCACGATCACACGGAGGTGCAGGAACTGCTCGACCGCGGCGTCATCACGCCGGAGGAGGCGCGTGTCTGGCCGCGCCGCAACGTGATCACGCGCGCCGTCGGCGTCGAGGACGGACATCGCGATCGGACATCGAGCATGGCCAGACTCGGCCGGGCGACATGTTCGTGCTCTGCACGCGACGGCCTGACCGCGCATGTCACGCGATGCCGAGATACTGAGCGCGGCCACTTCGCCGACGCGCCGCGAGAGGCCTGCGAAGCATTGCTCGACATGGTGCTGGAGCGCGGCGGCACCGACAATGTGACGGTCATCGTGGTCACATGCCGACGATGCGATCGAGGCTGCCGAGCGAGGACCGCAACCTCTGTGCAGCTGATGGGCCTGGATAGGCGCCATGTCCGCTGACGACAAAACGACGCTGATGCCGGCGCCCGAGGGCGTGGCGGTCGGGCACGCAGCTCAGCGGCATCTACGAACTCGACGAGCGCATCGCCGCCGGCGGCATGGGCGAGGTCTTTCGCGGCCACAACATCCAGACCGGCGACCCGGTGGCGATCAAGATCGTTCTGCCGGAGTTCGCGCGCGACACGATGATCCTGTCGCTGTTCCGCAAGGAAGCGTCGATCCTCAACCATCTCTCGCACGACGCCATCGTCCGCTACCACGTCTTCGCCATCGACCAGGCGATCGGGCCGGCCCTATCTCGCGATGGAATTCGTCGACGGCCTGTCGCTGGTCGACATGTATCGCGCGCGGCCCGATGTCGCCGCAGGACGCCCGCGACGCTGCTTGCCCGCCTCGCCTCCGGCCTCGCCGCGGCGCATGAAGCCGGCGTCATCCACCGCGACCTTTCGCCCGACAACATCATCCTGCCGGGCGGCAAGGTCGAGCCGCGCCAAGATCATCGATTTCGGCATCGCCCGCTCGGCCAGTGTCGGCGGCGGGACGCTGCTCGGCGGCGTGTTCGCCGGCAAGTACAATTTCGTCTCGCCCGAGCAGCTCGGCATGTATGGCGGCGAGATCACCGAGCAGCTCGGACATCTACAGCCTCGGCCTGGTCATGGCGGCGGCGCTGCGCGGCGAGCCGCTCGACATGAGCGGCAGCCAGGTCGACGTGATCGAGAAGCGGCGTTCCGTTCCCGATCTTTCCGCCGTCGATCCGGGGCTGCGTCCGGTGCTGGAAGCAATGCTCCAGCCGGATCCGCGCGACCGGCCACTGGGCATGCAGGAAATCGCGGACCGTGTGGCCCCCGAACGCGACACGCGCCGACGGTATGAACCTACCGTGATGGCTCCGGCTGTCGCGCCGGTGGAAGCCGCCGCGCCCGAAGCCAAGCCGAACGCTGTTGCCGATCTCACCTTGGCCGGGAAGATCCCCGTCGTGGCGGAGACTGTTGCCGGAGCCAACGAGCGAAAGCCCGTTCGGCCCCTATCGCGGACCGGCGGAGCTGAAGATTCCGGAACTGGTAGCGGCGGCACCGGTTGATTTGCCCGGCGCCGGAAGGCGCAGCGGGGGAAGGGGCGGGACGGTCGCGGCCGGCCTTGCCGGCCTTCTTGCGGCGAGCGTCGCGGCCGTGGTCTGGTATGGCGGCTTCGCCGACCGGTTCCTGAAGCCCACGCCGACACCCGAACCGCCGATCGTGACGCCGGAGACGCCGCCTGGGGGTGGTGACAAGACCGAGCCGGGCACGACGCCTGGCAACGAGTCCGGCACGACACCGGGTACAACACCACCCGGCACCGGCAAGGTGGAGCCAGGCGGGGCGACGCCCGGCACCTCGCCGCCAGAAACCGGTGACAAGACCGAGCCGGGCACGACGCCGAGCACCACGCCGGGCACCGCGCCCGGTACGGAAAAGGTCGAACCGGGTACAGGTGCCTCGACGCCGGGCACGACGGAGCAGCCCGAGATTGGCGGCGGGGCCACGCCGGATACCGTCGAGCCCGAGGCCGGGCCCGCCGGGGTCGACATCGTGGCGGAGCAGATAGCGTGGCTCAAGGACTTTTCGGGCGGCGATTGTTTCTTTGCCACGGCGACGTCGATGAATGGCAAGGCGACCGAGATCGAAGGGTTCGGCGACAGCGTTGACGCCTTCAAGAACCTCCTCGCCGAGTTTACCAAGCGTTTTCAAACCGAGCCGGAAATCGGTGTGCGCTTGATCCGGCCGAAGCAATGCGCGGTGCCCCGGTTCCTGAGCGGTCTGGCGCATACCTCCGGCAACCCGCCCGACCTTACCTTGGTGAAGTACGAGCTTCTCGATCGCGATCCGATGAGCGGCGAGGTGCAGATGCTGCCGTCTCGCCAGACCTATCTTATTCTCGTCGATCACGACGGCGTCGCCCACAATCTGGATCGCATCCTCAAGCGTGATGGCGACCTGGCGAAATTCAGTATCGCCTTGGGGCTCGGTACCGGAAAGGACGAGGACAAGGGCGCTGTCCCGCAGATTTTGTTGGCCTTGGCCACGTCACAGCAGTTGGAAGCGATGCAGGTGACCGCGCCGACCCCGGCGGCCGACCTTCTGCCGCGCATCCTGGACGAGATCAATTCCAAGAAGATGGATGGAGCGGCAACCGCCCGCTACTTTCGCATCAGAGGATAACCGTACCCGCTCGCTACCGCACGACGAACGAGGTGATGCCGAAGGCGATCGACCGGTTGCCGGCGATGATCTCGGTCGTGAGCCTGGAAAAATACTCCTCCGCCGGCATGCCGGGACGTACGGGCACGGTGCGCAGCGGGCCATCCGAGGCGATCGCCACGAGAAGTTGCACGGACGAGACCGGCGCCGAGGTTAGCGTCATCGACTCCTGGAAGGTGATGAGCGAAGTGGCTCTGGTCAGCGAACGAAGTGACGAGTTCCGCCTTGCCCTCGTCGTCGATGACAACCAGGTAGAGCGTGTCCTTGCGCAGTCCCGAAACGATCACCGGACAGCGGCTCGCCGCTTCGGATCGTCTGTTCGTTGAGCATCAGGCGCAAGCGGGAAGTTCGGATACTGCGCGAGGCTGCGCGCGAATATGAGCGCAATGCACTGCTCTTGCGACACCGGCCGTATGTCGGTCTCCAGCTTCGCCCCGGCCACCCGCTCGTACTCGGCGCCCAGTTCTCCGACAAGGCCCGGCTCCCTGGCGTAGGCTTCGACAAGAGCCTCCGTTGGCTCGGCGCTCGCCGGAAGCGGCCAGCAGACAGTCGCCGTCACCGCCCTTGTGCTCCTTCAGGAAGGTGCCGATGGCGATGCCGGGCGGCCGAGGCTGGTCAGGTTGCGGAATTTCAAGCGGCGCCAGCGGCCGCGGCAATTGCGCGACAACCATAGGCGCCTCCGTTGCGACAGGTTCGGCGAGGCCAGACGGCGCGACAACCGACGCTTCGCCATCGCTGGTGCGCGGCGCAACTGTCGGCTCGATGCTCGCACGACCCGCTGTGGCGGACGGCGCGATGACCGGCTCGTCGCCTTCGGTGCTGGGTACAGCGGTCGCCTCGAGATTGCACGACCGGCTGCCGCGGACGGCGCGAGCGAGGTGGATGGTGGCGACGAAACGGCACCAGCCGTAGGCCGGGCGGCAAGTGCCGCTTCTCCTTTCGGCGCCTCCTGTGCCGGCTCACGCGCGGATTGCGTCGGCATGGCCGCCGCCAGCGCGCCGCTAAGCGGCGCGATCGCCTCGCTGCCGCTCGCCACTTGCGGAGTTTCCGATTCGATCGAGGCGATCGCTTCCGCCTCCGTCTGCAACGCGGACGTTGTAGGCTCACTCGATTGAAGCGGCGGAACCGTGATCGGCAATTCATCTGACTGAAGCGCCGGGACAAGTTCGTCCGACGCTACAGGTGCGGCCTCGACGGCGGACGCAGACTGGGTGACGGCCGAGGCGGATGGCGCTGCCGGGATTGCCGCCGCCACTGTTGAAGGCACCGGCGCTTCGCTGGCCGCGACCGCCGCCGAGACCCCGAGTGCTGCTTCTCGCGCTGGCGTCGGTTCGGCCGCCGTTTGCGCTTGCGAAGGTTCGAGCGTATCCGCCGCCGCGTGGGGCAGCGCAGGCTCGGCATGCACGGCGACAGCCTCGGCGCTTTGGTCCGCCGGCCGGGCGTCGGCAGATCGGCGCCCGGGCGTTGGCGCGGGGGCAGTGCTTTCGACCTCGAGCGCCGCCAACTCCGACGGGCGCGCCGCGATCGCGCTGTCCTCCGGAGCGACGGCCACGACGCTTTCGGCTATGGGGACCTGGCTGTCGCCCGTCGAAACCGCGGCGATGTTGATCTCGGTCCGACACCGCTTTCGGGCCGTCCGGCATCGGCATGGCATAAAGGATCATGCCGGCCGCGACGTGAAGCGCAATTGACCCGGCCGCGGCAACCGCCCAGAGCCCGGTTTGCGAACGCGTTGTCATGGCGCGGCGGGTCCTGCTTCGGGCGGAGTGTGGACCGTGACGATTTGCAGCGGCACCCGGTTGGCCCGAAGCGTTTCGGCGATGTTGAGGAAGGTTGACGCGGCCATGTCACGCTGCGCCAGTATGCTGAGCGGCTGGCCGGCGCGGCCGGTCGCCGCCGTTGCCTTCTTGGCGGCCGCGACAAGCTCCTCACGCGAGACACCGGCTGGCCGTCCAGCAGCATCCTGCCGTCGGTCTCCAGCAGGAGCAGCGGGCGCGGCAGCCGCTCCATCGGCAGGGTGTGCGTCTCGGGGACCGTGGCCTGCGTCTCGTCGCGGTTGCTCAGGCTGCCGGTTGTCAGGAAGAACAGCAGCAGCAGGAAGACGATGTTGATCATCGTCAGGGTGAAGTCTTGCCGCCGCCTCGGGGCAGGGTCGGAGATGATCTTCACGGCCCGCTCCTCCGCCGGCTGAGCACGGTGACGTTTTCCAGCGCCGCTGCCTTGCTTGCCTCCAATACGGTCACGACGTCCTGGACGGTCGCGGCGGCGCTGGGGATCAGCAGGATGGCGGTGACGCCGCGCGATTTCAGTTGCGAGAAGGCGTCGGTGACATCGGCCATCGCCACACCGGTTTCTCCGATCGGAGACGCGTCCGGCCAGGATGCGGACCGCGACCGGCGGCGCCGTCGCGGACGCCGATCCTTGCTCCTGACCGCCGCCTTCCGCCGCCAGCGGGCCCAGCGGCAGCAGCGAAAACGGCACGATCTGCGACGTCACCATGAAGAAGATGACCAGCAGGACGATCACGTCGATCAGTGACGTCAGCACGAAGGTCGGGCGTTGGCGACGCTCGCGCCGCGGCAGGATCGGCGTCGACCGATCGGCCATCTCTCTACCCTCCGACCGAAGCCGGGACCGTTGACTGGTAGACGCCGAAGGAGGGCCTCTGCGTCGCCGCCGTCTGCGCAACCGGCACGATGCTGAACAGCACCTTGGCGATCACCGCCTCCATGTAGGATCGCTCATGCTCGACCCGCGCCTCGAACCACATCGACGCGAAATAGGCGGGAATCGCGACGGACAGCCCGGCCGCCGTGGTGATGAGCGCGACCCAAATGCCGCCCGCCAGCGCCGACGGGTCGATGGCGCCGCCCTTGTTCGAAAGTTCGGCGAAGGCCGAGATCATGCCGATGACCGTGCCCAGCAGGCCCAGCATTGGCGCGGCCTGCGCCACGGTTTCGAGGAAGCGCAGGCGCTTGGACATCGTGTTGAGCTGATGGATCGCAATGTGCGCGGCGACTTCGCGCGCCCTGTCCCGGTCGGCCGGATAGGTGATGAGCGATGCCATGGCACCGGCAACCGCCGCCGACGCCGGCGAGACGTCGGCGCGCGCCCGTTGCAGCGCTTCGTTGAACTCGCCCTTTGCCCACAATGCGACGGCTTCCTCCGTGCCGGCGGAGCGACCGACGCCGAGCCGCGCGAATTGCAGGGTCTTGAAGATGAAGACGGTCCCCGCCAAGATCGAAACGACCAGCAGGGCGACCAGGACCGGACCACCCGATGAGGTAAGCTGTTCGGTAAGCAGCTCTATCATCCCGCGCTCCCGATATGACAGGACGTGGCGGCCGGGCTCGTCACAGCCCGAACTCGATCTTGGCGCGCGTCGACGTGGTCAATGCGTCGATGCAGATGTCGGAGGCCTTGCCGTCGACCGTGCACTCCGCGATGTCGTTGACCAGGAGCCGGGAGATAGACTCGCAAGACTGCCCCGGCAGGTCGAACTGCACGACCTTGGTCTTGCCGACGGGCAGCCGCCCGAAATGGAAGGTAATCGACCTGCCGACCTTGCCCGCCGTGTCGAAGGTCACGAAATCATATGAGGTTTTCTCCAGAAGCACGCCGCTATTGTTTATGGCGACGAAGACGAGCCGGCAGGCCGTGTCCGCGTTGGACGCGTCGTTCAGTTCGATCGATATCGCCTTTTCCTGGGCCAAGACCGGAACCCGTGGCGCTCAAGGCGAGCGCCGCTGCCCATATGCGCGACCAAGCATCGTTTGGCTGGCATTGATCTTCCTCCCGCCTAGTACTGCTCAAAACTAGCCTGTCGTGAGATTTAGTCCAGCATCGCGATGCGAGACGACCAGTTCCTTCGCGGCATGCTGCAATCGACACGGCGGTGGAGACATAAACCCCTAATTACCGAAAGTTTAACCGAGGATGCGTGACGAAAGGAAGTTGGCCGATTGGATATCTGTCCGCCGCCCTGTAGAATTGGCGTGAGATCGCTGCGAGGCGGAAAGTGGATCAGGCGACGGGATCGAGGGTGAACCGGCTTGTGGGACCGCTGCTGGCCGTCCTTCTTACGGTTTGCGTCGCGGGCGCGGCTCGCGCCGAGTTCACCGTCTGCAACCAGACGCTCGACGTCGTCAATCTGGCGGTCGGCCAGGAGGTGCGCGAGCAGAGTGACGCCATCTGGCAGACCGAAGGCTGGTGGACGGTCGGCGCCAATCAGTGCGTCAACGTCATCCGTGACGAGTTGGTGAACCGCTACATCTACATCTACGCGACCGACGTGTTCGGCCAGCCGCTGTTCAACGGGACGACCTCGATGTGTGTCGGCACGCGCCGCTTCGTCATTCGCGGCGACCAGGATTGCTGGGTGCGCGGGCATCAGGCGGCGCCGTTCTTCGAGGTCGATACGCAAAAAACGGAGCGCTGGACGCTCTTTCTGGGAACGGGCGGCCTGCAATGATGGAGCATGCCGGACAAGGCGGCCGACCGGCCCGCATGTGCGGCTAGCGCGGTCATGCACACCATAGACGACAGCTTTCGTCTGAAGAAGGAGGCGGCGGCCGCGCGGCGTCGAAAGTCCCGGCTGCACAGAATGATCGGCCTTGCCGCAGTTCTGGCGCTGACATCGATCGGGGTCGGCTATTACCTTACCGCAGACAAATGGTCGATCGAGGGGCTGGACAACGATCTCGTCGAAGTCGACACCGGCGAGCGCGCCGCCGACGTGCCTGTCTTCGTCCCGGCGGTCGTCGATCTGGCCGGCGACCCGATGACCATCAGTATCGGCCGCGACGCCTCGTTCACGCCGCGCCTGCGTCAGGTGGCGCGCCCGGCGAATCTCGTCGAGCCCGGCGTGTCGGCGGAGATCGAGGTCTTGTCGGACGTAATGCTGAGCACCAGCGAGCGCCTGATGACGACCATTCCCTCCAGCCCGGAGGACTTCGCCTTCTTCCAGGCGCAGCGCACGGTGCGCGCGCCGGCCAATACGGAACCGCTCGATGCTTCGCAGGAAGTCCACCAGGACGCGGACGTCCAGTCGCAGGCGGATGAAGCAGCCTTCGCCGATCCGGCAGCCGGTTGGGGCGAGACGATCAGCGAAGGCGAGGAGAGCCTGCCCGCCTTCAAGAAGACGCGCATCGAGAACAACACCTCCGTCGTCGTGGTGCGGCCGGAGCGCGAGCGCGCCGCCGCGACCGAGGATTTCGTCGACAAGGTGCTCGGCGCGCGCACGCTTGACAGCCTGGCCATCGAACGCCGCTTCGACACCGAGGACGCGAAGCGGGCCGGCGAGGCCATGAAGGCCTTGTTCGGCAAGGATCAGGTCGAGGTCGGCTATGTCGTCGCCATGCGCGGCATGAAGGCCGGCCCGAAGGCAACGGGCCTCAAGCTCATGCAGGTCTCGATCTATGCGGACGCCCAATATATCGGAACGCTGGCACGCAGCGACGACGGCGCGTTCGTGGCGGGGGTCGATCCGTGGGTGCGCGAAGACCTGCTGCACTATACCGGCTTCGAGGAACAGTCCGGGCCGCCACGGCAATACCGGCTGCTCGACGCCATCTACTCGACGGCGATCCGCAACAACGTGCCGGCGGGCGTGATCGGCGAAGCGATCATGTTTCTGTCGCGCGGCCAGGACCTGAATGCCTTCGCCACCCAGGGCGACCGGCTGGTGCTTATCTATTCCGCCAATGCGCGCGCGTCGGACGGATCGAGCGGCCGCGTGCTCTATGCGGCGGTGCCGCGGCGACCAGAAGAACATCGAGTGCTTCGTATTCCGGCCGTCCGGATCGGACGACTTACGCCTGCGTCTCCGAGCAGGATCAGGTCTATTCGCTGACGGTGAGCAACGGCATGGTGACACCGGTCAATGGCGTGATGACCTCGACATTCGGGCCCAGAAAGCACCCCATTCTCGGAACCGTGCGCATCCACAAGGGCGTCGACTGGGCCGCCCCGATCGGCACGCCGGTGTTTGCCGCCTTCGAAGGCACGCTCAGCCTTCCATGGCAACGGCAACGACTACGGCAACGTCATCCGCATCACCCATAGCGACGGACGCGAAACACGCTATGCGCATCTTTCGCGCTTCGCCCCGAACCTGAAGGTCGGCATGGCGATCAAGGCGGGCGATCTGATCGGCTATGTCGGCACGACCGGCCTCTCCACCGGGCCGCATCTGCATTTCGAATTGTACGCGGGCGGAGAGGCGATAAACCCGCTGCAGACGGCTGCGGTGGCTGTGGCCGCCGGCTCCGGCGACGAAGCGGTCGAGCGCCTTGTCGACCGCATCATCCGCGTCGAGAGCGGCGGCAGCGCGACCGCCAAGAATCCGCTGTCCTCGGCGACCGGTCTCGGCCAGTTCATCGAGGGCACGTGGATGCGCATGATCGGCACCTACCGGCCGGACCTGGCGCGCTCGCTGCCGCGCGCCGAAATCCTGGCGCTGCGCTTCGATCCGACGCTGTCGCGGGAAATGGTACGCCGTCTGGCGCAGGAGGGCGAAGCCTATCTGCGCGCCCGTGGCCATGAGATTACCTCCGGCAGGCTTTATTTGTGCCATTTCCTGGGGATGGAAGGGGCGAACACCGTATTGTCGGCCGGCGACGACCAGGCGCTGGTCGTGGTGCTGGGTCAGGGCGTTATTTCCGCCAACCCGTTCCTGACCGGCAAGACGGTCAGCTACGTCAAAAGCTGGGCGGAGGCCAAGATGCGGGGGCGCAGCGCGCCGGCGCCGTCCGCTCCGACGGTCGAGACGAAGAACATTGCGCGGAGTTCGCCGGAGTTCGTCGCCTACAAGGCGGCGCTGACGGATCTGGTCACGTCGATACTCAGCGCATCTTGATGCGAGCGCGCAAACGGCGGCAACCTGGCCGAATGGCGATATGAATCGCGATGCAACGGCGCCACGAAAGCCCGTCCGGCCGGCGGACAGCAGGTCTTGGCGAAACCTGTCGTCCCGTCTGTTACAGGCCGACCGCGGACGGCTTGTTTCCGCCAAGCCACTGAAGGGCAGCACCCGCCTTGCTGACAGGCAGGTTGCCGTCGCAAATCGTAGTCGCGAACCGCGCCCTGTGGCCTGAGCGGGAGAGAAAGACCAGATAGGTCTCTCCCTTGCGGAAATCGAACGCGCAGGTGGTGCGCGTTTCCACCTTCAGCGTTGCCGGCACTTCCGACTTCCAGGCCTTGGCCGCCCGGAGCGTCGCGATCGCGCCGCCCTCGGCCTTGAAATTCCCGTCGACGTCGAGCACTTCGGCGACAACCACGGCATCCGCCCTATTGAATGCCTCTTCGGGTGTCTTGGGCGCGATGCAGCGGCAGGCATGGGCCACGCCGGACGCAACCATCACACCCATGAAGATGACTATCGGCAACATAGGACGGTTCGGCATCTTGGCCTCGATCAGGAAGTAACAAGCTATTTTTGCGATATGGACGACAGCATTCCGGCGAATTTGCGTACCGGCCTCAGCCGTCGATCGTCGGGTCGAAGGGCGTGAACGGATCGTCGACGCCGGTCCTGAGTTCGGACCGCTTGCCTAACCCGCACTCCAGGACCGCTCGCTCGGCGCCCTTCGGATTGGTCGCGCCGTCCACCCCGTCCACATGCGCGAGTTCGTGGACAAGCGTGGCGAGCACGGTCCAGCGCCCGATGCGGAAGGACGGGTTGCAGATGGCAATCTCGCTGCCGCCCGCGAAGTTGGTCAGTCCCATGTCGTTCGAGGTTGCGTGAAAATTTATCCAGATCGTATTGTCGGCCAGAAGTTGCGTGAGTGAGAGGCGACGAGGGAGCGTACGGAAATAGACGTCCGCGCTCGGCAGGTTGCGGGAGATCCATTTCGCCTTGGTTCTGGCCCACTGCACCTGGGGAAGAAGGCGTGGCGGCACCGTGATGAAATCCGCCTCCGAACTTATGTGGTCTCCGATGTTGATTTGTATCGACGTCATGGCTTGCTCCAAGGACAAGGGTTTGCGCGCCGACTATTCGGCTCGGCGCGGGCGCAAATGCTCCGCTGCCCGGCGCGGCTCAACCGCGCCGACCCGGTTTCCAGAGTGAGATGACTTGCCCCGGACTAACCCTCACCCGACCTGTCAGAGCGCCGCACGTCCGAATGGACGAGCAAAGGACGCTCTGAACCGCGCAACGTGCTTTCCGAAAATCGATCCCGATTTTCGGGACGCCGCGCTAGACGAACGCGCCGCGCTTGAATTCGACAGCGCGTGCGAAATCTCCAATACCTCCGTCGGACAGTTGACGAAGTTCCGGGAGTTCGGGCCAGAGCGTGTTGGTGATGATGTTGTCGGTCATGCGCCCGCCCGAATCCGGGTCCTTGCACTTCTTGTTCGACCGCGGGCCCCGAACGGTAAAGCCGGGTCGCGGTTACGACGATGCACTTCTTTATCCGGTCGGGTTGTAACGGGACGATGCCGCCGGACGTTTCACCCGACAAGTATTGTAACCATGCGGGCAGGGCTCCCCGCTCGACACCCGCTCCCGACCATCGCTCGCCGCAGGCGCCTATCCCACCACCGCAGCATCGAGGCTCCGGTGGTGGGATAGGCCGGCGCGGAATTCATTCAACTTACGGTATAGACGAAGGCGCCGTCCTTCACATCGACATTGCGCGCTGGTGATTTCGAGCTTCTCCATCGCGCGGTTCAGGAAATGCCGCGAAAGCTCGGGCAGAAGCGTGTTGGTGATGATGTTGTCGATCATGCGCCCGCCCGAATCCGGGTCCTTGCACTGCGCGACGATGTGCTCGACCACGGCGTCCGTATAGGTGAATTCGGCGTCGTGGTTTTCCGCGATTCTCTTCTTTATCCGGTCGAGTTGCAACCGGACGATGCCGCCGAGCATTTCCCCCGACAGCGGAAAATACGGAATCGTGACCAGACGGCCCAGCAGAGCCGGCGGGAACACCTGAAGCAGCGAAGGCCGCAATGCCTGGTTGAGCATTTCGGGATCCGGCCGGGTCTTTCCTTCCTCGGCCATGCGCATGATGACCTCGGTGCCGACATTCGACGTCAGAATGATCAGCGTGTTCTTGAAATCGATGCGCCGCCCGGTGCCGTCCTCCATCTGGCCCTTGTCGAAGACCTGGAAGAAGAGTTCATGCACGTCCGGGTGGGCCTTCTCGACCTCGTCGAGCAGCACCACGCTGTAAGGCTTGCGCCGTACCGCCTCGGTCAGCCTGCCGCCCTCGCCATAACCGACATAGCCGGGAGGTGCGCCTTTCAGCGCGGAGACGGTGTGCGCCTCCTGGAATTCCGACATGTTGATGGTGATCATGTTCTGCTCGCCGCCATAGAGCGACTCCGCCAGCGCCAGCGCCGTCTCGGTCTTGCCGACGCCCGAGGGTCCGCAGAGCATGAAAACGCCGATCGGCTTGTTGGGATTGTCGAGCTTGGCGCGGTTGGTCTCGATGCGCTTGGATATCATTTGCAGCCCGTGCGACTGGCCGACGACGCGCTTGCCCATGATGTCGGCGAGCTGCAGCACGGTCTGGACCTCGTCCTTGACCATCCGCCCGACCGGGATGCCGGTCCAGTCGGAAACGACCGAGGCGACCGCCGGCTCGTCGACATGCGCATAGATCATTCGGCCCTCCGGCCCGATCTCGTCCAGTTGCGAGAGTTTGCCGCCGAGCTCCGCCCTTGGCGTCGCCGGCAGGCTGCGCCGCCGGCCCAGCCGCGGTTTCGTCTCCTTCCGAAGGCGTGGCTGCCGGCGCGGCTGCCCCATTGCCGGCCGCCGAACCGTCCGGCGTTGCGGACGAAGGCGGCTTGGCCATCTTTGCCCGAAGCTGAATGATTTCATCGACAATCGCCTTCTCCCGCGCGAAATCGACTTCCAAGCCTTTCAGCTTTTCTTCAGTATCCGCGATCTCGGCCTTCAGTTCGGCAATTCGCTCGTCATCGACGCGGCCGAGTTCGGCCTCGCGCTCCTGCGCTTCAAGCGCGCGGCTGCGGGCTTCTATGGCTGCCTTCAGATCGGCGATCGCGGCGGGCGTCGTCGACTGGCTGATGGCGACGCGCGCGCATGCCGTGTCGAGCAGGCTCACCGCTTTGTCCGGGAGCTGCCGCGCGGGAATGTATCGCGCCGAAAACGCCACCGCCGCCACCACTGCCTCGTCGGAAATCCGCACGCCATGGTGCTTCTCCATGGGCCCCAGGATGCCGCGCAGCATGGTCGTGCATTTCTCGATCGACGGTTCGTCGACATTCACCGGCTGGAAGCGCCGGGTCAGTGCCGGATCCTTCTCGAAATACTGCCTATACTCCGCCCAGGTCGTCGCGCCGATCGTCCGCAACGTGCCGCGCGCCAGCGCCGGCTTCAGAAGGTTGGCGGCGTCGCCCGTGCCTTGTGCGCCGCCCGCGCCGATCAGCGTGTGCGCCTCGTCGATGAACAGAATGATCGGCGTGGGCGAGGCCTGCACCTCGTCGATGACCGAACGCAGGCGTTGCTCGAACTCGCCCTTCATCGATGCGCCGGCCTGCATCAGGCCGATATCGAGAGCGCACAGCCGCACGCCCCTTGAGTTGCGGCGGCACATCGCCGTCGGCCAGCCGCTGGGCAAAACCCTCGACCACCGCCGTCTTGCCGACGCCTGCCTCGCCGGTGAGGATCGGGTTGTTCTGCCGGCGCCGCATCAGCACGTCGATGATCTGCCTGATCTCGTCGTCGCGGCCGACGCACCGGGTCCATCTTGCCGGAGGCGGCGGCGGCGGTCATGTCGACGGAAAAGCGATCGAGCGCCGTCGTGCCGCGCGAGGCCGGCGTGTCGCCCGCCGCCGCGCCCGCCGGCCGCGCCGTCAGGCCCGAGCCGTCCATCGGCCGAAGATTCTCCTCGTCCGACTGGGCCCAGATTTTCTGCGCTTCGGCCGCCAGCATATCGGCATTGATCTGGCCGAACTGTTTGGAAATCTGCTGAAGCGCGCGGCGCAATTCCAGCGACTTGTTGGCGGCAAGCAGCAGGTGTCCCGTGCGGATCTGCGTTTCGCCGAAATAGAGCGTCGCATAGTGCCAGCCGCGGTCGAGAACGTCGGTGATCTGGTTCGAGATGCCCGGCATCTCGGTTTCGTTCTTGCGGAAGCCTGCGACGGCGTCGGCTATGTCCTTGAGCAGCTTTGCGCGGTCGAGCTTGTAATGGTCGACGGTCAGCGAAATGTCCGAGCGGTCGTTGGCGAGGATGTGCTGAAGCCAGTGCGCCAGTTCGACATTGCGATTTCCGGCGCCCTTGGCGTGGCGCAGCGCCTGCATGAAGGCGTCATAGCCTATGCGGTTCAGTTTTCCCGTTACCGTTTCGAGGCTGATGTCGCTCATGACGTCCTCCGGCTGTTTCCTAGTTTTTCAAGGCAGCACTTGCCCGCCGTTCCATAGGGTTGAAACGGGCATCGCGCAGAAAAGCATCTTGTCCCGCCGGCGGCTTTTTGGGTGCCATCCACGACGTCCAACCCAGCTCGCCCGATACGCCGAGGCGCACGGGCGGCGCGAGTTCGGCGGCAAGGCCCAATTCTACGTCGAATTCGAAGCGGTGGCCAAGATAATAGAAGATGAGGTCGGTGAGTATTTCCGACAGATCGCCGGCGGGCAGAAGGCGCCGATATTGTTCGAGGCTTTTGGCGGTTATGCGGATGCGGATCTTGTCGTTGATACTGTAGGCGCGCACGCCGAGCGCGGCATCCACCCCGAGGCCGGAATGGCGGGCGCCAAGCGACATCTGGTCGGACGCTTCGAAGACGAGCCAGCTGCCTACCCGTTCCTCGATTTCCGCCGTGACCTGCAATATGCCTTCGATCAATTGCCTGAGCCGTGACGGCGCTCTTGATCCGCGAGCCGGTCATGCCGGCGAACGAGACCTTGGCGATGTCCTCCAGTCTGTCGCGCCCCAGGAAGGCGTCGGTCCCGGTCCCCGCGAACGAGCCGACGAAACGGATGAAGCGATCCGCGTCCGGGCGGTCGGCCTGCGCGATCGGGCGTGCATCCGACCATGCGCGGAAGAAGAGCTGCAGGAAGCGATTGACGAAAATATCGGTGAAGTGAACGAAGGAAGGGTCGCGCTGCGACGACCAATGATGTGCATCCACTGTCGTGCTGAGCGGCAGCGCTCCTTGCGGGCCGTAATAGCCCAGGAAACGCGTCCTGACTTCTGGGCGCGCCCCTCCGGCCTGTCCTCGTAGCCGGTGAGATTGGAGGCTGGGAATTCGAGGAACGGGTCCTGGCCGAGGCTTACGATTTCCTCCGCCAGCACGTTGTTTTCGCCGATGCGCGGCTTGTCGCGCGACGAGCGCTCGAGTTCCCGCAGCGTCGAGAAAAAATCGAAACCGTAGGGCTCGGCGCGCAGATCGTCGCGATAGGTCATAGCGGCTCACCATTGCCGGCGCGCGGCGGCCAGCGCTTTACCAGGCCGCGCTGCGCCAATTCGATCACGGTCTCGGTGAAGCTGTTGATCGATGTGTACTCGGCGAAGAAGCGGTCGAGCACGGCGCCCAGCACCATGATGCCGTTGCCTTCGAAGGCACGCTCGTCGAACCTGACGGTGATCTCGATGCCGCGCGCGGCGTTGAAGCCGTTCGCCTGCCGCAGGCGCCGCGTGATCGGCCGGCTCGATATGCCCGTGATGCCGCGGATCCGCCGTTCGGTGACAACGTCGGAAAGGTCGGCGAACAGGCCGAGCAGTTCGCGCAGGCCGCCGGCGCGATCCTGTGGGCCGCGATCAGTCAGGCCGAGATGATTGAGCGAAAGCAGATTGATCAGCTTCCAGGCGATGGCGCCGGGCGGCGTGCCGGTGCGTTGCCGGCGCTCGATCGTGAGCACGGATTCTCGCGGCGCGGTGGGGCCGGCGAGACAGCGCAGGGGCAGGGACGTGTTGTCGGCCAGATGGAAGTCGGTGCCCGCCTCGCCGACCGGCAGTTGCTCGGTGAGATGGCGGTTGGAGACCAGCGCCCGGACGCTGAGCTCGCGCACCCGCTCCTTCTCGTCGATGTTCACCGGCTCGCGCAGCGACAGAAATACTTCCGAGCCGACATAGCTGGTCCGCGCGCCGATCTTCTGTTCCTGCAGCGTCTCCCGCCTCGAAAGCCGGCGCGTTGTGTAAAACAATGCGTCGCCGAGCGGCGTGTTGTCGGTGGGCAGACTGTAGAGCGGAAAGACCCGGACCTTCTCGGTGGACCCGCTGTAGTGGGCGAAGACGTCGAGCACGCGGCAGATCTCATAATCCATCCAGCGGCTGCGGTCGGCGACGACATGGTGCTCCGCCTCGTTGCGGCGTATCGGAACGCGGCTGCACTGCATCTCGAAGAGATTGGCGATGGTTGCGGCGTAAAGCGCGAAGGAGCGCGGCTTCACCACCGACGCCAGCCGCGGGATCGCCGTATCGAATTCGAACAAGAGGTCGAAAGCATTCGCCTTCACCTGGGAGAGCGGCCGGCGCAAGCCCTCAAGGCGGAAGCCGAGGAAGTTCTGAGGAAAGGCGAAGAACTCCCGGAGCAATGAAAAGCCGCGGAAGACCCTCCCATGCTGTCCGAACAGCGCCTCGCCTTCCGTGAAACCGATCTGGCTGACGAGGTCGGCCGGCAGCGCGATGAAGTGCGGATCACCGAAATCGTCGAGGTAGCGGAGCGTGACCCGACGGCAGTTCGCGAAAATCTGCTCGTAAAGAGCAACCGCGTCGACTTGCGTTCCAACGAGATGGATCGGCAGCGCATCGATCGGGAGTTCGCCGACCGGCGCGCCAGCCGGTGTGACGCCCGGCCGGTCGTCCTCGAGCTTGGTGGTCCTGCGCCGAAAACCGAGCCGCAGCCCGGCGGCCACGCCCGGCAGGATTTCCAGGCCGAGCGCCTGCAGCGGCGGAGGCGCCGCGAAATATTGGGCCGCCTCCAGATGGAGAGGCCAGATCGCAAGCTCGTTGCAGAGACGGAAGCGGCAGGATACGCGCTTCTGCTGCTCGATATAGACGGCGTCGACGTGGGAGCCGGCGGCGAAGCGCATGCCGTCCTTCAGATTGCCGTCGTCGAAGGACGGCACCACTTCGACAAGCGCGGCCGAAGGGATGGGCGCCAGGTAGTCGGGCACCAACTGGTCAAGGAGAGCCGAGGTAAACTCGGGAAACTCGCTCTTGATCTTGAGTTGGACGCGCGCCGCCATGAAAGCGGCACCTTCCAGCAGCCCCGCGATGCCGGGGTCCATCTTGTCCTCGATCAGCCCGCCCAGGCGGCGCGCCACACCGGGATACTCGTCGGCGAACTGGCGCGACTTCTCGTAGAGCTGCTTCAGCTCCAGTTGATAGAGATCGAGGAAATCGCGGTTCATGCGGGTGCTCTACGTCGGGAGCCGGGTCAGGTTCACCTTGCCGGAGCTGATTTCGAGTTCCGCCACGAAGCTCAGCGCAATGTCCACGGGCATGCAGAACATCTCGCACGAGACGGTGAACTGGACGCGCTGGTCGACCTCGTTGGTCCGCACCTCCTTGTCCACATGGATGGATTCCGAGATGATCCGCGGCTCGTAGGTGAACAGCGCATGGATCAACTGATCACGGATGGCGTTGACGCCGACTTCCTCGCTGGTGAGGTGGGCTATGTCCGGCAGGCCGTAGTTCAGGATCGAATCGCGAACGTAGTTGAGATCAGTCAGAGAAACCACCGAATTGAGATTGATCGTGTTCAGCAGGGCGATGAGATCGATGGACAAGTCGCGCTTCAGCGCGGGTTCGTCGTTGCGGCGCTGCCGCGAATGGCGGCCCTCGATGACGCGCTCTCCGTCGACGATGCGAACGCGGTTGTCCGTGGCGTCGCGCGCCTCGAACGCCTCGCGGAAGGCCGACATAAGCGGCGCCTGAAACTGCGCGTCATTCTTGGCTTTGCGCATCGATGCTCACGGTATTTGGACGTTTGGTTCCAAAACCAAACTGCCGGCCCGAAGGCCGGCAGCGTCAAGCAGTACAAGCAGGTCCACCCCCACAAGCCACTGGACCAAACGCGGCAGGCCTTAAGCCTTCTCGTTCTTGGCGAGATCGTAGCCGAAGTTGTCGGAAACTTCCAACCCGCCAGTCTTTGACTGCTGATTGTAGACGATCTTGTACTTCTTGAAGTTCAGCGTGACATTTTCCGTCGTGCGGTCTTCGCCGCCGCTGCCGCCGGTCGAAACGCTGGTGACGATGACGTCTTCCATCTTGATCTCAAGATAGACGAAGGGCTTGCCACCGGCCTTGCGGGCCTTGAACTCGACGACCTTATAGTGTTCGCCGGTGCACATTTGTCCCCAAAGCTTGGGAGATACGATATCGGTGTACTTGGTGAAGGAGAAATCCTGCAAGTTCACCTTGCCACCACCCATGCCGCCGCCCTGATGGGCGGTACCACTTTGCGAGCCTCCCAGTGACCAGGCGAGTACGTCGATCCAGGCCGGAAACTGTGCGTCCTGGCCCTCGCCCTTGAGAGTCCCGAGTTTAATGAACATGTCTTGCGCCATAGCAGTCCTCCTGACAAAACAGCACGCGGTCAGCGCTGTTTACGGTTGTTGAGTGCTCTGAATTACCGGTATGGATCGCGCGCTAGCCTGCCTTTGCCGGTAGTCGCGAGACCAGGCTCATACCGATATCCATGCCTTCCAGTTGGAAATGCGGGCGTAGATAAAAACGTGCCCCGTAGAATCCGGGGTTCTCCGCATCTTCGAAAACGTCCACGCGGGCCGCGGCGAGCGGCTTGCGCGCTTTCGTTATGGAATCAGAGTTCGCAGGGTCGGCGTCCACATACTGGTTGATCCAGCCTTGCAGCCAGCGTTCCAGTTCCTGACGCTCCTTCGTCTCTCCGATCTGATCGCGCACCATGCATTTAAGGTAATGGCTGAAGCGCGAAATCGCGAACATATAGGGTATTCGCGCCGAGAGGTTGTCGGCGGCGGTTGCTTCCTCCTTGTCGTATTTCTTTGGCCGGTACAGCGACTGGGCGCCGATGAAGGCCGCCTTGTCGGTGTTCTTGCGGTGGATGAGGGGCAGCAGGCCCGACCTCGACAGTTCGTTCTCACGCCGGTCGGTGATCGCGATCTCGGTCGGACATTTCAGGTCGACACTGCCGTCGTCCGTCGGGAAGGTATGGGTCGGCAGATTGATGACTTCGCCGCCCGACTGCACGCCGCGGATGCGGACGGTCCATCCATATTCCTTGTAGGCACGGTTGATGTTCGCCGCCATCGCGTAGGCGGCGTTCATCCAGGAATATTTCTGGCCGGCGTGCCCGTCCGTCTCCTCCTCGAAGGCGAATTCCTCGACCGGCAGCGACTTGGCGCCATAGGGCTGGCGGGCCAGCACGCGCGGCATGCACAATCCGACATAGCGGGAATTTTCCGAATCGCGCACCGACTTCCACGCCGCATAGTCCGGCGTGTCGAAGAGCTTGCTGAGGTCGCGCGGATTCATGAGTTCGGTCCAGGAATCCATGCCCATAAGTGTCGGCGCCGCACCGGCAATCATTGGTGCATGCGCCGCGGCCGCGATCTTTCCGAGATCGCGAATAAGGCGGACGTCAACCGCAGAGTGGTCGAAATGGTAGTCGCCGACCAGGCACCCGAAGGGATGGCCGCCGAGCGTACCGAACTCCTGTTCGTAGAAGGACTTGAACAGCGGGCTCTGGTCCCATTTGGCGTCGGGATAGAGGCGCAGGTCACGGTAGAGCTCCTGCTTCGAAACATTCATGACCTTCAGCTTCAAGGACGCGTCGGTTTCGGAATTGTAGACGATGTAGTGCAGGCCTCGCCAAGCGCTCTCGACCTGCTGAAATGTCTCGTTGTGCAGGATCTCGTTGACCTGAGCGGAAAGCTTCTCGTCGAGCCGCGCGATCATCTCATCGATCGTGTCGAGCACATCGTCCTTGATCAGGCTCGTGTCGGCGAGCGCCTGCTGGACCAGCGTGTTGACGGCGTTCTCGACTTCCGTCGCCGCTCGCTCGCTGCGCGGCTTGAAACTCTGTTTGAGCAAGCCGGAAAAGTCCTCGGCTTCCTTGATCGCGATGCCGCCGGTCGCGGCTTTGTCCGGTGTAAGTTCGGTAGCCACTGTCTTGCCTCAGCTGTTGTTAGCTTGCCCTATGTGGCGGTCTATGCGTTGTCTTCTTCCGCCCCGTCCGCCGGCTTGGCCGCGATGGCCGCATCCCGCCGTTCCTTCAGCGCCTGCATCAATTGCGGGTCGGCAAGCAGCCTCTTGAGTTGATCCTCGGCGGCCACCTTGCCGTCCATGTAACGTTGAAGATTTGCGAGCTGGTCGCGCGCTTCCAGCAACGCACGCAGCGCCGGAACCTGTCTGGCGATGGCGCCCGGCGTGAAGTCCTCCATCCGCTTGAACGTAAGGTTGACGCCAAGCTGTTCGCCACCTTCGCCGCTCAGCTTGTTGGGCACGCGAAATGTCGAGGCCGGCTCCACACTGGCCATGTAGTCCTCGAAGTTGTCCATATCGACATTGGAGAATTTTCGCTCGGCCATGGACGGCTTGGCCACTTTCGACGCGTTGCCCGAAAGATCGGAAAGTATCCCCATGACGAAGGGAAGCTCGACCTGCTTTTCGGCGTTGTACGGGTCCTCGTAGGAAATCTGAACACGCGGAGGACGATTGCGCTTGATGAACTTCTGACCACTGTCGGACATGGCTCATTTCCTCTCAATGCCACATGGAACACGAAGTTCCGGCGGGTTGTCAAACGGTTTCAAGGCCAAGATTTTGCTCACTGTACGCTCTTTTTCGGTATCAGATCCGCGATAATCGACTGAAAGCTTTGGTTCACGAAGCGTTCCGCCCGGCCCAGCACCATGGGTATCGGACTGGACGGCTCTACCGTCCTGAAAAAGGCTCCGACACCTGTCATCAGCGCGGTCGCTTCGGCGCGTGTTCCGGCCGCGTACGGTTCGTCGGCGTCGCCTTGCGTTTCCTCGGCCGTTGCCGCGTAGTCTTCCGTGATCGCCCGCATCTTCGTCATGTTGAATTCGAAGCCGACTGCGGTGTCGACGATGATCGAGGCATGTTCGGCCGTGTCCGGCATGAGCGCTTCGAGCGCCGCGACCAGCGGCTTGCCGACGAGCAGCCGCGCCTGGTGAACCAGGATAAGCGCGGGAGACGACGGTTCGAGCCGGCCGAAATATTGCTCCGCGGCAAGCAGCGCCGAGGCCGCGGCCGCATGGCTTGCGATGGTGATCGCCTCGGCGCGGGCCGGCGCGCCCTGGGGGCGCGGACAGGACCGCGGCGCCATTTGCGGTGCTCGGGCCCGCTTCGGCGGAAGCAGCCGCCTCGGCGGCATCGGCTGCGCCGCCGCCCAGATCCGGGCGGGCGCTTTCGATGAATTTCAGCAACTGGCGGAGCACGCCGCTCAAAAGGTCGAAGTTCGGCGAGTACTGGTAGTTCGTTCCTTCGTCGAACGCCGACTTGGATCGAATTCAGAGCTTGCCCGGCCGCGGACAGGGAGGCATGCACCACGTCGATCTCGTTGCGGTGCGACTCGCTGCGCAGCGTCTCCGTGATCTGGTTTATGTCGATCGTGCGCTCTCCTTCGCGCGCCGCCGCGGTTCCCGTCGCGACTTGATGGTCGCGCAGGCTGATTGCTCCGGCCCGCGGGTCGCGGATGACAGGTGCGTATTGAAGCGGCAGCACGATGGTCGTGCGATCGTCGAGCACGCTGATCGTGTTCTGGCGCAGCGTGAAATCGCCGTCGAAACCCTTGGGGTGGACCTCGTTCCCAGTATTTGCCGAGCAGCGCGGCTATCGCCTGAACGCATTCGCGAGAAACCGACGATCTGCCCCGACAAAGCCTGCAAGCGGGCTTCAAGCGTCAGCAGCCTGAGGTCGCGGGACTGTTCGAGGAAGCCCGCGATCGCCTTTGTGTCAGCCTTCAGATCGATTTTGGCAAGATCGACCGGCGCTCCGGTCTCCGAGTCCAGATACCGGCTCGGCATCCGGTTGTCGGCGCCGAGCATGTAGTTGAGGTATTTGTCGTCGCCGATTTCATCGAGATCGGGCCCGCAGGGCTCGCTCTCTGAGACCGGATTGAGGAGACTGTCGAATCGCATCGCCGCTTTCAGTCACAAATCAGACGTCCGTCAAACCGGACGCCCGAGATGACATTACCGCACCTTGCGTTTCAGCTTGGTGTCGGCAACGGCGCCCGGCGGTTACTGAATCCTGATTCGCATCTCGACGCGACGGTTGACCGGATCGTATGCATTGGGCACACGCGGATCCTGCTCGCCCTTGCCGATGGCCTCCACTTTTTCGAGGCTGATGCCGTTGGCCAGCAGAAAGCCCGTTACGGCCTGGGCGCGCCGCTCCGAAAGCCGGTCGTTGTAGCGTTTCGTCGCCGGAGGCATCCGTGTAGCCTTCGACGACGAACGTGGCCGCCCGCAGCCTTTCGTCCTTCAGCGCCTTGGCGAATTCATTCAGGTTCGGCGCGCGCCTGCTCGGTCAGTTCGGCGGAGTTCAGGTCGAAGTTGATCAGCATGTCGAGCCCGGTCGGCGCCGGCTGGTCCTTGCTGCATTCCTCCGTCGTTCCGATACAGATACCGCGCTTGGCACCGAGATCGGCGGTATCGACGAAATGCTTGACGATCTGGTCTGATTTCAACTGCGGGTCGGCGGCCGCATAGTGCACCCCGGAGAGGCACCCGACCGCGAGCACCGACGCAAAAATTGTCGTGCGCATTGCACCTGCATCCTTCTGGCGATGGAATAAGCTCCAAACGAAAATGATAGAATTCGAGGCGCATTGTGTCAACGAATCGAAGTCCGTACGTTGGACACCAGTTGTTTACCTCGGTGCCGGACGAGAGTCCGTTTCGGACATTCGGCCTGCGGGGGGTGGACATGGATACGAACAACTGTCGGCAAGACATCGGGTGGAAATGAAATACCTGTATCGTCGATACCTCGCCGGCCGCTCCAGTGGCCGGGCTGGCGATGAGGCGGCGCCGCAAACCGGCGCACCCGTTTCAGGGAGAATTCGCTGCGATGGCTAGTCCCTACACGCAAGATCAGCGCATCGGCAGGCTCGAGATTCGCGAACTCGACGACCAGCTGGCATTGCTGTCGATTTCTGGCACCGAAGGACTCAGCCAGCTGTTCGAATATCGCGTCGAGGCGATCAGCCTGGAAAAAAAGATCCTCAACTTCGACAAGGCAATCGCCGAACACTGCACCGTGTTCCTGCAGACGGTCGACGGCGGCGAGCGCGTTTTCGACGGCATGCTGGCGGAGGCGCGCTGGATCGGCACGCGCGTCGAGGGCCACGCCTACGAACTGATCCTCCGGCCCTGGCTCTGGCTGCTGTCCAAGCGCGTCAATTCGAAGATATTTCACGATAAGACCGCGCCGGAGATCATCAGGCTCATCTTTAACGAGCATGGCGGCCTGGCCAATTTCCAGCCTTCACTCACCAAAGGCTATCCGAAGCTCGAATATTGCGCCCAGTATCGGGAAAGCGACATGGACTTTGTCTGCCGGCTGATGGAGGAGCATGGCATTAGTTACCATTTCCGCCATTCCGCCAGCAACCATAAGCTTGTCATGGGGGACGGCCTGTCCGCCTATCAGGCTGTCGCCGGCGCTTCGCGTCCGTTCATCTCGATCGCGGAGCAACACAACCGGGACAAGGAACATTTGTCGCTCTGGCGCCCGGAGCGCAAGTACGTCACCGGCAAGGTTGCAATGGTCGACTATGACTTCAAGAAGCCCTCCGCCAACATGAAGGCGGAGAAATCGGGTGACAGCAAATTTGAGCAGGGAAAATTCGAAAGCTACGTTCATCCTGGCCGATATGTGAACGCTGCGGAGGGTCTGCTGTACGCCGAAGCGCAACTGGACATGAGGCGCGGCGAGGATTGCCATTTCCACGCGGAAGGCGACTGCGCCACTCTGTACCCTGGAGCGCTGGTCAATCTGACGGGACATCCCGAAGACGATCAGAACCAGCAATACCTCGTGCTGAAGGCTACGCACCGCTACGAAGGCCAGTCCTACCGTTCAGGTACCGGCGGCGCGCAAGTCTATCAGGGCGTCTACGAATTCATCCAGTCCGATCAGCCTTTCGCCCCGCCCATGACGACACCAAAGCCCTATATACGCGGGCCGCAGACGGCCAAGGTGGTGGGCGGCGGCGAGATCGACTGCGACAAATACGGCCGCATCCAGGTGCGATTTCATTGGGACAGGAAAAGCGATCACTCGCGCTGGGTGCGTGTCGCGCAGGTTGCCGCCGGACAATCCTGGGGCGCGATATTCACGCCCCGTGTCGGGATGGAGGTGATCGTCGACTTTCTGGAGGGTGACCCCGACCAGCCGATCATCATCGGCTGCGTGTACAATCAAAACAACATGCCGCCCTTCGAGCTGCCCGGCAAGAAGAACATTTCCGGGTGGAAGACGAATTCGACGACCGGCGGCGGCGGCTACAACGAACTCGTCATGGACAATTCGAAGGGCTCCGAACTCGTCCGCTTCCATGGCCAGAAGGATCTCGATTCCACCGTCGAGAATGACGAGCGACGTCTGATCAAGAACGATCGCAAGACACAGATCAACAACAACGACACGCTCAACGTGACCAACGAAATATCGATCACGGCGGGAACGAAGATCACTATCACCTGCGGCAAGAGCAAGATCACGATGGACCCGATGTCGATCAAGATCGAATCGCCGAATGTCGAAATCAATACGGAATTGCAGTTCAAGTCGAATTCGAAGCTTCTCTCGCAGCACGAAGCGAAGGCGACGATGATCATCAACGGCACCATTGTGAAGATCAACTGAGCCGGACGTATCCGATCGGTGACGGACGAACGGGAGCGTCGAACGAAATGACCAACCGCCTTCGGTTCAACACGGCAAGGGAATTGTTCGAGGCGTTCCCCACCGCCTCGGAAGATATGACGGCTGGCCCCGCCGACCAGCCTTCGCTTGTTTTCCTGCGCGGCCTGGTCTCCGGGCCGACGCCGGAGGATGCCGTCACCTTCTGCGCCTATCTGCTGCCGCGCAGGGTGGCGGTGTGGTGGGGACACCAGTGCCTGATGAACCTTCCGGAGGGGCTGGCCCCTCATGACCGCGGTCTGCTCGCCACCGCCGAGGACTGGGTGCGCGAACCCGAGGAAGATCGCCGCTACAGCGCGCTGGACGCCGGAATGGCGGCTCCCGTCAAGACGCCGGGCGCCTGGATCGCGCTCGCGGCGGGATGGAGCGGCGGCTCCATGGCGCCGGCGGGCATGGCGCCGGTCGTCCCGCCGCCATACCTGACGGCGCGCGCGGTCAATGCCGGCGTGCTCAGCGCGCTTGCCCGCGTGCCGCTGAAACAGCGCGCCGCCGTGCTGTCGGCTTGCGTGTCCATGGGCATCCAGATGACGGAAAATTGAAATTCGTGACTGCCCCCGCCGCGATGTCTCGGTTAATATTACGGTTTCGGTTGCGCGCCGTGCTTGCGCGGCGGGCGCCGTGGCCGGTAAGCTTCCGCGGTGCGTCCGGCGCGGAATGGAGGCGTTGAAGCGGCCTGATGACGATCACGCTAACGATCGACAGTGTCGATTCCCTGCCCGATGGCGGCCCGATCCGATACCAGGCGCGCAATCGGGGCTTCGAGATCGGCCGGCAGCAGCATCTCGACTGGACCCTGCCGGATCCGAGCCGCTACATTTCCGGCCTGCATTGCGACGTGCGCTTCGAGAAGGGCGGCTACTGGCTTTACGACGTGTCGCGCAACGGCACCTTCCTCAACGGATCGACCGCGCGCGTGAAGAGCCCGTACCAGCTCGCCACCGGCGACCGGCTGACCATCGGCCATTACATAATCCGCGTCGAGATCGAGGATGGCGCGGCGCCCGCGCCCTTGGCGCGGCCGAACGAGGACGAAGTTCCGGCTCGACCGCAGTCTTTCTCGAAGCCGTCCGACGACATATGGGGCACGGGCGAACCGGCACCGCCGCCGATCGACAGGCGTGAACTGACTCCCGAGCCGAGCAATCGGCGGCGGGCGCCCGATTTCTCTCATCAATTCCTCGAATTTCCCGACATGCGGCCGTCCGGGGAAGCCGCTACGGGGCCGTTTCGTCCCGAGCCCTTTCCCGTGCCGGATGGAGCGGCTGCTCCCGCGCGCTCCGAATCCCCGTTCGGCGAGCCCGGTCCGCAGCCGCGCAGCCCGCCGCCGGCATACGTGCCGCCAGCCTTCCAGCCGCTCCCGGCCGAGCCGCCGCCCGTGCCGCGGGCGAGGCCGGTGCCGGGCGCCGGCAAATCCTTCGCTTCGGGCAATCCGCCGGCCGCCGCCGGGTCGCCCATGCAGTTCGCCGTGCAGCCTTTCCCGCCGCCGGCTGCCGCGCCGGCCAGCGACCAGCAAGGCCTTGCGCGCTTCCTTCAGGCGCTTGCGGCGGGCGCGGGCGTCGCGCCCGATACGTTCGCGGGACGCGATCCCGCCGAGGTCGGCTACGAGATCGGGGAATTCCTGAAGGTTTCGACCGAGCAGCTTGCCCAACTGCTGCGGGCTCGCGCCGCCGCGAAGGCGATGACCAAGAGTTCGAGCCGCACCATGATCGGCGCGACCGACAACAATCCGCTGAAGTTCATTCCCGGCGCCTCCGAGGCGATCGACGTCATGTTCTCGCGAAAGCGTCCCGGTTTTCTCGGCGCGAAGGCCAGTCTCGAGGCCGGCTTCGCGGATCTCAAACGGCATGAAATCGCGACTTACGCGGCCATGCAGAAGGCCCTCGACCGGCTCCTCGACGAACTCTCGCCCGAGGCGATCGCGGCCAAGGTGGGCAATTCCGCCTTCTCGTCGAAGAAGAGCCGGTCGTGGGAACTCTTCGTCGAACGCTGGGAGCAAAAGGCCGGACCCCACGACAACGGCATGCTGGACGTCTTTTTCGGCTATTTCGCCGAGGCCTATGACGAAGCGAACAAGAAGGGCTGAAGCGCCCTTCCGCGGCTCGCCTCAATCCCCCGCGACAATTCCTGTTTAGCTAGAGCATTTCCGGTGAATACTGGATCACTCTGCCGGAGGCCATTTGGCTCAAGGTCGAGGGTTTCGGTGAAGGTCGTGGTGGCGCCACGGCCGAGCAGGAACCCGAAGGATTTGAGCCAAATGGACCCGGCCCGAAGGGTTTGCCGCTGGCGGGCGCCCGCGGCGTCAGGCGGACTTGGCCGTGCCACCAGCACGACCTGCGCCGCCTTCCTAGCGGATCGCCTCGCCATCGGCGAAACAGAGCAATTCAGTATTCACCGGAAATGCTCTAGATACTTTGATGTGTCTTGCCGGCTTCCCATCAGAGGCGTTCTTGATTTTCTTCGAAAATCAATGGGAAGTGGCCGAAAGCGGCAAAATTGCTGACCTAATTCCAAGAAATCCGCCGGGCGCGCGTGCTGCGGTGCAGCATCGAATTAACTTGCGATGTTTAGTAAATCCTGCATCACTAAACAAATTACTGAACATTGGCTCGCGCGGAGATGGATGCGTCGCAGCAACTGTCCCGTGTTCGGATTCGGTATTGAGACCGTCGCTTCGACGGGTTTGCGCAACGGGGAGGTTGGCATGAAATTGGCATCGAAAGTGACACTGGGAATGGCCGCGGCGCTGGCGGCTTCGACCGTTATGTCGTCGCTCGCGCAGGCGGATGAACTCACGCTGTGCTGGGCCGCATGGGACCCTGCGAACGCCCTTGTGGAATTGTCGAAGGAATTCACCGCCGCCAACGGCACGGAGATGAAGTTCGAATTCGTTCCCTGGCCGAACTTCGCCGACCGCATCCTCAACGAACTGAATTCAGGCGGCAAGCTTTGCGACCTTCTGATCGGCGACTCGCAATGGCTCGGCGGGTCGGCCGAAAACGGCTATTACGTGAAGCTCAATGATTTCTTCGACAAGGAGGGCATCAAGATGTCCGACTTTGCCGATGCCACGGTCTATGCGTATTCGACCTGGCCGAAAGGCTCGCCGAACTATTGGGCGCTGCCGGCGATGGGCGACGCCAATGCGTGGTTCTACCGCAAGGACTGGTTCTCCCGACCGGAAATCCAGGCCGAGTTCAAGGAAAAGACCGGCCGCGACCTGACCGTGCCGAAAACCTGGCCGGAACTGCTGGAAACGGCCAAGTTCTTCCAGGGCAAGGAGATCGACGGCAAGAAGGTCTATGGCGCGGCGATCTTTACCGAGCGCGCCTCCGAAGGCATTACCATGGGCGCGACGCAAGCCCTCTACGCCAACGGCTTCCAGTACGAGAAGACGCCGGGCAAATACGACATGGAGGGCGCAATCAATTCGCCTGAGGCAGTCAAGGGGCTCGAGGAATACAAGGAGCTCTACAAGTGCTGCACGCCGCCCGGCTATACGGACGCCTATATGACCGAGTCGCTCGATGCCTTCAAATCGGGCCAGGTCGCGATGGCCATGAACTGGTTCGCCTTCTTCCCCGGCCTGGTGAAGGACGAGAATGTGGGCGGCGACAAGATCGGCTTCTTCGTCAATCCAAAGGGCACGACCGAAGCCTCGACGCTGGGCGGCCAGGGTATCTCGGTGGTCGCCAACACGGACAACATGGAAGGCGCGCTGAACTACATCAAATGGTTCGCGCAGCCCGACGTGCAGAAGAAGTGGTGGTCGCTCGGCGGCTATTCCTGCCACAACGCGGTGTTGAACGACCCGTCCTTCAAGGACAGCCAGCCCTTCGCCGCGGATTTCCTCGTCGCCATGAATCAGGTGAAGGATTTCTGGCAGGAGCCGTCCTACGCACAGCTTCTGCAGGGCATGCAGAAGCGCCTGCATGACTACGTCGTCGCCGATCAGGGCACGGCGCAGGAGGCGCTCGACAAGCTGATCGCGGATTGGACCGAGGTCTTCAAGGACGACGGCAAAATGTAGGGCTGGAGGCATCCTCCCATCCCCGTCCCGCGCTGTGTTAGTCTGGCGCGGGACGGAGACCTCGCAATGCAAGACCTGTCCAGCGGAAAGCCTGTCGTGACCGACACCAACGCATCCATATTGGACCGGGCGGCGGAGGTTGCCGCGCGGGCGACGCCCGAGCCGGCGGCAAAGCAAATCTCCGGGCTTTCGGACCGCTTCGTCGCCTGGCTGTTCATCGCGCCGACGATCATCCTGCTTCTTGCGATCAATATTTTCCCGTTGATCTGGGCGGTCAGGCTGTCCTTCACCAACTATCGGGCCAATCGGCCGAATGCCGAAGTGGTCGGCGTCGGGATCGACAACTACGTCAGAATTCTCACCGACAGCGACATCTGGATCGCCATGCAGACGACGGCGCATTTCGTCTTCTGGACGATCCTGCTGCAGACGTTGATCGGGTTTACGCTGGCTTACCTGATCGATCGCAAGTTCCGCGCCCACGCCTTCTGGACGACCGTCATCCTGATCCCGATGATGCTGTCGCCGGCCATCGTCGGGAATTTCTGGCGCTTCCTGTACCAGCCGCAGATCGGCCTCTTCAACTACGTCGTGTCGTTTTTCACCGGCATTGACCCCTCTTCCTTCGAGATGCTGGGCTCGGTGCGGCTTTCGCCCTGGGCGATCATCATCGTCGATACCTGGATGTGGACGCCTTACGTCATGCTGATCTGCCTCGCCGGGCTGCGCTCCATTCCCGATTACATCTACGAGGCCGCCGAGGTGGATCGCGCGTCGAACTGGCGCCAGTTCTGGTCGATCACGCTGCCCATGGCGCTGCCCTTCATCATGCTGGCGGTGCTGTTTCGCGGCATCGAGAACTTCAAGATGTTCGACATGGTCAACCTGCTGACCGGCGGCGGCCCAGGCTCGACGACGGAGGTCGCGTCGATCACGCTGAAGCGCGAAGCTTTCGAGAAATGGCGCACCGGCTTTTCCTCGGCTTTCGCCATCATTCTTTTCGTCGCGGTTTTCGGCCTCGCCAACATCTATGTGAAGGCGCTGAACAGGGTGAAAAGCCGATGAGTTCCGCTGCCCACTCCGTCGTCGAGCCGAGTTCGGCTTCCAAGCGCGTTGCCGGCGCGATCGTCATCCTCTACGCGCTGGTGTCGATGGCTCCGCTTGCCTGGATCGTCTTGACCTCGTTCAAGTCGCCGCCGGACTCGATCTCCTATCCCCCCAAGCTGGTTTTCACGCCGACGCTGGAGGGCTATTGCAACCTGTTCACCACCCGCACGCGCCAGACCCCGGAATATATCGAGGCTCTGGGGCCGCCGGCCTCGACCTGCGACGAGATCACCCGCTCCCGCAACATGGTGATCGCGGGTTCGTCCAATTACTGGCCGCGCTTCCAGAACTCGCTGATCATCGCCTTCGGCTCGACCTTCCTGGCGGTATTTCTGGGCACGCTGGCCGCCTATGGCTTCTCGCGCTTCAGGGTCCCGCTCGCCGACGACCTTTTGTTCTTCATCCTGTCGACCCGCATGATGCCGCCGATCGCCGTCGCGATTCCGATCTACCTGATGTACCGCGAGCTTGGCCTGTCCGACACGGCGCTCGGCATGATCCTGCTCTACACGGCGGTCAATGTCAGCCTTGCCGTATGGCTGCTGAAAGGCTTCATCGACGAGATTCCGCGTGAATATGAAGAGGCCGCCATGATCGACGGCTACACGCGTCTGCAGGCGTTCCGCAAGGTCGTGCTGCCGCAGGCCACGACCGGCATCGCCGCCACCGCGATCTTCTGCCTGATCTTCGCCTGGAACGAATATGCCTTCGCCGTGCTGCTCACTTCGGGCGCGGCGCAGACCGCACCGCCCTTCATCCCGACGATCATCGGAGAGGGCGGCATGGATTGGCCCGCGGTCGCGGCGGGCACGACGATCTTCCTCGTGCCAATTCTCGTCTTCACGATTCTCCTGCGGCGGCATCTGCTGCGCGGCATCACCTTCGGGGCGGTAAGGAAATGAGCGAGCGTCGCGTCTTTCGAACCACCCCTCATCCGGCCGCTTCGCGGCCACCTTCTCCCACAAGGGGAGAAGGCGGAGCCTGGCTGCGACGGCTCCGCAGATCGCCGACATTCGCGGGTAGCCCCGATGATCGTGCAGCGCTCCCCCTTCTCCCCTTGTGGGAGAAGGTGTCGAGCGAAGCGAGACGGATGAGGGGTGATCCAACTGGGCGCCGCCGCCCCCGCGACATGGAGCCGCGCGGCATGAGCGGACTGATTTCCAGACGCACATCCTGGCCGCGCTGGCTGCGCCGCGGCGTTATGGAGAATATTGCGACGGCGATCATCGGCGCCGGCTTCCTGATGCTGTTCCAGCCGTTTGCGCTGTCGCTATACACGTGGTCGTTCGTCACCATGCTTGTCGGCACGGTGATGTTCATCGTCGTCTCGAAGTTTCCGGAGTAGGGCGGTGGCCGAAATCAGGGTTGAGAATCTCAGGAAGGAGTTCGGCACCTTCACGGCGGTCGAGAACTCGAATTTCGTCGTGGGCGACGGCGAGTTCTTTGTCATGCTCGGGCCTTCCGGCTGCGGCAAGACGACGACCTTGCGCATGATCGCCGGCCTGGAACTGCCGACCAGCGGAAAAATCCTTCTCGGCGGCGAGGAGGTAGCGCAGCGCCGGGCGCGCGAGCGCGACATAGCCTTCGTTTTCCAGCTTTTCGCGCTCTACCCGCACATGAATGTGAGGAAGAACATCGGCTTCCCGCTCTTGGCGCAAGGCATGGCCAAGGCCGACATCCGCGCTCGGGTGGAGGAGGTCGCAAGGCTCCTGCGCATCGACCACCTGCTCGACAAGTCCGTCTCCGGCCTCGCCGGCGGCGACCGCCAGCGCGTGGCGCTCGGCCGCGCCATCGTACGCCGGCCGAAATGTTTCCTCATGGACGAGCCGCTCGGCACGCTCGACACCGAGTTCCGCGACCTGATGGTCCACGAACTGCGCGAATTGCACAATCGCATCCATGCCACGACGGTCTACGTCACCCACGATCAGTTGGAGGCCATGGCCATGGCCGACAAGATCGCGGTGATGAACCATGGCGTCATCGAGCAGTTCGGCACGCCGCGCGACATCTACGACCGCCCGGCGACCATGTTCGTCGCCGACTTCATCGGCTCGCCGCCGATGAACTTCCTGCCCTTCGAGAGCGGCCTGCGGAAAGGCGCCAGGACGGTCGTGGTGGACGGTGCCACCATCGCGGTGCCGGAAGTGCATGAGGATGTGACGCCGTCGAGCATCGCGCTTGGATTCCGGCCCGAGCACATACGGCTCGATGACCATTCGAAGCTGCGCGGCGCGGTCTATGGCACCGAATATCTGGGCACCACGCAGATCGTCGCCGTCGAGACGGCGAAGGGAATGGTCAAGGCGCGCGTGCCGGCCCATATCCGCCTCGCCACGGGCGAACCGGTTGGCCTGGCGCTTAACGCCTCGCGCCTGTCGCTGTTCGACAAGGCCTCCGGCCGGGCTATCCGGACGGCGCTCTATGAGGAAGCGCAACATGGCTGACGTTTGGCTCAGGCGTGTCAGCAAGGCTTTCGGCGAGAAGGAGGCTGTCCGAGCGCTTGACCTGCGCATCGCCGACGGCGAATTCGTCGTGCTGCTCGGGCCGACGGGCGCCGGCAAGACGACGACGTTGCGCCTGGTCGCCGGGCTGGAGCAGCCCGACGCAGGGACCATCCACGTCGGCCGGCCGCGACGTGACGCGGCTGGGGCCGGCGGCGCGCGATGTCGCCTTCGTCTTTCAGCAGTACTCGCTCTATCCGCATCTGTCGGTGTTCGACAATCTGGCCTTTCCGCTGCGTTCGCCGACGCGCAGGACGAGCGAGGAGCAGGTGCGCCGCCGGGTCGAGGAGGTCGCGAAGCTGGTCCGGATCGATCACAAGCTGGAAAATCGTTCGACCAAACTGTCGGGCGGCGAGATGCAGCGCGTGGCCATCGGCCGCGCCCTGGTGAGGAAGCCGGCGATCTTCCTGATGGACGAGCCGCTGTCCTCGCTCGACGCGAAGCTGCGCGCCGACCTCAGACTGGAGCTGAAGCGCATCCAGACGGAACTCGGCGCGACGGTGCTTTACGTCACGCATGACCAGATCGAAGCGATGACCATGGCCGACCGCATCGGCATCATGTCGGACGGTGCGCTGGTCCAGATCGGCACGCCGCGCACGATCTATACCGAACCGGCGAATTTGCACGTCGCGGCCCGCCTCGGCCAGCCGGCGATCAATCTCCTGCCGCGCGGCCTGCTGCCGGACGCCGACGCGCCGGCTGCCGCGGCTACGATCGGCGCCCGCACCGAGCATCTTTCGATCGAGAAGGCGGCAAACGGCCATGCCGACGGCACTGTCGACTGGATCGAGCATCTCGGCGACCAGAACCACCTGCATCTGACCGTGAAGAACAGGAAGCTGGTGACGCTGACCGATCCGGACACGCCGCTGGCCAGAGGGCGACAAGGTGACGATCCGCTATCGCGAGCCTCTGTTCTTCGACGAGCATGGCAAGAGGATCGGGGGATAGAATGCGGGGATTTTTGCAAACGGCTCAGACTCCCCTCTCCGGCTTGCTTCGCAAGCCACCTCTCCCCCTGCGGGGGCGAGGAACGGCACCAAGCTGGCCGACTGGCGTTTCCTCGCCCCTGCGAAGCGGGGGAGAGGTGGCCGCGAAGCGGCCGGAGAGGGGGGTGACTTTGCCTCATCACCGATCCGCGTTCGGAGCCCTGTGCCTCGCTGGAGTGCGCAACGATGAGCGATGCGACAGTCAAGCCGAACCTCGGCGCCCTCATCCTGGCGATGGCGGATACGATCGCCGCGCATGCCGAGGAACTGACGACGCTCGACCAGGCGATCGGCGACGGCGACCATGGCCTCAACATGAGACGCGGCTTCGAGGCCGTACGCGCCGAGGCGGATGTCATCGCCGCGAAGCCTTGGCCGGATGCCTTGAAGGCGATCGGAACCCGGCTGGTGATGACGGTGGGCGGGGCTTCCGGCCCGCTCTACGGCACCTTGTTCATGACGCTCGGCAAGGAATGGCCAGCCGAGCCGGATCGTCCGGCGATAGCCAAGGCGCTGAAAGCGGCTATCGATGCGGTTGCGGCGCGCGGGAAGTCGCAGCCGGGCCAGAAGACCATGCTCGATGTGCTCTATCCAGTGCAAACGGCGTTCGCCGATGGCCGATCGCCCGCCGAGATCGCATTGCAGGCGGACGCGGCGGCTGAGGCCACTATTCCTTTGAAGGCCTCGCGTGGGCGCGCCTCCTTTCTCGGCGATCGTTCGGTCGGCCACATGGATCCCGGCGCGCGCTCGTCCGCGCTTGCTGGTGCGCGCCGTGGTCGAAACAGTTGGAGACTTTTGAATGAGCAATGTCGGGATCGTCATCGTGTCGCATTCGCCGCTGGTCGCGGAAGGCACGGCCGACATGGTGCGCCAGATGGTGGGCGACGAGGTGCCGCTGGCCTGGTGCGGCGGCAATGGCGAGGGCGGCCTGGGCACTTCGGTCGGCGCCATCATGGAGGCGATCGACAAGGCCTGGTCGGAGGCGGGTGTCGCAATCCTGGTCGATCTCGGCGGCGCCGAGACCAATAGCGAGATGGCGGTCGAGATGATAGGCGAGCCGCGCGCCGAAAAGATCGTGATCTGCGACGCCCCGATTGTCGAAGGCGCGGTCATGGCGGCGACCGAAGCCTCAGGTGGGGCATCGCTGAAGGATGTCGTCGCCACCGCGCATGAATTGTCGCCGGCTTGAGCAGCGGGAAGTTTGATGTCGAATAGCGCCGAAACCACGGTTGTGATCAAGCACGAGATCGGCCTGCACGCCCGGCCGTCGGTGAAGTTCACCAAGCTCGCAAAGACCTTTCCGGCCAAGATCGAGGTGGCGCTTGCGGCCGACGGTCCCTGGTTCGACGCCAAGAGCATCGTCAAGGTGATGGCCGCCAAGGCCCCGAAGGGGACGGTGCTGCACCTGCGCGCCCGCGGCGAGGCGGCCGGTGCCGCCGTGGCCGCACTCGCCGCGCTGGTCGAGCGCGATTTCGACGAAAGCGAGGCGCATGCGCATACGGCATGAACAGTCACCAGGCACGCGGGGCGTTGCCATGCGGCTTGCTCTAAGCAGGTTCCGGAAAAGTGTGTCACGGTTTTCCGACAGAAACCTGCGACAAAACAAGAGGCTAAGCAGGCGAGGCGAAGCCACGCAAGTCTGCTTAGCACTTCGCCATTAGGGAGAATTTGTGAACCACCTTTCCCGCCTGTCTCCCGCCGGACACCTTTCCCATGGGAAGGAAGCGCATCAGCCGCGACCGCCGCTTGCGCCGGCCGCCAGCGCACCGATGTCCGACAAGGCGGAAGGCGGCGGTGCAGGACACGGCGTGGACAAGCTCCTCGCTCTTTCCGGCACTCCGGCCTCGCCCGGCTACGCGGAAGGTCCGCTTTTCCGCATCGGACGGTCCGCAGGCCAACTATCGGGCAAAAGCATCGCCGCAGGCGGAGCGGGCCGCGCTGGAACAGGCGATCGAAGCGTCGACGGGCGCTCTCGCCACCCTTGCCGCCGAGGCCTCCGGCGAGGCGGCCGACATGCTGGAATTCCAGATCGCCATGCTTTCCGACGAGGCGCTGACCTCGCCTGCCTTTGACGCGATTGCGCAGGGCCAACCGGCGGACGCGGCCTGGCGGCAGGTGATGGAAGCCGAGATTGCAGGCTATCAGGCGTCGGAGGATGATTATTTCCGGGCGCGTTCCGCCGACCTTCGCGATATTCGCGACCGGGTGCTGCGCGAACTCTCCGGCGAAAGCGAAGCGGCGTCTCCTCCAGGCGCCGTCCTGCTCGGCGAGGACATCACGCCGACGCGCTTCCTCGCAACCGACTGGAGCGCCGGCGGAGGGATCGCCCTGTTCGCCGGAAGCACGGCCAGCCACGTCGCCATGCTGGCGAGAGGCGCGCGGCGTGCCCATGGTCGTGGGCCTTGGCAATCGCGTCGACACCGGCGCCGGCCTTGCCATGCTCGACGCCGAGCATGGGCATCTCATCGTCGATGCCGATTCGGCCGCCGCGACCGCCTTTCGCGAGGCATCTGGTGCTTTCCACGAAAGGCGGAAGATCGCGGAAACCTATCTTGCCCGTCCCGCCGTGACCCGCGACGGCACTCTCATATCCGTCCAGGTCAACATTGCCGACCCCGCCGATACCGACGCCATCGACATCGCCCACTGCGACGGCGTCGGCCTGATGCGCACCGAATTTCTGTTCGGCAAGGCGTCCGGCCTGCCCGACGAGGAAAGCCAATACGCCGCCTACCGCAAGGTGCTGGAATGGGCCGGGGCCAAGCCGGTGACGATCCGCACCGTTGATGCCGGCGGCGACAAGCCGGTCGCCGGCTTCACCATCGACGAGACGAATCCCTTCCTCGGCGTGCGCGGCATTCGCCTTTCGCTGGCGCGCACCGAGATCTTCCGAAAGCAGATCAGGGCGCTGCTCCGCGCCGCCGTGCACGGCAATCTCAAGGTGATGTTTCCGATGGTGGCAGTGCCGCATGAATATGCGCGCGCCGTCGAGTTGTTTTCCGATGAAGCGGCGAAGCTGGCCGATGCCGGTATCGTCCACGAGATGCCGCCGCTCGGCATCATGGTGGAAGTGCCGTCCGTGGCGATCGCGCCGGAGCAGTTCGCCGACGCTGCGTTCTTCTCCATCGGCTCCAACGATCTCACGCAATATGTGATGGCTGCCGCGCGCGACAATGGACAGGTGGCGCCGCTCAACGTGGTGACAAATCCCGCCGTGCTCAGGCTCATCGGCAATGTGACGGCGTTTGGACGGGAGCATGCGATCCCGGTCAGCCTGTGCGGCGACGCCGGCGGCGATCCCGCTGCGATTCCTGCGCTTCTCGCGGCCGGGCTGCGCTATCTTTCCGTTGTTCCCGCCCAGCTTGCCGCCGCCAAGGCGGCGATCGCCAGCGTGGAACTGTAGGTTCCCGAGATGGGCGAAGAGGAAGCAAGCGGCGGCGCGGCGGATGATGCGATCCGCGACTACAAGCAGATCCTCGCATCGATCATCGAGCGGCGGCCTTCGGGCACGCGCCAGCGGCTTGCCGACGAACTCGGCAAGAACCGCAGCTTCATCACCCAGATCACCAGCCCGGCCTATTCGACGCCCATCCCCGCCAGGCACTTGGCGGCGATCATCGGCGTCTGCCACTTCGGCCCGGCCGAGCGTGACCGGTTCCTTGACGCCTATGAGCGTGCCCATCCTGGCAAGGCGCCGCTGCCGGCCGGTTTTCGCCGCACGCGGCATTTGTCGATCAGTGTTCCGGACCTCGGTGATGAACAGCGGAACGACGCGCTGGACCTCGCCGTCGCCGATTTCGTGCAGAGGATCGCGGGCCTGTTCGGCAAGGATGGCGGCTGACCGGGACGGCAGGATCGAACTTTCGGGAGGAGACCATGAAGAAGCTGATAAATTCCGTCGAGACGGTGCTGACCGAAAGCCTGGACGGCTTCGTTGCCGCGCATTCCGACATACTGGCGCTCGGAGGCGGCCATAAATTCATTCGCCGCAAGGCTCTGAAGCCCGGCAAGGTGGCGCTTGTCTCCGGCGGCGGTTCCGGCCACGAGCCGCTGCATGGCGGCCTCGTCGGCCACGGAATGCTGGACGCCGCATGTCCCGGCCAGGTTTTCACCTCACCGACGCCCGACCAGATGATCGAGGCCGCCGCCGAGGTGGACACCGGCGCCGGAGTTCTCTTCATCGTCAAGAACTACGAGGGCGACGTGATGAACTTCGACATGGCGGCCGAAATGCTGGACGGCGCCATGCAGGTCGTCACCAATGACGACGTCGCGGTGGAGAACTCCCTCTTTACGACCGGACGGCGCGGCGTGGCCGGCACGCTGGTCGTGGAAAAGATCGTCGGCGCCGCTGCGGAGGAGGGCAGGGGCCTTGTCGACCTCAAGTCGCTCGGCGAACGCGTCAATGCGGCAACCCGTTCGATGGGCGTGGCGCTCACCTCCTGCACCGTGCCCGCCGCCGGCAGGCCGACCTTCGAAATCGGCGAGGGAGAGATGGAGTTCGGCGTCGGCATTCACGGCGAGCCGGGGCGGCGGCGCGACAGTCTCAAAAGCGCCGACGCAATAGCCGAAGAGTTGTGCTCGGCCATCGTCGGCGACCTTGGCACGGCGGCGAAGGGAAACGCGCTGCTGTTCGTCAACGGCTTCGGCGGCACGCCGTCGATGGAGCTTTACCTGATGTACAACAGCGCGCGAAAACTCCTGGGAGCACACGGCGTCACCGTGCGCCGCTCGCTCGTCGGCTCCTACGTCACCTCGCTCGACATGGCCGGCTGCTCGATCACGCTTTCCATGCTGGATGACGAGACGGCGCGGCTATGGGACGCGCCGGTGCATACCGCCGGGCTGCGCTGGGGGATGTGAGCGCCAGTCGGATCGGAGCACGGTTCCGAACGGTTGCTTCCTTGGGTTATATAAGGGCTATGAGGGTTGACCGTCTGGTGCGACGGAGCATGAATTTGCAAGAGGTGGCGCCCCTCATCGCCCTGCCGCAACGAAGGGACTCCTTTCTGCGACGTTGGCGATTGGTTTCTACAACGTTGGCGATTGGCGAAATCCTTGAAGAGAGCGTCCCTTCGCCCCGTTTACGGGAAGAAGGTGGCCCGAAGGGCCGGATGAGGGGCGGCGCAGCGGTCAAAGTCTTGAGATGCGGGTTGAAAGAGTGCATCGAAACAAGGCTTTGACAGGCCTGCTTCGCAGGCCGCCCTCCCTCATCTACCGATACGGATCGGCTGCGTCCCTAAGCCCGTCGCCCATGAAGTTGAAGGCGAGGATGACGAGGATCACCGGGATCATCGGATACAGCAGCCACGGGTAGAAGGCGATCACGCTGACGCTGCGCGCCTCGGTAAGCAGGATGCCCCAGCTCGTGATCGGCGGCCGCAGGCCGAGGCCGAGAAAACTCAACGCGGTTTCGCCGAGGATCATGCCGGGGATGGCGATCGTCGCGGAGGCGATGAGGTGTGACATGAAGCCGGGAATGAGATGCCGCCCGATGATGCGGCTCGACCTTGCGCCCATGAGCTGCGCGGCCAGAACATAGTCCTCCTCGCGCAGCGACAGCAGCTTCGAGCGCACGGCACGCGCCAGGCCCGTCCAGTCGAACAGGCCGAGAATGAGCGTGATGCCGAAATAGATGAAGATCGGGCTCCACGTCACCGGCATGATCGCCGCCAGCGCCATCCAAAGCGGGATGCTCGGCAGCGATTGCAGCACCTCGATCACGCGCTGGACGATGAGGTCGAAAACGCCGCCATGATAGCCGGCAAGTCCGCCGATGATGATGCCAAGAATGAAGGAAAAAGTGACGCCGATGCAGGCCGATGGTAAGCGAGATGCGGGCGCCGTAGATGATGCGCGAAAGCACGTCCCGGCCAAGCCTGTCGGTTCCCAGCAGGAAGAACTGTCCGCCCTTCGGCCGGGCAGACGAAACGGAAGGTGCCCGGTATGACACCCCAGAATTTGTAGCTGTCGCCGGAACAGAAGAAACGCAGCTTCTGCACGTCCGTCCTGTCGTCCTCGTAGACCCGCCTCAGCGTGTCCATGTCGAGCGTCATCGTGCGCCCGTAGACGAAGGGTCCGACCAAGCTGCCCTCGTGGAACAGGCGCACACGCTGCGGCGGCGCATGGATGAAATCGACATTGCGCGTATGCAGATTGTAGGGCGCGATGAACTCGCAGATCAGGATCGAAGAGTAGAGCACGGCCAGGAAGACCGCCGACCAGAGGGCCACGCGGTGGCGCTTGAACTTCCACCACATCAGCCTGAGCTGCGAAGCCTGGTAGACCTTGGATTGCTCCGCGGTCATCGCCTCGACCGACAGCGGATCGAAAGGCGCGGCCGAGACGAAATGTTCAAGCGGGGCGCCGGGCGCCGGCAGCGATGATGTCGGGGCGCCGGGCGCCGGCAGCGATGATGTCGTCATTTGGTGCTCCCGCCCTGCAACCGGATGCGCGGGTCGAGCAGCGCGAGCGCCAGATCGGAAATGAGCACGCCGATGACCGTGAGGAAGGCGAGGAACATCAGGAAGGATCCCGCCAGATACATGTCCTGGCTTTGCAGGGCCTTGATCAGCATCGGCCCGGTCGTTTCGAGCGACAGCACGATCGCGGTGATCTCGGCGCCGGAGATGATCGCCGGCAGGATCGAGCCGATGTCGGAGATGAAGAAGTTGAGCGACATCCGCAGCGGATATTTGACCAGTGTCTTGAACGGATGCAGGCCCTTCGCCCGCGCCGTCATGACATACTGCTTCTGCAATTCGTCGAGCAGGTTGGCGCGCAGGCGCCGGATCATGCCCGCCGTGCCGGCCGTGCCGATGATGATCACCGGGTATCCACAGGTGCGACATGATGGACTTCGCCTTGGCCCAGCTCATCGGCTCGCCGAGATATTGCTGGTCCATCAGGTGGCCGATGGACGTGCCGAACCAGATGTTGGCGAAATACATGAGGATCAGCGCCAGCATGAAGTTCGGGATCGCGATGCCGAGGAGGCCGAGGAAAGTCAGCCCGTAGTCGCCCCAGCTATACTGATGCGTGGCGGAATACATGCCGATCGGGAAGGCGATCAGCCAGGTGAAAACGATGGTGCAGAAAGAAACCAGCACCGTCAGCCAGAGCCGGTCGCCGATAACGTCGGAGACCGGCAGCTCATATTCGAACGAATAGCCGAAATCGCCCCGCAGCATCCCGCTCACCCAGTAGAAGTAGCGCACAAGCGGGGGCTTGTCGAAATCATACTCGGCGCGCAGCGCGTTGAGCTTGTCCATGTCGACGCCTTCGCCCTGCGCGCGCAGTTCGGCGGCATAGCTCTCGAAATAGTCGCCCGGCGGCAGTTCGATAATGACGAAGACCAACGCCGAGATGATCAGCAGCGTCGGCACCATTACGGCGATGCGCCAGAGAATATAGCGAACCACGTTCAGGCGTCCCCGAGCCAGAAGGTGTCAGGCTTGTAGACGCCGAGATACGATGTCGGGTCGAAACCGTACAAGGCGCTCTCTGGCAGGTTGCGAAGCCGCGCCGAGCTCAGAATCGGTTGCAGCGTCTGGTTGACGATGCCGATCGAAAAAACCTGCTCCGTGTAGATCGACAGCATCTGCTCCCACGCGCGCGTCCGCTCCTCCGTCGTTTCGGAGCCCTTCCATTCGCCGAGAAGCCGCATCAGTTCGACAACCTCCGGCAGGTCCGGCGCCGTGCCCTGGGCGCCACCCGTGGCATAGTGGACGCCCCACAGCGGCCATTGCAACTCGTCCTCGGCGGTTGGAGCGAGCTGGTCGGGACTCATGTCGGCGGTGGGCAAACCATTGTCGATGCCGGACCAGAGCGACAGCATGATCTGGCCGGCAAGCGCGCGGCTCCTGAAAATGTCGCGCTGCGACGTGCGGATGAAGAGGGCCAGTCCGACCTTGAGCCAATGATCGGTGACCAGTTCGAGCACGTCGGTCTCCAGCGTGCTTTCGCCGGCCGTCTCGACGATGAGCTGGGCCGAGCGGCCGTCCGGCAGCAGGCGGATGCCGTCGTCGTCGCGCTTGTCGAGCCCCATCTCGTCAAGCAGCGCGTTGGCCAAATCCGGATCGAACTGGATCCATGCCTTGGCGAATTCGGGCCGGTAGAGCGGACTTTCCGGCAGCACGGTGTCGGCGCTTACCTTGGCCAGTCCGAAGAAGGATGCCATGTTGATCTCGTTCCGGTCGATCGCGACCGACAGCGCGCGGCGAAAGCGCACGTCTCGCAGAACGGCGCGCCAGCCGTCGTCGCCGTAGTTGAGGTTGGGCAGGATCGCGAAGCGCGACCCCTGCGTCTTCTTCCAGAGGGTGACCTTGACCGGGTAGCGCTTCTCCGAGTCCTTGAGGAAGGTGTAGTCGGTGAAATCGATGCCGGTTGCCTGCAGGTCGCTTTCGCCCGCGCCTGTCTTGGCGGGAATGATCGCCGAGGAACTGACGCTCAGCACCACCTTGTCGATGTAGGGAAGCTGCAGCCCGTTCTCGTCGACGCGGTGGAAGAAAGGATTGCGCTCGAACACGAACTGTTCGGCCGGCGGCGCCGTGCGGTTGCGCCAGGGATCGAGCGTCGGCAGGTCCGGATTTTCCGGCCGGTACTGGCGCGACATCTTGATGTGCAGCCCGGTCCACTTCTTGGTTTTGTTCTTCTTCATCAACTCGGCGAGTTTTTCCTCGCTCTGGTGCTTCTTGTGGAACTGCTTCAGGTAATGGGCCGGCAGCGCCAGTCCAAGCGGCTGCGGCGACGCCAGGCTGGGCAGGAAGTCCGGGTTGGGTTTCGTCCAGGTGTAGCGGATGGTGAGCGGATCGACGATCTCGAACAGCGGGCCTTCGCCGTCGACAAGCAGGTTCATTGGCAGACCGCCCGAGCTGAGGTCCTCATTGTTGAGCACGTCCTCCCAGCAATAGCGGAAGTCCTCGGTCGAAAGCGGGACCCCGTCGGACCATCTGTGCCCTTCGCGCAGCCTGAAGGTGAAGATGCGCTCCTCGGCGATCTCGAAGCTCTCCAGAATATCGGGCTCGAATTGGAGTTCGCGGCTGTAGCCGACCAGACGGGCGTAGCCGTAGATCGTCATCAGCCTGATGTCCTTCTGGCTGCCGATGATCATGCGGATCGTGCCGCCGTGTCGTCCCGGAACCCCGCCGAGTTCAGTGATATTGATGACCCGCGGAACACGCGGCAGCCGCTCGGCGACCGGCGGCAGTTCACCCGCCTTGACCAGATCGCGAAGAAAGGCGGGTTCGCGGTCGTCCGCCCGTAGCCTTACCGGCAGGAGGGTTGAGGCGAAAAGCCCCAGTGCAGTGCGGCGCGTCAGCATCAGACCAGCTCCCTTGCATCGACGGAGCGGCGCGCCAGCACGAGATGACCTTCGCCGAGGTCGGTCGGCACAAGCGCGTCCTCGTCACCATCATTGCGGAATTGCGGGGCCCAAGCGCTCTGGTCGGAGGCGCCAGCGGCCTGCAGGGTTTCAAAATCAAGCGGCCGGTCGAGATCCGGGAATGGCACCGCGGCGAGCAGCGAGCGCGTGTAGGGGTGCACCGGCCGTTCCATCAAGGTCTCGCATGGCGCGAGTTCGACGATGCGGCCGGCGCACATCACCGCGATGCGGTCGGCCATATAGTCCACGACCGCCAGATTGTGCGAGATGAACAGGTAGGTCAGGCCAAGCTCCGACTGCAAATCCTTCAGGAGGTTGAGGATCTGTGCCTGCACCGAAACGTCCAGCGCCGACACGGGCTCGTCGCAGATCATCAGTTCCGGCCCGAGCGCCAGCGCCCGGGCGATCCCGATACGCTGCCGCTGACCTCCCGAAAAGGAGTGCGGGTAGCGCTTGAGCGCGCGCTCGTCGAGGCCGATCGCCTTCAAGAGCGCGATCACCTTTGCCAGCCGCGACGCCGGATCGCCCCGGTCGTGAATCTCCAGCGGTTCGCTGATGATGTTCTGCACGGTCATGCGCGGCGAAAGCGACGAGACGGGGTCCTGAAACACCATCTGGATCTTGGTGCGGACGGCCCGCATGGCTTCGCCCTCGGCCGCCAGGAGGTCGATCGGCCCGTCCTTGCTGTTGAACAGCACGCCACCGGAATCGGGCGTCACCGCGCGCATCAGAATCTTGCTGACCGTCGTCTTTCCGCAGCCGCTTTCGCCGACGAGGCCGAGGCATTCGCCGCGCTTGATGTCGAAGGAGACGCCGTCGACGGCGCGAACCGGCTTTTCCGTGCCCTTGCCGAACCAGCCCGACTTGCGGGTCGTATAGGATTTGACCAGATCGCGCGCCGAAAGCAGGGTGTTCGATCGGGGCTGCGTCGCGGGCTTCCGAGGGTCGCTGCCCATAAGATTGCTCACATTGACCGGCACCTCGCGCAGCGCCTTCAACCTTTCGCCGGGCTTCATGTCGAAATGCGGCACAGCCGCCATCAGCCCCTTCAGATAGGGATGCGCCGGCCGGCGGAAGATGTCCTCCACTGTCCCGGCTTCCATGATCTCGCCGTGATAGATGACGACCACCTCGTCGGCGACGTTGGCGACGACGCCGAGATCGTGGGTGATCAGCAGCATGGCCATGTTGAGCTTGGTTTGAAGCTCGCGCAGCAGATGCAGGATCTGCGCCTGGATGGTCACGTCGAGCGCCGTCGTCGGCTCGTCGGCGATCAGCAGCGCCGGCCGGCAGAGCAGCGCCATCGCGATCATCGCGCGCTGCCGCAACCCGCCCGAAAGCTCGAACGGATACATTGTGTAGGCGCGCTCCGGATTTGGAAAGCCGACCAGGTCGAGCATTTCTATGGTCCGCGCCTTGATCTCGGCCGCGTCGAGGTCGGAGTGGATCCGCAAAGCCTCGTCGATCTGGTTGCCGATCGTGTGCAGCGGCGACAGCGACGTCATGGGCTCCTGGAAGATCTTGCCGATGCGGCTGCCGCGCAGCATGCGGATTTCCTCACCGTCACGCGGCAACTGCAGGATGTCGGTGGACTTTCCGGTCAGCGGGTCGTTGAAATGGATCGAGCCCTTCGCTCGCGCGGTGTTGGGCAGAATTCCCATCACGGCCTGGCTGATCACCGACTTGCCCGAGCCGGACTCGCCTACCAGCGCGGTTACCTTGCCCGGCAGGATGCGAAAGCTTGCGTTGCGAACGGCATGAACCGGTCCGCCGACGATCGCGAACGATATTCCCAGATTCTCGATCCGGAGAAGGTCGCCGCCCAGGTTCTTTGCCACCGTGTTCATTCGAGTCGCGGTCGCTCCAACGATGCCACATGGTCCGTGCCGGAGACAGTAGCCGACAGTAGAACCCCTGCATAGGGCTGCGGATCGATTGGATCAAGGCCAGCGGCCGCTGCCGCAAACGCGACGTTGGCGGCGCCGTTGCTCGGCTTGCCGGACGGTTGTGGGCGCGTCGCGCCGCCACCCAAGATGGCAGCCATCCCGGGCGATGCGTTGGAAACTAGGCGCTCTTCACGCTGCCGCGCGGCAACTCATGCAAGAGGTCGGCGGCGCCTATGAAAAATCGATGCCGCGGCGCCGGGTCAGGGCGCCAGGCATGAGACGTCGCCAAGCACGTCGCTGCAATTGGGCGAGCGGCGGAAGTCGTCGTAGTAAAGCGTCCACTCGTTCGCATGGGCGGCGCGGTAAGGACCGAACTTGAAGTACTGGTTCTTGCCGAGACCCTTGTCGGCATGGCCGATCTGCCCCTTTACCGTAACGATCGGCTTACCGTTGGCGACGATTTCGATGTGACCGGAACCGTCCGGGCCCGGCTTGGTAAAAATCGCGAAATCGATCCAGCCGGAATTGGGCGAGGGAAGCTTGTTGCCGTGGTCGATCACTTTTATAGCTTGCGTGCAGTCGCGTAAATTGCGCGCCGTCCTCGGGCCGTCCACGATCCGTCGGTCGCCACCAGCGCGCGCATCTGGTTGGTTCGCGGCCTGAACCAGACCGGAACGGGTCCCGAGCCGCAATGGTGCGGGAAGCCGTTTGTTCCGCCGTGCTCGGGCGCCACATAGTTGGTCTCGACGGTAGCGAACAGCTTGCCATTGCGCAGGCGCAACGCCAGGAACGGGCTGAAGTCGCCCTTCCGCGCCGGGATCGATCTCGCGCTTCCATTGGGCGATCAGGTAGCGGTGGTCGTCCGCGGGGATCGGATCGCCGAACTTGACGGCGAAGCCATACCATACCCCACGATCGTAGGGCACGCGCAACTCGGTCCTTTCCCATATCTCCGCGCGCTCGCTGTAGCCGTCTTCTGGCGTCCCCGCAGAGCGGTTGATGCTGAGTTTGAGCGCGCCGTGCCCGGTCCGTTTGACATCGCTCTGAAACTCGACCCTGCCGGCGGTCTGCTCGTAGTTCTCGCGATAGTAGAGGCCGCCGCTTTCGGCAAAGTCGGGGCCGTCGAGGCCGTCCCTCAGAACGATAGAGGCGGGGTCCGTCGCCGCGTTAGCCGTGGTGCCGTTCAACGTGGCCGCGACAAATGCCATTCGGATCATCCCTGCCTTCACGAAGCGGCATTCCCATTGCCGGTGGCGGGGCTGCCAGCGCTGTCGCGATAGAGCAGCATCAACTGCTCCGCATCCGACACGCCGTCATAGCTGATCTCGAAAGCGCCGTCGTCATCGGAAGCAACGATATCGGTCATGTCGGGATGAAGAACAGTCAGCTTTTCCTTGACGCCGCGCAGCTTCTCCTTGCCGAGCGTGATCCAGCCGCCGCCGCAATAGGTCGCGAACTCCTCGCTGGCGATCAGGTTTTGAGGATATTTCTTCGTGAGCGTCTGCAGGCGCTGGACCTCGTTGACGGCCGAGCCGAATGCCGAGAAGGTCAGGCGGTCATTCAGTCCGACATTGCCGAACATGACGTTGCCGACGTGCAGCCCGATCCCGTAGCCGATTTCGGAAACGGCCTCTGCGCCTCCTGTTCTCGTTGAGAGCGCTCATCCTGGCCGTACCCTTGAGCGCCGCGGCGAGCGCCGCCCTGCAGGCGATCTCCGAGGGCTCGCGGTGCCGGTCGCAAGGATAGACGGCGATGAAGCCGTCGCCCGAGGAAACTCAGGATCTGGCCGCCCTGCCGGTTGAAAGGAGCGGCGATGGCGTCGAAGAACTGGTTCAGCGTCTCGATATAGGCTTCGCGCCCTTCCTGCTCGGCAAGCATGGTCGAGCCGCGCATGTCCGCCATGACCAGCGCGGCGCGGATCGTGTCGCCCTGGCCGCGCCGGATGTTGCCGTTCAGAACGCGCTTGCCGGCGTCATTGCCGAGATAGGTGGTGAGCATATTGTCGGCAAGGCGGTTGAGCACCGCCATCTTCGCGGCAACGGCGAGATGGTTCTGGATGCGCAGAAGCGCCGCGATCATGCTTTCGCTGAAGCCGGAGGGGCTGTCGGTCGACCAGGAGCCCATCATGCCCTGTTCCTTGCCGGCCGAGAACATATGGCGGAACGCCATGTAGTCCGTAACGCCGAGCGCCTTGAGATCCTCGAATACCGGAAACTCCGAGGGTCCCGAATAGTCGATGCGCCGGCGCAGATGATCGAGCTTGTTGTTGAGGAGATGATAGTAGGGGCTGCGCAGAAACCGGTCCGACGCCTCCGCCCGGCTTTTGGCGAAAACCCTCGATACGCATGCCCAGGCCGCGCTCCCAGGTGAATCCGAGCGCGTCATAGAGCGGGTGCAGCATGGAGAAAGACAGATGGACGCGCGCAATCGGCATTCCCGCCGCCGCCAGGCGCTCGCAGAAGCCGCGCACCATTGTCTCGAGGTCGTCTCCGGCAAGCGACGAACCGGTCAGCCAGTCGGCGACCTTGTCCATCAGGATCGTGGAAACCTCGCCATACGCGCCATTGGTCATCGGGCTCTCCGGTATTCGCAAGTCATTGTTCGAAAAGGAAATCCGTACCCCGGCGTGGCGCGGAAGCAATTCCGAAAGGCATATATAGGTGGCGCGCCGGCTCTATTTAACAGGCCGGAACCGGAAAGCGGCGGCTGAACGGGCGGCCTCGGGCAACCGTGCAGACCGGAAGATAGCGCATCGGCCAGGCGTCATGCCGCGACCGGCGCTTTCGCCTTGAGATTTGCCGCGGCCATTGCGTAACCGCCGGCCGCGCCGTCGATGAAATGAATGTGATCGTGTTCCATCGGCGAGGCCACGATGCAGGTCATCAGCGCGGAATCCTGCCGGTGGAGACCGAACCGGCAGACGCCCTCGGCCTCCGCCCGCCGCAGGCGCTCCTCGATCCTGCGGAGCCCGCTCGCGTCGAGGTCGACGGTCATTTTCAGCCCGTCGTCGAACTTGCGGAAATCCGAATTTTCCGAAACTTCGCGGACATATCTGCGTGCATCGAACCTGCCGAGCGTAAGGCCCGACTTATGAAGCGCCATTGCCAGCAGCGTCAGGAGCGTTATCCACAGGCTTGGCAGGAGCCGTTTGCCCTTCGGCGCCACCGCCCTTGCTTCCGCCGTTATGCCGGCGCGCGAAATGTTGAATTTGGGGCCCTGCGGCGGCACGGGATGGCCTCCACGGTCCTGCTGGCCGGCAATCGCGACAATGTCGGTCACCAGCTTCTGGAATGCGGCCATGTCGGCGCCCGGCGCCGGCACGGCGATGATCGAGACGATGTCGCCATGGCGCGCCTTGATCGGGTTCCAGCGACAGGAAAGGCCGGTAAGGTCGGGACGCGTGCCGCTCGGCGCGCCCGCCACCACATAGCGCCCGGCCTTCATCTGGGCCTCCGCCCAGCTCGTGCCGCCGCCGATGAACATGGCGTAGGAGACATGCTCGCTGGCGCGGAACGAGGCGACGCGCACATCGTGGCCTTGCGCCCGGATGTCACGCATGGGGATCAACGCCGCGCGCAGGGTGAGGTCGAGTTCGTCGGCGACCCACGCCTGTGTCGCGGCAAGTGCCCGGATGACGGCAGGCGCCGCGGCTTCCGGGAACGCCACCAGCGCCCCGTCGCCGCCGAACACGAAGGGAAGGTCTCGACGCCCGAGCGCGTTGAACAGCGCCGAGATCATGCTGGCGCCGGCCATGTTGACCGACTTGTAGCGGCCGGCCTGGATTGCCTTGGTCGAGTCCACGATGTCGGTGGTCGCCAGCGCCCAATTGTCTGGGAGGGGCCGATAATTGTCGACGTCGGCCACGCCCTCGAACCGCGAGAAAGCCGGAATGGCGGAGAGGAAAGGATCGTCGAGGGTGATGATGTCCATGAGCGTCGTCCATCACTTTTCCATTTATATAGGCCCGCAGGCACCGCATCGCCGCAAAATTGACTCAGGCGCGTCCGGGCGGCATAGGGTCGCGCCATGCGCATCGCCTTCCATGCCCCGCTGAAGTCCCCGGATCATCCGGTGCCCTCCGGCGACCGGCTGATGGCCCGGCTGCTGATCGAGGCGATGCGCCTTGCAGGACATACGGTTTTCGTGGCTTCGCAGTTTCGCGGCTACGCCGCGTCGCCCGAAGAATTCGCGCAACGGCGGAGCGCCGGAGAGGCCGCCGCCACCGAATTGGTCGCCATGTGGCGGGGCGCAACGCCCCCCGAATTGTTCTTCTGTTACCATCCCTACTACAAGGCGCCGGATTTCCTCGGCCCGCGCCTGTCGGCCACTTTCGGCATTCCCTATGTGACCGCTGAAGCATCGTTATCCTCGCGACGCCGGATCGGACCTTGGGCCGCCGCGCAGGAGGTCGTCGAACACGGGCTGCGCCATGCAAGCCTCAATCTGTGCTTCACGCGGCGGGACTTCGAGGGGCTGCTCGGGGTTGTGGGCAAGGACAGGCTCGCGATGATCCCGCCCTTCATCGATACATCGGCTTTCGCTATCCCCGCGGCCGGCGCGATGCCGCCCCGGCTGATCACGGTGGCGATGATGCGTGCCGGCGACAAGCTGGAAAGTTATCGGATGCTGGCAGCCGCGCTCGGCGGCTGCCTGGATCTGCCCTGGACGTTGACGATCGTCGGTGACGGTCCTTGCCGGCACGAGGTTCGTTCGCTTTTTTCGCGGCTGCCGTCGGGCAGGGTCGTCTGGCTGGGCGAGCGCAGCCCGGAGGAGGTGCCGGGAATCCTGGCAGGCGGCAGCATCTATGTGTGGCCGGGCACAGGCGAAGCTTACGGCCTTGCCTATCTGGAAGCGCAAGCCGCGGGCCTTCCCGTGGTCGCGCAGGCTGTCGCCGGCGTTCCCGAAGTCGTGCGCGATGGCGCGACTGGTTTGCTGACGCCTCCAGGCGACATTCCGGCCTATGCGGCTGCTGTCCGGCGGCTGCTGTCCGATCGCGACTTGCGCCGCGAAATGGGCGTCGAAGCCCGGCGGTTCGTGCTTGCCGAGCGGTCGCTTTCCACTGCGTCGGCCGCGCTGGCAACCTGTCTTCGGAGATTTGCCGCATGAGTACGGCCGGCGACTGGGAGGCGTTCACGGACGCGCTCGAGAGATGGCGTCGTTCGGGCCGCCGGCCCGTCTTCTGGCTGCGCGACGACGATGCCGTTCTGCCCGGCGCCGCGCTGGACCGCCTGCTCGGCCTGACGGGACGCTTCGATGTGCCCGTGGCTCTCGCCGTAATTCCGGCGCATGCGGGGACGGCGCTTGCCCGGCGCGTCGCCGATGAGCGGCTGGTAACGGTCGTCGTTCATGGCTGGTCGCACGAAAACCACGCCTTTCCGCGTGAGAAGAAACAGGAACTCGGCCTGCATCGGCCGGCCGGGACAGTCCTGGATGAACTGGCGCTGGCGCTTGCGCGGACAGAGGCGCTGTTCCCCGGCCGCATCGCGCCGGTGCTGGTGCCGCCTTGGAACCGGATCGATCCTGCCCTGATCCCGACCTTGCGCGGATCGGCTACCGTGCCCTTTCGATCTTCGGAATGCCGAAGCCAGGACCGCTGCCCGTCATCAATACAACCGTGGACATTATCGACTGGCACGGTACGCGTGGCGGCCGCCCGCACGCGCCTCGTCATCGGCGAAATCATATCGCAGCTTGACGCGGCATTTGCGGACCCGCGCCTGCCGCCGATCGGAATCCTGACCCACCATCTCGTGCATGACGACGTCCGCGTGGGCTTTTCTCGAAGCCTTGTTCGAGCACACCACGCGGAACGGGATTTGCCGCTGGGAGACTATCGGGGGCCTATTGCTCGGACAGCGTAAGCAATAGCTAACGCTGCTTTGACGCCTGCTTGACCGCGAAGTTCAACGACTGTCCGTCCCGCGCCGCGAACGCGCCCGGAAAGCCTGTCTTGGCCTGTGCCTCGATCTTCGCGAGTTCGGCGTCGGTGCGGAAAGGATCATGGTGGAACAGGGCCAGCCGCTTTGCACCCGCCGCCTTGCAGAGCTTGATGCCTTGCTGCCATGTCGAATGGCCGAAGCCGCGGCGGCTTTCCATCTCCTCGTCGGTGTAGATGGCGTCGTAGATCACCAGATCGGCCTTCTCGATCAGGGCAAGCACATTGGGGTCCAGTCACGCCGTCGACATGCTCCGTATCGCAGATGAGCGCCACCGCGCGCCCGCCGAACTCGACGCGGTAGCCGATGCAGCCGCCGGGATGGTTGAGGCTGCCGGTACGCATCGTGATACCTCGGGCCAGGGCTTGATCACATCGCCGGACTTGAAGTCGCGCGACACCACGGCCGCGCGGCAGATGCTGATCTCAATCGGAAACCACGGCGGGCGCATCAGATCGTGCAGCATCTCTTTCGTCGACATCACGCCGGACAGATGCCCCGACCAGATATCGAGCTGGATCGAAGGGTCGTAGAGCGGCGCGAAGAACGGCAGACCGAGCACGTGGTCATAGTGGAAATGGGTGAAGAAGAGATGCATCGTCCCGCACGCCGGACTGCAGCAGCGACAGCCCCGCGGGGCGAATGCCGCTTCCCGCGTCGAAAATCAGAGTGCGGCTCGCCGCAGCGCATTTCGACGCACGGCGTGTTGCCGCCGTAGCGGCGGTAGTCTGGCTTCCGCATACCGGGCACGCTTCCGCGCGCTCCCCATATGCGGACGCCAAGTGAGGTCTTGTTCGCCGTGCCGGTGGACTGCTCCTCGGCCACCGTTCCCCGACGAGGTGGGTGGGATCGGCAATCGGCGCGCAGGGCTCGACGGCCCGGATCGCCGGTGGCTCCTTCGTCTCAGCCACGGGCGTCGTGGTTCCGAAGTCGATTCCGGCCTGCTGCTCGGAGGTCTCACGTCCGTCAGCCAGACGTGGCCTTGCGCGCGCGTTACGAATTTGCTTGCCTCGCCTTGCTGCGTGCCGCCGTCAGCTCCGCCGTCGTGTGGCTGAGGCGGTCGGCCAGCACCTTGACGATTTCGACGGTCATTTCGGGAAACTCGGTGAGCAGCCGCAGAAAGTGGTCCTTGCGGATCCGCAGCGCTTCCAGCGGCGCGCTCGCGCGCACGGTCGCGGTGCGCGACACATCGCACAGGATGGCGATCTCGCCGACAATCTCGTTCGGCTCGACTTCGGCCACCTTGATCTGGCCGGATGCCGAAGTCCACGAGAATGTCGGCCTTTGCCCGAAAGCACGACATAGGCGGCATCGCCTTCGTCGCCCTGATGGAACAGCGTCTGTCCCTCGCTTGTAGGACACGCGATCGGACGTGAACGCAAGCAGCTTCAGCTTGGCGGGCGCAACACGGGAAAACAGCGGAACTTTCCGCAACATCCCGACTTCGTCGTTGAGTAGCATGATCGTTCAACCCCGGAAGATCATCGCACAGCCTGACCCATTAAGCCAATAACCGTGTGAAAATACCGTTTTCCTTCGCCAAAGTCTCGTGCGTTCCATCCTGCAACCAGCTCTCCTCCATGGAAAACGATTATATGCTCAAAAAGGTTCGCGAGATGAGGATTCGGCAAAACCCAAAGGATCGCCGGATTTCGGCCGTCGCGGTTCAGCTCCTCCAGCACGTTTTTGGTGACCAGATCCTGCGAGCGCTGGTCGAGCGCGGCAAGCGGCCGATTGAAGATGATGAAGTCGGCGCGCTTTAGCAGCGCACGCGCCACGTCGAGCTTCTGCCGCTGCGCCGCGGTAAGCCGCCGGCCGCCGACGCCGACATTGATAGTCGAGACCGATGTCCAGCACCTCGTCATAAAGGCCGAGCGTGTCGAGCAGTTCGCGCACCAGCGAACGGATGCGCTCGGGTCCGTCGGGCTGGTTGTGCGCAATGCGGCCGAACAGGACGTTGTCGCTCAGCGTCGCGGCGGTCGTGTACTTTTGCGGATCGTAGCGCTCGATCGCGCCCTGCAACTCCGCCGGCAGTCCTTCGTAGAAGCGGTGCCGCGCGGCCACGATCTTGTCCATCAGTTCGGGCGTGAGCAGGCCGAAGCGATGCCGCGGTTCGATATAGGCGAAGCTGAGCTTGATGATCTTGGCGCGGTCTTCGTCGGAAGCCGCTTGCGATCGACTTGCCGCGCAGGCGCTGCAGCAACTGCTGGTACTCGGGAATGTCTTCCGCCGTCATGAAGGCCAGTTGCTGGAAGAACGGATGGTCGGCGGGCAGGTCAGCGAACAGTTCGATCGCGTTGTCGGCGATTTCCAGGCCCATCTTGTACAGCGTCTCCGACCCAATCCGTCCTGCCGCAGCACCGAGCGGAAATAGGCGTTGCCGGCCAGCTCCTTGCCGGTCAGTTCCGGTCCGGTGGCCGCGCCGAACAGCAGGTTCTCGCCGACCGTCGCCTGCGCGTTGTAGGCGCCCGGCTCGAACGAGGCGACCAGGTCGCTCAACCCTTCGCTGTCGAGCCGTTGCGCGCAGCGCTTCGCGCACTTCCACGATGCGGCCGGTGATCTCCGGTATGGAGGCGCGGATCGACGCGCGAACGCAAGCCGAGGTCGAGAATGTCCTGCGAAAGTATGACCGCATCGAGTACGGGGCGGACGGCATGATAGAGGTCGTCGCGGCCCCGTGGCGCCGGCCGCCGCATAGTCGATCCAGTCGCTGTTGAGGTCGATAGTCGGGGTTACCGGCCTTGCGGGCTTCGTCGATATTCCAGTGCCGCTGCACTGCGCGTGCGCCGTCATAGCACGACCTCGGTCAGCGGCGCGTGCTTCAAACCGTAGAGAAGGTTGTCGCGCAGCGTGCCCTGGAACAGATAGGCGTCGGACGACGCATAGGCCATGCGCCGTCCGGTGATGGCTTCCGGCAGTTCGAGCAGGTCGCGGTTGCCCGCGGTGATGCGCCCGGATTCCGGCCAGACAAGCCGGCCGAGACGCTTCGGCCAGCGCTTCGGCGCCGCTGCCCGCCGATCCGACAATGGCGACCTTCTCTCCCGGCTGGATCTGCATGGTGACGCGGTCGACCAGCTTTGCGCCGCTGTCGTCGATCAGCGTGCAGGTTGACTGGTCGCAAGCAGGTCGCCGAGCGGCTCGACGCTGCCGGTCGTCAGGCACTGCCGGCTTCGGGTCGATGATCGTGTCGACGGTGAACTGCTCGACCACCTGCGCGTATTTGACCTGGACGTCCTGACGGTTCTGATCCCAGTCGATCAGTTCCTTGAGCGGTCCGGGCAGGTCCTTGTAGGCGTTGATGACGGCGACGAGCTGGCCGATGTCGAGCCGCCCTTGCAGGGCGAACCAGCCGCCGACGAGGTAGAACAGGAACGGCGTGACCTGCGCCAGGAAGTTGTTGATGAACTTGACCAGGAACTTCCACTGATAGAGGTCGTAGCGGATCTTGAAGATCGTGCCGAGACGGTCGGCGATGTCGGCGCGTTCGTAGTTCGACGTATCGTTGATGTGGATCGCGCCGATGCCGTCGACGATCTCGCCGACGCGACCTGAAAGCGCGCGTGCCGTCAGCTGCCGTTCGCGGCCAAGGCGGATCAGCCGCCTGCGCATCTGCGGAATGATGACAAGCTGAACCGCGACGATTCCCGCGGCGATCAGGCCGAGCCAGAAGCTCTGGATGATGATGAAGACCAGCGCCGTCAGCGCCTGGCCCGCCAAGCAGCGCCGGTTGCACGAAGGCGTCGCCGATGAAGCCGCCGAGCGGCTCGACCTCGTCCTTGACCATGGTGGCGACTTCAGCGGCCTTCAGCGCGCTTGAAGTGACCGGGCGGAAAGCGCAGCACCTGGTCGACCAGTTCGAAGCGGATGCGGCGCAGCATCCGCTCGCCGAGGCGGCCCTTGTAGGTGTTGATGTAGAGCTTGAAGATGCCGTTGATGATGACGAGGGCCAGGAAAGACCAGACTCAGCCCGACCAGCGTCTGGGTGCGGTTGAGATCGAAGCCGTCGAACAAATGGAGCCCTCCGTAGAAGGGCAGGTCGATGTCGACGGCCAGGAAAGGCTGGGTCGCGCCGGGCGTTTCGAAACCCTGACCCTGGATCGGGCCGTTGACGATCTGCTTCGGCAGATCGAAAGACATGAAATAGGGGATCATCGACAAGGCGACGATGAACAGGATCCAGAGCTGCTGGCGCCAGGTGTGAACCCAGATATAGCGAGCCAGGCTGCGTTCCATGAAGGGGTCAGCTCATGCCATGCCCGCGTATCGGCCGGTTACGGCGATGCGCATGGAAGTGCCGCCCACAATCGGAGTCGTATGCCAAATGCATGAAAATCCGTCTGAAGGTCTTTTATTGCTTCCCCTCCGCCGCCAGCCTACAACAGCCGCATGACGGACGCTACCCAGCCGCATGCCGGCGAATGCGATTGGCACGAACACGCGTTCGACCTCGCCCGCGGGATTGCGGTCTATTGCGGCAGTCCGCTGATCAAGGGCGTCTCACGGGTAATCGCGCGGCATCCCGGCGCCGACATCGGCACCGCCTTCGACCACAAGCAGATCGCCTGCAAGATGTGGGCGCGCGACAGGCTGTTCGAAAGTGCCGGGGGCATTTTCGGCGAAATATGGATAGTCGGCGGCTGGTACGGCGTGTTCGCCGGAATGCTGCTCGATGATTCGCGCTTCAAGATCGGACGCATCGAGAATAGTGACATCGACCCGGCGGTCGGCATTGTCGCCGAGACGCTCAACCATGCGCATCAAGAGCGATTCCGTGCCGTTACAGCCGATATGCTCGCGCTCGCCTATGCCGGCCGGCGGCCCGACCTTGTCGTCAACACGAGCTGTGAGCACATCCCCGATCTTCGCGCATGGCTGAAATTGCTGCCGCCGGGAATGCGCGTGCTGCTGCAGTCGAACAATTATTTCTCCGAGCCGACGCATATCGCCTGCGTACCGTCGCTGGACGCCTTCCGCGACCTGGCAGGGCTTGCGAAAATCGATTATGCCGGCGAACTGCCTATGAAGAAATATACCCGCTTCATGCTGATCGGCCGGGTCTGAACCCTTCGGCTTGCCGGTCCGGCTTTGCGCCTTCCAGCAATCCCCCGAGCAGCCTTGCCGTTCCTTGCGCCCCATCGAGGTTTAGAACTGAGCGAGGGGGCCTTGGCCCAGCAAGGGCGTTGGTGATTGCCGCGCAGAGCAGTTCGCCGGTCAGGCCGGTCTCGGGAAGCGACTCAGCCAGCCCGAGCCGCGCCAGCCGTTCGGCGCGCGCCGATTGTTCCGTCTCGCCGCCGGCGCTGAACGGCACCAGAAGCGAGCGGCAGCCGGCCTGCAATATGTCGCAGACAGTGTTGTAGCCGGCCTGCGACACGGACAGTTCCGCGCCAGCCAGCAGGCTGGGGAAATCCTCGCGGAAGCGGAACAGCCGAAGTCCCGGCGGCGCTTGCGCAGTTGCCCGGTCGAAATCGGCCGGCGGCAGGTTGGGGCCGGTTATCAGCGCCCAATTCGAGACATCCGGCGTCAGGCGCGCCGCCTCGACCGTGGCGCGCACCAGCTCGGCGCCGGCCGCGCCGCCTCCGGCCGAAACGAGCACCCGGAAATTCTCGCGCGGCGGCGCCGGCGGCGGAGCGGCCACCAGACCGGTATAGTCGATCGGGATTTCGATGGCGGATGCCAGCCCGAACGTGTCTTCCAGGCGCGCGAACGCCGGGTCGCCATGCACCATGACCAGATCGAAGTGGCGATTGAGCAGTTCCACCGTTTCCTCGTTGCGGCCGGGCTTCACCCTCTCTTGCAGGAGATCACGGATGGAAGTGACGAGGCGCGGCCGAGGGTCCAGGCTCGCGATCGGCATCCAGCAGCGGCAGCAGCTCGAAGCGCATCTGCCGGCGCCCGAACGGAAAGGCCTCCAAGACGACGATGTCGGGGCGGCGGTCGCGCAGCGTGTCGAGAAGCAGGTCGCGGCGCCGTTGCTTGAAGGTCTCGTCCACAGGCTTGCCGCCGGCGTCAACGAGGCCGGAGAAGGCCTCGGATGCCGAGCTGACGGTTGGCAACGCCACATGATGAAGGCCGGGGCCGGGAAAGCCGGCTACCGGCATTCCCCCGGTCACCATCGTCACCTCGAAACCGCCCCGAACCAGCGCATCGGCGACCCGGCTGGCGCGGGCGAGATGCCCGATGCCGAGCAGATGCTGGACATAAAACAGCACACTCGCCACCGCTATGCCCTCTGCCATTCCCGTTCAAAGAGGCCGACAAGCTGGCCGATGCTGGAGCGGTGGTCGAAATGCGGCGCGCACGCGCCGCTCGGCGGCCTCGCCGAGCGCCCGGCGCAGACCGGGATTGGCGATGGCCCGCGCGAGTGCCGCCGCCAGCGCCCGCGGATCGTCCGGCTCGACCAGCAGGCCGTTTTCTGCGTCGGTGATCAGTTCGGGAATACCCGAGATCGCCGTGGACACGCAGGGCAGGCGCTGGCTCGACGCCTCGACCAGCACATTGGGCAGCCCGTCGCGGTCGCCGTCGCCGGCAATCCGGCAGGCCAGCGCGAACAGGTCGGCCTTGCGGTAATGCGCCAGCACCTCTTTCTGCGCCAGCGCGCCCAACCAGTTCACGCGGTCCGCGATGCCCAGCCGCGACGCCAGCTCTCTGAGCCTGGGAAGCCCTTCACCGCCGCCGATATGCTCGAATCGCCATGCGAGCCCGGCCGGCAACAAAGCGAGCGCCCCTAGCAGCGTATCGTATCCTTTCTTGTCGACTGCCCGGCCGACACTGACGATGACGACAGGCTTGCCGGGGTCGGACCCGTCGGTGGCCGCGCGCGTGCCCGCTGAACGGCGCAAAACGGTCGAGGTCGAGGCCGTGATAGCTGAGATGCACCCGGCCCGGCTCCGCGGCCAGACCGCGCAGATGTTCGAAGCCCGAATGCGTGCAGGTCACGACCCAGCGGGCATGCCGGAGCTTTTCTTCCAGTTCCCAATCGGCCGAAGTCCATATGTCCTTGGCATGGGCGGAGCAGGTCCAGTCGATGCCGGTGATCCGGCTGGCATAAGTGGCGACGGAGGCCGGCGTGTGAATGAAATGCGCGTGCAGCCACCCCGCGTCCTTCGGCCACTCCGCCGCCAGCACCAGCGCCTGGCCGAAGCGGCGCACGCGGTTGCGTGTCGGATCGCGGCGCAGATCCGGGATAAATCGCGCGAGCGCGCGCCAGAAGCCGGGGCGGAGCAAGCCCAGCAGGGCGGCCTTGACCACGCGCCAGCGCTCCTCATGCAAATATTCCGGCAGGTAGACGACCGGCGCCCTTGATTTCGTCATGTACCGGGTGGCGCTTCTTGTCAGTCGGCCGGCGCATCGAAACGAGGACCAGGTCGAGCCCCGCGCGCTCCAGGCCGAGCAGTTCCTGTGCGATGAAGGTCTCGGAAAGGCGCGGATAGCCCTTGAGCAGGATGACGACCTTGCGCCGCGCCGGAGATGCCGGATACCCGGCTTTGGATTTGGGGCTTGTTCTTTCCAGCAAGGGCGCAACGGTTCCTATGCTTGCTTGGCGAATATAAGCGGCGTTTGCGCAAATCGTGACCGCAGGCCGGACGGGGATCCTGTTGCGAGCGCCAGGAGTTCATACCCGGATTCCCGCCGGGAGGTGAACTCTCAGCCCTCGACGACGGAAAGACGCCGCGCCGGCCGCTGGTCGAGCCAATCGCCAACGATTTCGGAAATATGCACGAGCCCCTCGAGCCGCAGATCGGGGCTGGATTTCGACGGAGGCGCGCGATTTGGCAGCGCCTTGAGCGCCGCGGCGAAAAGCTTCGCGTCCTCCGCCTCCTCGGGCAGCAGCATGTCGACAAGGCCAAGCTCGGCGGCGCGTCTGGCGCGAATGAGCTGTTCCTCGCGCGGCTGAATGCGCGGCACGATCAGCGCCGGCTTGTCGAAGGACAGGATCTCGCAATAGGTATTGTAGCCGCCCATCGATACGACCGCCTTTGCTCCGGCGATCAACTCCTCCATGCGGTTGTCGAATTCGCGGATCTCGATGTAGGGGATGTTCGCGCCTTTTGCGATCAGCCGCTGCCGCTTCTTCGCCGGCATGTAGGGTCCGAGCATGATCAGCGCCCTATGCGTCAGGCTGGGGTCTTGCTGGTATGCGTGAATGACATCGTGAATGAGTTCGGCCCCGTCGCCGCCGCCGCCGGTGGTCACGAGGATATAGTCGCCCTTGGGCCGGTGGTCGGGCGGCTCGCCATGCGACAGGCTGCGCTGAAGGAAGCCCACGAAGCTCATCTTCGCCCGCACCGCGGGCGGAACATCGAGGCCGGCAAGCGGATCGTAGAAGTCCGGCGGTCCATAGACCCAAATCATGTCGTAGAACAGGCCGATCTTGCGCATCGTGTCGCGGCGCGTCCATTCGGCGTCGAGCAGATGCGGCGCGTCCAGCACGTCGCGCAGGCCCAGCACCAGCGTCGTGCCGCGGGTCTTAAGATAGGCCAGCGTATCCTCGACCTCGCCGCGCAGGCCCATCGGCTCCTTGTCAACGATGAAGATGTCGGGCTGGAAGGTTTCAGCCGTGTGGCGGATGATCGACTGGCGCATCTTCAGCGTCTCATGCACGTCGATGTGCTGCTCCAGCGAGGTGTATTCGCCGTTCCTCAGCTTGATTACGCTCGGGATCTTCACGAAGTCGACGCGGGCGCGGTAGTCGAAGGCACCGGCAATCTGCGCGCCCGAGATGATCAGGACGTTCAGTCCGCGAAAATCCTCGACCAGCGAATGCGCGATCGTCCGGCACCGCCTGAGATGGCCGAGACCGAACGTATCATGGCTGTACATAAGGACACGAGCATGCTCGAAGCGCCGCATCATGCAGGTTTCACCCTCGTTTCGCCCTTGCGGCGTTTCGCTCCCAAACGCAACCTACCCTATACGGCCCGCGCCGGTCGGTCTATCGCTCCCTTCGGCCCAGATAGGGTCGCGGGAATGACCTTAACAGGGGGCGGGTAGCTCTAATGCTCGGATTGCCGGGTTCGGGAAATTCGCATAACGTTTGCCGAACGATAAAAACGGGCTGAACCCGAAACCAGAAAAGGTGGTCCACATGCCCTTTCGTTGGTCTGCCCGACATGCCGTCGGGTTCTCTCGCCGTGACCTTCTGAAAGCCGCGGGCGCCGGCGCGGCCCTGTCGGCGGTAAGCTTTCCGGCACGTCTGATGGCGCAGGAACCGCTCAAGGTTGCCGCCATCTATACCGTACCCGTCGAGCAGCAATGGGTCAGCCGCATCCACAAGGCCGCCAACGCCGCGAAGGATCGGGGCGACATCGAGTATGTTTTCTCCGAGAATACGTCGAACAATGACTATGAGCGCGTCATGCGCGAATATGCCGAGGCCGGCAACAAGCTGATCATCGGCGAAGTGTTCGGCGTGGAAGACGCCGCCCGCACGGTGGCGAAGGACTATCCGGACGTCGCCTTCCTGATGGGATCGAGCTTCAAGCCGGACGAAGCGGTCCCCAATTTCGCGGTGTTCGACAACTATATCCAGGATGCCTCGTATCTTTCCGGCATTATTGCCGGCGCCATGACCAAGTCGAAGAGCATCGGCATGGTCGGCGGCTACCCCATTCCCGAGGTCAACCGGCTCATGAATGCTTTCATGGCGGGCGTGAAGGAGATCGCGCCGGACACGAAGTTCCAAGTCTCGTTCATAGGCTCCTGGTTCGACCCGCCCAAGGCCAAGGAGACCGCCTTCGCGCAAATCGACGGGGGCGCCGACATCATGTATGCCGAGCGCTTCGGCGTTTCCGATGCCGCCAAGGAGCGCAAGGTTCTGGCGATCGGCAACGTCATCGACACGCAGCCGGATTATCCGGAGACGGTGGTCGCCTCGGCGCTGTGGCATTTCGAGCCGACGCTGGACAAGGCGATCGCCGAGGTCAAGGCCGGCACATTCAAGGCCGCCGACTACGGGGTCTACTCCTTCATGAAGGAAGGCGGCAGTTCGCTGGCCCCGCTCGGAACCTTCGAGGACAAGGTGCCGGAGGAGGCCAGGAAGCTGGTCGCGGAAAAGGAAAAGGCGATCAAGGACGGCTCATTCGTGGTCGAGATCAACGACACGGAGCCGAAGCCGGGCTGATGCCGTTCCCGGTCGAGGCCGCGATGACCCCATCCGACCCGCCGCCGCCGGCATCCTTCCCCGAAAGGACAGGCGTCCCCGGCGCGGCGCCTGTCCTGCGGTTGTCCGGCATCACCAAGCGGTTCGGCGCGCTGACAGCCAACGACGCGATCTCGTTCGATCTCGCCAGAGGCGAGATTGCCGCGCTGCTCGGCGAGAATGGCGCCGGCAAGACGACGCTGATGAACATACTTTTCGGTCACTATGTCGCCGACGAGGGCACCGTGGAGGCTTTCGGCAAGCGGCTGCCGGCGGGTGATCCCCGTGCTGCGCTCGACGCCGGCGTCGGCATGGTGCACCAGCATTTCACCCTCGCCGAGAACATGACGGTGCTCGAAAACATCGTGCTCGGCACCCAGGCCCTGTGGCGTCCGCGCCTTGACCGCGCCGCCGCGCGGGCCCGCATCGACAAGCTCGCCGCCGATTTCGGGCTTGCCGCCGCCGCGGATGCGCCGGTCTCGGAACTCAGCGTCGGCGAGCGGCAGCGCGTCGAAATCCTCAAGGCGCTCTATCGCGACGCCCGCATCCTCATCCTCGATGAGCCGACCGCGGTGCTTACGCCCGCCGAGACCGACGCGCTGTTCCGCACGCTCAAGCTGCTGGTAGCCCAGGGGCTGTCCATCATCTTCATTTCGCACAAGCTCGCCGAAGTTATCGCGGTCAGCGACCGGGTACTGGTACTGCGGTCGGGAAGGCTTGCCGGCGAGCGGCGCACCAGCGAAACGACGCGCGCCGAACTGGCGGAACTCATGGTTGGCCGGGATGTTGCGCCGCCGCCGATAAAGGACGTTCCCTATGGCGGCCGCGTGCTTATGCTTGAGAACGTTTCGACCGGGGGAAAGAGCTCCGGCGCGGCGCTGGACGGGGCTTCGCTGACGCTCAGAACGGGAGAGATTTTCGGCCTCGCCGGCGTTTCGGGCAACGGCCAGGCAGCCCTTGCCGCGCTGCTTTCCGGCAGCGAGCGGCCGATCGCGGGGACGATCCTGCTCGACGGCGAGACGCATGAACCATGGTCGACCCGCGAGGCCCTGGAACTCGGCATCGGCCGCATCCCGGAGGACCGGCACGCTCTCGGCACGATCGGCGATATGACGGTTGCCGAGAATCTGATCACGGAGAGCTACCGTTCGCCGCGCTTCTGCCGTTGGGGTCTTCTTGATCGGGGCGCGGCACGGGCGTTCACCAGGCAGATCATCGCCGACTACGACGTCAAATGTCCATCTCCCGATACGCGTATCCGCCTGCTTTCGGGCGGCAACATGCAGAAGCTCATTCTCGGGAGGGCGCTCGATCCGGAGCCGCGCATCATTGTCGCCAACCAGCCGACGCGCGGACTCGACATCGGCGCCGTCGCCTATGTGCATACCCGGCTGGTCGAAGCGCGCGACCGGGGTGCGGCGATTTTGCTGATATCGGAGGATCTGGAGGAGATCGTCGCGCTGTCCGATCGTTTGGCCGCGATCTCCAAGGGTCGCATCTCCCCGCCGTCACGGCGCGGAGAGCGCACGATCCGCGAGCTTGGCGAGTTGATGGCCGGGCATGGCATGGAGGCGGCGGCATAAGGTGCGGCGGACCGAGGCACTCATCGGCTCCGGCAGGACAATGGGGCGTGTGAAAGGGCAATGTCCCTCGCCGCGGGCTCGCTTGCGCCTAGGGGCCAGCCATGCGACTTGAGCCGAAGCCCGCGCCATCGTTCGCCGCGACACTTCTGTACCCCGCCGGAGCCGTCCTCGCCACGCTCGGCATCGCGGCGCTGCTGGTGCTTGCGGCGGGCGCTTCGCCGCTGTCGGTTTTCTATCTGGTCGCGCGCGGCGCCGCCGGGTCGCAATTCGCGATCGTCGAGACCTTGACCCGGGCGACGCCGCTGATCTTCACGGGGCTCGCGGTGGCTGTCGCCTTCCGGGCCAGGCTCTGGAACATCGGCGCCGAGGCGCAACTCTATATTGGCGGGGTCGTGACGGTCGTGTTGGGCACCGGCCTGCTGCCGCTGCCGCCCCTGCTGCTGATCCCGCTGATCATGGCCGCCGCGATGCTGGCCGGCGCTTTGCTGCTGCTCGGACCTGCGCTGCTGAAGACCCGGTTCGGCGTCGACGAGGTCGTCACCACCTTGCTGTTGAACTTCATCGTGCTGCTGTTCGTGTCGATGCTGCTCGAAGGCGTTCTCAAGGATCCGACCGGCCTCGGCTGGCCGCAGTCGCGGAAGGTGATAGAAGCGGCGCAGTTGCCGCGCATAATCCAGGGCAAGCGGCTGCACTACGGGTTCGTTATCGCGCTGGTCGCGGCGGTCGCCGTCTGGGTGCTGATGAAGAAGACGGCGCTTGGATACGAGATGCGCGCCGTCGGCCACAATCCGGAAGCGGCGCGCTTTGCCGGGATGCCGGTCAACCGCGTGCTGATGAAGACAGCTTTGCTGTCCGGCGGCCTTGCCGCGCTCGCCGGCTTTTCGGAAGTGTCCGGGCTGAAGGGCAACCTCACGCTCGATCTCTCGCCGGGCTACGGCTACTCCGGCATCGTGGTGGCGATGCTCTCCATGCTCAATCCGCTCGGCGTCATCGCCTCGGCGATCTTTGTAGCCGGCATCTTCGTTGGCGCCGATGCCATGAGCCGCTCGGCCGGCGTTCCGAGCTATATCGCCGACGTCATGGTTGCCACCGCGCTGCTCACCATGGTGGTGGCGATCCTGTTGTCGCGGTTCCGGCTGAGGTGGAGGTAGGCAATGCCGGCGCTTGAGGCTGTCTTGCCGAGGTCGGCACTCTACGTTGCCTGTCGAGGTTCTGCGCGGAAGCTGTCGCCCTACGTTGCCCCCCTCGGCCTGCCGGCCATCTCCCCCACAAAGGTGGAGATTGGCCGGCCGCTCTGGCTTCGCCAATCGCAAACGTTGCAGGAATGGCGGCGGCGTCGAAGCTGCCAATCTCCCCACTTGCGGGGGAGATGGCCGGCAGGCCAGAGGGGGGCAACGTAGGGCTCCTGCCCTTGCATGGATGCAATTGTCTGCGCGATCGCGGCAGTGAGAGGGGCGTGAAGGGCTCCAACTGGACCCACGGAGGTTGGCACTAGAATGGAAGCCCTTGAAATCCTGTTCACCGCTTCCTTCTGGGTCGCCGCGATCCGCATCGCCTCGCCGCTGATCTTTGCCACGATGGGGGAACTGATCTGCGAGCGCGCCGGGGTGCTCAATCTGGGCATTGAGGGCATCATGACCGTCGGCGCCTTCGCCGGCTGGTTTACCGTCTATTCCGGCGGCGATCTGTGGACGGGTGTCGCGGTCGCGGCACTTGCGGGCGCGGCTTTCGGCCTGCTGCATGCCACGCTCACCGTGCCGCTCGGCCTGTCGCAGCATGTCGTCGGCATCGGCATTACCTTGCTCGCCACGAGTTTGACCTACTATTTCTATCGCCTGGCGCTGCCGGAAGTCACCTCGCCCCCGAAGATCGATCCGTTCCAGCCCTTGCCAATCCCCGGACTGTCGCAAATCCCGATCCTCGGCGAGGCGCTGTTTTCGCAGACGCCGCTTACCTATCTCGCCTTCCTGACTGTCGCCATCGTCGCCTGGGTGCTCTATCGCACGCCGCTGGGGCTGGCGCTGCGCGCCGCGGGTGAAAACCCGTCCGCCGTCGAGGCGCAAGGCATCAGCGTTTCGGGCATCCGCATCGGCGCGGTCATGGCCGGCAGCGCGCTGATGGCGATCGGCGGAGCCTTCCTCACCATGTCGGCCTTCAATTCCTTCTTCTTCGAGATGATCAACGGCCGCGGCTGGATCTGCATCGCGCTCGTCGTTTTCGGCTCGTGGCGGCCCGGCAAGGCGCTGATCGGCGCCATATTGTTCGCCGCCTTCGACGCTTATCAGATTCGCCTGCAGCAGCTTACCGGCGGGGTCGTGCCCTACCAGATTTTCCTGATGATGCCCTACGCGCTGTCGATCCTGGCGCTTATCCTGGTGGCGCGCCGGGCCACCTATCCGCGAGCGCTGATGGTTCCCTATCAGAAGGGCGAAAGATGAGTTTTGATCTGATCGTCAAAGGCGGAACGCTGCCCGACGGCCGGGTGGCCGATATCGGCATTTCGGGCGAGACCATCGCGGCGATCGGGCAAGGGCTTGACGCGCCGGCCGGGCGTATCGTCGATGCCGCGGGCGACCTGGTCTCGCCGCCCTTCGTCGATCCGCATTTCCACATGGACGCCACGCTCTCCTACGGCCTGCCGCGCATCAACGTGTCCGGCACGCTGCTGGAGGGCATTGCACTATGGGGTGAACTGAAGCCGCTGCTTACCCATGAGGCGGTGAAGGAGAGAGCACTCGCCTATTGCGACTGGGCGGTCTCGATGGGACTGCTCGCCATCCGCACCCATGTCGACACCTGCGACGACCGCCTTCTCGCCGTCGAGGCGTTGCTGGAGGTGAAAAAGCAGGTCGCGCCCTATATCGATTTGCAGCTTGTTGCCTTCCCGCAGGATGGCTTCTACCGCTCGCCGACCGCTCGCGAGAATACGTTGCGCGCACTCGACCTCGGCGTCGACATTGTCGGCGGCATCCCGCATTTCGAGCGGACCATGGATGACGGCCGCCGTTCGGTGATCGAACTTTGCGAGATCGCCGAACAGCGCGGGCTGATGGTCGACATGCATTGCGACGAGACCGACGACCCGCTGTCGCGCCACATCGAGCAACTTGCCTGCGAGACCCAGCGCCTTGGCTTGCAGGGCAGGGTGGCCGGCTCGCACCTCACTTCGATGCATTCCATGGACAATTACTACGTCTCGAAGCTCCTGCCGCTGATCGCCGAGGCGCAAGTCGCCGCCATTCCCAATCCGCTGATCAACATCATGCTGCAAGGCCGGCACGACACCTATCCGAAGCGCCGCGGACTGACGCGCGTGCCGGAGATGCTGAAACACGGCATCCGCGTCGGCTGGGGCCAGGATTGCGTGCTCGACCCGTGGTATTCGCTGGGCACCGCCGACATGCTCGATGTCGCCTTCATGGGCCTGCACGTCGCGCAGATGTCGAGCCCGGCCGACATGGAGCGCTGCTACGACATGGTGACCAACGTCAATGCAGCGATCATGGGCCTCGACCATCTCGGGCTCGGCGTGGGCAAGCGCGCCAGCCTCGTTGTTCTGGATGCCGCCAATCCGATCGAGGCGCTGCGGCTGCGGGCGGAGCGGCTCTACGTCATTTCGCGGGGCAAGGTGGTTGCCGAGCGCGAGAAACGTGCAACGAAACTCGCGATTGCCGGGCGGCCGGCAACGGTCGCGCGCCGGCACCGGGCGTAGAGCTTGCCGGTCGAGTATTCCTCCGAACCGGTATACCGTCGATCACCCCTCATCCGTCGCCTTCGGCGACACTTCTCCCACAAGGGGAGAAGGGGGACCAGCACGCGCCGCCGCGCGCAGGTGAAGCGGAATCTCCGCAGAAGCTGCAGACTTATATGAGGGGTGCTGCTCGCCGTTCCGCCGTCGCAAGAAGTGTCGATCGGAGCAGGTTCGGCCGCGTCGCGTTTCTTCCAGCACCTCTCATCCGACCTCGCTTCGCTCGGCCACCTTCTCCCACAAGGGGAGAAGGTGGCGCCCGGTCGGGGACGCGTGCGGCCTGTCTGGTCGAAGGCGTCTGCTGCTGGTCGTCGGCGCGGAGGATTTTCGGCGGCGGCGATGCTTGGCTCCCCCTTCTCCCCTTGTGGGAGAAGGTGCCTGAGCGAAGAGAAGGCGGATGAGGGGTTTGCGACGCCTATCCGAAAACCCGCTGCATATAGGATTGTATCGCCCCTTTGTCCGGTGAGGAACAAAGCAGGCCGACATAGCCATCCGGCCGCACCAGCATCGTCATCCCGCGCACCGCGTCGTAGGCGCGGCCAAACGTCCCCTCGGGGTCGCGCAGCAACGTGTAGGCGATTGGTTCCGGCAGGTCGGCGTCAGCCCTCGCAACCGCCATCACGCGGATCAGGCCGCCATATTGTCGGGTGAGGTCGCAAGCGATCGTTTCCAGCGTGGCGGCTTGGTCCGCCGGGCGTGCGCCGGCGATATAGGTAACAAGAACATGCTCGGTGCCGCGCAGCACGTCGAAAAGCCGGAACGGAAAGCCCAGTTGCGCGCGTCGCAGGCCTGCCGCGTCCGGTGCGCGGTCGCCTGCGCGGATCGCGCAGTGCGGCGCGTCCTGGTTGTCGACTATATCGCTGTCGCGGTAGTTGACCAGGATCTGCGTGTTCTCCAGCCGGTCCGGCTGGCTCCTTTCGCGGCCAAAGGACATGCTGGCGGCAGCCGTCCGCGCTACCACCTCGGCGCCTACCGCCCGGCGCTCGCCCTCATAGGAATCCAGCAGCCGCTCGCTTGCGGCACCTTTCAGCACCAGCGCCATTTTCCAGGCGAGATTGTAGGCGTCCTGAATGCCTGTGTTCATACCCTGGCCGCCGGTCGGCGGGTGGATGTGGGCGGCATCGCCCGCGATGAAGGCGTTGCCGACGCGATACCGATCGGCAAGGCGCATGGATATTCGAAACAGCGACGACCAGCGCAGATCGGAAAGCCGTGGCTTGTCGGGAAGCAGCCTGTCGCTCACCGCCTGCAACTGGTCCAGCGATGGACCCGGCCGCTCCGAGCTTATGCCGTGTGCCTCGGTCTCCGAGGAGGGCGGATCGAGTTCGTCCCCTGCCAGCATGGAAACCCGGTAGCGATTTCGGTCCGGCAGCGGAATCACGACCAGGAAGTCGGGAGCCGCATTTTCACGCGGCTTGACGGCGAACACCGCCAGGCCGCGCGGCGCGTCCCAGTCGATCGCGACGTCGCCGAGCATGAAATCCATGGGAAAGCTGTCGCCCTGAAAGCCGATACCAAGTGAACGGCGCACTGCGCTATGCGCGCCGTCGCATCCGACCACGAAGCGGAACTCCGCGCTCTCCCCGCGTCCGCCTTCGTGCCTCAGGTCGGCGGTGACGCGCGAGCCATCGTCGCGCAGATCTTCAAGGGCGACGCCACGTTCGACCACTATGCCGAGGCGCGCGAGGTGTTCGGCAAGGATGCGCTCGGTCGCGTATTGCGGAATGCCGAGTTGCCCATAGGGCAGGTCGGAAAGATCGGGGACGACATCAAGCGGCGCCCCGCCGGCGATGATCGTACGCAAGCCGGAGATCCACAGACCGGCATCGATCATCGGGCGGGCCACGCCCATGTCCTCCCACACTTCCAGCGTGCGCGGCGTGACACCGATCGCCTTGCAATAGCCGGAGGGACGGTCAAGCCGGTCGATGATACGGCACCGCCGGCCATGCCGCGCCAGCTCGGCGGCCATGGTGAGGCCGACAGGCCCGGCGCCGACGACGAGCACTTCCTCCACCTGCGATCCTCCAGCGATGCATTCGCTAACGGTAAGGATTGTTCATTGGGAGGATGGCTGTCAACATGCGCCCCGGCATGGCGGAACCCGCGGAACTGGCGCAAGGCCGGCCGTTCGCCAGGCAGGTTTCGGAAAGTGTCCCACGGTCTTCCGGCGGAAACCCGCGACAAAGCCAAGCGACGCGAAGCCACGCAAGCCCGCCCGAGCAGACGTTCTCACGGCGTTGAGTTACCGGATTGGACATTGCCGGAAAGTACGATAAGTAGATAAGCAAACTCAACTTGGGAGCGGACAATGCGCCGGGCTGGCATTTTGGCAATGACCGGTCTTGCCCTGCTGGTCTCCGGCTGCATGACGGCGCAGGAACTCCGCGCGGCCGACGAGGCCCGGTGCCGCTCCTACGGCTTCCGGCCGCGCACCGACGCTTTCGCCGAGTGCCTGCTGAAGCTCGACCTGTTCCGCCGCGCCGAATTCCGGAACGACACGCTTGATCCCTGGGGCGGGCCGATCCTGATCTACCGGCCAATGCTGGCACCTCAGTAAGCGCTGAAATTGCGCCGGTCGCGGGGTTGTCGTCGCGTGGAAACGTCTATCCGACGAAGCCCACCGCCTTGTGGCTGCCGTCGCAGAACGGCTTGTTCTTCGACTGGCCGCAACGGCACAGGAATGCCTTCGTCGTCCGGTCGATCGTGCGGCCGGTTCCGGAGACGATTTCGAGATTGCCTTCGAGCCGCAGGCAGCCATTCGGCTGGGGCGTGATCCTAACGACGCCGTTGCGCGCCTCGAGCGGCTGCGATTCCTTCGAAACGGGCTCGCCGGTAGCGGCGAATCCCGCCTTGGTGTGGCTGCTGTCGCAGAAGGGCTTGTTCTGCGAGGCGCCGCAGCGGCAGAGCGTGGCCCTGAGCAACGTCTCGCCGCCGATCTCCATCTCGGCATGGATGGCGAGCGGTCCGTTTTCGCGCAGCCTCACGATATTGACCACCGGCGGCGCCTCGGCCGGTCCGCCGTCCTTGCGGCGGTAAATGATGGCGCCGGAGGGACAAGTTTCGGCCACCCGCACGATTGTTCCGGTTGAAGCTGCCTCCGGGTGGATCCACTCGCCCGGCGCGTTCGGCACGAACGCTTCGGGGTGCTCCAGAACGCAATTGCGGGAATGAATACACTTCCTGCCGTCGAACCCGACGTCGACCGTCGTGCCTTCCACGAAACGCGTGGCCATGGGTTTGCTCCTCAGCTCAAGGCATCGCGCCGAAAGTGGAACCGGGTTTCGGCAAAAGCGATGCGGAAACAGGCGCTAAGGCAGAGCGCCGATGGTTTGATCGGCAGGCTTCCTTAGCCAGGCCGAGCCTATCATGATTGCGCGGCGCAGTCGCGAAATGGCGTCGGACCGTTATCGCCCGAAACCCGCCCGGTAGCGCACCAGCGCGGCGTCGAGCCGTTCCAGGTTCTCGGTCGTATAGGTCACGTAGTCGGCGCCGGGCACGTCGAGATGCAGTTCGGAGACCAGGCTCCACATCGCCTCGCGCAGCAGCGAGGCGCATTGCATCGCCGCGAAGGCTTTGCGAAGTCCAATGTCGGCCTCGACACCAAAATAGGCGGCGAGCAGGCTGTCGGCTTCCGCCTCGTTCATTTCCGCATTGGAGGCGATGCCGGCTATATCGAACATCGCGGTGTTGAAGCCGGCATATTCGAAGTCGATCAGCCAGATCCGTTCGCCGTCGTCGAGAAAATTGGCGGGCAGGAGGTCGTTGTGGCCGAAGACGATGGGTAGCGGCTTCTGCGCCCGTTCGAGTTCCTCGCCAAGTTCCAGAAAGCGCGGAAGTTCCGCCTTCAGGCGGCTGTCGCCGGAGAGCAGCGTGCGCGCATAGTCGCGGATGACGTGAAAAACCCAGAACATGAACCCCGCGCCCGAGACGTGGCGCGGCATCTCCTCGTGGAAGCGGCGGATGAGCGTGGCGATGCGTTCGGCGTGAGCGCGAACGTCCGATGCCCCGTAGGTCCGAGCGCCAAGAAACGCGGTCACCATGACGCCCGGTTCGGCATAGCGCACCTCCGGGCCGAAGCCCGCAATATGCGCGGCCCGCGCCGCCATGATCTCGCGCTCGCGAGAAACATGGTGGAAGGGAAAGTCATGGCCGATGCGCACGACATGCCGCCCGCCGGGTTCGCTCACCAGAAAACTCTCGTTGCTGAGGCCGCCCTTCAGCGGTTCGATCGTCACCCTTCCCTTCCAGAGCGGCAACGCGCGAATGCGGTCTTCGATGGCGGTCATGCCGGAACCTTGCGGAATGTCGGCCGGCACTGTCTTTCGGTCCCTTTGCCGTGTCAACAAAAGCTGTGGCTATTTTCCGTGATGTTGCCCGGAACCGGCTGGATTTGTTGTGTTTTGCCGGTTATTCGCTTAAATCAGGCGGTCATGCGCGCGGCCGAGACGAGACATCGATCATGAATCACTCCAAGCGGCACGGCGAAATACTCCGCCTGGTGCAGGAAGCCGGCACGATCACCATCGCGGACCTCGCCTCCAGGTTGAACGTGTCGCTGGAGACCGTGCGCCGCGATGTGAAGCCGCTCACCAGCGACGGCTCGGTGCTCAAGATGCATGGCGCGATCGGCCTTCCGGCCCTTGCCGGAGAAGCGCCGTTCGAGCGCCGCATGCGCGAGAACGCCGAGGCCAAGCGGATGATCGCCAAGGCCGTTGCGGCGACGATCAACGACGGCGACTCCGTCATGCTGGACACCGGGACGACGACGAGTTTCCTGGCGCGCGAGTTGCTGAACCACCGGCGGCTGACGGTGATAACCAACTCCTCCGACATCGCCCGAACGCTCGCCACCGTCAACGGCAACAGGGTCTACATGGCGGGAGGCGAATTGCGCAGCGATTCGGGCGCGGCCTTCGGCGGTTCGGCGGTGGAATTCGTCAGCCGCTTCAGTGTCAACCATGCGGTGATTACGACCGGCGCCGTCGACGCGGTCATGGGTGTCATGGATTATGACCTTGAGGAGGCGGAATTCGCCCGCATGGTTCTGTCGCGCGGCGCCCGCCGGCTGGTGGTGACCGACCACTCTAAATTCGGCCGGCAGGGGCTGGTGCAGGTTTGCGGCTTCGACGGCCTCGGCGAGCTCGTCACCGACCGCCCGCCGCCGCGCGACATAGAATTGGCTCTCGACAAGGCGTCCGCGAAGCTGACGATCGCCGGCACGTAGGAAGGCCGAGCCCGAACACGAACGGCTGGTGCGCAGCGGCGCCGGCCCACGCCCCATCGGCGAGCAAAATGGCTTCCGCTTCCCCGCCGATGTCGCCGGCGGGCCGCGGCAAGGACGCACCGGCGCCCTTCCCATGGGCGTTGCGCCGGTGTCTATTCAGCCAATGGCTTTCACGCTCAGGCAGTTGCAGTATTTCGTCGCCGTCGCCGAACAGGGCTCGGTATCGCGCGCCGCGCAGAATCTCTCGATCTCGCAATCATCGGTCACCGAGGCGGTCAAGGAACTCGAGGGAGACCTGGGCGTCGAACTGTTCGAACGGCATCCGCGCGGCCTGACCGTCACGCACAAGGGCCATAAGTTCCTGCGCCATGCGACCAAGATCCTGGCCGATGTTTCGGATGCGCGGCGCACTTTCTCGGGCGATCATGAGCGCGCCACCGGCAGTCTCAATCTCGGCGTGACCTCGCTGGTCGCCGGCTATGTGCTTTCGGATCTTCTCGCCCGCTATCGCCGTGCCTTTCCGGGCGTCGAAATCGGCGCTACCGAGGACAATGGCGACTATCTGGAGCACCTGCTGATCGGAGGAGAGCTTGACGTCGCAGTCATGGTTATTTCCAACCTGCGGGATCGCATGGCTTTGCAGGCGGAAATCCTGGAGGTATCGCCCTATCGTTTGTGGCTGCCCATCGGTCATCCGCTTTCGGGAGCCGACATCATCGGCATCAACGATATCGTCGCCGAGCCTCTGATCATGCTGACGGTCGATGAGATCGAGGAGAATACGGGAAAGCTGCTTGCCGCCCTCGGCGCCCGTCCGCATGTCGCCTTCCGCACGCGCTCCGTCGAGGCGGTGCGCAGCCTGGTAGCCACGGGCGCGGGCATCGCGCTGTTGCCCGATCTCGTCTACCGGCCATGGTCGCTCGAAGGCGACCGCATCGAATTGCGCGATATATCCGGCGCGTTGCCTGTCGTGCAGGTTGGCATGGTGTGGCGGCGCGGTTCCAGCCTTTCGCAATCGGCGCGCGATTTCATCGGCATCGCGCAAGGTCAGCGGACGATTCGGAATCGGGCATGAGATTGCCGGTTGTATCGGAAATTCCGATAGCTTCGTTCTGACAAATGAATTTGCGAACGCCCGCTATTCGCGTCACGTTTCATTTTCAGGGATGACGTCGCCGCTGGAGAGCGACGCCCTGGAATGGGAGACCTCACCATGAAAGCATTCCTGAAGTCCTGCACGGCGCTTGCCGTGGCGCTTGCCTTTTCTGGTCAGGCCATGGCTCAGCTTAAGGAAATCGGCGCCGGCGAAGGTCAGCTGACGATCGTGGCCTGGCCGGGCTATATCGAGCGCGGCGAGACGGACAAGAATTTCGACTGGGTGACCAAGTTCGAGGAGGCAACGGGCTGCAAGGTCAACGTCAAGACGGCCAACACCTCGGACGAAATGGTCGCGCTGATGAACGAAGGCGGTTTCGATCTGGTTACCGCGTCGGGTGACGCCTCGCTTCGCCTCGTCGCCGGCAAGCGCGTCCAGCCCGTCAACGTCGACCTGGTCAAGAGCTGGTCGACGCTCGACGACCGCCTCAAGGACGCGTCCTGGCACACTGTCGACGGCGTCCACTACGGCGTGCCCTATATGTGGGGGCCGAACGTTCTGATGTACAACACCAATGTCTTCAAGGAGCCGCCGAAGAGCTGGAACGTGGTCTTCGAGGAGATGGATCTTCCGGACGGCAAGTCGAACAAGGGCAGGATCCAGGCTTATGACGGTCCGATCCACGTCGCCGACGCCGCGCTCTACCTGATGACGCATAAGCCTGAACTCGGCATCAAGGACCCGTACCAGCTCAACGAAGAGCAGTATAAGGCCGCGCTCGACCTGCTGCGCGAGCAGCGCAAACTGGCGGGCCGCTACTGGCATGACGCCATGATCCAGATCGACGACTTCAAGAACGAGGGCGTCGTCGCCTCCGGTTCGTGGCCGTTCCAGGTCAATCTGCTGAAGGCCGACAAACAGCCGATCGCGTCAACCTTCCCCGAAGAGGGCGTCACCGGTTGGGCTGACACGACGATGATGCATGTCGATGCGGCCAACCCTAACTGTGCCTATCTGTGGATGGAGCACACGCTGTCTTCCAATCTGCAGAGCGACCTGTCGGTGTGGTTCGGGGCGAACCCGTCGGTTCCGGCCGCCTGCACGGACGGACGCGGCATGCAGACCAAGGACGGCTGCGCGGCGAACGGCATGGATAATTTCGAGAAGGTGCGCTTCTGGACCACGCCGACCTCGAAATGCGCCACCCAGGACGACCAGTGCGTTCCATATTACCGCTGGGTTTCGGACTATATCGGCGTGATCGGAGGCCGCTGAGGCTTGGCGGTGCGCGGAAAGGTGTCCCACGGTCTCCGTCGGGCGGCAAAACAAAGCGCTAAGCAGGGTTCCGGAAAAGTGTGTCACGGTTTTCCGACAGAAACCTGCGACAAAACAAGAGGCTAAGCAGGCGAAGCGTGGGCGAAGTCACGCAAGTCTGCTTAGGCAGGCTATGCGAGCCTGCCTGCGGTAAGCCTCCCTCTTACTTGGGGGAGGGAGGCCCAAACGGCCGGGTGGGGTGGGCAGCGGCATTGCCGCTGGCCCGGCCGGTTGCCGCGACTCGTCCTTGCGAGGACGTGAAGGTGTCGTGCTGCCGCCCGACGCAGAATGGTCGATACAAGGGCCGACAAACAAGGGTAGGTAGTATGACCCCAGCCGTGTCCTTCGAAGGCGTATCCCGCCATTTTGGCAGCGTGCGCGCCGTCGACGCGGTCGATCTGGAGGTTGCGCCCGGCGAGTTCTTCGCCATGCTCGGCCCTTCCGGCTCAGGCAAGACCACATGTCTGAGGCTGATCGCCGGTTTCGAGCAGCCGACGGGCGGGGTGATCAGGATTTTCGGCGACCGCGCCGACGGCGTTCCGCCATACCGGCGCAATGTCAACACCGTATTCCAGGACTATGCGCTTTTCCCTCATTTGAACGTGCTCGACAACGTCGCCTACGGCCTGATGGTGAAGGGCGTGGCGAAAGGGGAGCGCCACAAGGCGGCCGAGAACGCGCTGTCGCTCGTACGCCTGCCGGGGTATGGCGCGCGCAAGCCCAGCCAACTCTCCGGCGGCCAGCGCCAGCGCGTCGCGCTGGCACGCGCCCTGATCAACCGGCCCAAGGTGCTTCTGCTCGACGAGCCGCTCGGCGCGCTCGACCTGAAGCTGCGCGAAAACATGCAGGAAGAGCTGAAGGTGCTGCAGAAGGCTCTTGGCATCACCTTCGTCTTCGTCACGCACGACCAGGGCGAGGCGCTCTCCATGGCCGACCGCGTCGCTGTCTTCAACGACGGCAGGATCATGCAGATCGGTACGCCCCACGAGATCTATCAGCGCCCGCGCACGCGCTTCGTCGCCGATTTCGTCGGTTCGTCCAACGTCTTGCCTCCGGATTTCGTCCAGCGTTATTCCGGCCAGAGGCGATGGGGCAGCCTGCGGCCGGAGCAGATCCGCGTGACAAGCCAGGCGAACGGCGACGGCGTGCCCGCGCGGGTCGTGGCCATGAACTACCTCGGCTCGGCGACACGGCTGGCGCTGGATGTCGACGGACTGCGCCTGCACGCGACGCTGCCGGCCGGGGCGGCGCTTCCGGAGACCGGCGATCAGGTCGCGCTGGCCTTCAACCGCGAGCAACTGCATTTGATGGAGGAGGCGCCGTGACTGGCCGAGCCGCCCCCATGCTTGCCGGATTAGAACCGGATGGAATGAAATGCGGTCCGCAGTACACGACACGTGGATCGTTTTCTTTTCCGGACCGGTTTTGCCCCCCGCTAGCTGGCGTTGCCGCCCGCTGGCGGAAAGAAGGTGTCCGGCAGCCGCATGAGGCCAAAATCGGCGCTGTCGTGTACCGTGAATGCAGTTATTCATCCTGCTTTAAGGCATTGTTTTTCCGTATGATCCTGTCCGAAAAGTCTGCAACTTTTCGGGATCATGCGCTAGTCGCGCGAGGCGACGATCTGATCGGAATACCCGGTCTCATGCGGCAGGAAGTAACCGGTGTCGGGCCACATTGCCGCAATCGGCATGGATCGCTGGGTACCGTGGGTCGTGTTGGCGTAGATCAGGTCCGCCCATTTCGGCAGGTCGTCGATTTTTTGGATGGCGCCTTGAGCGGAGCCTTTCGTCCCGGCATACTCGACGTCGAGCACCAGTCTGCTGCGCCCTGCGGCTGTATCGACGAACTCGCGCCTGCGGGTCTTCTCCTTGTTTTTCTTTTTCCAGTCTTCGAGATCGAGCTCCGGGTTCTTGTGCCAGTCCGGATCGAGCGGTGCATAAAGCATCGGACATTTCGGCGCCGAAACGACCAGCGAATTGAAGAGGAAGCGCAGCGTTTCCAGGTTCTTTATGTCCGCGCCGATATTGCACCCGCGCACATGGATCGCGACGCAATTCGCCTGATGATCCCGCACCTGCCGGCAAAGGCCCGCCAGCTCGCGCACTTCGTCCTCGGTGATTGCGGCGTTGTTCGCGAAAGCGGTCACCTTGGCCGCATCCGGCGACGGGTGCGCGTCCACCAGCGGCACCAGATCGGCCAGCGTGGAGTTGTTCGCCGACACCTGGGTTCCGCTGGTCAAATACATGGTGAAACCGGAACTGTATCCATGGGTGACGATCACGACGTGGGATTGCTGCTTGGCGATCAACGCCTTGACCAGGTCGCGGAAGTTCGCGTCGAACGTGCTGGTGCTCTGGATTTCCAGATTGCCGCGCTTGGTGACCTCTCTTTTTGCCTTGGCATAGTAACTATCGACGATTGCGAATGCCGGATCGCTTTGACGCAATGCAATGCCCATGAACCCCTCGCTTCTTTAGACAAAAAAACGGTTCGGCGCGGTGGCCGACGTCATTTTCTCCGGACTGGAAGGTCACTCGAACGGCGACGCAACTTCGCCAGGCGCTTCCCACGGCCAAGCAGCGGCGAAGGTGCGGCTGTCCCTGTTTGCCTTCGGAGTGCTTGACGTGACGGAAGCTTACGCCCCCGCCGTCGGCGGCGCAATCCTTCCGCGAAAGGGCGGCGTGCTCGGCCGCCTTTCCGACATGCTCTGGCGCAGCCCGCGCATTCTGCTGATGTTGATGCTTGCGCCGCCGCTGCTGTGGCTTGGGGTCGTCTATCTCGGATCGCTTTTTGCGCTGCTCCTGCAGAGTTTCTTCTCGATCGACGAGTTCTCAGGCCTGGTCAACCGCCAGTTCACGCTGAAGACCTATGGCGAATTGCTGCTGCCGTCGAATGTCGACATCATCGTCCGCACGGTGACAATGGCCGCGCTGGTCACGCTGGCTTCGGCCGTTATCGCCTTCCCGATCGCTTACTTCGCGGCCCGCTACGCGCGCGGCAAATGGAAGGCGCTGTTCTATCTCGGCGTCATGCTGCCGCTGTGGTCGAGCTATCTGGTGAAGATCTATGCCTGGAAGCTGATCCTCGCCAAGGAGGGCATCCTCACCTGGCTGCTGGGCAAGCTGCACCTGAGCTGGCTGCTCGACGCCTGGCTGTCGCTGCCCACGGTCGGCGGCAACTCGCTGTCGGTCAGCGCTACCGGCACTTTCATCGTCTTCGTCTATGTCTGGCTGCCCTTCATGATCCTGCCGATCCAGGCATCGCTGGAGCGTGTGCCGGTCAATCTAACCGAGGCATCCGCCGACCTCGGTGCGTCGCCGGGCCAGACGTTTGCCAATGTGATCTTTCCCCTTGCCTTGCCCGGCATCGTCGCCGGCTCGATCTTCACCTTTTCGCTGACGCTTGGCGACTACATCATTCCGCAGATCATCGGCACGTCGCGCCTGTTCATCGGCCAGGCCGTCTACGCCCATCAGGGAACGGCGGGCAACATCCCGCTGGCCGCCGCCTTTACCGTCGTGCCGGTGGTCATCATGGTTTTCTATCTCTGGGGCGCCAAGCGCATGGGGGCCTTCGATGCGCTCTGAGCGCGCAAACAAGGCGCCGCTGGCGCTGAAGATCGCCGCGGCGGCGGGGCTGCTGTTCCTGCACCTGCCGATCCTGCTGATCTTCATCTATGCCTTCACCACGGAGGAGAAGAGCTATCAGTGGCCGCCGCCGGGCCTGACCACCCAGTGGTTTGCCGTAACCTTCAACAGGCCGGATGTGTGGGAGGCCCTTTCGCTTTCGGTCAAGGTCGCCGCGATCTCGACCTTCATCGCCATCATCCTCGGCACGCTGTGCGCCGCCGCCGTCAGCCGCACCAAATTCTTCGGCCGCGAGGCAGTCTCGCTGCTGGTCATCCTGCCGATCGCGCTGCCCGGCATCATCACCGGCATTTCGCTGCGCTCGGCCTTCAGCCTGATGGATATACCGTTCTCCACCTGGACGATCGTGCTCGGCCACGCCACCTTCTGCGTCGTGGTGGTCTACAACAACGCGGTGGCGCGTTTCCGCCGCACTTCCGGCTCGATGATCGAGGCTTCGATGGACCTCGGCGCCGACGGGTTCCAGACGTTCCGCCACGTCATCCTGCCCAATATCGGCACGGCGCTGCTGGCCGGCGGAATGCTGGCCTTCGCGCTGTCCTTCGACGAGGTCATCGTCACCACCTTCACCGCCGGCCAGCAGCAGACGCTGCCGATCTGGATGCTGGAGGAACTGGTGCGCCCGCGCCAGCGGCCCGTCACCAACGTCGTCGCCATGGTCGTCGTGCTGGTGACGGCGCTGCCCATTCTGCTTGCCTATTACCTCACCCGCGAAGGCGATCAGATCGCCGGCGCCGGAAAATAAGTCTGAAGGAGGAGTTCATGTTCACCGAGATGCTGATCGGCGCGCGCTTTGAGGAAGGCACGGAGACCGAGGAGCCGATCCTCAATCCCAAGACCGGGGAAACGGTTCTCAAGCTGCCCGAAGCCAGCCAGTCGCAGATCGACGCTGCGGTGGCGGCGGCCGAGAAGGCTTTTGCACTGTGGTCAAGGACGACGCCGGCGCAGCGTTCCGGCTACCTCTTGAAGATCGCCGAGCGCATCGAAGCCGAAGCCGGGGAATTCGCCAGGCTGGAAGCGCTGAACTGCGGCAAGCCGATCAACGCCGTGCTCAATGACGAGATTCCGGCGATCGTCGACTGCTACCGCTTCTTCGCCGGCGCCGTGCGCACCATGCCGGGACTGGTCTCCGGCGAATACCTGCCGGGCTTCACCTCGATGATAAGGCGCGACGCGATCGGCATCGTCGGCTCGATCGCGCCGTGGAACTATCCGCTGATGATGATGGCGTGGAAGCTGGCGCCGGCGATCGGCGGCGGCAACACGGTCGTCTTCAAACCGTCCGAGCAGACCCCGCTCACGGCGCTGAAGCTCGCCCAAATCCTGGCCGAAATCTTGCCGGAAGGCGTGGTCAATGTCGTGCTCGGCCGCGGCGAGAGCGTCGGCAACGCGCTGATCAATCATCCCAGGATCAATATGATCTCGATCACCGGTGATGTGGCGACCGGCAAGAAGGTGCTGCAGGCCGCCGCCAGATCGGTCAAGCGCACGCATCTCGAACTCGGCGGCAAGGCGCCGGTCATCGTCTTCGACGATGCCGACCTCGATGCCGTGGTCTCCGGGCTGCGCGCCTTCGGTTATTACAATGCCGGACAGGACTGCACCGCCGCCTGCCGCATCTACGCCGGCGGGAAAATCTACGAAAGGCTCGTGGCCGACCTTTCGTCGGCTGTTTCGACCATCAAGTACAACCGTCCGGACGACACCGAAAACGAGATCGGGCCGCTGATTTCCGCGCGCCAGCGCGACCGCGTTTCCTCCTTCGTCGAGCGGGCCTCCGAACTCAGGCACATCGAGATCACCACGGGCGGCAAGCCCGGCGAAGGCGGCGGCTTTTTCTACCAGCCGACGGTGGTTGCCGGCGCGCTGCAGGAGGACGAGATCGTGCGGCGCGAGGTTTTCGGGCCGGTCGTGTCCGTTACCCGCTTTTCCGATGTCGACGAGGCCGTCGGCTGGGCAAACGACAGCGACTACGGTCTGGCATCGTCCGTCTGGACGAAGGATGTGTCGCGCGCCATGACGACGGCCGCCCGGCTGCAATATGGCTGCACCTGGATCAACACGCATTTCATGCTGACCAACGAGATGCCGCATGGAGGCGTGAAGCAGTCCGGCTATGGCAAGGACATGTCGCTTTACGCGCTGGAGGACTATACGGCCGTCCGCCACGTCATGATCGCGCATGGGTGAGTACCGTCGGGCAACCGCCGCCGCTTGGAAGGGACAGGGCTCGAACCATAGGGTTCATTGGATGATGGCTAAGCAGACTTGCGTGGCTTCGCCCGCTTCGCCTGCTTAGCCTCTTGTTTTGTCGTAGGTTTCTGTCGGAAAACCGTGACACACTTTTCCGGAACCTGCTTAGCCGCCCCCTCTCCGGTTTGCTTCGCAAACCACCTCTCCCCCCGCTTTGCGGGGACGAGGATAGGCGCCAAGCAGCTTGGATTGATGTAGCCGGCCCGGAGCTGTTCCACCGGTTTCGCGCGGCTGCCATCTGGTCCTACCAGATTTTTCGGGCTACCGTCCTCCCATGCCAAAGGGAGGGCGGCGCATGAAGGTCGGATTCTGCATGCTGCTGTGGACGACCAACGTCACAGCCAAACACACGAAATTACTGAAGGACATCAAGGCGACGGGCTATGACGGCGTCGAAATTCCCATATTCTCGGGCACGCCGGACGATTTCAAAAGGCTCGGGGATATGCTGGACAGGATCGGCCTTGCGCGCACCGCCGTGTCGGCGATGGGCGATCCCGCCATGAATCTGATCGGCGACGCCGCCTCCCGCAAAGCCGGAATGGAATATATGAAATGGGCGATCGACTGCGCCGCGGCACTCGGCGCCGACAAATTGTGCGGCCCGCTTCACTCCACGCTCGGGCTTTTCACCGGCAGCGGCCCGACCTCCACCGAGAAACGGCGCTCCGTCGCATCGCAGCGCGCCATCGGCGATCATGCGGCCGGCAGGAACGTTACGGTCGGGCTGGAGGCGCTGAACCGGTTCGAATGCTACCTGGTCAACACGATGGAAGACCTTTGCGCGCATCTCGACGAGATAGACCATCCCAATATCAAGGCGATGTACGACACCTTCCACTGCAACATCGAGGAGAAGGACCCCGTCGGCGCCTTTGCGAAGAGCCTGCGTCACGTTGTCCACGTTCATATTTCGGAGAACGACCGCGGCGTGCCGGGTCGCGGCAACATTCCCTGGAAGGAGACTTTCGCCGCGATCCGCCAAAGCGGCTATGACGACTGGCTCACCATCGAATCCTTCGGACGCGGCCTGAAAGACCTTGCGGCGGCGACGAAGGTCTGGCGCGATTTCGCCGAAAGCCCGCAAGCCGTCTACAGGGAAGGCTACCGGCATATCCGCCAGCACTGGGAAGATGCAGGGAAGCAGTAGCCCCGTTGGAGCGTAGAGCAAATTGCGTGGCTTCGCCCCATGGTACACGACACAAGGATCACGTCCTTGTTTCGAGGCCGCTTTTGCTCTCACCCTTACCCTCTCCCCTTGTGGGAGAAGGTGCCTGAACGAAGTGAAGGCGGATGAGGGTGTGGAACGGCGGCGCTTCGCCCTGGAGCGTTGCGCCTCGCCCGGTGGTACCCCTCAACCGACCTTGCTGCGCTCGGCTACGCCGGATGAGGGGCAAAATCAGGCTGCTGTCGTGTACTGTGGGCTTCGCCCACGCTTCGCCTGCTTAGCCTCTTGTTTTGCCGCAGGTTTCTTTCGGAAAACCGTGACACACTTTTCCGGAACCTGCTCTATCGTCAGGAGGATCGCGCCAGAAGCACAGCGCCTGCCAGAAAGGTTCAGCCGGCGGGCTTCTCCGCCGGCGCCGGCCTGCGCACCTTCGCGGCGGCTTCCATCACGAGGGGCGACAGCCCGTCGCCGCCCGCATCGACCGTTTCGAAGAAATGCCGGCGCATGCGCGGTTCCCAGAACTTGTTGATGTGCTCTGCAATGCCCGCCACGCCGTGGTCATGCGGCATCGACTCGAAGAACGTGCCGATCTGGTTTGCCATCCGAACGATCTTTTCGCGCGGATCGGCGCGGTGCGGTTCCTCATGCAACATTCCTGGCAACTCCGTCTGCGACCCGTTGGGGGTGTGTGAAAATATCGAACTCATCGCCCCGCACCAGCGCGACAAGCGTCATGCCAGCCGCCTCCGCGGTGCGGATCGCAAGCGCCGTCGGCGCCGAGACGGCGATGATGAAAGCCGCGCCGATCGCGGCGGTCTTCTGGATCATCTCGACCGAAACGCGGCTGGTGACCACGACCGCGCCGCTCATTCCGTCGATGCCGGCCTTCGCCAACGCGCCGGCGAGCTTGTCGAGGGCGTTATGACGGCCGACATCTTCCCGCGCCGCGACGACGCCTTTGCCGGGCAGGTAGAAGCCCGCGGCGTGCACCGCGCCCGTCTCGGCGTGCAATGGCTGCATCTTCGCCAACATCCGTACCGAACGAACAATGTCGTCGGGTGTGAGCACCAGATCCGATCGCCCGACCTCCGCGACCGAGCGCATTGCCTCGTCGATCAACTCGATACCGCACAACCCGCAGCCGACAGGACCGGCCAGCCGTCGCCGCCGCGCCTGAAATCGCGTGTTCGCGCTATCCTTGAGCTTTATCTGGATATCGATCCCGGCGCCGAGATCCTCGACCTCGATCGAATCTATCTCCCCGGCGGTTCCGATGATGCCCTCGGTCAATGAGAAGCCGAGCGCGAAATCGTCGAGGTCCGCTGGCGTCGCCATCATCACGGCGTGCGTGGTTCCAGCAAAGGAGAGCGCGATCGGGGTCTCTTCAGGGACCATGCGGCTTGCCGTTAATATGCCGCTCGACCGCCGAGCAACACGTTGGGCCGAGGTGATTGGTGGGCGCGTAGCGCTCATGCCGAGGCAACCCTCTCTGGCCTGCCGGCCATCTCCCTCACAAGGGGCGAGATCGGCAGCTTAGGCCCCGCCGGCTTCGCGCGGCACAGCGATCGGCGAAGCATGGCGACCGGCCAATCTCCCCCCTCGTGGGGGAGATGTCCGGCAGGACAGAGAGGGGCGCGAAGGATCGCCAGCCACAACGAAAACGGCCACCCGGGACCGTTCGTGGTTCGCCATTGGCCGGCAGCCCAAACAGAAGTGACCGCCAGAGACACCGACGCTACTCGGCCGCTTCCAGCCTGCCTTCGATACGCCGGCTGCGGCGGGAAAGCGCCTCGTATTCTTCCTGCCAGTTGCTCGGGCCGTTGGACGGGCTGACCTGCACCGCCGTCACCTTGTATTCCGGGCAGTTGGTCGCCCAGTCGGAGAAGTCCGTGGTGATGACGTTGGCCTGCGTGCCGGGATGGTGGAAGGTGGTGTAGACGACGCCCGGCGCGACGCGCTCGGTGATATCGGCGCGCAGCGTCGTGTCGCCGGCGCGGCTTTGCAGGCGCACCCAGTCGCCGTCGCGGATGCCGCGGTTTTCGGCATCGTGCGGATGGATCTCCAGCACGTCCTCCTTATGCCAGATGACATTGTCGGTGCGCCGCGTCTGCGCGCCGACATTGTACTGGGAAAGCACGCGGCCGGTGGTGAGCAGCAGCGGGAAGCGCGGCCCGGTCCTTTCGTCGGTGGCGACATATTCCGTGCGGATGAACTTGCCCCTGCCGCGCACGAAGCCGCCAATATGCATGATCGGCGTGCCTTCGGGCGACTTCTCGTTGCAGGGCCACTGCACCGAACCCATCTGATCCAGATAGTCGTAGGAAACCTTGGCGAAGCTCGGCGTGGTGACGGCGATCTCGTCCATGATCTCGCAGGGATGTCTGTAGTTCCAGGCAAGCCCCATCGCCTGCGCCAGCTTCTGGGTGACTTCCCAATCGGCAAGGCCGTTCTTCGGCGCCATCACCTTGCGCACGCGGTTGATCCTCCGCTCGGCGTTGGTGAATGTGCCGTCCTTCTCAAGAAAGGTCGAGCCGGGCAGGAAGACATGCGCGTAATTGGCGGTCTCGTTCAGGAAAAGATCGTGGACGACGACGCATTCCATTGCCGCCAAACCGGCCGACACATGCTTGGTGTCGGGGTCGGACTGCAGTATGTCCTCGCCCTGGATGTAGATGCCCTTGAACGTGCCTTCCACGGCGGCGTCCAGCATGTTGGGGATGCGCAGGCCGGGTTCGTTGTCGAGCTTCACGCCCCATAGGCTCTCATAGATGTCGCGGACCGCGTCGCCGGAGACGTGGCGATAGCCCGGCAATTCGTGCGGGAAGGATCCCATGTCGCAGGAGCCCTGGACGTTGTTCTGTCCGCGCAGCGGGTTCACGCCGACGCCGCGCCGGCCGATATTGCCGGTCGCCATGGCGAGATTGGCGATCGCTATCACCGTGGTCGAGCCCTGGCTGTGCTCGGTGACGCCGAGGCCGTAATAGATCGCGCCGTTGCCGCCCGTGGCGTAAAGGCGCGCCGCCCCGCGGATATCCTCCGCCGGAACGCCGGACAGCTTTTCGACCTCCTCGGGGCTGTGGCGCGGCTCGGCGACGAAGGCCGCCCAGTCCTCGAACTCCGACCAGTCGCAGCGCTCGCGGATGAAGGCTTCGTCGTACAGGCCTTCCGTGACGATGACATGCGCCAGCGCGGTGACGACCGCGACATTCGTGCCGGGCCTGAGCGGCAGATGGTAGTCGGCCTCGACATGCGGCGAGCGCACGATATCGATGCGGCGCGGATCGAGAACAATCAGCCTGGCGCCTTCGCGCAGCCGCTTTTTCAGCCGCGACGCAAAGACGGGGTGACCGTCGGTCGGGTTGGCGCCGATGATGACGGCGACATCGGTATCCTCGACCGAGTCGAAATCCTGCGTGCCGGCCGACGTACCGAAGGTCTGGCCGAGGCCGTAGCCGGTCGGCGAGTGGCAGACGCGCGCGCAGGTGTCGACATTGTTGTTGCCGAAACCCTGGCGGATCAGCTTCTGCACGAGATAGGTCTCTTCATTCGTGCAACGCGACGACGTGATGCCGCCGATCGAAGTGCGGCCATACTGGTATTGCAGCCGCCGGAACTCGCCGGCGATGTAGGCGAAGGCTTCGTCCCAGGAGACCTCGCGCCACGGGTCGGAGATCTTCTCGCGGATCATCGGGTTGAGAATGCGCTCCTTGTGGGTCGCATAACCCCAGGCGAAGCGGCCCTTCACGCAGGAATGGCCGCGATTGGCCTTGCCGTCCTTCCACGGCACCATGCGGACCAGCTCGTCGCCGCGCATCTCGGCCTTGAAGGAGCAGCCGACACCGCAATAGGCGCAGGTGGTGACGACCGAATGTTCCGGCTGGCCGATCTTGATCACCGACTTTTCCGTCAGCGTCGCCGTCGGGCAGGCTTGCACGCAGGCGCCGCAGGACACGCATTCGGATTCCATGAAAGGCTGGTGCATGCCGGGCGAGACGCGCGAGTCGAAGCCGCGGCCTTCGATGGTCAGCGCGAAAGTGCCCTGCACCTCCTCGCAGGCCCGCACGCAGCGCGAGCAGACGATGCATTTCGACGGATCGTAGGTGAAGTAGGGGTTGGATTCGTCCTTCGCCATCCAGCGGAAATTTTCGTCGCCCTCATGCTTCTTGAAGACGTGGTTCTCGCCCTCGTAGCCGTAGCGTACGTCGCGCAGGCCGACCACGCCGGCCTGCGTCTGCAATTCGCAATTGCCGTTGGCCGCGCAGGTCAGGCAGTCGAGCGGATGGTCCGAGATGTAGAGTTCCATGACGCCGCGGCGAATGTTCTTCAGCCGCTCGGTCTGGGTCTTCACCACCATTCCGGGTACGACCGGCGTCGTGCAGGAGGAGGGTGTACCGGCGCGGCCCTCGATCTCGACCAGGCAGAGCCGGCACGAACCGAAGGCGTCGACCATGTCGGTGGCGCACAGCTTCGGGATTTTTATGCCGGCCTCCATGGAGGCGCGCATGATCGACGTGCCTTCCGGGACAGTTACCGCAAAACCGTCGACCGTAAGCGTCACCTGCCGTTCAGCCTTCGAGGCCGGCGTGCCGTAGTCGATTTCGTGAACGAGACCCATTCTAGGCTCCTAGGACGCAATATAGTGCAAAAACACGGCGAAAAACAGGATGCTGGCCCTTAATAGCCGCATCACTCGGCGGCCACTGCCACGGCGCGCGGCTTGAAGTCGTCGGGGAAGTGGTTGATGGCGCTCATCACCGGATAGGGCGTGAAGCCGCCCAGCGCGCAGAGCGATCCGAACTTCATCGTGTTGCAGAGGTCGGTCACCAGTTCGAGGTTCTTGTCGGCCTCGACGCCCATGGCGATCCGGTCGATGGTCTCCACCCCGCGCGTCGAGCCGATGCGGCAGGGCGTGCACTTGCCGCAGCTTTCGATGGCGCAGAATTCCATGGCGAAGCGCGCCTGCTTGAGCATGTCGGCGGTGTCGTCGAACACCGTGATGCCGGCATGGCCGATCAGCCCGTCCCGGGCGGCGAAGGCTTCATAGTCGAACGGCGTATCGAACAGTGCGCGCGGAAAATAGGCGCCGAGCGGGCCGCCGACCTGCACGGCCTTCACCGGCCGCCCCGTCGCCGTGCCGCCGCCGATCCCGTCGACGATCTCGCCCAGCGTAAGGCCGAAAGCCGTCTCGAACAGGCCGGCATATTTGACATTGCCGGCAATCTGGATGGGGATCGTGCCGCGCGAGCGGCCCATGCCGAAATCCTTGTAGTAGGCCGCACCCTTGTCGAGGATGATCGGCACGGAAGCCAGCGAAATGACGTTGTTGATGACCGTCGGCTTGCCGAACAGGCCTTTGATGGCCGGCAGCGGCGGCTTGGCCCTCACCACGCCGCGCTTGCCTTCCAGGCTGTTGAGCAGCGACGTCTCTTCTCCGCAAACATAGGCGCCGGCGCCGACGCGCACCTCCATGTCGAAGCTGTTGGGCGAACCCAGCACGCTGACGCCGATCACGCCGGCCCCGCGGGCCGCCTCGATCGCCTTGCGCATGGCGGCGACCGCATGCGGATATTCCGAGCGTATGTAGATGAAGCCCTTGGTGGCGCCGGTGGCGATGCCGGCGATCGCCATGCCCTCGATGAGCACGAAGGGATCGCCCTCCATGATCATGCGGTCGGCGAAAGTCGCTGAATCGCCCTCGTCGGCGTTGCAGACGATGTATTTACGGTCGTCCACCGTATCGAGAACCGTCTTCCACTTGATGCCGGTCGGGAAGCCGGCGCCGCCGCGTCCGCGCAGCCCGGACTCGGTCACGGTCCTGACGATGTCGGCGGGCGTCATCTCAAGGGCGCGCCTTAGTCCGGTCAGCCCGCCATGCGCGCGATAGTCGTCGAGCGCCAGCGGATCGATGACGCCGCAGCGGGCGAAGGTCAGCCGCGTCTGCCTGGCAAGGAACGGGATAGCGTCGGTCGGCCCCAAGGACAGCCGATGCGCGCCGCCGGCAAGGAAGTCCGCGTCGAACAGCGACGGAACATCGTCGGGCGTCACCGGACCATAGGCGATCCGGCCCCGGTCCGTCTCGACCTCGACCATCGGCTCCAGGAAATACGCGCCGCGCGAGCCATTGCGAACGAGCTTGCCTTGCAGTCCGCGCGCCAGAAGTTCGGTTTCGATTGCGCTCGCGACCTTGCCGGCGCCGAGCGACAGCGCGCCGGAATCGATCGGAACATAAATCTTCGCCATCATGCCCGCACCTCCTCGGCGATCTTGTCGAGCTTGTCGGCGTCGAGCCGGCCGATCACCTCGCCGTCGAGCATTGCGGAGGGCGCGCAGGCGCAGAGCCCCAGGCAGTAGACCGGCTCCAGCGTTACCGAGCCGTCCTTGGCGGTCTCGCCGAAGCCGATGCCGAGCAATTGCTGGATGCGCGCGGCGATCGCGTCCGAGCCCATCGACTGGCAGGCCTCGGCCCGGCATATTTTCAATACATGGCGGCCGGCCGGGGCGCGACGATAGTCATGGTAAAAAGTGACGACGCCATGCACCTCCGCCTTTGAGATGTTGAGCGCTTCGGCGATCACCGGAAGGGACTCGGTCGGCACATAGCCGAATTCCTCCTGGATGCCGTGAAGAATTGGCAATAGCGGACCCTCGAGTCCGAATGAGCTCTCGATAACAGCGCTGGTCCGCGCGACCACTTCGTCCGGGGCCCGGGTACTTGCTGGCTGCATCATACTGCAGCGCCCTCCCTGATAGGCTGCGTCCATAAGCGACGCTAAATTTTACGAAATCAGACGCGGGAGGGGAAATCAATAAAGGCGTATCGTCACACGATAGACAATTTCTATCGAGCGAGGCGATGGATGACCGGGGCGACGCCTCAGCGCCCGGCGCGCAGTTCGCCCGCCAGCGCCACGGCTTCGGCGAGCAGGGCCGAGACCACGGGCGTGCGCGGCTCGCGGCGGAGCGCCACCAGGCCGACGAGATGGCTGGCATCGGGCTCAACGATCGGGATCGCCCGGATCGGCTCGGCGAAGCCGAACGCCTTCGCCAGGTTCAGCGGCATGATCGACGACCATTTGCCGGTGCGCAGATGCGCAAACAGCACGATCATCGAATTGGATTCCAGCGTCGGGCGCGCCACCGCCCCGGCTTCAGCCAGATGATGATCGATGATCCGGCGGTTCTGCATGTCCGCCGTCAGCAGGCAGAGCGGAAGACTGGCCACCTCCGCCCATGTCACTTCTTGCGCGTCCGCGAACGGGTTTCCCGCCGAAGTGATCAATTGATACCGTTCCGAATAGAGGGGGACGCTGATCACATTGCCGAGCGGTTCATTGTCGAGATAGGTTATGCCGGCTTCGATCTCGAAATTGCCGAGCAGCGACAGAACCTCCACCGAACTGCCGGCGAGCACCGAAAAGGTGACGCCGGGATGCTTTTCGCGAAACGGCGTGGTCAGCCTCGGCACCATGGCGAGCGCGGTCGGAATGGCCGCGATACGGATGCGACCGGAGAGACCATGCCGGGCGGCGCGCATTTCTTCGCGCATCGTGCGGGTGTCGCCGACGATGCGCCGCGCCCAGACCAGCACCTGCTCGCCCTCCGGCGTGAGGCCCTGGAAGCGTGAGCCGCGTTTGACCAGCATGACGCCAAGATGATCCTCAAGCTGCTTGATAGCGGCCGAAAGCGTCGGCTGGGTGATGCCGATTTCCTCGGCCGCCCTGCCGAAATGCTGCGCCTTGGCAAGTGCGATGAAGAATTCGAGCTTGTCGATCATTCGCCAGCCTTCCGACCCACGATCATGCCGGCACCGGCGGCGCGGCGAGGAAGAGGACGGTCGCGGCGATGGCTACTCTTCCACATGGCTATTCTCGTCTCACGATACTCCTACGACGGCCATCTGCGGCGGTATCACCTTCGGGGCGGTAAGGAAATGAGCGCGACGGCTGACATGGTGATGCCGCATCGCGGCAGTCCTTCCTCGCCCGTTCACGGGGAGAGGATGCCGGCAGGCAGGCGAGGGGCGGGAGCCCGCGCCTGAAAAGTTCGCGCCGCCCCTCATCCGGCCCTTCGGGCCACCTTCTCCCCGCGAACGGGGCGAAGGGATCGCGGAGACGCCCATGCCAGACGCCTACCCGCGAGGCCATTCTACTCGATCAGCCCCTTGCCGCTTTCTCCAGCCCGGCAATGTCGATCTTCACCATTCCCATCATCGCCTGCATGACGCGGGCGGCCTTCGCCTTGTCGGGATCGTTCAGCAGCCGGGGCAGCACTTCAGGGACAATCTGCCAGGATACGCCGAACTTGTCCTTCAGCCAGCCGCATTGGACTTCCCTTCCGCCATTGGCTGTGAGCTTCGACCAGTATTCGTCCACCTCGGCCTGATCGGCGCAGAGGATCTGGAACGAGATGCTGTCGTTGAAGGTGAAATCGGCCTTGCCGCCGTTGAGCCCGAAGAATTTCTGGCCGTCGATTTCGAACTCCGCCGTCAGGACCGCGCCTTCCTTCACATGCGGTTCGCCGCCGGCGGGGGCGCGCGTAATCTCGCCGACCTTGGCACTGCGGAACACGGATGCGTAGTAATGCGCGGCGTCCTCGGCCTGGCCATCGAACCACAGCCATGTCGTAATCTTGCTCACCTTGCTCTCCTTTTCTTGGCGGACCTTGCGAAGTCGGGTCAATCGCGCGGCGATTTGCCGCGATCGTGCCGCTGCTGTCACCTGCCGCACGTTTTCGCCCGGAAGGTGGATATGCGGTGAAGACGCACGGCACGCCGTCGTTCCGACACGGACCCCCGAAAATTTCGCCGGGCGCAACGGTCCCGCCTAAGGTAAAGGCTGAATTATTGGGAGGGTAGCCCGCGGCGCTTCCATTCGCTGCGCGGGACCGAATTGCCGACCTGGAACGCGAAGGACACGACTTTCATCGCGTCCGAGTCGACCTCGCAACGAAAGCTCAGATTGTACCACTGCCCGTTGCCGCGGAAGGCCGCCACGGGGTCTTCAATGACCGTGCCGTCTTCCAGCCGGTAGGAGGGCAGGAGTTCCGGAAAATAAGGGGGCGAGGCGTGTCGCAACTGCTCGCGCAACTCGGTGACGCAGAGCCGGCCGGCCCGCGCGCCGCGCGGCTCCTCACCGAGCGCGGTTGTCGCTATCGAACTACTGGTTGCAGTTTGCGAAAACAATGTTTTGGCCTCTTCAAGCTGCAAGGTCACTTGCACTTTGGCGGCGTCCGCCGGCTTGGGCGCCGGCGCCTCCGGCGTCCCCGGCTGTGGAGCAGGGTTTTCCGCTTCGTCCGCTGTGAGAGTTGGTGGCCCCGCAGGGTCCTGTTTGACCGGTTCGCTGAGCGCCGTCGCTGACCCTGAACCATCCTTCGCGCTGTTGCGATCCGGAGACTTGCGAGGACCGGCATCTTTCTCGCCGAATTGGAAGACGGGCCTCTGAACAGGTGAGGTCTCACGCCGGGCGGCATCTTTGCTCTTCGGCGATGGTATCTCGACATTCGCTTGCTGCGACTCGTCGGGCCGCGACTCTTCCGCAGGTGGCGAAGGTTCAACCTCGGCTTTCGCCGGTGGTTCAGGCGGCGGCACCAGATCCACCGCGATCGCCTCCTCCTTCGGCGGCGGCGGGAGCGATACCGGCAGTCCGAAGATCAAAAGCGCGATGATGAGCAAATGCACGGCAAGGGAAGCCGGCAGGGCCCATACGAACACCCGGCGCTGATCGCGTATGTCATCGATCATCTTGAGCGGTGTGGAATGAAATATTGGCGGCATCAAGCATTCATGCTGTAAAATGCCGAAATACTGATCCCACTGATGACGGCTGCCGCGACACTGGAGCGCCGCGCGTCCATTCGGACGCGCAAAGGGCATCGGTCGGCGACCGGCGGACCTTCGCCCGTGGCGGAGACTACGCCCGCTCCGCCAGCACGTGCCCGGATCAGCCGGCCGAGCCGTGCGATCCCTTCGACCGCCACATATTCGTCGGCCAGCGAAAAGCTGAGACGGATCGTGTTTGCGCCCGAGCCGTCGGCGTGAAACGCCTTGCCGGGCACGAAGGCCACGCGCTCGGTCTCGACCGCGCGCGCGAGCAGGGCCGCCCCGTCCATGCCTTCCGGCAACGTCACCCAGATGAACATGCCGCCTTCCGGCTTCGTCCAGGTCACGCCCTCCGGCATGTTCGCGTCGAGCGCCTTGAGGACGAGGTCGCGCCTGCGTCCGTATTCCTTGCGCAGCATGGCCGTATGCGCCTCGTAGCAGTTTTCGGCCACGCGATGCATCGCGATCTGGTTGATGGTCGGGCTGTGCAGGTCGGAGGCCTGCTTGATCAGCACCAGCTTTCGGATCACCGGAGCGGCCGCGCAGGCCCAGCCGACGCGCAGGCCCGGCGACAGCGTCTTGGAAAAGGTGCCGCAGTAGATCGTGCGCGCCTTGTCGATGCCGCCGCCGCTGCGGGCAATGTCGAGCGCCAGAATCGGCGGGATCGCTTCTCCATCGTAGCGCAGCGCCTGGTAGGCCGCGTCCTCGATCAGCGGAATGTCGAGCGCATCGCAAAGGTCGAGCAGGCGCTCGCGCGCGGCGCGGTCGATGGTCTCGCCGGTCGGATTGGAGAATTCCGGCGTCAGATAGGCCAGCGCCACCCGTCCGCCTGCCTTCGCCGCCGCTTCGCGATAGGCCGCCGGCGTCATGTTGCTGCCCTCGGGCGCCAGCCGGTCATAGCGCGGCTCGTAGGCGCTGAACGCCTGCAGGGCACCCAGATAGGTCGGCCGCGCAGACCAGCGCCGTGTCGCCGGGCGAAATGAGCAATTTTCCGAGATAGTCGAGCGCCTGCTGCGATCCGGAGGTGATGAGGATGTTGTCGGGACCGCAGGCGACGCCGATGTCGGCCATGTGGGCGGCGATCCACTCGCGCAGCGGCAGATAGCCTTCGCTCACCGAATATTGCAGCGCCTGTCCCGCGCCGGGTCCGGCCAGCAGCTCGCCATAGGCTTCCCCGAAAGCCTTGTCCGGAAACAGCTTCGGGTCCGGAATGCCGCCCGCGAACGAAATGATGTCCGGTTGGTCGAGCAGTTTCAGCAGTTCCCGTATTTCGGATGCCCGCATCCTGGTCGCGCGTGTCGCGAATTTCTCGTCCCAGTCCGACATTCCGTTCCTCCGCTCTTTTGAATGGCGATAAACGCCGGGGACATTATATGTCAATAACGCTGACCTATAAGCGCCTCTTTCGCAACTGCGAAAATTCCGCTAAGAGCCCCGCACAATTGAAGCACGGCACCGCAGATGCGCCGTGCCCCTTTCCCGAGCAAGGCCTATATGAAACTTCGCAACATCGCGATCATCGCGCACGTCGATCATGGCAAGACTACGCTGGTTGACGCGCTTCTCAAGCAATCCGGCTCGGTCCGCGACAACCAGCGTGTCGCCGAGCGCGTCATGGACTCCAGCGACCTCGAAAAGGAGCGCGGCATAACGATCCTTGCCAAGGCGACCTCGGTCGAGTGGAAGGGCACGCGCATCAACATCGTCGACACCCCCGGCCACGCCGATTTCGGCGGCGAGGTGGAGCGCATCCTCAGCATGGTGGACGGCGCCATCGTGCTGGTCGACGCCGCCGAGGGGCCGATGCCGCAGACCAAGTTCGTCGTCGGCAAGGCGCTCAAGGTCGGGCTTCGCCCGATCGTCGCCATCAACAAGATCGACCGGCCGGATGCGCGTCATGTCGAAGTGGTCAACGAGGTGTTCGACCTGTTTGCCGCGCTCGATGCCACCGATGAGCAGCTCGACTTCCCGATCCTTTATGGTTCCGGCCGCGACGGCTGGATGGCGGAGGCTGCGGAAGGGCCAAAGGAGGATGGCCTGGCGCCACTGTTCGACCTGATCCTGAAGCACGTGCCGGAACCCAGGGTCGGCAGCGGCCCGTTCCGCATGATCGGCACGATTCTGGAGGCCAATCCCTTTCTCGGCCGCATCATCACGGGACGCATCGAATCCGGCTCGATCAAGCCCAACCAGGCGGTGAAGGTCCTTTCGCATGACGGCAGCCTGATCGAGAACGGCCGGCTGTCGAAGATCCTCGCGTTCCGCGGTATCGAGCGCCAGCCGATCGAGGACGCACATGCAGGGGATATCGTGGCGATCGCCGGCCTGTCGAAGGGCACGGTCGCCGACACCTTCTGCGATCCGGCGGTGACGGAACCGCTGATCGCCCAGCCGATCGACCCGCCGACCGTCACCATGTCGTTCCTCGTCAACGATTCGCCATTGGCCGGCACGGAAGGCGACAAGGTCACCAGCCGCGTCATCCGCGACCGCCTGCTGCGCGAGGCGGAAGGCAACGTCGCCCTGAAGATCGAGGAATTGGCCGACAAGGATTCCTTCTATGTGTCGGGCCGCGGCGAGCTGCAGCTTGCCGTGCTGATCGAGACCATGCGCCGCGAGGGCTTCGAACTCGCCGTATCGCGCCCGCGCGTGGTGATGAAGAAGGACGACAGCGGTCAGCTTCTGGAACCGGTCGAGGAAGTCGTCATCGACGTGGACGAGGAGCATTCCGGCGTCGTCGTCCAGAAGATGTCCGAGCGCAAGGGCGAGATGGTCGAGTTGCGCCCGTCGGGCGGCAACCGCCAGCGCCTCGTCTTCCACGCGCCGACGCGCGGCCTGATCGGCTATCAGTCGGAATTGTTGACCGACACACGCGGCACGGCGGTGATGAACCGCCTGTTCCATGCCTATGAAACATACAAGGGCGACATCGCCGGCCGCGTCAACGGCGTCCTCATCGCCAACGAGGCGGGCGAGGCGGTCGCCTACGCGCTGTGGAATCTGGAAGACCGCGGCCCCATGGTCATCGATCCGGGCGTGAAGGTCTACCAGGGCATGATTGTCGGCATCCACACAAGGGACAACGACCTGGAAGTGAATGTGCTGAAGGGCAAGAAGCTCACAAACATCCGCGCCGCCGGCAAGGACGAGGCGGTACGCCTCACCCCGCCGGTGCGCATGACGCTGGAGCGGGCGCTTGCATGGATCCAGGACGACGAACTGGTCGAGGTGACGCCCAAGACCATCCGCCTGCGCAAGCTGTATCTCGACCCGAACGACCGCAAGCGCTTCGAGAAGCAGAAGGTGAGCGGCGCGGCGTAAAGAACGCCTTCGCCTTCAGCGAGCCTTCACCCACCCTCGCAGTGGAAAGCGCTGCAATCCGTGCGCGTGCAGCTATGCGAGGTCGGTCTTCGCAAAGTCGTCGCCCTTGTACAGCAGCGGTTCGCCTGTCGCCTTGGCGAGCCCGCAGGCGAAGCAGTCGCCGAAGTTCAGCTTCGCGGGATGCCGGCCCTTGCCGTAGAGGCGGAAGGCTTCGACCGCGAAGTCGGTCTGATCGTGTGTCACCGGCACGACATCGATGTCCAGAACGCGAATGAGGCGACGAAGCCCCTCAAGTCCTTCCTCGCCGTAGCGGGCGAGCGCAAGCATCGACACTTCGACCAGCGAGGCGGCGGACATCAGCCGGCTGACCGCCTTCTCGATCCGGTCGATGAAGCGGTCGCATTCCGGCTCCTCCTCCAGAATCGCGATCAGCGCCGAAGTATCGATCACCATCAGGAGGGTAGCCCGTTCTCGTCGTAGCCGAGGATTTCGCTGTCGGAACCCGTATCGAGAACAGGCAGGGCGGCGATCCGTTCCTGTATGGCTCGGATTGCATCGCGGTCAATATTGCGCCCGCGCTTGAGCCGCTCGCGCCGCAGCCGCTCCTCAACGCTGATCCGGACCGCGTCGGTCAAGGTCTCGCCGGCAAGCTCGGCGAGCTCGCGGGCGAAGCGTTCGGTCTGCTCGTTGTTCAGGTAGAGGGCCATAGAGTGAATATATAGACCGGCACGAAATATATCAATCGGGCGAGGCCTCGCAACTCTTTAGGCGCGCCGTGTACTACGCCGCGAGGGCTTCCCGCACTTCGCCAATGATGCGGTCCTGCACCTTGGCCTCCAGGTAGGCGTGCATCGGCAGGCTGAAGACGTCCTCGGCGACCCGATCGCTGACCGGCAGGCCGTTGCCCGCGACCGGAAAGTGCCGATAGGCCGTCTGACGGTGCAGGGCTTCGGGTAATAGACGGCGGTGGGCACGCCCTTGTCCTTCAGCCTTGCGAGGATGGCGCCGCGATCCTTGCCGGGCGCGCGCACCGTATATTGCGCCCAGGTCGACACACAGCCGTCCAGCACGGCCGGAACGATCGCGACATCGGCAAGACCTTCATTGTAGGCCGCGGCGACGCGATTGCGCGCGTCGATCTCGTCGGAAAAGATCGCCAGTTTCTCGATGAGGATGGCCGCTTGCAGCGTGTCCAGGCGGCCGGTCATGCCGATGCGGACATTGTCGTACTTGTCCGCGCCCTGGCCGTGCACGATCAGCGAACGAATGACCGCCGCAATCTCGTCGTCGTCGGTGAAGATCGCGCCGCCGTCGCCATAGGCGCCAAGCGGCTTGGCCGGAAAGAAGCTGGTGGAGGTCATCGCGCCGATCGTGCCGACCTTGCGGCCGCGATAGGTGCCGCCGAAGCCTTGCGCGGCGTCGCACAGCAGCCACATTCCCTCATTCGCGACGATCGGCTCGATCGCGGCATAGTCGGCGGGCTGTCCGAACAGGTCGACCGTGATGACGCCGGCAAGTGCCAGGCCATCCTTTCCTGGCCTGCGCTATCGCCGTCTTCAGACTCGCCGGATCGAGATTGAATGTGTCCTCGACGATGTCCACGAAATAGGGCGTCGCGCCGAGCAGGGCGACGACTTCCGCCGTCGCGGCGAAAGTGAAGCTCGGGCAGAAGACCGCGTGCCCAGGCTTCACGCCCTTGGCCATGAGACAGAGCGTGAGCGCATCCGTACCATTCGAGCAGCCGATCGAATGCCTCGCGCCGCAGAAGGCGCTGAGCGCGGCCTCGAACGCTCCCACCTCGGGACCCATAATATAGGCGCCGTGCGCGAGAACGCGCTGGATCGCCGTATCGATCTTCGACTTGATGCGTTCCTGCTGAGCGGCGAGGTCGATGAAGCGAATGTCTGTCATTCGGTTGTCCCGGTGATTGGTCGAATCGGAAACCGGCCGCATCGATGGGCGCGGCCGGCAGGGCGCAATCCCCTATCGCCGTTGATCGGGCCCTGTCAAAACACGTGCATTTTCAGGCCGATACGTTGTGTGTAGGAATACGGTCAAGCAGGGCTTGCGCGGCTTCGCCAACGCTTCGCAGGTTTCAGCCGGAAAACCGCGGGACGCATTTCCGAACCTGCTCATGCAGGCCGCGCGAAAATCGTGCGGAATATCAGCCGGACGTCGAGCGCCATCGATTGCCCGTCCATGTAATCGCGGTCGCAGCGGGCAAGCCTGGCCGGGTTGGACATATCGATCCCGCCCACCTGCGCGAGACCGGTGACGCCCGGCCTCAGCGACAAGACGCCGAGCGCCCGCCGCGCTTCCACCAGTTCGGTCTGTTCGGGCAGGCAGGGTCTAGGTCCGACAATGCTCATCTCGCCCTTCAGCACGTTCCAGAGTTGCGGCAGTTCATCCAGCTTCCAGCGGCGCAGCCAGCCGCCGAGCGGCGTGATTTCGGCCGCGGAGGCGAAATGCGTCGGGACGTTCGGGGCACCGACCCGCATCGTGCGCAGCTTGTAGCAGACGAACGGTTTTCCATGCCGGCCGACGCGCACCTGCGCGAAAATTCCCGGGCCGGCCGAGTCTCGCCGCACCGCCAGCACGAGCAGCGCGACCACCGGCCAGAGTATCGCGAGGCCAGTCAACGCCGCGACAAGATCGAAGGCGCGCTTCATGGCCGACCTATCGCCATTGCGACGACGCGTGGAGCGGCCCGCCGCCGCCGCTCCGTCGAGGGCCGGCGGATCGCCTCGGTCACGTCCTGGCAACGGGTGGGCCGGCGCAGCCGAGCCCCTGGACCCGCCGCCTGCGGGCCGCGCAAAGCCGAAGGAAGCACGGCTGTGATTGCCCGGTACGATGCCACCAAAGCCCCCGAATGGAAGGTCGCGCCTTCATGCTCGACTCGACCGCGCATGGCAAGGCCACGCCGATCCCGCATGGCCATGTTCAGGTTGAGGATACCGGCGAAATGTTTAGGGTCGGCCCGGCGAAAACGAGATGCCGGAGTTGCGATGGATCGGATCCTGGTCACAGGAGCGACCGGCTTTGTGGGCCGACCGCTGGTCGAGGCGCTGGCCGGGCGCGGCTATCGGCTCGTGCTCGCCGGCCGTGGCGGACGGCCTGCCGACGCGTTCGACCAGACCGTCCGTGCTGTCGAAACCGGCGACATTGGCCCGCGCACCGAATGGTCGGAGGCGCTCGACGGCTGCTCGGTCGTCATCCATCTTGCGGCGCGAACGCCGGCGCGCGGGGTGGCGCCGGAAACCCATTCCATCGTCAATGATCAGGGCACGGCGCGGCTCGCCGAACAGGCGGCCAAAGCTGGCGTGCGGCTGTTCATATTCATGTCCAGCCTGCACGCGATCACTGCCGGCGGTGCGGCGGGCGTGATCAGCGACCGCAGCGAGGCGCGCCCCGTGTCGCCCTATGCCGTTTCGAAATTCGCGGCGGAGGGCCATGTCGAGAGGCTCGCTGAAAAAGGTGTCGCGGCGGTGTCCCTTCGCCCGCCTTTGGTGGTCGGCGCGAAGGCGGCGGGCAACTGGCGGCTCACCCAGAAACTGGCGGCGTCAGGGCTGCCGCTTCCGGTCGCGGCACTGCGCAAGCCGCGAAGCGTGATTTCGGTCGACAATCTGGTGGATGCAGTCGCGGCGATCGTCGCGGCCGGCGCGAAGGCTTCGTCCGGCCGCTTTCTGGTCGCCGATCCGCAGCCGGTATCCCTGGCCGACATGGTTCGCCTGCTTCGCCAGGGCATGAGCCTGCCGCCAAGGCTGTTCGGTGTCCCCGAGCCGCTGATCGCCGCCGCGCTGTCGGCGATCGGCCGCGGTGCTCTCGCCCAAAGCCTGTTCGGCCAGATGGAAGTGGATTGTTCAAGGTTCCGGGACGTTTATGGCTGGTCGCCCGGACTGACGACAGCGGAAGGCATCATCAAGTCCGGACGGGAATTCTTGCAGGTTCCACGCTGAATTCCGGCGATTGCGGCCGGTTCATGCCGTCATTGCAGGGCTGGGCGAGTTCGAGCCAAGGCAACGGTGCCAGACCCGTCCGGAATCTGGGCCAAGACTCCTTGTCGTCGATTTGGCGATGCGCGGAAATCCGTTCCGGACAAGAGCAAGTTGCGATTGGATTGAACCATTCTGCCGGCGACGGTTTGGGTCAAGGTCACGGCGAAGGTCGTACCGGGGGTACGGCCGAGCCGAAGCCCGATGGATTTGGCCCAAACCGGCCCGGCTCTCCGGGTTTCCGGGCGGCGGGCGCCCACGGCGTCGGGTCGCTCGGCCGTACCACCGGTACGACCTTCGCGACCCTCCTGGTGGATCGCCGCGCCGTCCGGGAAACAGAATGATTCAATCCAACCGCAATTTGCTCTAGTTTCAGGCGAACCGCAGGAGTTATCCGGAGGGCAAGATGCATATCATGGTCATCGGCGGGGCCGGGATGGTCGGGCGCAAGCTCGCCGTCCGCCTGGCAACGGCTGGCACACTCGGAAATGCGGATGTCGGGCGACTGACGCTGGTTGACGTGATAGAGGCCGAGCTTCCAGGCGCAAGGCCGTGGGAGGCTTCGGTCGTGGCCGACCTTTCCAACCCTGGCGAGGCGGAGCGGCTGATTTCCGTGCGCCCGGACGTGATCTTCCACCTCGCGGCGATCGTCTCGGGCGAGGCCGAGGCCGATTTCGACAAGGGCTACCGCATCAATCTCGACGGCACGCGCCTCCTGTTCGAGGCGATCCGCAAGGCCGGCATGGCCAAACCCTATCGGCCGCGCGTGGTGTTCTCCTCCTCGATCGCCGTCTTCGGCTCGCCGTTCCCCGAAGTGATCGGCGACGAGTTCTTCTCCACGCCCGCGACCAGCTACGGCACGCAGAAGGCGATCGGCGAATTGCTGCTTTCCGACTACAGCCGGCGCGGCTTTTTCGACGGCATCGGCATCCGCCTGCCGACCATTTGCATCCGGCCCGGCAAGCCCAACAAGGCGGCATCCGGCTTTTTCTCCAACATCCTGCGCGAGCCGCTGGTTGGCGAGGAGGCCGTTCTTCCGGTGTCGAAGGACGTTCGCCACTGGTTCGCCAGCCCGCGCGCCGCCGTCAGCTTCCTGGAGCACGCGGCGACGATGGACCTGTCTTCGCTCGGTCAGCGCCGCAACCTCACCATGCCCGGCCTGTCGGCAACGGTGGACGAGGAAATCGAGGCGCTGCGCCGGTTCGCCGGCGACAAGGCGGTACGGCTGATCCGCAATGAACCGGACGAGACGATCATGCGCATTGTCGCCGGCTGGCCGAGCCGGTTCGACGCCCGGCGCGCCATCGAATTGGGCTTCCGCGCCGAGACCTCTTTCGACGAGATCGTACGCGCGCATATCGAGGACGAACTTGGCGGCGGGATCGGATAGCCAAGCCTGAACCGTCAACGGCTGTCAGCCGGTCAAAGGAGCCTTGCATGAACAAAGTCGTCGGCCTGCTGGGGACGTTCGATTCCAAGGGGAGCGAATACGCCTATCTCAAGCAGCGGATCGAGGCCCAGGGCGTGCTGACGCTCACCATCGATGCCGGCGTGTTCGGATCTTCCTTCGCGCCGGACGTTCCGGCGGCTCAAGTGGCGGAGGCCGGCGGCGGCGACCTGGCCGAACTTGCCGCCCGCAAGGATCGCGGCGAGGCCATGGCGGTCATGGGCAGAGGCGCGGCCGTCGTGGCGACGCGGCTGGCCGCCGAGGGCCGCATCCATGGCATCATCGCCATGGGCGGCGGCGGCGGTTCGTCGATCGCGGCGACGGCGATGCAGGCGCTGCCCATCGGCTTCCCGAAGCTGCTCGTCTCCACCCTTGCCTCGGGCGATGTCGGTCCCCTTGTCGGCGTGAAGGACGTGACGATCATGCCGGCGGTTGTCGACATCGCCGGCATCAACCGGCTGTCCTCGCGCATTCTCGCCAATGCCGCCGGCGCGATCGCCGGCATGGTCAGGATCGAGCACGTGGAGGCTGCGGAACGAAAGCCGCTGCTGGCCGCGACCATGTTCGGCGTGACCACGCCCTGCGTGACGCGGGCGCGCGAGGCTCTCGAAAGGGCCGGCTACGAGGTGCTTGTCTTCCATGCCACCGGCGCCGGCGGGCGAACCATGGAGGAACTCATCGGCGCCGGTTTCATCGCGGGCGTGCTCGACATCACGACGACCGAACTGGCCGACGAACTGGCGGGCGGGATCCTGAGCGCCGGGCCGGACCGGCTGGAAGCGGCGGGTATGATGGGCATCCCGCAGGTGGTTTCGGCCGGCGCGCTCGACATGGTGAATTTCGGCGCGCCAGAAACCGTGCCGGCGAAATATGCCGGCCGCACCTTCTACCAGCACAATCCGCTGGTCACGCTTATGCGCACGACCCGCGAGGAGAATGCCGCGCTTGGCGCGATCGTCGCCGGGAAGCTCAACAAGGCCAGGGGCCCGACCATTTTCATGGTCCCGCGGCGCGGCGTCTCCTCGATCGACGTCGAAGGCAAGCCGTTTCACGATCCCGCCGCCGATGCCGCCTTGTTCCAGGCGGTGAAAGCCAATCTTGCCGGTCATGTGCGGGTGGTGGAAATGGACACCGACATTAACGACGAGCGCTTCGCGGTCGAGGCGGCGCGGCTCCTGATCGAGGCTCTGGCCGAATCCCGGCGGCGGGGAGGGGATCTTTACTCCGCGTAAATCCGAGATCCGGGTCCCGCCCAACACTTTGGTGCGATGGACAGCGCCGCCCCTGTCGGATAGGCCTTGCGGGGACTATCCAGGGGAGGATTTTTCATGGCGCTCACCATTGAAGGCGAGGAAACGATCGCCGCTCCACTCGCGAAGGTCTGGGTCGGACTGAACGATCCGGAGGTGCTGAAGGCCTGCATTCCCGGCTGCCAGAGCCTTGAAAAGAAATCCGACACCGAGCTTGCGGCAACCGTGGTCTTGAAGATCGGGCCGATCAAGGCAACGTTCAACGGCGAGGTCACGCTGACAAACCTGAACCCTCCCTACTCCTACACGATTTCCGGCGAGGGCAAGGGCGGCATCGCCGGCTTCGCCAAGGGTGGCGCGGACGTCACCCTGACGGAGGCCGGACCGAACGAAACCGTGCTGAAATACACCGCCAAGGCCGATGTCGGCGGCAAGATCGCCCAGCTCGGCAGCCGGCTGATCAGTTCGACCTCGAAAAAACTCGCCGGCGAGTTTTTCTCGAGCTTCAGCGAGAAGCTTTCCGCCGCTTGAATCAAGCGCGTTTCGTTGCGGCCGGCGGTCTTGGCCCGTCGCATGTGGGCGCTATTCGAACACGATGGCCGGGGCGGCACCGGCGGCAAGGCCCTGCTCTTCTCTCAATCTTTCCAGGACTTTGGCGGCTATGTCGCGATAGATCCTCGCTTCGGGACCGTCGGGCGCCGAGGCCACGACCGGCGCACCCGCGTCGGACGTCTCGCGAATCTTCATCACCAGCGGCACCTCGCCGAGGAAGGTGACGCCGAGGCGCTCGGCCTCCCTCCTGGCGCCGCCATGGCCGAAAATATCGTAACGCTTGCCCGTGTCGGGGGCCAGGAAATAGCTCATATTCTCGACGATGCCGAGCAGCGGCACGTCGACCTTCTTGAACATATTCAGCCCCTTGCGGGCGTCGATCAGGGCCAGATCCTGCGGCGTGGAAACAATCACCGCTCCGGCCAGCGGCACTTGCTGGGCCATGGTGAGCTGGGCGTCGCCGGTGCCGGGCGGCATATCGACTACCAGTATGTCGAGCGGCGCCCACTCGACCTCCCGCAGCATCTGCGTCAGCGCCGACATCACCATGGGCCCGCGCCAGATCATCGGCGTCTCCTCGTCAACCAGGAAGCCCATCGACATCAGTTTCAGGCCGAAACTCTGCATTGGTTTCAGGACCTTGCCGTCAACCGTCTCGGGACGGCCATGGACATTCATGAGACGCGGGATCGACGGGCCGTAGATGTCGGCGTCGAGCAGCCCGACCTTCAAACCGTTGGCGGCAAGCCCGAGCGCAAGGTTGACGGCGGTGGTCGACTTGCCAACGCCTCCCTTTCCCGAGGCAACCGCGATGATCGCCTCGACGCCCGGCACGCCGCGCCTGCCATGGCTGGCCGAAGCCGGCGCCGGGTGCGGCGCGGGCTTCGCCGGAGCGGGCGCGGGCCGGGGCACGGCGGGCGCAGGGGTCCGCCGCACCTGGGCTTCCATGCCGCCGCCTTTCTTTTCGGCGGTCAGCGCCACGACCGCGCCGGCCACGCCGGGGATCGCCTTGACCGCCCGCTCGGCAGCGGCCCGCAGCGGTTCGAGTTCCTGGGCGCGGGCCGCCGGCACCGTGATCGAAAAGAACACCTTGCCGTCGGCAATGAATATTTCCGAGATGAGGCCAAGCGATACGATGTCGCCCTCGAAGTCGGGGCCCTTGATGGTCCGGAGCTTCTCGACGACGGCATCACGGCTGACGGACATGGCGCGCACTTCTTTTCAGTTGCTGGGCACCAGATAGTGCAGTTTCGAGCGAAGACCAAGCCGCCACGGGCACCAGGCTCCGCCTTCCGAGGAGGGCCGGAGGTTGGATAGCCATCGGAACATTCCCATGCAAAGATGCTTTGCCACAAGCGTTAGTATTATTGCCGCCGCGGCGTGATTGGTTCGCGCGGCAGGGAAACCTGGCTCTCGGCAGCGCGATCGATCTCGCGGAGCAATTCGAGAAGTCGTTCGGGCAATTCCGGCTGAACCGCGTAGGGCGCCAGTGTGCCGACAAAGCGTCGAAGCGGACCGCTGCGCAGTTGCCGGCGGAACTCCGCGCTCAAATCCGCCGGTGATGTGACGCCTTGGCCGTCCATGTTCTTGTCCTTCCTTCTCGAGATTGGAACTCTGACAATCATGAATGGTTCCGCAATGCAGCAATGAGCGCTGCGCATGGTAAACATTGAATGAAAGTTGAATCGAGCGCATATCGGCGGGAGGGGCTCGCGTGACGGGCCTGCCCGGTTTCAAGCCGGTTCGTTGGCCCCTTGATTTTTATGGCCGCAGCATCGATATCGGGCGCAAGTTCCGACTGATCAGCAGCAATGGGATGAAGTGATGAGCGATCAGGCAAAAGACGAACGCGTGCTTGACGAAAGCGCGCCAGCGGCGGAGGCGCCGGATAGGGCCCCCGTCCAGGATGGCGACTACGAGGCACTGGTTCGGCTTCTGAAGGAGAACGAGGAACTCAGGGACCGTGCGCTGCGTACAGCCGCGGAGATGGAAAACCTGCGCCGCCGCACCGCGCGCGAGGTCCACGACGCACGGGCCTATGCAGTCGCCAATTTCGCGCGCGACATGCTTTCGGTGTCCGACAATTTGCGCCGGGCTCTGGATGCCGTTTCCGAGGAAGCCAAGGCGGCCGACTCCAGCCTCTCCGCGCTGGTCGAGGGCGTGGAGATGACCGAGCGTTCGATGCTTTCGACGCTGGAGCGGCATGGCGTGAAGAAACTGGATCCGGCAGGCGAAAAATTCGATCCGCATTTCCATCAGGCCATGTTCGAGGTCCCCAACCCCGACGTGGCCGCCAATACGGTCGTGCAGGTCATGCAGTCCGGCTATTCGATCGGAGAACGCGTGCTGCGCCCCGCGATGGTCGGCATTTCAAAGGGCGGTCTACGCCATCCCGTCAACGATGCGCCCGCCGAACCCGGCCCGATCAACGAAGACGCCGAGAAGGACGCTTGACGGGCGGTTCGAGCATCGCGCCGAAAAGCGGATCCCGGTTTTCGGCAAAAAGCGATGCGTAAACAGGAAATTAAAGCAAAGTGCCCGATTTCGAGCACGTTGCTTTAATGAATAACGGTGAATAGTGAGTGAAGGGCAGGCTGCGGCATGTGGCAGCTGCCGTTCCCCAGTCGCTGTTCACCGTTGGACCATGAACCCTTTCGTCTTCCTCGACTATGCCGGTGTGGCCGTGTTCGCGGCAACAGGAGCGCTTGCCGCCTCCCGCAAGCAGCTGGATATCGTCGGCTTCATTTTTCTCGCCAGTTTCACCGGCATCGGCGGAGGAACGTTTCGCGATCTTATTCTGGACGTGCCGGTCTTCTGGACTCTGGATCAAACCCATTTGCTGGTTTGCGCGGCGGTTGCGATCCTCGTCTTCCTGTCGGCGCATCGGCTGGAGTTGCGCTACAAGCTCCTGCTGTGGCTGGATGCCGTCGGTCTGTCGGCCTACGCCACGCTTGGAGCTTCCAAAGGCATGGCGGCGACCGGCTTGCCGCTCGTCGCGGTGGTCACGGGCATGATGACGGCGACCTTTGGCGGCATTCTGCGCGATTTGCTGGCGGGCGAGCCTTCGGTTCTCCTGCGTCCGGAAATCTACGTCACCGCGGCCATGGCCGGTGCGGCTGCCTTCACGGCCGCCGACCTCGCCGGCCTGCCCGATTTCGCGGCCGCGCTGCTGTCTTTCGCCACGGCTTTCGCCGTACGCGGCGGCGCCTTGAAGTTCGGCTGGAGCATACCGTCCTATCGGCATCTCCCGGGCCGGCGTCCCGAGGATATCCCCTAACCAGGCCGAAGGGTGTGCCGGGCGGAGAGGGCGCTCGTAACCCCAATGCGGAGCTCCACTGACCAAGCCGATGGGAGACGGCGCAGCGGGTCTATCGCCCCAGGAACGCCGGCAGGTCGGCCACGGAATCCAGCACGACATCGGCCAGCTGCGCCAGGCTTTCGCGTGTGCCGGTGCCCGAGAGCACGCCGACGGCCAGTCCGACGCCGCCGGCCCGCGCCATTTGGAGGTCGTGGCGATTGTCGCCGACCATGGCAATCTGCGACGGCTTCAGTCCGGTGAGGTCGCAAAAGGCATATACGGCGTCCGGCGCCGGCTTGGGGTTGGCAACGCCGTCATATCCGTAAGCGGCGTCGAACATTTGCGCGACGCCGAGCGCCGCGAGCGTCTTCTCCGCTCCCCCGGTTGAATCGTTGGTGGCGACGCCGAGGCGGAAGCCTGCCGCGTGAAGTGCGGCGATCGCTTCGCGGCTGCCGGGCAGCGGCACCGACTGCGCCGCGCCTTGCTCGGCGGTGAAGCGGTCGAAGCCGACCGTCATCCTGGCACGCTCGGCGGCGGGCACCTCCGGATACCAAAGCGCCACGATGTCGGCGTTGGTGCCGGCGGCGAAGACGGAGTTGGCCTTGAAACAGTGATTGGCGAAATCGTAGCCGGCGACCTCGAGCAGCGCGTTCGCCTTGCGGCGATCGCCTCCCGCCGCTTGCAGGGCGAGCAGGTCGCCGATGGCGAACCATGTCGCCTGGAAGTCGACCAACGTCCCGTCCTTGTCGAACAGGATGCCTCGAATGTCGCGCAAGATGCTGTGCCCCTCCCGAAGCGTCCGCCCGATTCGCGACGCCGCCGTGTCGCCCGCCGGGCTTACCCTTCTCCCCTCAGCCGATGAATATGCGCGACGAGGCCGGCTGTCGAGCCGTCGTTGGCGCTCGCGTCCTTTTTGCCCTCGACGACCGGCAGCAGCCCGGTTGCCAGTTCCTTGCCGAGTTCGACGCCCCACTGGTCGAAGGCGTTGATGCCGAAAAGCTGCGCCTCGACGAAGACGCGATGTTCGTAGAGCGCGATCAGCCTGCCGAATGTGCGCGGATCGAGGGTCTTGTAGAGGATGGTCATCGAGGGACGGTTGCCGGAAAAGACGCGGTGCGGCGCGATTTTTTCGACCTCCTCCGCCTTCATGCCCTTGGCCAGCATCTGGCTCTCCGCTTCCTCCAGCGTGCGGCCCTTCATCAGCGCTTCCGACTGCGCCAGACAGTTGGCGAGCAGGAGGTCGTGGTGATGCTTCAGTTCCGGTTCGTGGCCTTCGGCCGAGGCCAGGAACTCGACCGGAATGAAGTCGGTGCCCTGGTGCAGAAGCTGGAAGAAGGCGTGCTGGCCATTGGTGCCGGGTTCGCCCCAGACCAGCGGGCCGGTCGGGGTCGTGACCGCCTTTCCGTCGATCGTCACGCCCTTGCCGTTCGATTCCATGTCGAGTTGCTGCAGATAGGCGGGCAGGCGCGACAGCCTCTGGTCGTAGGGAATGACGGCCCGGGCCGGATAGCCGCAGACGACGCGGTGCCAGAAGCCGACAAGACCCAGGATCATCGGAAGATTCTTCGCAACCGGCGCGGTCTGGAAATGCTGGTCCATTTCATGGGCGCCGGCCAGGAACGCGCGGAAATTGTCGGCGCCGACGGCGATCATGATCGGCAGGCCGATCGCCGACCAGAGCGAATAGCGGCCGCCGACCCAGTCCCAGAAGCCGAAGACCCGATCCGGCGCGATGCCGAAGGCCGCGACCTTGTCGAGGGCCGTCGATACGGCGGCGAAGTGTTTGCCCACCGCGTCGGCTCCCAGTGCCGCCGCCAGCCATTTGCGCGCGGTCTCGGCATTGGTCATCGTCTCGATGGTGGTGAAGGTTTTCGAAGCGACGATGAACAGCGTCGTTTCGGGGTCGAGCCCCTTCAGCGTGTCATGCATGTGCGCGCCGTCGACATTGGAAACGTAGTGCGCGCGCGGGCCGTCATGGTAAGGCGCCAGCGCCAGCGTCGCCATGACCGGGCCGAGATCGGAACCGCCGATGCCGATGTTGACGACGTCGGCTATCTTCCTGCCAGTCGCGCCGGTCGCGCTGCCGTCGCGCACCGCGTCGGAAAAGCGCCGCAGCGCGTCCAGAACCGAATGCACTTGCGGCATGACATCCGCGCCGTCCAGCACCACGGACGAACCGGGCGGGTTGCGCAGCGCCGTATGCAGGACCGCGCGATGTTCGGTGAGATTGATCTTGTCGCCGCAGAACATCGCCTTGCGGCGGGCTTCGACGCCAGCCGCCTCGGCGAGTTCACCCAGAAGACGCATGGTCTCGGCATCGACCGCGCATTTGGACCAGTCGAGCAGCAGGTCGCCGTCGGTCCGCGAAAAGGCGGCGAAACGCCCGGGGTCGGCGGCGAAGGCGGCGCGCATGTCGGCGGGTGCGCGGCCGTGCTGCTCGCGGAGCGCACCGAGCGCGGCGTTGAAGGAAGCGTTTGTCACGGCTTTTCTCCAGATTCGGCGTGGGCAAGTCTCCGCTGAGACCTAAGCAGGTTCCGGAAAAGTGTGCCACGGTTTTCCGACAGAAACCTGCGACAAAACAAGAGGCTAAGCAGGCGAAGCGTGGGCGAAGCCACGCAAGTCTGCTTAGCACGGCTTCGGCTCGGCTGAGGACAGGCGGCGGGAAAATTTCAATCGATTTCGCATCTGGCCGGCGAGGAGCGCGGGGCGGACGGGCGCCGTCGCGATGGCCCAGCTTGTCGGAAGTTATGACGGGGCTGATTGGCAGCGGCTCACGGCTTTTCCGCAGCCTCCCGGAAGCCGCTGGCTCTGTCGAGATGCATCACTGGTATAAATTGTAGCAATCAGAAATTTTGATTGGCGCAAACTATTGGCCCAAGATTACATTTGCTGGTCCAAAAAGTATGAAGAATCTATTTGAGGAACGCCCGATGCCCCAGAGAAACGACGCGGCCATTTGGTCCGGCCTTTTCCGCATCTCGGCCGAATCCGGCCAGACCTTGCAGGCGCAGATTCGCCAGGCGATCGTCGCCGCCATTCTCGACCGCCAGATCGCGGCCTCCATGCCGCTGCCATCCTGCCGCATCCTGGCGGAGAAACTGGGCGTGGCGCGCGGCACCGTGGTGCTCGCATTCCAGCAACTGGTCGACCAGGGCTTTCTGGTGGCGCGCGAGCGGCGCGGCCATTTCGTCAATCCGGAAGTTCTGGCGACGCCCGCCAAGCCGCACCAGAAACAGTCCGATCGCGCCAGCGAGGTGGATTGGAAGGCGCTGCGCCGGTTCGCGCCGAGCGAGATGCCGCGGCCGGCCAAGCAGGAAAACTGGATCAAGTCGTCATATCCATTCATATACGGCCAGTTCGACCCGGCTTTGTTTCCAACCGCCGAATGGCGCGAATGCAATCGCATGGCGCTGGCCGTGCTCGAGATCCGCAACTGGGCGGCCGATATGGTCGACCGGGACGATCCGCTGCTGATCGAGCAGATCCAGGCACGCCTGCTGCCGCAGGCGCGGCATCTTCGCCAATCCCGACGAGATCATCGTGACGCTGGGTGCGCAGAACGCGCTTTACATGCTGGCGACGCTGCTGATGACCAAGGGCACCAAGGTGGCCATGGAGGACCCCGGCTATCCGGACGCGCGCTCGATCTTCCGGCTTGCCGGCGCCGAGATCCGTGCGACCCCGGTGGACCGCTCCGGTCTGGTCACGTCCGCGATCCGTGACGACGCCGGTTTCGTCTTCGTCACGCCCAGCCATCAGTGCCCGACCATGGTGCCGCTGTCGGCGGAGCGGCGGCAGGATCTGCTGGCGCGGGCCAGCCGCAACGACCAGATCATCATCGAGGACGGCTATGACGGCCAGCTCATCGACGAGGCGCCGCAGCAGGCGCTGAAAAGCCTCGACCGGTCCGGACGCGTCATCCATGTGGGCTCGATGTCGAAGACGCTCGCGCCGGGGCTGCGCATGGGCTACATCGTGGCTCCCGCCCCGCTCATCGCGGAACTGAGGGCGCTGAGGCGCTTCATGTACCGCCATCCGCCGGCCAACAACCAGCGCGCGGTAGCGCTGTTCCTCTCGCTCGGCCATCACGAGGCGCTGGTGCGGCGGCTTTCGGCGGCCTTCGAGGAACGGCGCAAGCGGCTCAGCCAGGCGATCGCGGCATTCCTGCCGGAATGGCGCTCGACGGAATTGGCCGGCGGTACATCGCTGTGGCTCGAAGGGCCGCGCGGCACCGACGCGCGCGGCCTGGCGGAAGCCGCGGCGGCGCGCAGCGTCATCATCGAGGCCGGCGACCGCTTCTTCGAGCAGACGCCGAAGCCGGCGCGCTTCATGCGCCTCGGCATTTCGTCGATCGCGCTGCAACATATCGAGCCCGGCATCCGCGAACTCGCCACCGCCGCGGGAAGGCGGCCGGCGGCGGCATAGCCGGCGAAATTCCGGCCGGCGCCGGCGCGGGCCGGGGCGATGGCCGGCGATGAAATTATGTCCGCCGGCAAGAGGTGAACCGCGATTACGCTTTGGGCCAGCCGCGACAATCGTGGACCAAGCAGCGGAAAGAGGGTGGCGCATCCGCGCGAAGCGCCGCCGGAGCATAGTCGCCGAAGAGGACCATTCAGGACGCAGCCTCGGCCCGCGAATCGGATTGGCCGGCGCGTCCGCTGCAAGGAGACGAACCATGTCGGCGACGGCGGAAATCCGCACCGTGGAGCATGATTCCGAGACGGAGGGACGGTCGCGCCGATCCGGCGGCCGCGAGGCGCGGCGCGCGCTGAGGGCGGCGCCGCTTGCCGACGATGTTCGGCCGATCCGCCCGGGTCTGGAAGGCGGCAGGTACAAGCCGTTGGTCCAGAACGACCTCGAACGCATCAACGAGGCTGTACTGACTCTGCTCGAAAACGTCGGATTCGCCAATGCGATTCCGAGTTGCATCGAGGTCTGCGCCAGGGCCGGCGCGATAATGGGCGCCGATGGCCGGATGCGTTTTCCGCGCGGCCTCGTCGAGGCGACGGTCAGGAAGGCGGCGCGCAATTTCACGCTCCACGGCCAGGATCCGAGGCATGACATGCTGATCCAGGGTACGCGCGTCCATTACGGCACCGCGGGGGCGGCCGTCCACCTGGTCGACGTGGAAAAGCGCGAATATCGCGAATCGCTGCTGCAGGACATCTACGACGCCGCGCGCATCGTCCAGGGGCTCGACAACATTCACTTTTTCCAGCGCCCCATGGTACCGCGCGATGTGCCCGATCCGCTGCAGATGGACTTCAACACGCTCTATGCCTGCGTCATGGGGACGACGAAGCATGTCGGCACCTCCTTCACGGTGCGCGAGAACGTCAAGCCGGCGCTGGAAATGCTGTATGCGATAGCCGGCGGCGAGGAGAATTTCCGCGCGCGGCCGTTCGTGTCCAATTCCAATTGCTTCGTCGTGCCGCCGATGAAATTCGCCGAGGACGCGTGCGGCGTGCTCGAAGCCTGTGTCGAAGGCGGCATCCCGATCCTGCTGCTCTCGGCGGGGCAGGCCGGCGCCACCGCGCCCGCCGCGATTGCCGGAGCGGTCGTGCAGGCCGTCGCCGAGGTGCTGGCCGGCCTGGTCTATGTCAATGCGCTCAAGCCCGGCCATCCGGCGATTTTCGGCACCTGGCCGTTCGTGTCCGACCTTCGCACCGGTGCGATGTCGGGCGGCTCGGCCGAACAGGCGCTGCTCACTTCGGCCTGCGCGCAGATGGCGCGGTTTTACGACCTGCCGGGCGGCTCGGCCGCCGGCATGGCCGACTCCAAGCTGCCCGACGTCCAGTCCGGCTTCGAGAAGGGCATCACCAATGTGATGGCCGGACTGTCCGGCCTCAACCTGGTTTATGAATTGGCCGGCATGCACGCCTCGCTGCTCGGCTTCTGCCTCGAAAGCCTGATCATCGACAACGACATGCTCGGCTACTGCCAGCGCTGCGTGCGCGGCATAGAGGTGACCGACGCCGCGCTCTCCATCGACACGATCGCCGAAGTCTGCCTCAACGGCCCCGGCCACTATCTCGGCAATGAGCAGACGCTGAGGCTCATGCAGACCGAGTATTTCTACCCCGCCGTCGGCGACCGCTTCTCGCCGAAGGAGTGGAACGAGAGGGGCAAGCCCGACATACTTGGCCGCGCCATCGCCGAAAAGAAGAAGATCCTGGCCGAGCGGTTTCCGCGCCACGTGCCCAAGGCGCTGGATGACCGGCTGCGCGCAAAATTCGGCGAGTTGATAAGACTGCCGAGGAGCGGCATGGGGATGTAATATCAGCGGCCCAAAACGTTGACCGGTGCCGCCCCTCGTCGCCCTGCCGGGACAAGCCGGAAGTTCGGGAGAATGCGATGACGCTGCAAGGAAAAGTGGCGCTGGTGGCCGGCGCGACGCGCGGCGCCGGACGCGGCATTGCCGTCGAATTGGGGGCGGCCGGCGCGACGGTCTACGTTACCGGGCGAACGACGCGCGACCGCCAGTCCGAATATGAGCGGCCGGAAACGATCGAGGAGACGGCGGAGCAGGTTTCGTCAGCCGGCGGCAATGGCATCGCGGTTCGGGTCGATCACCTTGTCTCCAGCGAGGTTCGAGGACTGGTCGAGCGCATCCGCGCCGAGCAGGGCCGCCTCGATATGCTCGTCAACGACATATGGGGCGGCGAAAAGCTGTTCGAGTGGAACAAGCCGGTGTGGGACCACAACCTTGAAAACGGGCTGCGTCTGCTGCGGCTCGGCATCGATACGCATCTGATCACCGCGCACCATGCCCTGCCCCTGCTGATCGAGCGTCCGGGCGGGCTGCTGGTCGAGGTGACCGACGGCACGGCCGAGTATAATTCCGGCCACTACCGCCTGTCTCCCTTCTACGACCTTGCGAAGACGGCCGCAAACCGCATGGCGTGGGCGCATGCCAAGGATTTGGCGCCGCATGGCGCGACATCGGTTTCGCTGACCCCGGGCTGGCTGCGCTCGGAAATGATGCTGGAGGCGTTCGGGGTGAGCGAGGCAAACTGGCGCGACGCGACGACGAACGTCCCGCATTTCGTGATTTCGGAGACGCCGCGCTTCGTTGGCCGCGCGGTCGCAGCACTTGCCGCCGATCCGGATCGCGAGCGCTGGAACGGCCAATCGCTCTCCAGCGGCGGACTGGCGCAAGTCTACGGCTTCACCGACCTCGACGGCTCGCGGCCGGATGCGTGGCGCTATATTGTGGAGGTGGAGGAGGCGGGCAAGCCGGCGGACGCTTCGGGATATCGATGATGCCCGACTGCGGGTGCTGAGCCTCATTTTTTAGGCCTTCACCGCCAGATCGTCGCTCAGGTGGAGCCGTCCGTCGCGCAATTCGGTACGATTGCGCCTGGACAGCAGATCCGACGCACGCCGCAATTCGGGAATCGCCGCGCCCTCCAGCAGCCGGTCGATCGCCTGACGGAGTGCGGCGGGAAGCTCCACGTCACGCCCCGCGCGGCGCCGCCACAATAACGGTCGCGCCGACAAGGCAGATGGCGGCCCCGACGGCATCCCAACGGTCGGGGCGCTGCCCCTCGGCGGCCCACAGCCACAGCAGCGACGCCGAAATATAGATGCCGCCATAGGCGGCGTAGGCGCGGCCGGCGAACGCGGCTTCAACGAGCGTCAGCAGCCAGGCAAAGGCGATCAGCGCGGCCAGACCGGGCGCCAGCCACAGCGGCGACTTGTCCAGCCGCCACCACGCCCAGAACGCGAAGCAGCCGGCTATTTCAGCAAGCGCGGCCGCGGCAAAGATAAGATAGGTCATCGAACTGGAGTCTCGGCTCCTCCACTGGAAAACTGCGTTATGTTGCAAGCGCGCATCGAACACAAGCCACAGTGTAAGACGATGTAAAAAAAGGAAGATTCCCTCCAGGGGCGACGCCGGCCGGCCAGCGGCGGCGTCTGTTAACCGAATTGCGCGTTGTGGCCGACAAGACATGACGAAGTATCTTGCAACCTTCGCTGCGCTCTTCTACAGTCCGCGCTGCTTGGGAGTACATGGGCCTCGTTAGCCGAATAAGCGGCGAGGTGGTTCATCAGACTCAGGCTTGGATCCAGGGATTTCTGCGGGGGCCGTGAGCGTGTCCATTTGGTGCCCCAGGCCACAGCATCGCCCCCGCAGTTTTTTCATGTCGGAAGCGTCGCCGCCGGCGCTACTTTGGGACCGCAGCGCCGCGCAAGCCGTCGGCGAGGTGATCGCGCAAGCATGATGCCGCCCGCTGCCGCGGGCGTTGAACCGCCCGGCCGATGGGCGCTCAGTCGCGGCCTGCGCCAAGCAGGTTTCCGAAAGTGTCCCACCAAATCGAGAAGCCAAGCAGGCGAGCCATGGGAAAAGCCGCATAAGCCTGCCTGTGACAGCGGCTCATGCGGAGGAAATTGGTCAGTTCCGCAACTCCCTGCGCAGAATCTTGCCGACCGGCGTCTTCGGCAGTTCCGTGCGGAACTCTATGTGCCTTGGCCGCTTGTAGCCGGTGAGGTTCTCCTTGCAGAAGGCGCGCACCGCCGCCTCGGTCAGATTGGGATCCTTCTTGACGATGAACAGTTTCGGCGCCTCGCCGGAATGCTCGTCGGGCACGCCGATGGCGGCGACTTCCAGAACGCCCGGCATGCCGGCCACCACCTCTTCCAGTTCATTCGGATAGACGTTGAAGCCGGAAACGAGGATCATGTCCTTCTTGCGGTCGACGATCTTAGTAAAGCCCCCGGCGTTCATGAAGCCCATGTCTCCGGATTTGAAATAGCCGTCGGCGGTCATGACCTTGGCCGTCTCGTCCGGCCGGTTCCAATAGCCCGCCATGACCTGCGGGCCGCGGATGCAGATCTCGCCGACCTCGCCCGGCGCAACATCATTGCCGGCGTCGTCACGGATGGCGATGTCGGTTGAAGGAATCGGCAGGCCGATCGTGCCGGTAAACGATGTGCTGGTTACAAGGTTGGCGGTGGCGACGGGCGAGGTCTCGGAAAGACCGTAGCCTTCCGTGATGTTGACCTTGGTCAGTTCCTGCCAGCGCTCGGCGACGCCCTTCTGTACCGCCATGCCGCCGCCCATGGTGAGCACCAGCGGACTGAAGTCGAGCTTGCGGAACTCCGCGTTGTTGAGCAGCGCGTTGAACAGCGTGTTGAGGCCGGGGAAGAAGTGAAACGGCTGTTTTTGCAGTTCCTTGACCAGACCCGGTATGTCGCGCGGATTGGGAATGAGCAGGTTGAGCGCGCCCTGCTGCATGCCCATCAGCGCGTTCACCGTCAGCGCGAAGATATGATAGAGCGGCAGGGCGCAGACGAAAGTGAGATTGTCGGGCTTTGCCTTTGCCGTGTAGGCATCGTCCAGCCAGAGCCGCAACTGCTCGACATTCGCCAGGACATTGCGATGCAGCAGCGTGGCGCCCTTGGCGACGCCGGTGGTGCCGCCGGTATATTGCAGGAAGGCGACATCGTCCGGCGAGACCGCAACCGGCTTGAGGCCGGCCGCCGCTCCGGCCTTGAGCGCGGCGCGGAACGGAATATGGCCGGGCAGCGACCAGGCCGGCACCATTTTCTTGACCTTGCGCACGACCAGGTTGACCAGCAAACCCTTGATGCCGAGCAGGTCGCCCATGGTGGCCACGACGACGTGCCTGACCGCCGTGCGCGCAATCGCGGCTTGCAGCGTCGAGGCGAAGTTCTCCAGGATGACGATCGCCTCGGCGCCGGAATCCTTAAGCTGGTGTTCCAATTCGCGCGGCGTATAGAGCGGGTTGACGTTCACGACGATGCAGCCGGCGCGAAGAATACCCATCATCGCCACCGGATATTGCAGCACGTTCGGCATCATTACGGCGATGCGCGCACCCTTGGCGAGCCCCTTGGACTGCAGGAAGGCCGCGAACGCCGCCGAGTTCGCATCGAGTTCGCGGTAGCTCATCGGCCTGCCCATGCAGGCGAAGGCCGGACGGTCCGCGTAGCGGCGGCAGGCGTCTACCAGCAGTTCGCCCAGTGATTTTTCCGCTAGGCGGCCGATTTCGGCGGGAACTCCCTTTGGGTAGCTTTTCAGCCAGGGCTTCGTCGCTGGAATGCCTGCTTCGCTCGCTGCTGTGACCAATATTTCCTCCCGCCGGTCCGGCCGTTTGCCCGCGCGCAATACGACCTTCCGCGCCTATCTATTGCGCCGGCTTCGCCGCTTGCAAGTCTTGCTTCGGCATCGTGATGCTGCCGTTGGGGCATCGGAGCCGGAGGCGGCGCGTCCGTTACCCGCCGCCGCCAGCCGGGCAAAGCTCTCCGAAGGCCGGACCGTGCACGTCCATTCCCGCAAACCGCCGGAACGGTCGCCGGCACGGAACGCCATTGCTCAGTATCGGCCGAATGAGAAACAATATTTTCCTTCCGAAGGGGAAACCAAGCTGGGTGTTCCAAACCGGCGCGATCTTTGCTTATATGCCGCCTTCGCGAGCCCGCCAAAGGGCTTGGAAGAATTCAGGGAGCAACCAATGATAAGGAAAATGACTTTCGCGGCCGCTCTTCTTGCGGCGACCGCGCTGACCGGCGTCGCCAACGCCAAGACATTCGTCTACTGCTCGGAAGCGTCGCCGGAAGGTTTCGACCCCGGCCTCTATACGGCCGGCACCACCTTCGATGCGTCCGCCCACCCGGTGTTCAACCGCCTTCTGGAATTCAAGAAGGGTACGACGGAAGTGGAGCCGGGGCTCGCGGAGAGCTTTGCGGTTTCCGACGATGGCCTTCAATACACCTTCAAACTGCGCCCCGGCGTGAAGTTCCAGACGACCGAATTCTTCACCCCGACCCGTGACCTCAACGCCGACGACGTCATCTTCTCCTTCGAGCGCCAGTGGAAGGCCGAAAACCCCTGGAACAAATATGTCGAAGGCGCATCCTGGGAATATTTCGCCGGCATGGGAATGGGCGATCTGATCGACAAGATCGAGAAGGTCGACGACATGACCGTCATGTTCACCCTGAAACAAAAGGAAGCGCCGTTCCTCGCCAATGTGGCGATGCCGTTCGCCTCGATCCTGTCGAAGGAATATGCCGACAAGCTGCAGGCCGACGGCAAGATGAACCAGCTGAACCAGATGCCCGTCGGCACGGGGCCGTTCACCTTCGTCGCCTACCAGCAGGACGCCGTGATCCGCTACAAGGCCAATCCGGACTATTGGGGCGGCAAGCAGCCGATCGACGATCTGGTGTTTGCGATCACGACCGACGCGGCGGTCCGCTATCAGAAACTGAAGGCCGGCGAATGCCACCTGATGCCCTATCCGAACGCGGCCGACGTTACCTCGATGAAAGCTGATCCGAGCTTGAAGGTGTCGGAACAGGAAGGCCTGAACGTAGCCTATCTTGCCTACAACACGACCCAGGCGCCCTTCGACAAGCCGGAAGTGCGCAAGGCTCTGAACATGGCCATCAACAAGCAGGCGATCGTCGACGGCGTGTTCCAGGGTGCGGCGACGCCCGCCAAGAATCCGATTCCGCCGACGATGTGGTCGTACAACAACGCCGTCGAGGACGACAAATACGATCCCGAAGCGGCCAAGAAGATGCTGGAGGAAGCCGGCGTCAAGGACCTCTCGATGAAGGTATGGGCGATGCCGGTGGCTCGTCCCTACATGCTCAACGCGCGCCGCGCCGCCGAGCTGATCCAGTCCGACTTCGAGAAGATCGGCGTCAAGGTCGAGATCGTCTCCTACGAATGGGCCGAGTATCTCGACAAGTCCAAGGCCAAGGACCGCGACGGCGCCGTGATCCTCGGCTGGACCGGCGACAATGGCGATCCGGACAACTTCCTCGATACGCTGCTCGGTTGCGACGCTGTCGGCGGCAACAACCGCGCCCAGTGGTGCGACAAGGAGTTCGACGAACTGGTCACCAAGGCGAAGGAAGCCAGCGACCAGGCGGAGCGCACCAAACTTTACGAACAGGCCCAGGTCGTGTTCAAGAAGCAGGCCCCGTGGGCGACGCTCGACCACTCGCTGGCGATCGTGCCGATGCGCAAGGAAGTCCAGGGCTTCGTCCAGAGCCCGCTCGGCGACTTCACCTTCGACGGCGTCGACCTGGTCGAATAGGCCGAAAACGAAGATAACCGCGTAGGGGCGCTTGCCATGCAGGCGCCCCTACGCGCATCTTGTGCTATCGTTCGTCAGCTTCAGAATTTTCGCTGAAGGTCCGACCATGCTGCGGTTTCTCCTGGGGCGGCTTGCCGTCCTGATCCCGACCTTCATCGGGGTCTCCATTATCGCCTTCTCCTTCATCCGCATGCTGCCGGGGGATCCGGTTGCGTTGCTCTCGGGCGAACGCGTGATGGATCCCGAGCGGCACGCGGAAATATCCAAGGCGCTGGGTTTCGACCGGCCGGTCGTCATCCAGTATCTCGATTATCTGTGGGGCGTGCTGCACGGCGATTTCGGCACTTCCATTTCGACCAAGGGCTCGGTGCTGGCCCAGTTCTTCGAACTCTTTCCGGCGACGCTGGAACTTTCGCTCTGCGCCATCGTCTTTGCCGTCGTGCTCGGCATTCCGGCCGGCGTCTTCGCCGCCGTCAAGCGCGGTTCGTTCTTGGACCAGCTTACAATGGGAACCGCTCTCGTCGGCTTTTCAATGCCGATCTTCTGGTGGGGCCTGCTTCTGATCATCCTGTTCTCCGGCATCCTGCAATGGACGCCGGTGTCGGGGCGGATTTCGCTCATGTATTTCTTCCCGTCGGTCACCGGCTTCATGCTGATCGACTCGCTGCTGTCCGGCCAGCCCGGCGCCTTCAGGTCGGCGGTGAGCCACCTGATCCTGCCGACGATCGTGCTCGGCACCATTCCGCTGGCGGTGATCGCGCGGCAGACGCGTTCGGCCATGCTGGAAGTGCTGTCCGAGGACTATGTGCGCACCGCCCGCGCCAAGGGCCTGTCGCCGTTGCGCGTGGTTGGCGTCCATGCGCTGCGCAATGCCATGATTCCGGTGGTCACCACGATCGGCCTGCAAGTCGGCGTCATGCTGGCGGGCGCCATTCTCACGGAGACCATCTTCTCCTGGCCGGGTATCGGCAAGTGGATGGTCGACTCGGTGTCGCGGCGCGACTACCCGGTAATCCAGGGCGCCCTGCTGCTGATTGCCGGCATCATCATGTTCGTCAATCTGGCCGTGGATCTCCTCTACGGCCTGATCAATCCGCGCATCCGGCATTGAGGAGAGCGAGATGGCAGAAACAGCCGCAACCGCCGGTCCCGTCTCCACCGATCCTTCCCGCCGCGCCCGCCTGGCGGAGTTCTGGTATTATTTTTCGGAGAATGGCGGCGCCGTCATCGGCCTCGTATTCTTCCTGTTCCTGATCGTGGTTGCGCTGCTGGCGCCGCTGATCGCGCCGCATGGCCCGAACGAGCAGTACCGCGACGCGGTGCTCCTGCCTCCCTTCTGGCAGGAAGGCGGGCGAGCGGCGTTTGCTCTCGGCACGGATGCCGTCGGGCGCGACATGCTCTCCCGCCTGATCTACGGCACGCGCTACTCGCTGTTCATCGGCGTCATCGTCACCTCCATCGCGCTGGTCGGCGGCGTCCTGGTCGGCGTCGTTGCCGGGTATTTCCGCGGATGGGTGGACACCGTCATCATGCGGGTCATGGACATTATCCTGGCCTTCCCGTCGCTGCTTTTGGCGCTGGTTCTCGTGGCCGTGCTCGGGCCCGGGCTGACCAATGCCATGATCGCCATCGCGCTGGTGTTCCAGCCGCATTTCGTGCGCCTGACGCGCGCCGCGGTGATGACCGAAAAGACGCGCGACTATGTCGTGGCCGCCAAGGTGGCGGGCGCCGGGCCGCTCCGGCTCATGTTCAAGACCATCCTGCCCAACTGCATGGCGCCGCTCATCGTTCAGGCGACCTTGTCTTTCTCCAGCGCCATACTGGATGCCGCCGCACTCGGCTTTCTTGGCCAGGGCGCGCAGCCGCCGACGCCGGAATGGGGCACGATGCTCGCCGAAGCGCGCGAGTTTATCCTGCGCGCCTGGTGGGTGGTGACTTTCCCCGGCCTGGCGATCCTGATCACCGTGCTGGCGATCAACCTGATGGGCGACGGCCTGCGCGACGCTCTCGATCCGAAGCTGAAGCGGAGCTGAACCGCGTGACCTGCTTCTCCAGCATCAGCGAGGCGCAGTCGATCGTGCTCGCCGCCATGTTCGCCGCCCTTGTCGGCGCGGCGAGCTGGCTGGGGAAATCGGCGGTTGACGGGCTGGTCTGGTTCTACAGGCGGATGACCCGCGAGATCGAGATGACGGTGGCGCTGCGCGCCGAAATCGAGACCGGCGTGAAGTCGCTGGAGGTCTTCGCGAAGGAGGAGACGACCGCGTCCATCAAGGCGCAGATGGCGGCGTCGCCGGACTATCGGTTCTTCGCGCCGCTCGACCGCGACTACTTCATATTCGACCTGGTAAAGCCTGACATTTCGCTGCTGCCCGAAGCGTCGATCCGCGAGGTTGTCAGGTTCTATGACGGGATGGGAGCGTTCGACGCCCTTTTGGCGTCGTTTCAGGATAGCCGCTTCGAGAGTTTTCCGGCCGAGCGCCGCATGACCTATATCGGTTCCATGACGAGGGCGGCGGCCGATGTCGTCGCCGACGGCATTGCAGCCGCAAAAGTGCTCGCGGAAGGACGCCAGCGGCTGCTGGTCAAGCGTAACGTCAGTCTCGGGGTTCTGTTGGCGGGCCTCGCCGCGTCGGTGTTCGGCTTTGAAAGCGCCGCCCGTTCGCTCGCCGACTATTGCGGGGTCGGCTGATGGGATGCTCAGCAGTCAGCGGCAGGCGGGATGATGGGACGTTGCATTTCCCGTTTCTTTCGTTCTCCGGGCGGAACTTCGATCGCGCCAATAGTCCCTATATAGCATCCGCCGGATCGGCATTCAACAAAACGGACCGAATGCTTTGGGCTGCGAATTCGGCTGAAAGCATGGCAGTTCGACCCCCTCTCCGGCCGCTTCGCGGCCCCCTCTCCCCCTTTGGGGGCGAGGAAGCGCGCCAAGCGGCGCGGCCGGCGTTTCCTCGCCCCAGCGAAGCGGGGGAGAGGTGGCTTGCGAAGCAAGCCGGAGAGGGGGGCGACTTTCAATCTTCGTTGATCCCATTTCGAAGCCCTGGCCCAAGGCCGCTTCGCTTCCCGCGTAAAGGCATCTCGGCCATTGCGATCCCGCATCGTTCAGCATGGGAAACAAGGGCCCGCGCGGCCCCACACACGGAAGGCTCGCCATGCCCCTTCTAGAAATCGAAAACCTGGTCGTGGAGTTCCAGACGGCTTCCGGTGCGTTCCGGGCGGTCGACGGGGTGTCCCTGGCGGTGAGCCCGCGCGAAGTGCTGGCGATTGTCGGCGAGTCGGGGTCGGGCAAGTCGGTGTCGATGCTGGCCGTCATGGGCCTGCTGCCATGGAACGCCAAAGTTACGGCCGACACGATGACCTTCGCCGGCCGCGACCTGCTGTCGCTCTCCGTCGCCGACCGCCGCAACATGGTCGGCAAGGACATGGCGATGATCTTTCAGGAGCCGATGGCGAGCCTGAACCCCTGCTTCACCGTCGGCTTCCAGATCGAGGAAGTGCTCAAGGTTCACATGGGCCTCGACCGCAAGGCCCGTCGCGCACGGGCGATCGAACTTCTGAATCTGGTCGGCATCCCGCAGCCGGAAGAGCGGCTTGGTTCCTATCCGCACCAGATGTCCGGCGGCCAGTGCCAGCGCGTGATGATCGCCATCGCGCTTGCCTGCAATCCGAAGCTGTTGATCGCCGACGAGCCGACAACCGCGCTCGATGTCACGATCCAGAAGCAGATCCTTGACCTTCTGATGCGCTTGCAGGCCGAGCACGGGATGGCCCTCATCATGATTACCCACAATATGGGCGTGGTCGCCGAAACCGCCGACCGGGTTATCGTCCAGTACAAGGGGCGCAAGATGGAGGAAGCCGACGTGCTTTCCCTGTTCGAGAGCCCGAAGAGCAACTACACCAGGGCGCTGCTTTCGGCGCTGCCGGAGAACGCCACCGGCGACCGGCTGCCGACCATCGCCGACTTCGTGACCGAAGGCGGATTCATGGGAGCCGCGCAATGACCGGACCGATCCTGGAAGGCAAGAATATCGTTCGCGACTACCATATCCGCGGCGGCATGTTCGGCAAGGCGCGGACGGTGCATGCGGTGAAGGGCGTCAGCTTTTCCGTCGACAAGGGCAAGACGCTGGCGATCGTCGGCGAGAGCGGATGCGGCAAGTCGACACTCGCCCGCATCATCACATTGATCGACGAGGCGACGGCGGGCGATCTTCTGATCGAAGGCAGGAAAGTCGACATCGCCAAGGAAGGGCTGACACCCGAGATGCGCCGCAAGGTGCAGATCATCTTCCAGAATCCGTACGGATCGCTCAATCCACGCCAGAAGATCGGCAACGTGCTCGGCGAGCCGCTCCTGATAAACACCGACAAGAGCGCCGAGGAGCGGCGCGAGCTTGCCATGCGGATGCTGAAAAAAGTCGGCCTTGGCGACGAGCACTACAACCGCTATCCGCACATGTTCTCGGGCGGCCAGCGCCAGCGCATCGCGATCGCGCGCGCGCTCATGCTGAACCCGAGCCTTCTGGTGCTCGACGAGCCGGTGTCGGCGCTCGACCTTTCGGTGCAGGCGCAGGTGCTCAACCTGCTCGCCGACCTGCAGGACGAGTTCCAACTCACCTATGTTTTCATCAGCCATGACCTGTCTGTGGTGCGCTACATCGCCGACGACGTGATGGTCATGTATTTCGGCGAGGCGGTGGAATATGGCAGCCGCGAAGCCGTATTCTCCGATCCGCAACACAGCTATACCAAGACGCTGTTCGCGGCGACGCCGCGCGCCGACGTCGCCAGCATAAAGGCGCGTCTGGCCCGGCGAAAAGCGGCTTGAGGAAAGTCGGCCCAAGCGCCGCTTGCGGCACGCCGCGATCAAATTTCAGCGATCATTGCTGTCCGGGAGGCAGGCGCTGGGCGGAACACGTTGAATAATTTTACCCCGCGTCACGCTTTTCGCGCACGGCCCTGAACTCAGGTTAACGGGATCGTCATTCGACCCCCTCTCCGGCCGCTTCGCGGCCACCTCTCCCCCGCTTTGCGGGGGCGAGGAAACGCGCGGCCGGGCTGCTTGGCGCCTATCCTCGCCCCCGCAAAGCGGGGGAGAGGTGGCTTGCGAAGCAAGACGGAGAGGGGGGCTTTCACTTTTCGTTAACCCGGATTCAGGGCCGTGCTTTTTCGCGGCGGCAGTTGAACTTCGCCGATTTTGCTGGCAGATGCATGCAGACGCGTGTCCACGGGCTGTGCGGGGTGGCGTGCGATGGTTTCTTTTCCGTCTGTCGTGAGTGATGCTTTGCCGGGTTTGTATGCGCGCAATGCGGGCGGTCCGCCCGAATTCCTGCTTCCCGCCGGCATGATAAATCCGCTTTGGCGGCTCGCAGGCAGAATATGCGCCGCGATCGCGGTAGCTGCGTTCTGCGCGACATCGGCCTATGCGGACAACTGCGCCGAACTGCGGCGGGAAGCACGCGGCGGGGGGAGCCCGGAGAGTGCCGCTCTGAGCAGGCAATTGGCGGCGTTGCAGCGGCTGGAGCGGCAGCGGAGTTGCTCATCGAAGGCGCGCGGCGGCTTCTTTTTCGACCCGTGCGCCGAGGTCGCGGCCCGGAAAGCCGAGGTGCTGCGCGAGATAGCCAGGACGCAGGGCGGCGCGGCGCCGGCCCGATTGGCGGCTCCCGGCTGCACGAAGGAAAAGCGCAGGCGCGTCGAGACAGCCGGCAAACGTGCGCCGGCCCGCCCTTATGTCGGCGACAACGCCATTTTGTACTGCGTCCGCATGACAGATGGCTATTTCTTCCCGGTGCCGCGTTCGCAGTTTGTAGGTTCCGGCGACTACAAGGAGACAGTCGATCAGTGCCGCTACATCTGCCAGGGCAGCGAGACCGCCGTCTTCCGGCTCGACGATCCCGCCCTCGAGACCGAGGAGATGATCTCGGTGGAAACCGGAAAGCCTTACAAGCAACTGCCGACGGCCTTCGCCTACCGTGACCGCGCCGACTTCAAGGCCTGCGATTTCCAGAGCTATTATCGGCGCGTCGAGGAGGCCCGTGCCCGAACGGTGACGCCCTCCGACATGAAAAATGCCCTGATTCCCCTGCCTCGCGACAAGCCGCAATCACCGGTTGCGCAGCTTGCCTTCACAAGCCAGACGCCGCCGCCGGCCGTGGACATGCCGCCCGACAGGAAAGTTCGGGTCGTCGGCCCCGACTTCTTTCCGAACTGACGCGCATTGATCGGCCGAACAGGTGGCAAGGCCGTGGTCTGGATCCCGGCAGGGCGTGGCGAAGATGAAGCGCGTCCGCACTCAAGATACGAGACACCAAAAATTGACCCAGAACCTCATCGCCGCAAGTCATCGGCAGGACTTTGCATCCTGTAAAGCCGATTGATCTGTCGGTATATCTCGGCGCCGAGGCTTGCGCCGCCGCTAAGTCACGCTACGATCACTCGCCGCCGCCTGAGAACGGCGCAGAAGACAGAAGAAACTGCAACCACTGGAGAGAAACCTATGCATGCGCATGCTCGAATCGGCATAGCTCTGGCAATTGCGGCACTTGCCGCGACGGACGCCGCCGCGCAGTTCAAGAAATACGGGGCGGAAGCCGGCTGGGAAATTCTTGTCAAGGAGGACATGGGTCCAGGCTGCCTGATGGCCAGGAAGGCCTCTGACGTTTCGCAGGTTCAGATGGGTATCGACGCGACCGGAAAGACAAAGGGCTATCTGGCTCTGTATACCAAGAAGGATGCAAATATCGCCGCCGGGCAAAAGCTTTCGGTGATATTCGATATTGACGGTCAGAAGTTCAGCGGCGAGGCGGTCGGTCAGCAGATTGAAGGATACGACGGAGCGTTTGTCTGGGTGAACAATCCCGACTTCATCTACGATCTTGCCAAGAAGAAGACGATGACGATCTCCCCGGCAGGGCGGGATGCGCTCATACTCAACCTTGCCGGAACCGACGCGGCTTTCAAGGCCCTGCGCGCCTGCCAGGATGCTCAGTAGGTTTCGATTGCCGGGCCAGACACTGGAGAGCCTGATGTGAAAGCATCGCGCCGATCAGTGGAACCCGGCAGCAGCGATGCGAAAACAAAAGCTGAAGCAAACTGCCCGATTCCGAATCGGGCGGCTTGTTTTGGCGCCTGATGCAAGTGGGGATATCCATCGAGGCTTGAAGCACGATCAAGCCAATGTGGGAGTCAAGACCGGCATGCTCACCCGTCGCCTACCTGACGGTTTGCTGTTCATGGAGCTTCTGATTCGCGGCGCGCAGTCTTTTGCCAAAAACACGGCATATCTGCATCAGAATACCCGGCCGCTGCCGCGTAAGGTCCTCGAAATGGGAACGGTCCAGGACAAGGCAGGCTGCGTATCCAACGGCTACTATGTCCGCCGAGCGTTCGCCTTCGCCGAACAGCGCCATCTCCCCGAACATGGAACCGGGCTTCAGCCTGGCGAATTCGGTGAAGCCTGAAGGACTGCTCTGTCCCACCTTAACTTCACCTTCGAGCAGGACAAAAAGCTCCTCGCCATGCGCGCCCTGCCTGACGATTACCTCGTCGGAAAGGTAGTCGGCGCGTTTCATGATCCGCTGCATCGCATACAAATCGTCGAGCGAGCAGCTTTCGAAGATTGGCACGTTGCGAAGGAAAAGCAGGCGGTCGAGTAGACCGTGTTCGGCATTCGGCATGTCCGACTCCAATGACCTGGCGGCAACAGCGGCTTGACGCAGCCAAGGCAACGAGGAGGTTCTCATTGCCTCAACGACGGACTCGACAGGCAGCGCCTTGCCGTGCTTCGCCTGATCTCCGTCAAGCAGTGGAATGAGCGGCGTTACCAGCCTCCGCTGATCGAGGGCGGTAATGGCCTCGGCCGCTCGACCGCGCATGCGCTCGTCGCGCGCGCTCAGGAAGCGCCGGATGTAGCTCACGGTCTGTTTGTGGCCGAGCGCGGCGAGCGTCGCCAAAACCTCATCGATCGCCGCCTGGTTGGCTTCGGCCACTGCTATTCTGGCGATCGCGGCCCAGGCGACCTTGCCCTCGGGCAGGGCCTGAAGCCATTGGCGATATTTGGCGATACGCGGGAAGGCGCTTTTCCGCAGGTAGTCGAAGAGCATCTCGGTGGCGCCGGCGTGGCCGAGTACCTCGACGGCGGCGAGGCGAGTGGACGGACTCTCGTCTTGCAGCATCGGCAATACCGCCGCGACGGAATCCTTCCTGGCGACCAATGCGGCAGTTACGACGCTCCGCACCGATTCATCGCTGTCCCTCAGTCCAGCGGCGATACGCACCGCCGGCCAACCTCCTCGCGCCGCCAGTTGATAGCCGATTATTCTTCGTGCCTGGTCAGTTGCGCTGACCAATTCCTCAAGCAGGTCCTGAGGTGGTCCAATCCCGTCAGGGCTGGAATACGGCAGGCCAGAGATTGTTTTGATCAAAGCCTCTTCAAGTGAAGCATGACTGCGAATGATGCCGACAAGTATGGGCATGAACGCGTCGTCCCGCCGCGTGGCGGCAACCGGGAGCAGTGCCGCGGCTACTTCCAAGTGAGACTGGGCCATTGTCATGAGCGCTTGCGCCGCTCCCGGTGATTTGTCGAGGCGGGCAGCCAGACCGAGCGCGACCATTACCGGCGTCCGAACACTGTCCTCTGGTGGAGATTGCCCCGATGCCGCGAGATATTGCGCGATCCGAATGCGGAGCGCCGGTTCCGCCTTGGGCCAGAGCGTCATCAGATCCGCCGCGTGCCGGTCGCCGCTCAGTGCCAGGACTGTCACCGCTTCGTCACCCGACCTCACGAGGTTCTCGCCGATTGGTTCAAGGAAGGGCCGTATCGACGTGTGCGCCACGATACGAAGAGCAAGGCTGGCCGCTATTTTGTCCTGGCCCCTCAGCATCGCGGCGAGGTCCGCGCCGTTGGTCGCGGCAAGCGCTGATGCTTCGCGTGCCAGGAACTCGTTCCGATCGAGGTCTACGGCTCCTTCCCGCAATATCCCAACCAGCCCGTGCACATAGCGCCAGCCGATACCCCATCCAGATGCAAGGAAGCACAGGCTGAGAACGACACCCAGCACGCCAACGCCGAGGAATCCCGACAATTGCGCGACCACCCAGATCAGCAGCCCGGAAACGGCCAAGGCAATCGGATAGATCAGGCTGTCGTTGAAGACGCGAAGCCGGCCGACGAAGCGCTCAGGTATCGCGTTGTAGTTAATTGCCGTGACCGGCGCGTCGATATTGTTGGAAAGACCATCATACACGATATGGGAAAACATCGCGACCGGCAGAAGCGGACTGGCAAGCATGGCAAGAACGCTGATTCCGCAAGCGGCTGGAAAGACCATGTTCATGCGCGCGACGCCGAGGCGCCGCATCAGCGGTTCGGTCAGCCATAGTCCAGCCGCCATGCCAACAAAATTCAGTGCGCCGCTCATCAGTCCGAAGAATTTGGCAAGTGACTGTTCATCCGGGAAGCTGTCCGTATAAATGCTGAAAACCATGTACTCGCTGATGCATTGGGTAACGATATTCAGGAAAAGAGCGGTTGAAAGCAACGCGGCGGTCAAGAACCCACGCATGATACTTCCGATGCCGCGAAGACTCTCCAGTATTCCGGACTCCCCCTGGGCTTCCCTTTCGCCCGCGGGTTTCCAGCGACGGGACAGCCAAATCAGGTGGATGAGGCAGAAGAGCAGTATCAACGGCATGCCGAAGAGCAGCCAGAACGGCGACACAAGACCTGAAAGCAAGCCGGCCAGACTGCCGCCCACCATGCCTCCGGCGGACATGGCGACCGAGATACGCGTCGAATAGCGGGTCATTTCGCGTGCGGTCAGGTAATCGGTCAGCACCACTTGAAAGATGCTGTAGAGCAGCAGTTCAAGAACGCTGATTCCAGTGTAGAGCGCGTAGTCCGCCGCCGTGCCACCGAATCCGCTGGCGAAAATCAACAAGGCGGTCGCCGAGTATGACTGTGACCATGAAGCGCCGCAGCAGCACGACACGGCTTCCGGCGTCAATCAGCCGAGCATAAACCGCCCAGGCAGGGATCGAGACGAGAGCAAACACGATATAGTATGTTGCAATTCCCTCGCCGCCTTGTGTCGATAGAAACCGGGCAGCCGCGAGGGAGGAACCGAAGGTGTTCGCGGTAGCCAGCAACAGGGCATTCAGAACAAGGTGCCCGATGCGATTCCCCGGGACCGGCAGCCGTCGCAGCCAGCGAGTGGGGGATTCGACTTCCGAGACGGCACTCATGGATTCGCCACCCGAAACCTATCGGCGAGCGATCATTGTTCCAATATGCCACGGAAGCCAAGCCGGAAGGGTCTCGATCCCCTGTCGCGCGAGGGGTCAGCCCCTGGCTCACACAAGCCCGCGCTTTGCCAGCATCGCATCCGGTGACGGCATCTTGCCGCGAAACGCCTTGTAGAGCGCCTCGGGATCCTCCGATCCGCCGGCCGCGTAAATATGCTTGCGCAGCTTCTCCGCAAGCGCCGGATCAAACGGGTCGCCGGTTTCCTTGAAGGCCGCGAAGGCGTCCGCGTCCAGCACTTCCGACCAAAGATAAGAATAGTAGCCGGCTGAATAACCGTCGCCGGCAAAGACGTGCTGGAAGTGCGGCGTGCGGTGACGCATGGCGATCGCGTCCGGCATATCGAGCTTTTGCAAGGTCTCGGCCTCGAATGCCAGCGGTTCGGCGGGCGCGTCCGGCTGCGCGTGATAGGCCATGTCGACCAGCGCGGAGGCCGTGAACTCGACCGTGGCGAAACCGGCGCCGAAAGTTCTCGCGGCCTGCATTTTGTCGAGCAGGGATTTCGGTATTGCTTCGCCGGTCTTGTAGTGCAGGGCGTGCTTCTCCAGCACCGCCGGCTCGGTCAGCCAGTGCTCGTAGAGTTGCGACGGAAGTTCCACGAAATCGCGGCTCACCGACGTGCCAGATACGGAAGGCCAGGTGACGTCGGTCAGCATACCGTGCAGCGCGTGGCCGAACTCGTGGAAGAGCGTCCTCGCCTCGTCCAGCGACAGAAGCGCTGCCTCGCCTTCCGGCGCCTTGGCGAAGTTCATCACATTGTAGATGACCGGCGAGGAACCCTCGCCCAGGCGATAGCCTGAGCGCAACGCGCTCATCCACGCCCCGGAGCGCTTCGACGGCCGGTTGAAATAATCCGCCAGGAAAAGGCCGAGTTCGCTGCCGTCGCGGCGCCGCACCTTGAAGACACGCACGTCCGGATGCCATGCAGGAATGCCTTGCTGTTCCACGAAGGACAGGCCGAACAGGCGCCCGGCGACATCGAAGCATGCGTCGATGACGCGTTCGAGCTGCAGATAGGGCTTCAGCTCCGCCTCGTCGAACGCGAATTTTTCCGCCCTCAGCTTCTCCTGGTAATAGCGCCAGTCCCAGCCGGCGATCGTGTCGTTGCTGCCTGCCGCCGCCGCGAGGCGCTGCAACTCGGTCTGGTCGGCTGCCGCCTTCTCGCGCGCCTTCAGCCAGACCGGATCGAGCAGGCCGTGGACGTTTTCAGGCGTCTTGGCCATCGTGTCATCGAGCTTGAGCGCTGCGTAGCTGGCATAGCCGAGCAGCCGGGCTTTTTCCGCGCGCAGCGCAAGCGTCTCGGCCACCACCTGGGTGTTATCGGCGGCGCCGCCATTCTCACCGCGGCGGATGAAGGCTCTCCACGCCTGTTCGCGCAGGTCGCGGCGCGGCGAATAGCTGGTGAAGGGCTCGTAGATCGAACGCGACAGGGTGACGGCGAAGAGACCCTTCTTCCCGCGTGCCTCCGCGGCCTGCGCCATTGCGTCGCGCAGGAAGCCGGGAAGGCCGTCGATGTCGCCTTCCTCCAGAAAGAGCACCCAATCCTTTTCGTCCGCGAGCAGGTTCTGGCCGAATTTCGCGCCGAGCGACGCCAGTTGCTCATTGATGGCCGCGAGGCGCTTCTTGCCTTCCGGATCGAGTTTCGCGCCCGAGCGGACGAATCCCTTCCATGTCCTTTCCAGGACCCGCAGCGTCTCGGCATCGAGCCCGAGGCCGGCGCGGCGCTGGTAGAGGTCGTCAATGCGGGCGAACAATGCCGCGTTCATCGAAATCGCGGAGAAATGCCGCGCCATTTTCGGCGAGATTTCGCGCTCCATCGCCTGAATGGCGTCATTGGTATGGGCGCCCGCCCGGCACCAGAATATCGACGAGACGCGGGACAGCGGCTCGCCGCCGAGTTCCAGCGCCTTCAGCGTATTGTCGATGGTGGGGGCCTCCGCGTTGCCGGCCATGGCCGCGATTTCGGCTTGATGCGCCGCCAGTGCCGCGTCGAATACCGGGCCGAAATCGCCGTCGGCGATCCGTGAGAAATCCGGCAGCCCTGAAGGACCGGTCCACTGCGTCAGCGGATGGGTTTCGAGGTCCACGGCGGTTTCGGATGTCATGCGGGCGGTTCTCCTCGGTGTCGAAGCGCCCCCGATGTAGGGCGGCGCGCCGAGACGCGCAACCGGATTGACCGCTTGTAATGCGTCCTGGCCGCGCGCTCGGCCCGTTTGGGGCCGGAAGCCGGTCGTGAAAACCGTGAGCGGCAGACGAAACTGCCTGTCGACTGGCGCCGCGTCAGTCGATCTCCGGTCTTTCGAAATCGCCGGTCTGGCGGTTCATGACCCACAACTCGCCTGTCGAGATGTCGAACCAGGCACCCGACAGGGTTATCCTGCCCTTGGCCTCAAGTATGCCGATGCAGGGAAACGTACGCAGATTGGCTATCGAGTATCGGATGGAGATGCGCTCAAGCGCGGTCTGACGTTCGCCCGCTGTAAGGAGGGTGTTGCCGGTAACCGCGTCGGCGGCGGGCGCCAGCAGGCTCATCCATTTGCCGATGAAGTCGCCGGGCGACAGCGGCTCGCTGGCCGGCGCCAGGGCCGACCGGATGCCGCCGCAACGGCCGTGACCGACCACGATGATGTTCTTCACCTTCAGGCTCTGCACCCCGAATTCGAGGGCCGCCGAGGTCGCATGGTAAGAGCCGTCCGGGGCGTAGGGCGGGACCAGATTGGCGACGTTGCGCACCACGAACAACTCGCCGGGGGCGGCATCGAAGATGACCTCGGGCGCGGCGCGGGAATCGCAGCAGGCGATGACCATCGTCTCGGGCGCCTGGCCTTCGCGCGCCAGCGCCCGGAAGCGACCCGACTCCGAGGCGTAACGCCCTTTCATGAAGCTGCGATAGCCGCTGAGCAGATGGTCGGGCAGATCGGTCATGGCTCCACCTAACGGCAATCCAGCCGCTGGATCAACGCGCAATCGCTGCAGCGCAGCAAAATTACCGTTCAGACATTGATGGCGACCGGGATCCCATGCTCGTCGCGACCGGGCGGATCGGGAAAAGGCCGCGTCTCGCCGCGCGCATGCCGGGCCGCGATCAGCAGCATCGCGCAGGCGTCGAGAAAGTCGTCCTCGCCGCAACCGCGCGGCGGCGGAGAATTTAGAAAGGCAAGAGAATGCCCGCACCGCGAAAGCAGAGTCCTGCGTTCCTCCATGCCGGCCGGATTGACCCGGCCCCTGATCTTTTTCGGCAGCGCCATCGCCCGCCCGCCGTTCAGGTGCCAGAACGCCACCTCCGGATGCGACTCGATGACACGGCGGCAAAGGTCATTCCGGAACCGTAACAAACGGTCCAGCTCGCGGATCCGGGAGAATATGCCGAAAGCCTGTATGGATACGCCGCGCGGCGGCTGCGAAGTTGCCCGCGCCACGTCGCTCGCGATGCGATGCGCCTCATACCAGCGCTCGACCGTCGAAAATTCCTCGTCAACGGCGTAGACGGCGGCGCGCGAGGGAATCGAAAAGACGCTGGATTGCCGTGGGCCGAGAAATCGCCGCACGATCGGCTCCGGCCCACGGCCTCCGTGATGTGTAAAGGGCGGCAGGCCGATCGGCATATCGACGGCTATGATTGCGCTCTCGCCGAGGCTGGAGACCAGCGCGCCGAAGCTTCGGCAAGTCACCGCGGCCGGCGGCCCGTCCGGCCGCTTGACGACGGCGATCCAGCCAGCCTTGCAGCCATCCACGCCGGCAATTTCAACCGGCGCCTCAAGCTTCACGCGCGCTGGTCCCGTCCGGGATGCCTGAGATGGCGCAGTTGCACCATGGCCATCGGGTGCGACAGGCTGCGGGCGTCGGTCTCGATCTGCAGTTCGTCGGCGCCGCGCTTGGCTGTGCGCGCCAAGATCTCGAAGACTGACGCGGTTGTCGATTGCAGCGCCTTGGCGGCGGGCTGGCCGTCGAGCAGGCGGGCGAGCAGGACGGCGGCCGTGAGGTCGCCGAGGCCGTTCGGCGGATGCTCGATCGCGCGATGCTCGGCAAACAGCGCCTCCGAGCGGGTGAGAAGCAGATTGCCGATGCCCCCCGTCATCATGCCAGGCGTGGAGGTGACCAGCATGGTCGCCGGCCCGGCGTCGAGCGCGGCGGCCATGATGGAGCGCAGATCATCGAGCTTGGCGCCCGCCATCCATTCCAGCTCGAAACGATTGGGTGTCGCAATATCGGCGATCGGCACCAGCACGTCGCGCAGCGTTTCGGCGAGCGGCTGAGGCACGTAGAGACCACCTTCGTCGCCCATGACCGGATCGCACACATAGGTCGCCCTGGGGTTTTTGGCCCGCACCGCGGCGACGAGCGAAGCCACGGCCTCGGCCTGACTGGCCTCGCCGAGATAGCCGGAGAGCACGCCGCCGACCTCGCCCAGCCAGTGCGATCTCTCAAGGTCCTTCATCAGCGCCCGGAATTGTTCCGGAGGCGGAACGATGCGCGTTGCACGGCCGTGCCCCGGATGCCAGGGAAGGATGACCGTGGGAACGGCCCAGACCGGGAAGCCGAGCGTCTCCAGCGCGAAGACGGCCGCGCGATTGCCTACCGAACCGCGCGCCACATGGCTTGAGATGACGATGACGGCGCGCGGGACCTCTGATGCGACCCTGGTGGTCATTCTTCGTCAAAGACTCCGCGCGATGTAGAAGGCGAACCAAATGACCAGAGCGAGCGTTATCGCCAGCCCGAGCCCCCTGCCGATGCGGGTGCCCCAATATTCGATGGGATCGTCATGGCGCTGGTTGCGCGCCGACGTGACCGGGCCGCTCGGGTCGGACTCCCGCGCGAGCCGATCGAGAATCCGCCGGGATTCGTCCTTCCCATCCGCGTCGCGATTGCCGGTCACGCAATCCACCTTGCCGTTACGGTTTGACGCGATCGCTACCACATGCCGTCCGGCACGTCCAAGACCGTTCTCGGCTGGCCCATGTCTTTGGCCGGCGAGTATGGTAAGTCTCGATTCAGAGGATCGTTGAGGACTGCCCATGACTTCTCCAAGCATCGCGGCGCCGACTGCACGCCGCGCCATCGCTCTGCTCGTGCTTGCCGCGCTTCTGCCGCTCTTGTCGGCCTGCGGCTATAATGCAATCCCCACGGCCGAGGAAAGGGCCAAGGCCGCCTGGAGCGAGGTACTCAACCAGTACCAGCGCCGCGCCGACCTGATTCCGAACCTGGTTGAGACGGTAAAGGGGTATGCCGCGCACGAGAAGGATACGCTTGAGGCCGTGGTGGCGGCGCGCGCCAAGGCGACCCAGGTGACTGTGACGCCGGAGACGCTGGCCGACCCCGACGCGTTCAGGGCGTTTCAGGCGAACCAGTCCGAACTGACCGGCGCGCTTTCGCGTCTGCTCGCGGTGGTCGAGAACTATCCCGACCTCAAGGCCAACCAGAATTTTCTCGGACTGCAGGCCCAGCTTGAGGGCACCGAGAACCGTATCGCCGTAGCGCGGCGCGACTACATCGAGGCCGTGCGCGAATACAACACGACACTCAGGACGTTCCCCTCCATCCTCTGGGCGACGTTCTGGTTCTGGGACCACAAGCCGTTCCAGAATTTCGCGGTCAGTGAGGACAAGCTGGATGCGCCGCGGGTGGATTTCGGCACCAAGCAGGGGGGATGAGGCGCAAGCGCGTTGTTCGCAGTGGCAATTCGTTCGCTATCCGAAATGATCGTCGCGCGGCGCACCCTGCCTTCGCACTCGCGGTTGAAGGGGCTTGAGGGGATGATGGGGAAGCGCGCGTGCGTTGCGCCTTCTCGAACGTTCGCCTCGCCGCCCGCCCACCGGTTCGACGAGCGGAGGGTGGGCGCATTCTTCATCGCTGCTCTGCTTTTTCTCCTGCTTTTCGGTTTCCCGGCCGATGCCGCCGAACTGCCGAAATTGACTGGGCGCGTCGTCGACGACGCCGGAATGATCGACCCCGCCACCGAGGCGGCGCTTACGCTGGAACTCGCCGCGTTCCAGCAAAAATCCTCCGACCAGATCGTTGTCGCGACGGTCGACAGCCTCGACGGGGAGGCGATAGAGCCATACGCCAACCGGCTGTTCCGCGCCTGGAAGCTGGGGCAGGCGGGCGAGGACAACGGTATCCTTCTGCTGGTCGCCAAGTCCGACCGGAAAATGCGCATTGAGGTCGGCTACGGTCTCGAGGGCACGCTGACCGACCTGCACTCGAAGCTGATCATCGAAAACACCATGGTGCCCGCCTTCCGCGCCGGCGACTATTCAGGCGGCATTCAGCGCGCCGTCGACGACATCGTCCTGGTGCTGGAGGGCAACGCGGCTGAACTGGAAGCGCGGGCGAAGCGCAACGAGGAGACCGAAGACAGTAATGTCGACTGGATTTTCGTCGTCTTCATTGGCCTTTGGGCGACGCTCTTCCTCGGCGGCATGGCGATGGCGATCCTGCCGCCGATCTTCGGCACCAAGATCGGACCGAACCGCTACCGCTGGCTCGGCATGGAGGTGACGGTCGGCGGCTCCCGCCGGTCGCGTGGGGGCGGCTGGTCATCGGGGCCTTCGGGAGGGGGCTGGTCTACCGGTGGCGGAGGCTGGTCGTCGGGCGGCGGTGGTTCGTCCGGTGGCGGCGGATTCTCCGGCGGCGGCGGTTCGTCGGGCGGCGGCGGGGCTTCCGGGAGCTGGTGAGATGACGAACACGTTGAGCCCTGCCGATCATCACCGCATCGCCGAGGCTATCCGCGCGGCCGAAACCGGGACCTCCGGCGAGATCTATTGCGTGGTGGCGCGCTCCAGCGACGGCTATTTCTATCCCGCCGCCTTCTTTGTCACCATTGGCATCGTCGTGGCCGGCATAGTCGTGGCGTTCCTGCTCGAATTCTGGTGGATCAGCGTCCGTCTTCCGGTCTTCTGGGCCGCCGCCGTCCTGGCGCTCGCGGCTGGCTGGCTGGTGCTGTTGGCAGCGCCCGGCCTGCGCATCCACTTCGTGCCGAGGCGGCTGCGCTACCAGCGCGCCCACGACAACGCGCTGAAGCAGTTCCTCGCCCGCAACGTTCACATCACCACGGCGCGCACCGGCGTTCTGCTCTTCGTTTCGCTGGTGGAACGATACGCCGAGGTGGTCGCCGACAGCGGCATCAACGCCAAAGTGGATCAGGAGATCTGGAACGGCATCGTCGCCGACCTTGTTGCTCATGCGAGGACGGACCGTCTCGCCGATGGCTTCGTCGCGGCCGTCGGGGTGGTCGGCGAACTGCTGTCGCGACATTTCCCGCGCAGCGGCGACGACCTCAACGAGCTCGACGACCATCTTGTGGAAATCTGACGCGTTTCCCGCGCGGTGGCGCATCGCTCGTCACAGTCGCTTGCAATGGACGGCAGGCGGTCTAAACTTGGCTCCATGACAACGCTCGCGATCGATATCCGCAAGGCCGAGTTGCGCGACGCAGCGGCAATCGCTGAAGTCCATCATGAGGCATGGATGGGCGCCTATGCCGGCATTATACCGCATCGGGCGTTGACCAGGATGGTCAACCGGCGCGGCGGTCAGTGGTGGGCCAGCGCGATCCGGCGCGCCGCGAGCGTGCTCGTTGTCGAGATCGGCGGCAAGGTCGCCGGATATGCCACGATCGGACGCAACCGGGCGCGGGAATTGCCGCAGCAGGGCGAGATCTACGAACTCTATCTCAAGCCGCAATATCAGGGTGTCGGCCTTGGCAGCCGGCTGTTCGCGGATGCCCGCAAGCGGCTCATCGGCCATGGCCTCAAGGGTCTGGTGGTGTGGGCGCTGGAAGAGAACGAGAATGCAGTCGCCTTCTACTTCGGAGCCGGTGGGCGCCATGTCGCGGAAGGCGTCGAGGTGTTCGACCAGAAGGCGCTGAAGAAGGTCGCCTTCGTCTGGGACTGAGAATTCTTGCCTCCGGCAGGCGCCAGTCGTTTCGAGCAGTTGCAATGCATGGGCGAGCCCGCTAACGGGAAGCCGAGATCAACGGGGGAGCAGCCATGCGCATCGAAGCCATTCCGACGGGAAGGAACCCGCCCGAGGATGTGAACGTCATCGTTGAGGTGCCAGTCGGCGGCGAGCCCATCAAATACGAATTGGACAAGGAGGCGGGCACGCTGTTCGTCGACCGTTTCCTCTATACGCCGATGCGCTATCCCGGAAATTACGGCTTCGTTCCGCATACGCTTTCCGGCGATGGCGACCCGGTCGACGTGTTGATCTGCAACACGCGCGTGCTTGTACCGGGCTGCGTCATCAATGTGCGCCCGATCGGCGTCCTGGTCATGGAGGACAATGCCGGCGAGGATGAAAAGGTGATTGCCGTGCCGTCCGCGCACATCACCAAACGCTACGAAAAGGTGTTCAACTACACCGACCTGCCGCAGATCACGCTTGACCAGGTGACGCATTTCTTCGAGCACTACAAGGATCTCGAACCCGGCAAGTGGGTCAAGATCGGCGGTTGGCACGACGCTGCCCGCGCCAGGCAGATGATCGTCGACGGGATAGACCGGGCGGCCAGGGCAACGAAATAGCTTCGAGCCGGAGTTTCCGCGCGGCGCGTTTGTCGCGCGCGGCGGGCTCAAATCTGACGCGAATCATTCAAGAGTCCCACCCGTGACGGGTGCCTCGCGAGGCGGCTCGCGTCCTGTCGCCGTGATGTGAAAGCACCCACGCGACCGCATCGCCAAGGTCGTCGGCGATCGCCGTCGGACGCCGGGCAGCCTTGCCCTCGTCGCCGGCCCGGTACTTGCCGGTGCGCACCAGGACAGCGGCACCGATACCCGCCTGCAAGGCGCCGGCTACGTCGCTGTCGACGTCGTCGCCGATCATGACGGCTTCGCTCGCAGGACAATTCATGCTGCCGAGCGCGGCTGCGAAGAAGGCAGCCGACGGCTTGCCGACCACCTCGGCCTTGCGTCCGCTGGCATATTCGAGGGCCGCCACGAAAGGTCCGGCGTCAAGGCTCAGCCTGCCGTCGATATCCTGAAAGCTCCTGTTGGCTGCCAGCGCCAGGAACTCCGCGCCGTCCTGCAAGGCGCGAAAAGCATCGTTCAACGCGGCGTAGTCGAAGGCATGCGCCGCGTCACCGATCACCACCGCCAGGCGATTTCCCTCCGGCAGGCCGATGAAATCCGGCGCCAGCGCCGGATGGACCAGCAACAGCGGCGAGGCGTCGTGATGAATGAGCCAGTCGCGGGCGGCGCGGGCCGGCGTGAACAACTCGTCGATCGGGAGCGCCACGCCGGCATTGGCGATTTTCTGGAATAAGGCATCCCTGGTCGAGCGCGTCGTATTGCTGACGAAACGAATCGGCAGCCCGGCATTGCGCAAGCGCGCAATAGCCTCCACGGCTCCTACGATCGGGCTGGAGCCGTCGATCACGACGCCGGCGATGTCGAGGAGCACGCCGCTGATCATGCCCCAGCATCGCGCAGTCGCTATCGGGCGTCAAACATCATCCTGCGATCGATGTGCTGATGGCCTCGCCCATAACGGCTCGCGTTTTGATCGTTGCGAAAAGCTGACATAAACACTCATGAATTTGTGCAGGGTAGATCTTCTAATAGATAAGTAGACAAATAGAGAAATCACATATTCAAATATTAAATCTCGAAATACATGAGATACCATGGTATAGCTATATTGTTTTAATGGAGGCAATTATGGTAGGACCAAATTTACGGCAACGCATTGGTCACGGGTTCGTCAGCCGCCAAGTTCTGGCGGAAAGCGCCATGATCGAGGCACGTTCGACTCCCACACCCCTAACCAACCAAGCTGCAACGGTCAGGAAGGGCTTTCTTCCGCTGACTGCCAAGTCATCCGCGGTCAAGGCCATCGACGACAACATCTCGGGCGGGAAGGGTGCGGGATTTTTCGACTTCATGTTCCCGAGGTTGAAGAACAAGCCGCTGAAGGCAACCGATGAAGATCTTGACCGCCTGGCCAAGGCGATGAAGGACGCGGAAGACGCCAGCGACGACAACCTGACCATCCCCGCTGGATTCACTTATCTCGGCCAGTTCATCGATCACGACATCACTCTCGACCTCACGCCGCTAAGCGAGGCCCAGAGCGATCCCGAGATGACGAAGAATTTCCGCACCCCAGGTCTCGATCTCGATAGTGTCTACGGCGCGGGACCGGGACCGTTCCGCTTTCTGTTCGCCCGCCAACCGGACGCCGACGGCAATATGGTCGACACACCGAAGCTGCTGATCGGTACGGCCGAGTCATCGCGCGGTATCAACTCCGAGACGATCCCAGAACTGCCCAACGATCTGCCGCGCAACTTGCAGGGCGTGGCGCTGATTGGCGACCACCGCAATGACGAGAATCTGCTGGTTGCTCAAATCCATCTTGCGTTCCTGAAATTCCACAACGCGGTGGTGGACCATCTGGCAAAAGACAATGTGGCGCCAGACATGTTATTTTCCGAAGCATCCAAGACAGTCCGCTGGCACTATCAGTGGATGGTGCTGCACGATTTCGTGGAGCGGCTGGTCGAGCCCGGCCTGATCGAGAAGACATTGAAGAACGGGCGAAAATTCTACAGATTCAAGGCCAAGCCGTTCATGCCCTGGGAGTTTTCCGGCGCGGCCTATCGGCTTGGCCATTCCATGGTGCGCGCGAAATACAATCACAACCGGGTCTTCCGCACGCCCGACCCTCATCGAGCCGAGGGGACATTCAACCTCTTCTTCCGCTTCACGAACCTGTCGGGAACACTAAAATCCGGCATTCCTGGGCAGGGCACTTTTCCGAGCAACTGGGTTGTCGACTGGCGGCGCTATTTCGACCTGCCGGCGCCGCAGGCGATCAAGGACGAGTTCAACCACTCGCGCAAGCTCGATCCGTTCCTGGCCGGAATACTGCACACACTGCCGGGCGCCGACGCGACCAAACCCGTCGCGAGCCTGGCCTTCCGCAATCTGAAGCGTGGTGTGCGCATCGGACTCCCTTCCGGGCAGGACATTGCCAAGGCCATGCTCAAGGAGGACAAGTTCAGCCCGATAACGCCTGAAGACATTGCCACCGGTCCGGACGGCGAGGAAGCCAAGAAGCTCGGCTTCGACAAGCAGACGCCGCTCTGGTACTACATCCTCAAGGAAGCACAAATCCGTGGCAAGGGCGAACGTCTGGGGCCCGTGGGATCGCGCATTGTGGCGGAAGTCTTCATCGGCATTATTCAGGGCGATGAGAACTCGTTCATGGCGCAAAAGAACTGGAAGCCGACATTGCCCGCGGCCAAGGCCGGCGACTTTACCATGGTTGACCTGCTGACGTTCATGGCTGCGGCGCAACCCGACGCCGCCAAGGCAATCAATCCGGTTGGAGACTAAGGTCTCAACGGACCGTAGCTTACAAGGGAGGAGAGCAGGACGGGGCGTCTCTGCCCGATCCCGCTCTCCAATCCGTGACGCAAGCTCCAAGCAGAGGATACTTTGCCGGCGGTCGCGATGCTCTTGAAGCCGAAAGATGCGGCCGGTCTCCCCATCACGCCGGAACCGACGCCCGTCGCCGCAATGCAAAGAGCTTGATCGAGCCGCCCGGCACTGTGACCGGGCGGCTCGCCTTGTCAGATATCACACATAGCGATTGACGATATTCTCCAACAACTCCTGCCGGCCGGAGCGCGGCTGCGGCTCGATCTTGTCCTTGACGACGCGCTCGGCAATCTCTTCCAGCGTGCGCTTGCCCGTCAGCATGGCCTGGGCCTCGGGCGTGTTCCAGCCCGCGTAGCGTTCCTCCAGCGGTCCGGACAGCGCCTTGTCCTCGACCATGCGCGCCGCCGCCTTCAGGCCGCGCGCGCAGCAGTCCATGCCGCCGATGTGAGCAATGAGCAGATCCTGCGGGTCGAGCGACTGGCGGCGCAGTTTCGAGTCGAAGTTCGTGCCGCCGGTCGTGAAGCCGCCGGCCAACAACACCTGGTAGTAGGCCAGCGCCATTTCCGGAACGTTGTTGGGGAACTGGTCGGTGTCCCAGCCCGACTGGTAGTCGTTGCGGTTCATGTCGATCGAGCCAAAAATGCCGAGGGCGGCGGCGAGCGCCAATTCATGCTCGAAGGAGTGGCCGGCAAGAATGGCGTGTCCCTGCTCGATATTGACCTGTACCTCCTTTTCCAGCCCGAACCGCTTCAGGAAGCCGTAGACCGTGGCAACATCGTAATCATACTGATGCTTCGTCGGCTCCTGCGGCTTCGGTTCGATCAGGATGGCTCCCGTGAAGCCGATCCGGTGCTTGTAATCGACGACGAGCGAGAGGAAGCGGCCCGCCTGTTCCTGCTCATGCGCGAGGTCGGTGTTGAGCAGCGTCTCATAGCCTTCGCGCCCGCCCCACAGCACGTAGTTCTCGCCGGCCAACAGCTTGGTCACGTCCAAGCACTTCTTCACCGTCGCCGCCGAATAGGCAAAGACATCGGGATCGGGGTTGGTCGCGGCGCCGGACATGAAGCGGCGGTTGGAAAACAGGTTCGCAGTGCCCCACAAAAGCTTGACGCCGGTCTCTCCCTGTTTGGCGGCGAAGACTTCCGCGATTTCGTCCAACCGCGCCGCGCTCTCCGAGAAAGTCGCGCCTTCAGGCCGCACATCCGCGTCATGGAAGCAGTAGTAGGGGGCGCCCAGAAGCGAGAACATGTCGAAGGCGACGTCCGCCTTCAGCCTGGCGTGCTCCATCGTGTCGCCGAACCACGGGCGCTCGAAGGTCTGGCCGCCGAACGGATCGCCGCCGGGCCAGGCGAAGGAATGCCAGTAGGCGACGGCGAAGCGCAAATGATCCTCAAGCCGCTTGCCGAGCACAAGCTCGTCGGGATTGTAGAAGCGGTACGCCAGAGGATTTCTGGAATCCGGCCCCTCATACTTGATCGGTCCGATGTCGCCGAAAAAGCCGCTGGTCATTCAAATCACTCCTCTGATGGCTGGATAAAGGGCGCGATAGCGCTCATAGGCTTCGTCATAGGCGGCTAACAAGCTCGCAACCGGCTCGATGGTTTCGGCGGTGGTCGGAGCGGTCAGTACGCCGTGGGGATCGGCCTTTTCGGCGGCGATCAATCCGAGGCGGGCGGCGCCGAAGGCCGCGCCGAAATCACCGTCGGCCGGAATATCGACCGGGATCCGCAGCGCCGTGGCAATCGCCTTCAACCAGTAGCGCGAGCGCGAACCGCCGCCTACGGCGGTGACGCGCGTCAGCCTGGTGCCCGCCGCCTCCAGCGCGAGCAGGCTGTCGCGGAAGGCGAAGGCGACGCCTTCCAGCACGGCTTGCGTAAGGGTTGGCACGTCGGTCTGATGCGCCAGGCCCGTGAACGAACCGCGAATGACGGCATCATTGTGCGGCGTCCGCTCACCGGAAAGGTAGGGCAGGAAAATCACGCCAGTCGGTTTGCGCAAACCTTCGCCAAGCTGCGCGGTCAGGTCGGCGGCCGCCTTGCCGGTGATTGCCGACAACCAGTTGAGCGAATCCGTAGCCGACAGGATGACACCCATCTGGTGCCATGTGCCGGGCAGCGCGTGGCAGAATGTGTGGACCGCGCTTTCCGGCTTGGGCAGATAGGCGTCGTTGGCGGCGAACAGCACGCCCGACGTACCCAGCGAAACGAATGCGTGACCCGCCCTTACCGTGCCCATGCCGCAGGCGGAGGCCGCGTTGTCGCCGGCGCCGCCGGCCACCACGACGCTATTGGAGAAGCCCAGACGGGAAGCGAGCCCGGCGCGCAGCGTGCCGGCGGGCTCCGTGCCTTCGACAAGCGCGGGCATTTGGCTTTCGTCAAGATGCGTCGCCGCAAGCAGCGGCTCCGACCATTTTCGGGCGCCCACATCGAGCCACGACGTGCCGGCGGAGTCCGACATTTCCGAAATATGCTCGCCGGTCAGCCACAGGCGAAGATAATCCTTCGGCAGAAGTACTTTCCGTACCTTGTCGAAGATTTGCGGCTCGTTGTCGCGCACCCAGGCGAGCTTTGGCGCGGTGAAGCCCGGAAAGACAATATTGCCGGTTATCCTGCGGAAGCGCGGATCGGCGTCGAGTTGCGCCGCCTCCTTGTGACTGCGCGTGTCGTTCCACAGAACGCATGGGCGCAGCACGCCATCGTCGGCGCCGAGAAGCGTCGCGCCGTGCATGTGGCCGGACAGCCCAATGCCGCTGACCGCGGCAATCTCCTTGCCATGCTTTGCCTTGAGGGCGGAAATCGCCTCTTCGGTCGCCTTGATCCAGTCCGCTGGATCCTGTTCCGACCATCCGGGGCTTGGGCGCGACAGGTCGATATGGGCGCTGGCGGACCCGACGATTTCCTGGTCGGCGTCGATCAACAGGACCTTCACGCCGGACGTGCCGAGGTCTATGCCGAGATACATTCGCTCAATCCTCCCGAACGCCCGGACATTGCCCACGACGGTTCCGCTCCTCTCGGCCCCGCCTGGCAAGTAACGCTGCCCGTGCTTCACGCCTCTGCGTTAAACCAAGACTACCTGAGCATGGGCCCCGGCAAAAGGGCCTCGGCAATATTTTTTTCGCATCCCGCAATAAATATCAGTCAGACGGAATCCGCAATCGCCCCGGATCGCCTCGCCAGCAGCGCCGAAAGGGGACTCGCCGGCCGCGCCGAGAGCCGCCTTTGCGCCAGATCGCGGGCCAGCGCGCCGTCACCGGCCCGGATCGCCGCCTCGATGAGCGTCAGGTTGATCACGTCGCGCTGCGCATGGCTGCCGCCGAAGCGATGCGCGGTTGCCGGCAAAGGCCGCAACAGTTCGACCGCGTCCGCGTAGCGGCCCTCGCCGAAGGCCTTGATGGCGAGCGTCGCCGGCCGGCCGACCTCGCGGGTGAAGGCCGCGTTGTCGCCGCTGCCTTGCATCGCCTCTTCCTGCGCGGCAAGCAGGTCGCGCGCCGCGCCGTTCAGACCGGCGCCGGCGAATGCCATCATGGCATGCATGTCGTTGAAGGCGAAGTTGCCGTCCCTTGCCTTGGGCAGCCAGTTGGCCGCCAGTTCGGCCCAGCGACCGCCTATGTCGACGCCGCCAAGCTGCAATCGCCACAGAATCGCGGAAGCATCCAGCATGTTGAGCACAAGGGTGGAGCGCCCGCCGAAAATCGGCTCGTCGAAAAGTGCCAGCACCTCGTCGACATTGCCGAGTTCATAGTGAAACAGCGCCAGGTGCCACCAATTGTGAATCTGGAGAAAGCTGTCGCCGGTCCATGCGGCCTGATTGGAACGCATCCACGAAATCCCGTCGCGCTGCCGGCTCTGCATTTCCATGACGTGAGCCACGGCATGTTGCGCCCAGCCGTCGCGCGGCTCGATGTCGATCGCCTTGCGGCCAAACGTTTCGGCAGCGGAATAATCCGCCATTTCCTCCAATCCGAACGCCTGCATGCCGAGCACGGCATGGTAGCCGGGCATGTCCGCCGACCAGTTCGGCAGGGCGCGGGCGATGCGGTCGCGCAGCATGATTGAATTACCCGTGAAGAAATCGATCTGGTGGCCGGCCTGCAGCGCCAGCGCATCGCCGGGGTGCTCGGCCGCGACCTCGGCCAGAATACGCCCGGCCGCGTGCCATTCGCCGGCAACCAGATGTCCGAGCGCGGCGACATGGCCGCACTCGCGCTCGGCACCGGCCAGGCCAAGCGCCGTGTCGTGGCACGAAGCAGCAACCGGCATTGCGGCCTTGTCCGTCGACAGTGCGTAAAGATAGCCCTTGAGCACATGCGCCATCACGAAGCCCGGGCTCGCCTCGATCGCCCTGTCCACCGATCCCACCGGATCGCCGATGAAGCACTGAAGCTGATGGAGCGCCGTCTCGTAGCTTGCGAGACTGGCCTGTCCCGCTCCGGTAAGCTCCAAGCCAAGCCTGTCCCTGGCTGTTGCGCTCATCCCTGCATTCACTCCGCTCGCGGCCGCGCCGACGCGATCCTGCGCGATTTTCCCGAAATCTCCAAGCGTTCCGACCGCCGTCCGGCTCAGTGCCCCGACCGAACGGCCACCGTGGCGATGCCGGCGCCGACGAGCAGCGTTCCGCCGGTCCGGTTGAAAATGCGAATTGCCCGCGGGTTGCTTACGAGATCGCGGGCGCGCGCCGCCACCAGTGCGTAGCCAAAGGCGTTGGCGAAGGCGAGCACCAGAAAGGTCGCCTCGAAGATGATCATCTGCGTCACAAAATCCGCTTCCCTGCTGAGGAACTGGGGCAGGAAGGCGACGAAGAAGGTGATGCTCTTCGGATTGAGCGCGGTGACGAGCCACGCATGCGCCATCATTCGCGCGGCGGGAACCGGTTCGGTTCGCGGCTCGGCATCGAGGGCGCCGCCGGCGCGGAACAGCTTGATGCCGAGATAGACCAGATAGGCGGCGCCGATCCATTTCAGCAGCGTGAATATGGTCGCTGAGGCCGCCAGCAACGCGCCGATACCCAGCATCGACAGCGTCATTGCCGTGAAGTCTCCGAGCGCGACGCCGACTGCCATCGGCAGGGCGGTGCGCCAGCCTTGCCCGAGCGCATAGGACACGACGAGCAGGATCGTCGGCCCCGGAATGATCAGAAGAACTGTCTGACGCCGCGGTGAAGGCCGCCCAGGCTTCAAACGACATGGATGTCTCCTTTCCTCGAAGGAAAGGATGAATCCCTGCCAACGCCCGCTTGTAAAGGGCCCTTGCGTCCGCGAGGCGGCAAGGCCGTTGGGTCGTTCCCGCTTGTCCATCAGAACGCCCCCGGCGTTCCGCTCACCACATAGACAAGGCCGAAGCTTGCGGCCAGGAGCGGCGCCACGGCCAGCAATGCGGCGGCGAGCAGCACCAGTTCGCGCTTGAGCGTCTTCATCGTCGATACCTCTCTTACCGGGCAAGAGGTAGGAACCGCTCGGGCCCAGATTGTGGCGCCGGGGCGGCGATCCCGCGGCGCCAGCGTCCGGCTTCGTCCAAATGAAGCGGCCTGATGAAAATAATCATTAAAAAACAGTAATTTATCGCCTTTACGCTTTGTCAACCACGTTTGATAAAGAGGCGAAACACCCGGTGAGCGGAGACTTCCCGTCAAGCGTTTCTCGTGTAGCTTGGCCCCGTGTCGAAGCTCCAACTCACAACGCCGGCAGGCTTGATTCCGGAACCGCCGCAAGGCGCAATGACGCGGCGCGCCGCGATCCTGGCGCTGGGCGCGCTGGCGCTGAGCGGATGCAGCCGGACGATCGGCGCCCTTCCGGGCGCTGCTTCCTCGACGGAGCCGCGCGATACGGGTGCCGCGAGCGTATCGCCCCTGAAAACGGCATCGATCGAACCCGGCGCCGGCGGCTACGGCAATCTCGGCAGGCCCGAGCTGATGTATTCGTCGTTCACCGACAAGGGCTTTACGCTGCCTTCGATTCCGCCCGACGAGCTGAAGCCGAAGCACCTGCGCCGGCTGGTCGTCGATCCGACTGGCGAGGCGCCGGGCACGATCGTCGTGCATTTGCGCGAACGCCACCTCTATCTGGTGCAGGAAAACGGCGATGCGATACGCTACGGCGTCGGCATCGGCAAGGACGGCTTCGTCTGGTCCGGGCGGGCCGTGGTCGATCACACCAGGACATGGCCGACCTGGACGCCGCCGGGCGAAATGATCAAGCGGAAGCCGGCGCTGGAGAAATACAGGGGCGGCCAGCCGGGCGGGCTGGACAACCCTCTGGGGGCGCGGGCGCTCTACATCTACAAGGACGGCAAGGATACGCTGTTTCGCATCCACGGCACGCCGGAATGGCGTTCGATCGGCAAGGCCGCTTCGTCCGGCTGCGTGCGCATGATCAACCAGGATGTGATCGACCTTTACGACCGCGTTTCCGGCAGGGGCCAGACGCCGATCGTCGTCGTGCCGTAATATCGAGGCCGGCGCCGGCGCTTCCGCGACGCCGACCTTCCCTTGAAAGGCGCGGCGGCTCCTTCTCCCCTTGTGGGAGAAGGTGTCGCCGAAGGCGACGGATGAGGGGTGCTGGACGGAGCGCGGCTTTTCTGTCTGGAACATCGGCCTGAGCGCTGCCTTGCCGCGTCTCGTTTCTTCCTGCACCCCTCATCCGACCTCGCTCCGCTCGGCCACCTTCTCCCACAGGGGGAGAAGGCAAGGCCGGCGCCGGCGCTTCCGCGACGCCGACCTTTCCTTGACCGGCCGGCTCCCCCTTCTCCCCTTGTGGGAGAAGGTGTCGCCGAAGGCGACGGATGAGGGGTGCTGGACGGAGCGCGGCTTTTCTGTCTGGAACATCGGCCTGAGCGCTGCCTTGCCGCGTCTCGTTTCTTCCTGCACCCCTCATCCGACCTCGCTCCGCTCGGCCACCTTCTCCCACAGGGGGAGAAGGCAAGGCCGGCGCCCGCCGACCTTTCCTTGACCGAAAAGTCGGGGCAAGGTCGCTCGATCATGAAGCAAGATTCGCGACCTGGCGCGGTGCCCGTCATGGTGCCGATGCCGGCGGAAGCGCCATACACCTATGCGGTGCCGCAGGGCATGGCGGTCGGGCCCGGCTCGATCGTGCGGGTGCCGCTCGGGCCGCGCCTTGTCGCGGGCATCGTCTGGGACGGTGCGGGCGGTGCCGTCGATCCCAGGAAGCTGCGGCCGATCGATCACGTCTTCGACTGCCCGCCGGTGTCCGAGGCGATGCGGAGATTCGTCGACTGGATCGCCGCCTACACGCTGTCGCCGCCCGGCATGGTGGCGCGCATGATCCTGCGTGCGCCCGAGGCGTTCGACCCGGAACCCTGGATCGCAGGCCTGAAGCGCACCGCATTGGAGCCGGACCGCATCACGGCGGCGCGCGCCCGCGTGCTCGAACTCGCCGGCGACGGGCTTGCCTGGACCCGTTCGGGCCTGGCGCATGCCGCCGGCGTCTCGTCCTCCGTCATCGACGGGTTGAAGGCGCAAGGCGTGTTCGACGACGCGATGATTCCGCCGCGGCCGATCGTGGCGCCGCCCGATCCCTCCTATGGCGGCGGCGCACTGAGTTGCGAGCAGAGCGAGGCGGCGAGCCTGTTGCGGGAGGCCGTCGCAGCCGACCGTTTCAGCGTGACGCTGATCGACGGGGTGACAGGTTCCGGCAAGACGGAGGTCTATTTCGAAGCCGTCGCCGCGACAATCGGGCGCGGGCGGCAGGCGCTCATCCTGCTGCCGGAAATCGCGCTCACCCATGCGTTTCTCCAGCGCTTCCAGGACCGGTTCGGCGCCAAGCCGGCGGAATGGCATTCCGATCTGCCGCCGCGCATGCGCGAACGCGTCTGGCGTCAGGTGGCCGAAGGCCAGGTCCGGGCGGTCGCCGGCGCCCGCTCCGCGCTCTACCTGCCGTTTCGCGATCTCGGCCTGATCGTCGTCGACGAGGAGCATGATCCGGCCTTCAAGCAGGAGGATCGCGTCTTCTACAGCGCCCGCGACATGGCGGTGGTGCGCGCTCGTATCGGCGGGTTTCCGGCGATCCTCGCTTCGGCCACGCCTTCCGTGGAGAGCCGCGTCAATGCCGATCAGGGCCGCTACAGGCGCATCGCCCTGTCGTCGCGCTTCGCCGACGCCGCGCTGCCGGACATCCGCGCCGTCGATCTGCGGCGCGCGCCGCCCAGGCGCGGCGGTTTCCTGTCGCCGGTGCTGCTCGAGCATGTGCGCAAAACGGTCGAGCGCGGCGAGCAGGCGCTGCTTTTCCTCAACCGGCGCGGCTACGCGCCGCTGACGCTCTGCCGGGTCTGCGGCCACCGCTTCCAGTGCCCTTCCTGCTCGGCATGGCTGGTGGAGCACCGCTTTCGCGGGCAGCTCGTCTGCCATCATTGCGGTCATCATGAACCCCGCCCGGAAGCCTGTCCCGAATGCGGAACCTTCGACCATCTCGCCGCCTGCGGGCCGGGGGTCGAGCGCATCGCCGAAGAGGTGGTCGGGCATTTTCCGCAGGCGCGCACCGTCGTGCTGTCATCCGACATTCTGGGCGGCGTGAAGCGGCTGCGGCTGGAGCTTGAAGCGATCGCCAAGGGCGAAGCCGACATCGTCATCGGAACGCAGCTCGTGGCGAAAGGCCACAATTTCCCCAATATGACGCTGGTCGGCGTGGTCGATGCCGATCTCGGCCTTACCAATGGCGACCCGCGCGCCGCCGAGCGCACCTTTCAGCTTCTCAGCCAGGTTACGGGCCGGGCAGGCCGCACCGGCAAGAAAAGCGTCGGCCTGCTGCAGACCTTCCAGCCGGATCATCCGGTGATGCGCGCGCTGGTCTCGGGTGACGCGGAAGCCTTCTACCAGCGCGAGATCGCCGAGCGCGAGCGTTCCGGCCTGCCGCCGTTCGGTCGGCTGGCCGGCATTGTCGTCAGCGCCGAGACCCGCGCCGAGGCGGAGAGCCACGCGCGGCTTCTGCGCCGCGCCGCGCCGCCGGCAAAGGATATCGCCGTGCTCGGCCCGGCCGAGGCACCGCTGGCGCTGATCGCCGGCCGCCACCGCTTCCGGCTGCTGGTCCATGGCGAGCGCAAATCCGACATGCAGTCGTTCCTGCGCGCCCTGCTCGCCAACGCGCCGAAGCCGCGCGGTTCGATCCGCGTTCAGGTCGACATCGACCCGCAGAGCTTTTTGTAGCGGGAGAAGGCCGTTTCAAGACGGCAACGGGCAACGTAAATTCAATAGCTATGATGACACTGACAAACGTCAAAGATTGCGGTGCAGGTACTATTGCAATGTACGACACAACCCAACACAATCTATGGTGTAACTTCACACTATACACTAACATAATATGCAGTTGGCCTTGACAGGCATTTTACAATAGTGTCCTTTCATCAGAAAGCTGCACCTTAGAATCGGCCAAGAGGGGATATTTATGATCGGTACTATATTTGTGCCGAAAGCTGGTAGAATTTGCATTTTGTCTATTTTTCTTAGCCTGGCGGGGTGCGGTTTGCGCACGCCAAACCTCTTGGCATTCTCCACTAATATAAATGACGCTAAGATTGCTGTAAATCACGTTGTAAATGAAGTAAAGTGTGAATTGATCCAAGGTGTTACCAAGGTTCTGAATGACGACAAACAAATTGCTGGGCGGGATGGGAAACCTCGAAAACTTGAATGGTTTGAATCCTGGTCAGCAAAAATAACTCTTACCCTGAACGTCGAAGAGTCATCCTCGTTGTCTCCTGGTGCAACATACACAGATCCACTATCCTCAGTCATAAAGACTTTCTCGGACGGTTCGACCGTATCAACATCGAGAGTCGTTACTGTAAGTGCCGGTGGGCAGTTATCGTCGAAGGCGTCCAGAATTGAAAAGCTCGACTTCTTTGTCACATTCAGGGACTTTCTCGATCACTACAATCCCAACACTGACCTGAGCAAGGCGTGTGAACATATGGGAGGCGGCCCTCTAGAGAGTGACCTGAAGCTGGGGGAGTGGATCGAGGTCGCTTTGTTTGCAAACCATACAGATAGCATCGTTGCTCCACTCGATCGCAAGTTTCCGATGAGCGTCATCTCTCACGAGGTAACCTTCATCGTGAAGGCCAACGCGAATGCGACGGCTGGATGGAAGCTCGTTCCGGTTTCCTTCAATCAAGGTGGTTCGCCTCTCTTCTTTACGGAGCGGGTGAAAACCGACAGCGTATTGATAACACTTGGCGCCGAGGCCACCAAAGACGCAGGCCCGAAGACTGCAAGGCGAACGCCAGAGGCACCGCAGCCCTCGCAGGCCATGATCAACTCTCACTTGGCATCCGAGATAGGGGCATCCGTTGCCGCTGCCATTAGGGAGAATCAGTGACTTCATCTTCGATACAGATGAAACAAGGAGGTCAAATGTCATCTGATAGCTCTGGTCCTGCTCGGACACTCAAATCCGCCGAAAAGCTCGGACATCGACTGGCTACTGACGAAGAAAATAAGACATTGGCGGCCGAGCTGAATAATCTAACGGGAATCTTCTTTGCGCGTGAGCGTTGGCGGGAGAACTCAGTGTGCTTTGTTGGGCTGTGCAACCCTGCGACACAGCGGCAACTTGTTGGCTACTATGACAGAAATGGGAACTGCAACCGATTTGCTGAGAGAAGATGCAACCCAAACAACTAAGCTCACTACAGCAAAAACCCGAGCTTGCTTTAATCGTATTCTGTCTATCCGTATTTCCATACGCTAGGGAAGCGTAACAAGCTGGCAACGCTGTTGGGCGATATACTGATTGCCTCGATAGTATGGCTGGCAGCCTTGGACATTCAAAGACGTGGGCGGAGCATTCACGACTTCGATACCTTGAATTGCAGTTGGCGGTGTCGAAGTTGAGGATTTCAATTGATCACGATCGGTTGGACCGCGACTGTTCGCCACTTCTTCGCGTCCGTTCAAGACTGTGAGCTCGGCATTTTGGTGAGCCCTGCCTCCTTCACTCCCTTGTCAGCCCGAAGCCCGCTCCGGAAACAGCCGCGCCAGGCCCTCGCGCGAGGCTTTCGCCACGCCGCGCTCGGTGATCAGGCCCGTCACCAGCCGTCCCGGCGTCACGTCGAAGGCCGGATTGCGGGCCGGCGTTGCATCCGGCGATATGCGGACCTGCGCGATCTCGCCATTTCCGGACTTGCCCCAGACGAGCGACACCTCGTCGCCGGAGCGTTCCTCGATCGGAATTTCCTTCAGGCCGTCGCTCACGGTCCAGTCGATGGTGGGCGAGGGCAGGGCGACGTAAAACGGCACATTGTTGTCGGCCGCCGCGAGCGCCTTCAGATAGGTGCCGATCTTGTTGCACACGTCGCCATTGGCCGTGGTGCGGTCGGTGCCGACAATCACCATGTCGACGTCGCCGCGCTGCATCAGATGGCCGCCGGCATTGTCGACGATCAGCGTGTGCGGCACGCCATGGCCGGCCATCTCCCATGCGGTCAGTTGGGCACCCTGATTGCGCGGCCGTGTCTCGTCGACATAGACATGCACCGGAATGCCGGCTTCCATCGCCAGATAGATCGGCGCGGTCGCCGTGCCGTAGTCGACGGTCGCCAGCCAGCCGGCATTGCAGTGGGTGAGGATGTTCACCGGTTCGTCCGGCTTCTTGCGCGCCGCGATCTCGCGGATGATTTCAAGGCCATTCTCGCCGATCGACCGGTTCAGGCCGACATCCTCGTCGGCGATTTCGGCGGCGCGCTTATAGGCCGCCGCCGCGCGCGCTGCCGGAGCCAGCGGCTTCAGCGTACGGGTCATCTCGTCCAGCGCCCAGCGCAGGTTGATTGCCGTGGGGCGGGTTTCGTGCAGTTGATGCCACACGGCTTCGAGTGCGGCGTCCGAAGGGTCGTCGGCCATCCGCAGCGCCACGCCGTAGGCCGCCGTCACGCCGATCAGCGGGGCGCCGCGCACCCACATGTCGCGGATCGCGGTAGCGATGCCTTCGACCGTATCCACCGTCTCGATACGGAAGGCGTGCGGCAGCCAGCGCTGGTCGATAATGTCGACGGAGCGGCCGTCCTGGCTCAGCCAGATGGTGCGGAAATGCCGGTCGCCGACCTTCACAGCGTGCTTTCCTTCTCGATCAGCCGGGCAAGGTTGTTCACTTCCTCGATGCCGTGGATCTGCCGGCGGTTGACGACAAGATGCCGGCCGAAGCGCAGCGCCTTGGCCTCGCAGGACGCGCGCAGATCCACATCTTCGATCGTCTCGAAATCGGCGTTGTGGGCAAGACCCAGAATGCGGCGGTGGCATTCGATGCCGGCAAAGCCCAGCATGTCCTCGAACAGCGAATGCAGCACGTGGTCGAGCGCCTGCTCTGCGGCAAGCTGGTCGCCCTCGAACACGCTGCCGGGATAGAGAATGCCGGTGCGCTCGGTGCGCCACAGATGCGAGAATTCGGCCCGGAACACCGCCCAGGCTTCTACTGCGACGCCGAGCAGGTAGGAGCGCATGGCTTCGCGGTCGCTGTTCCGCTCATGGCCGCGCTGCGAGAAGAAGGACATCCAGAAATTGGCGAGCGCCATGCCGACATCGAACGCCATCGGGCCGTAAAAGGCGAATTCCGGATCGATCATCCGCGTGTCGGTGTCGGTGACCATGATCGAGCCGGTGTGCAGATCGCCATGCACCAGCGTCTCGGCATTAGCCGCGAACAGGTGCTTCAGCCGCTGCGCCTCCACCTTCAGGTCGCGGTCGGCCCGGAGTTCGGCGACCACGCCGTCAAGTTGCGGCGTGGTGTGGCGGTTCATCGGCGCGGCGAAATACGGGTCGGAGAAGACGAGGTTCTCGGTGATCGCGCAGAGTTCGACATTGTCGGCGAACAGCGCCAGATCGGCCTTGCGCTGCCGCGCTTCCATGTGGAAATCGGAGCCGCGGAAGAGCGTGCGCGCCATGAACAGGCCGAGGTCGCGGCCAATCCTCGGGTACTGGTTGCCGGCGATCAGGCCCCTGCGCAGGATGATGTGCGGCGACAGATATTCCATGACGATCAGCGCTTGCCCTTCGTCGAAGTGGAATATCTCCGGGACGCAGCCGGGGTCGCGCGCCTCCTGACGTGTCAGCGCATGATATTCGAAGAAGGAGCGCTTCAGCGGCAGCGGCCAGGAATCGCCGACAAGGCGGACATAGGGCAGGGCCTGCTTGACCACGACGCCGCCGGCTTCGCCCTCGACAATGAAGACGAGATTGAGGTTGCCGTCGCCGACCTCGCGTACTTTCCACGAAGCAATGTCCGCGCCGACGCGGGTGCGCAGTGCTTCCAGGCCGCCCAGCCGCGCGGGCAGCGTGTCCACCGTCAATGCCGTGAAGGCATCCATCCGCGTCATCAACTTCCTCCCTGCCGCCTGCGCATGATAGCCGATGGGAAGGGTGGGAAGCCGACGGCTAAAAGTCAATGGAGCTAACTCTGACCACGGCGAATCCGGGTTAACGGGATCGTCATTCGACCCCCTGCCGCTTCGCGGCCACCTCTCCCCCACTTCGTGGGGGCGAGGATAAGCGGTGGCACGCCTGGCGCCTTTCCTCGCCCCCGCAAAGCGGGGGGAGAGGTGGCTTGCGAAGCAAGACGGAGAGGGGGCTTACTCTCCGTCAACCCGGATTCAAGGCCGTGGACTATGACGCGCGCGCTTATCGGCGCGCGCGTCTCTCACTCGCTTCAGCGCAGCGTCGCGGCGATGTTGCCGCCATCAACGGTGGTGACGTCGGCGGTGGTGCGCTCGGCCAGCGCATGGTGCAGGAACGCCTGCGCGACATGCTCGGCGGTCACTTCCTGTCCCAGCAGATTTCCGGACATATAGTCCTTTTCCGAGACGCCCCGCGCCTTCGAGCGGCTGGCGATCATCTCGTCGCTCAGCAGGCCGGAGCGGATGCGATCCGCGTTGACGGCGTTGGAGCGAACGCCGATCGGACCGTATTCCAGCGCATATTGCCGCGACAGGAACAGGGTCGCCGCCTTGGGCAGGCCATATGCCCCGAATTTGGCGCCCGGATTGATCGCCTGCTTGGAAGTGTTGAACAGGAGCACGCCGCCGGTGCCTTGCTCCTTGAAGATGCGCACGGCGTTTTTCGCGGCGTTCTGATGGGCGAAGAAGTTGAGTTCGAAACTCTTGCGCAGCAGGGCGTCGTCAAGTTCGCCAACCATCCCTTCCCACGCCGCGCCGGCATTGGAAACAAGGATGTCCAGCCCGCCATACACTTGCACTGCCTTGTCGAAGGCTGCGCGCAGCGCCGCAGGGTCGGTTATGTCGCAGCCGACGGCGATCGACTGGTTGCCGGCCTGCTTCGCGACCGCCGCCGCCCGTTCGGCGTTGAGATCGACCACGACGATATGAGCGCCATATTCGGCGAAGAGCCTTGCCGTCGCCGAACCGATCGCACCCCCGCCGCCGGTGATCAGCGCGACCTGGCCGGTCAGCGGCTTCGGCTTGTTGGAGGCGAGCTTCGCCTGTTCGAGCGACCAGTATTCGAGCTCGAACAGGTCGGAATGGGCAAGCGGCTGGAACGCGCCGATCGCCTCGGCGCCGCTAACCGCCTCGATCCACATCTCGCCGACATCGGAGGCGATTTTGGCGTCCTTCAAGCTGCGGCCATGTCCGAACATGCCGAGTCCGGGCACCAGAGTAAGGCGCGGCATCGGGTCGAGCATGGTGCGCTTGACATCATCGCGGGTGTCGTTGCTGGAGAAGTAATGCACATAGGCTTCGGCGAACGCCGCGACATGCCTGCCGATCACCGCCCCGTAAGCTTGCAATTCCGAGGCGTCGGGCGCCGGCAACACCATCGGCCCGGTCTTGATTCTGATCGACAGGTCCGGCGTCGATACGCCGATCCTCGCCAGGGTCTCCAGGCGCGGCGAGCGCAGGAAGTCGAGGATCGCCGGCGACGTGCGGAAGTCGCTGATCATGCGGTCGAAGCGGCCTTCGCCCTTGGCCACGGCAACCGCGCCGCGCAGCATCGGCGCGATCTCGTCGGGCTTGGCAAGGTTCTCGGGCAGCGCCACCGGCGCGGGCCTGCCCTTGCCATGCTTTTCGACGAACTGCTCGGCGCGGCTGACGGCCTCGATCATCCGGTCATAGGCTAGCCTGGCGGTATCGCCGAAGGTGAAGATGCCGTGCTTGTCCAGGATGAGGCCGACGACCGAGCTGTCCCGCTCGAATATTTCGGCCGCCGCCTTGGCGAGGTCGAATCCCGGCTTGATGTAGGGCACGAAGCCAAACGTCTTGCCGTAAACCTCCCGGCAGATCGCTTCGCTTTCCTTCTGGTCGATCAGCGAGAGGACGGCCGTGGAATGCGTGTGGTCGACGAATTTGTGCGGCAGGAAGGCGTGCAGCAGCGTCTCCACGGAGGGATTGGGCGAAGCCGGATCGATGAGGTTGGCGCGCTGCAGCGCCACCATATCCTCGTCCGACAGCCTGGCGAGCTTGCGCGCCTTGAGCAGCGGATCGAGTTTCACCGCCGGCAGGCCCTGGGGTTCGATCACGCCCATGTCCCAGCCGCTGCCCTTTACGCAAAGCACATCCCATTCGTCGCCGACCAGGTCCGTCATCCTGAGCTTGACGGAGGTGTTGCCGCCGCCGTGAAGGACGAGGCGCGGCTCGCCGCCCAAAAGCCGGGTGGTGTAGACGCGCAGTGCCAGTTCGCCCGGAACGCCCCTCTTTGCGTAGGTCTCGACGAGTTTTTCGGCTTGATCGTCGTTCCAAAGGTTCTTCAATTGGGTTCACCCGTTCCTGTGCTGAAGGCGTTCGGCTCGCGGCGTTTCGGCCGGCCGACGCTGGTGTAGGAAAAGCCGTGCTTCTCGACCTCTTCCGGCCGGTAGATGTTGCGCAGGTCGATGAACACCGGTGACGCCATCGACTGTCTGATGCGCTCGAGGTCGAGGGCGCGGAATGCATCCCATTCGGTGACGATCACCAGGGCGTCGGCGCCTTCTGCGATATCATAGGGAGAATTTCCGAACACGACATCGTCGAGCAGTGCCCTGGCGCCTTCCATGCCGACCGGATCAAAGGCCCTGACGCGGGCTCCGGCGTCCTGCAGCGCCTGGATCAGCGCCAGCGACGGCGCTTCGCGCATGTCGTCGGTGTTCGGCTTGAAGGTGAGGCCGAGCACGGCCACCGTCTTGCCGCGCACGTCGCCGCCGCAGGCCGATACGACCTTGCGCGCCATCGCCCGCTTGCGCGTTTCGTTGACGGCGACGGTCGTCTCGACGAGACGGACCGGACTGGCGGCATCCTGCGCCGCCTTGACGAGCGCCAGCGTATCCTTCGGGAAGCATGACCCGCCATAGCCCGGCCCTGCATGCAGGAACTTGGGCCCGATCCGCTGGTCCAGCCCAATGCCGCGCGCGACGTCCCGCACGTCGGCGCCCATTGCTTCGCACAGATCGGCCATCTCGTTGATGAAAGTGATCTTCATCGCGAGATAGGCGTTGGCGGCATATTTGATCAGTTCGGCCGTGCGGCGCGCCGTATACATGATCGGCGCGGCGTTGAGATAGAGCGGCCGATAGACTTCCGCCATGCGGTCTTTCGCCCGCTCGTCGTCAATCCCGATGACGATGCGGTCGGGCCGCTTGAAGTCGGCGATGGCGGCGCCCTCCCGCAGGAATTCGGGATTGGAGACAACCGCGAAATCGGCATTCGGGTTGGTCTCGCGAATGATCCGCTCGACCTCGTCGCCGGTGCCCACCGGCACGGTCGATTTGGTGGCGATCACGGTGAAATCGCGGATGGATGCGGCGACCTGACGCGCCGCGGCATAGACGTAACTCAAATCGGCAAGGCCGTCGCCGCGGCGCGACGGCGTGCCGACCGCCAGGAAAACCACCTCCGCGTCGCCGATGGCGGCGGCGAGGTCGGTCTCGAAGCCGAGCCTGCCGGCTCTCAGATTGGCCGCGACCAGTTCGCCCAGGCCCGGCTCGAAAATCGGAATACGCCCCTCGCGCAAGGCGGCGATCTTGCCGGCATCGCTGTCCACGCAAACGACCTGATGTCCGAAATCGGCGAAACAGGCCGAAGAGACCAGCCCGACATAGCCGGCACCAACCATTGCAATCCGCATAGTCTACCTATCCTCGTATGGGCCGCGTCCCCTGGCGGACGCCCAAGCGACTGGATGTTCCCCGCCTACACAACAGCGCGTTGACCGAGCATAACATGTGCCGTGCAGTATCCCATTCCAATGCGACAGCTTGCCTTCGATCGCTTATCCACGCGCGTATTTGGATCGGCCCAGGCTTCCGGGTTCCTGTCAGGACGAGGGAGCGACTGGGAATGCCAGCCTGAAGGCGTCGAGCTTTTCGCAGGCCGCGTCGATCGCAAGGACGCGCGGCAGCCTGATCAGATCGACCTCCCAGCGGCGGGCATTGTAGAGTTGCGGCACCAGGCAAAGGTCGGCCATGCCGGGCCGCTCGCCATGGCAGAAGCGCCCGGTCGCCTGATCGTCGAGCATCGTTTCGAACGCCGCCAGGCCCTCGCCGATGAATTTCCGCATCCAGTCGCCGCGTGTCGCGTCGCCGCCGCCGGCCAGTTCCATAACGCGTCCGATCACTCTCAAATTGCAGACGGGGTGGATCTCCATCGCAATCGCATGCGACAGAGCCCGAACCCGCGCGCGGCCCGGAGGATCGGCCGGCAGCAGGCCGCCTCCCGGCCGCGTTTCTTCCAGATATTCGACGATGGCGAGCGACTGGGTCAGCCGCGCACCGTCTATGTCGAGCACCGGCACCAGCCCTTGCGGATTGCGAAGAAGATGGTCCGGCGTCGTGTGACCGCCCGCGAGGAGGTTCACGGGGACGGTTTCATAGGCGATGCCGAGAAGGTTCAGGGCGATACGGACACGATAGCTCGCCGAGGATCGCCAATAATCGTAGAGAACCGTTCCCGCCATTGCCGTAACCGTCCGAACCTCGTTCACTCGCTCCAGTCGCCTTCGATCGTGCCGTTGAAGCGTTTTTTCAGTCCCTCCCAGCAGTCGATATAATCATGCTGCAGCGTCGGGAGCTCGGCGGCATAGCGCGTCAGCATCTGAGAAAACCGCGTCTCGAACATGAAAGCCATGGTGTGGTCGAGCTTCATCGGCTTGAGCTCGGCGCGCGAGGCCTTCTCGAAGCCGAGCGCATCCGGCCCATGCGCCAGCATCATATTGTGCAGGCTAATGCCGCCCGGCACGAAGCCTTTTTCCTTGGCGTCGTACTGGCCTTGGATCAGGCCCATGAATTCGCTCATGATGTTGCGGTGATACCAGGGCGGGCGGAATGTGTCTTCCGCCACCAGCCAGCGCGGCGGGAAGATGACGAAATCGATATTCGCGGTTCCTTCCTCGCCCGACGGGGCCGTCAGCACCGTGAAGATCGAAGGGTCCGGATGGTCGAAAAGAATCGCGCCGACCGGGGAAAAAGTGGCGAGATCGTATTTATAGGGCGCGTAATTGCCGTGCCAGGCAACGACGTCGAGCGGCGAATGGCCCATCTCGGTCACGTGGAAGCTCCCGCACCATTTAACGGTCAGCCGGCACGGCGTCTCCTTCTCCTCGAACCAGGCCACCGGCGTCTTGAAATCGCGCGGATTGGCGAGACAATTGGCGCCGATCGGGCCGCGATCCGGCATTGTGAACTTCGCGCCGTAGTTCTCGCAGACATAGCCGCGCGCCGGTCCTTCGACGATCTCCACCTTGAAGGTAAGCCCGCGCGGCAGCACGGCGATTTCGCCGGGCTTCAGGTCGATGATGCCCATCTCGGTGACGAAGCGCAGGGTGCCGGTCTGCGGCACCACCAGCAACTCGCCATCGGCATTGAAGAAGTGGTCGTCCGTCATCGACACATTGGCGACATAGGCATGCGCGGCCATGCCCGACTGGCCGAGCGTGTCGCCGGCTGTCGTCATTGTCCTCATGCCGGCGACGAAATCGGTCGGTTCATCCGGGAAGGGCACGGGGTCCCAGCGGTACTGGCCGAGCGCCAGTTCGTGGTCGCCGACATTCGGCGCGCTCTTCCAGAACGGATGGTGCGCCGCGTGGAAACGGCCGTGATGCTTGACGCTCGGGCGGATGCGGTAGAGCCAGGACCGCTCGTTGGTGCCGCGCGGCGCGGTGAAGGGCGAACCGGAAAGCTGTTCGGCATAAAGCCCGTAGGCTGGACGCTGCGGCGAGTTGCGGCCCTGCGGCAGCGCGCCCGGCAAGGTCTCCGTCTCGAAGTCGTTGCCGAAGCCCGGCATGTAGGAAAGCGGCATGGCTTTTCTCCCGCGCAGGCCGTGTCCGGCCTGATTGTTGCAAGTGTAACCATCCAGTTTGTAACCATCCAGTTTGTAACCATCCAGTTTGTAACCATCAACGCCGGGGCTGTCGAAGCCACCATGGCGCGCTGTCGAACGCCGCGATCATTCATCCTGGTGGCGGGAACTCCGGCCGCGGTTGTCGGGTGAATGGAGCCAAAACCGTGCCGCGGTTTACGGCACGATGGAGAGGAACAGGAACGCCGCGAAAATGACCAGGTGGACAATGCCCTGAAGCACGGTGGTTCGGCCGGTTCCCAATGTGATGACGCAAACGAAGAGCGTCAACACGAGCAGAACCGTCTCCTTCAAGCTCAGCCCGAGTTCCAGGGGCAGATCGAGCACGATCGACACGACCGCCACGGCCGGAATGGTCAGGCCGATGCTTGCAAGGGCCGACCCCAACGCCAGGTTCATACTGGTCTGCAATCGATTTGCGCGGGCCGCTCTCAGCGCCGCCAGGCATTCGGGCATCAGCACCAGCGCCGCGATGACTATTCCGACAACGGCTTTCGGCGCATTGAGCCAGGCCACGCCTGCTTCCAATGTCGGCGTCAGAGCCTTCGCGAGGCCCACGACAGCGATAAGGCCGGCGACCAGAAGACCGGCGCTGAAAAGCGCTGTCCTGGCGGAGGGCGGGGCGTGGCCTTCATCGCCCTCGTCATCGTCAGAGAGAAAATAATCGCGGTGACGTACGGTTTGGATGAACACGAACGAGCCGTACAGAATCAGTGAAATCGTTCCGGCAAAAACCAGTTGCGAGGTGCTGAATACCGGCCCTGCCGCGCTGGATGTAACATTCGGTACGATGAGAGTGAGCGTTGTGAGTGCGGCCAGCACCGCCAATGCTGCACTCGCCCCCTCCACCTGGAAGCCCTGCTCGTGATGGCGCATGCCGCCCGCGAGGAGGCACAGACCGACTATGCCGCCGCACACAATCATGACAGCGGCGAAAACCGTGTCTCTTGCCAGACCAGCCTTCTCCGCTCCAACGCCCACCATCACGGAAACGATCAGAGCCACTTCTATCACCGTCACCGCCACGGCCAGAACAAGCGTGCCAAACGGCTCGCCAATCCGGTCCGCGACCACCTCGGCGTGGTGTACGGCTGCAAATATGGTCGCAACAAGAACCACGCCCGCGACCGCCGCCAGTGGGCCGCCCATGCCGGCGGCTGTCGTGACGATCAGGACAATCCAGGCCAAAGCCGGCCACGCCCACGCCCACCAGGGCATCCGTTTCGCAGATGTCATTCCGATCAGGTCCGTTTCAATCTGTGCCGATGACCAGGGCGAGAGGTACGGAAAACAGGGCTGATCAAGCGGCGCCCTGCTGATTCGTTGCAATGGTCCGGATTCTATCTTCGAAAGCGAAATTTGGCGATGAGTTCCGGCAGCCGGCGACGGACCCTGAATCCGGGCTAACGAAGAGCGAAGACCCCCTCTCCGCCTTGCGAAGCGGCAGGAGAGGGGGGTCGAATGACGATCCCGTTAGCCCGAGTTCAGGGCCGCGATTTCAGGAGCCGGCCGCGCGAACCAATATGGGGCCGACGCCTTTATCATATCGGAACGGCGCCGACCGACACATCGACATGCATGCCGATCGGATCGTCCGCATTGCCGACGAAGCCTCCCGAGATCGGAATGGCCTGGGATGCCTCGCGGGCCACGCCCACACGGATCAGGTTGGCGCCGGCGACCAGCCCGTTGGTCGGATCGTACTCGACCCAGCCGGCGCCCGGCAGAAAGACGCCGCACCAGGCGTGCGTACTGCCGCCTCCCCGGGTCGTGCCCGACGTGTCGTCATAGAGATATCCGGTGACAAAGCGCGTGGCCAGGCCGAAGCTGCGCAGGGCCTCCATCATCAGCACGGCAAAGTCGCGGCAGGTGCCGGTGCCGAGTTCGATGGTCCGCGCGGCGGTCTGCGTTCCCTCCTCATGCCGCGCGCCATAGCCGAACTCCCGCCGGATAGCGTGTGTCATCACCTCCATCACCTTCAACGTCTTCGTGCTGCCGGCCTCGGCGACGACGCGCCGCGCCCAGGCATCAACCTTGCGGTCCGGGTCGGGCATTTGCCGCTCGGCAAGCCGCGCAAGATCCGGAATCTCGTTCTGTGCGTAGGAGAAGGGGAACATTTCGGCCGCGGTTTCGAGGCTGTACCGCGGCAAGGGCGGGCCGTCGGGGTGATGCGTGAGATCAAGCGCCGAGACGATGCTCAGGCGCTCGGTCCTGAGCTTTTCGGGCCATTCGAGGAAACAGATGGAATTGTCGAACGCATCGTGCTTCCAGTACACGGCGGCCGGCTCCGGCTCAACCTTAAGCTCAGCGAGATGCAATCTCAGGTCGTGGCTGTCGTCGGGGCGGACCATCAAGCGGTGACGCAGAAGACCGACTGGATTGCGGTAGGTGTACTCGGTCGTATGTACGATCTTGATTCGCGCCATCTTCGTCCGCCCCCAGCTATCGGTCCTCTCTGTCTATACCAAAGCGGGACGATTACCGATGGTTCTTATCGAGCGATCGGTTCCAGGCGGGAGACCACGCCATGACAGGCACTGCCGCGAATACAGCCGCCTTTCATCGCCAGGGCGAGGCGTCGACCTTTCGCGCGCAGCCGAACGGAGTTACCAGTCGGACGACGGTTCCCCGACCGTGACGGTCGGGGAGAAAATCCTCTTCCTTGCGGCCGGGAACCGCCGGCGCCGCGCAGGGTCCATCCACCGGCGGCCTCGCCAGGCAGACTTGCGTGGCTTCGCCCACGCCTGGTCTGCTTAGCCTTTTGTTTTGCCGCAGGTTTCCGCCGGAAAACCGTGGGACACTTTTCCGAAACTGCTTAGGAAATAGAAGCCGAACCAGGGACGCCAGCACGGCGAACATCGCTTTGTGGCGGGCTTGAAGTGCCTTGAGCGGCTCTTCGCCGAATTCGCCAACGCCGCCGCATGCGCCACCTTAGGACCGCGCGGGCGCAATCAGCGGCACCGTTGTGAAACTAGCCCGCTGTTCAGTGGTGGATACGCATTGATCTGTACGCCTGCCAACAACCGGCAGTTCAGTGCGCGATTTCAGCCCAATTGTGAAATATACGCGACCCTGTTGCTTGTTGCAATATTCGGTGGCATGATCTCTTTCAGAAGAGTTTGTTGTTCTCGAAATATTCGAAGGGGGCGGATACGATGAGCGACAGGTGGCAGGATGTTGTGCTGCGGAACCAGCATCCGAAATTGCGGATGTTCGCCAATTGCGACCCGGACGTCAGCTCCGCAAAATCCGAGGTACAGCCGGCGCTGCGGGTGATCAGCGCGAAGTTCGCGGCCTCCACCCCGCCGCTGGCTTCCGCCATCGCACCCCGGGACGCCCCGGTCAGCGGCACCGCCAAGAAGCACGGCGTCGACGTGCAGGCGCAGCGGGAGGCGGTCGAGGTCAGCGTTTTTGTCCGCTCCACCGAAACGCTGCCACCGGTGGCCGGCCAGCAGACCTTGCGCGGCATGGCGACCCGCCGCTTGACCCTCGATGAAGTGTACGACCTCGCCCGCAACGCCAGCACGGTCTTCATCGAACCGGCCGATGCCCTGAAGCTGCCGCGTCCGATCAAGGGGAGTGCCGGCGGCTCCGCTCCGGCCCGCCGGGTCCCGGACGCCGCTCCGGCCGAGCTTGGTGACGGCAAGGGTATGCTGATCGGCATCATCGATGTCGAAGGCTTCGACTGGGCTCACCCCGATTTTCTCGTCGGTGGCAAGTCGCGCTTTGTCAGCATCTGGGATCAGGGCGCCAAGGTCGGACGCAATCGCAAGGGCCTCGATCGCGGCCGGGTGATCTCCGCCGCCGACATGAAAACCGCATTGACGGACGCCGCCAAGATTCACGTCTCGCCGCACGATCTGGAGCCGCAATCGCAGATGGTGGTGGGTTCGCACGGCACCCATGTCGCCTCCATCGCCGCCGGCAATAACGGTCTCTGCAGCGCGGCCGAAATCGGCGCGGTGCTGATTGCCCTGCCCGAAGACGAGATCGACAGGCGAACATCGTTCTACGATTCCACCAGTCTGCTCGACGCCGTCTACTATCTGCTCGCGCTCGCCGGTGAGCGCCCCATCTCGATCAATATCAGCCTCGGGACCAACGGCCACGCCCACGACGGCTCCAGCATCCTCGACCGCTGGATCGACACGTTGCTGTCGGAGCCGGGCCGTTCCATCTGCATTGCCGCCGGCAACTCCGGCCAGGAGCGACCCGAGGCTCCGGACGATCTCGGCTATATGACGGGCCGCATTCATGCGAGCGGCAAAATCAACGCGCAGGGCCTCGACCACATCCTGGAGTGGCAGGTCGTCGGCGACAGGGTCAAGGATGCATCGGAGAACGAGCTCGAGATCTGGTATGAACCGCAGGATCGCTTCGCCATCAGCATCCGCCCGCCCGATGGCGACTGGATCGGCCCGGTCCTGCCCGGTGAGTTCCTCGAGAACCACCAGTTGCCCGACCGCACGCTGATCAGCATCTATAACGAGCCGCATCACCCGACCAACGGCGCCAACTACATCGCCACCTACCTGACGCCGTTCCTGGGCAGCGACCTGATCATCGGCGTCCCCGCCGGCGTCTGGCAGGTCCGGCTGCACGGCCTCGTCATCCGCGACGGCGCCTTCCACGCCTGGATTGAGCGCGACGATCCGGCCGATCTGGGCGACGGCAGCTACTTCTGGCCCTCCTTCTTCACCGAAGCCTCGCACGTCGATACCTCGTCGGTCAGTTCTCTCGCCTGCGGTCAGCGCGTCGTCTCGGTCGCCAATCTCGATGAACCCAGGCGCCGAGCCCACATCACCTCGAGCCAGGGACCGACCCGCGACGGCCGGCCGAAGCCCGACATCGCGGCTCCCGGCACCCGCATCGTCGCCGCCAACGGCTTCGGTGATCCGGGCGATCCGTGGATCGAGATGACCGGCACCAGCATGGCGAGCCCCTATGTCGCCGGCGTCATCGGCCTGATGTTGGCCGCCGAACCGACGCTCACCGCCGCCCAGATCCTCGGCATCATCAAGGCCACCGCGCGGCCCCTGCCGGGCGCCACCTATCAGTGGGCGAACGATTTGGGTTTTGGCGTGATTTCCCCGGCGGCCTGCGTCGCCGAAGCCTCCCGCGCGCTGATGCGCACCGAGCTGAAGAAATCCGCCCCGCCAGCCACCGCGGCCCATGGCGTCACGGCCAGCACTGCGCGCCGTCCCAGACCCAACCCCAAAGCCAAGGCCCCCGCGACCCGCCGCCCCCCAGCCTGAGACCGCATCATGAAGATCACACTCCTGCCGTCCGAGAAGGGCGATTGCCTACTGATCGAGGCCGGTGCCGTCAGCATCCTCGCCGATGGCGGCATGCCCGGCTCCTACGCCTCCGAGGTGCGCGGCTTCCTCGGCAAATGGGCGGAAGACACAGGCAAGGACCTCGACCTCGTCTATGTTTCGCATGTCGATCAGGATCACATCGCCGGGGTGCTGCAACTGCTCGAGGACACGGTGCAGTGGCGCGTTTTCGACCACAGGCACGGCAATGGCCAACCGGCCACCAGGCCGCCTTTCAAGAGGCCACCCAAGGTAAAGCGCATCTGGCACAACGCCTTCAAGACCATGGTCGACGAGTCCGAGGCGATCGGCAACGTTCTCGCCGCCCGCGCCAACAGGCTCTCAAGTTCGAACAACCCGTCGCTGCTGCGGCTCGCCGACGCTTTCCGCAGCGTCGCCAACTCGATCCCCGAGGCGATCAAGGTGTCCCGCCGCATCGCCGCAGATCAGTTGAACATCCCGCTCAACGGCGAGTTCGGCAATTTGCTCGCTATGGTCCGCGACCAGGAGGTGATCAACCTCGTCCCTGCCAGCCCCCTCGACATCCGCGTTATCGGTCCGTTCCAGAAGGACCTCGAAATCCTCCGCAAATACTGGAAGAACTGGCTGGCCAATCCCGAAAACGCCGGCAGCGTCGACAAGCTGGAGGCCTGGCTCGAACACAATGAGGGCCCGATTCCCGCCGGCCTCGGCGTCTCCATCGACGACGAACTCGGCCATCGCAAGAACGTCACCGAGCCCAATCTCGCGTCGCTCATGCTGCTGCTCGAAGAGCCCAAGCCCGGCGGCGGCCTCACCCGCGTCATCATGACGGGCGACGGCCATTCCGACGACATACTCGCTGGCCTCACCCATCACGGTCGCCTCGCCGATGGCGCCGGGATCCATGTCGACGTGCTAAAGATCCCGCACCACGGCTCCGAGCACAATTTTAGCCGCGCCTTCGCCAGGCGCGTCACCGCCGACCATTATTTGATCTGCGCCAATGGCGAGCACGAGAACCCCGACCTCAGAGTCCTCCAAGTGCTGCTCGACTCCCGCCTGGGCACCCCAGACAAGCTCTCCCCAAACCCCGAGGCCAGCCAGAGCTTCACCATCTGGCTCAATTGCAGCACCAACTATCTGGAGAAGAATCAGGCCGCCTACATCGCCAAGAATGGCGAGCCCTCGGCCAAGCTTACCAAGTGCATCAAGCAGTTCAAGGCGATTGAGGAGATGCTCGCCAACGCCAAGCAGGCGAGCAACGGACGGCTGAGGCTGAAATACCTGAAAGCCTCGCCGCTCGAACTCGCGGTCTGAACCGCTAACACGCCGCGGCCGGCCCGCGCATTACCGGCCGCGCTGTCGCGGCGACGCAGCATCATGCGTCCGACCGTTCAATGCGCCAAGGCGGCGCGCCGCTCGAGCGCCCTTGCGTAGCGGGTCAAGGGAAAGCACAGGGCAAAGTAGATCAGCGCGACCAGGCCGTAGACGGTGAAGGGCGCGAAGGTGGCGTTCGAGATGGCGTTGGCGGTACGCATCAGCTCCTCGAAGCCGATGATCGAGGCAAGGGCCGTGCTCTTGATCAGTTGCACCAGGAAGCCGACGATCGGCGCCCGCGTGATGGCGAAAGCCTGCGGCAGGATGACGAGCCTGAGTTCCTGGATATAGTGGAGGCCGAGGCTGGCGCCGGCGTCCCACTGCCCACGGGGCAGCGCCTCGACGCCGCCCCGCCAGATTTCGCCGAGATAGGCGCTGGCGCATAGCGTCAAAGCGAGCGCCGCCGCCGTCCACGCCTCGACGCGGAAGCCCAGCATCGGCAGGCCGAAGAATACCAGGAAAAGCTGCATCAGCAGCGGCGTGCCCTGGAACAGTGAAATGTAGCCGATCGAAAAGCGCCGCGCCCATTTCCGCTTTGAGATCCTGAGCAGCAGGATGCCGATGCCGACGACCGCGCCGCCGACAAAAGCCACCGCCGACAGCATGATCGTCCAGCGCGCGGCCAGAAGCAGATTGCGCAATATGTCCCAGAAGGTGAACTCGACCATCACGCGCTGACCTGGAAGAAGCGCTTGCCCCCGACGAAGAGGAGCTTGCGCAGGGCGACCGCCATGCCGAGATAGACAAGCGTGACGACGAAATACGTCTCGAAGGCGCGGAAGGTGCGTGCCTGCAGCATGTCGGCTTCATAGGTGAGTTCGCGAACCGCGATCTGCGATACCACCGCCGATTCCAGCATCATGATGACGACCTGGCTTGAAAGCGCGGGGAAGATGATCTTCAGCGCCTGCGGCAGCACGATCTTCACGAAGACCTGCCGGGGCCGCAGGCCGAGCGCAAGGGCTGCCTCGCGCTGGCCGATGGGCACGGCGTCGAGGCCGGAGCCGACGATCTCGGTGGCGTAGGCCGCCATGTTCAGCGTCATGGCGAGGATCGCCGCCAGCACCGGATCGAGCCGGATGCCGATCGCCGGCAGTCCGAAGAAGATGAAGAACAACTGAACCAGGAAGGGCGTATTGCGGACAAGCTCCACATAGGCGGCGACGCCCTGCCGGAGCAGGCGGTATCCGCTGCGGCGCGCTGCGGCGCCGAGCACGCTCAGCACCGTTCCGGCAACCGTCGTCACGGCGATCAGGAAGATCGTCATGGCCGCGCCCTGCGCGATGGCGCCGAGCGCGTCGTAGAGCCACCCGAACTGGAGGGTGTAGCCCAAGGGTTCAGTCCTTGAGGTTATCCGGGTTCAGCGGCGTTTTGAGCCAGGCCTCCGAACTGGCGTTCAACTTGCCGTCGGCGAGCATCTTGGCCACTGCGTCGTTGATCGCGGTCTTCAGCCGGTCCTCGTTCTTGTTGAGGCCGATATGCGAAGGCGAGGTCATCAGCTGGAATTTCTGTTCCGGCTTGAGGCCCTCCTGTCTGGCGAGCACCTGCGCGCCGACATCATTGCCGACGACCATCAACTGGGTCTGGCCCGAGATGAAGGCCTGGATCACGGCGTTGTAATTGTCGAAGCGCTTGATGTCGGCGGAAGCCGGGGCGGCTTCGGTGAGCGAGGTGTCCTCGAGCGTGCCGCGGTTGACCGCGATCGATTTGTCCGCGAGGTCGTCCTTGCTTTCGACCTTCAGCGCGGCGGGCCCGATCACGGCGATGTAGTAGGGCGCGTAGGCGGCGGCGAAGTCTATCACCTCTTCGCGCTCTTTCGAGTAGCCGACGCTCATCAGCATGTCGACGCGCTTTTCGGTAAGGTAGGGGATGCGGTTCTGGCCGGTCACGGCGACCGGGTTGAGCTTGACGTTCAGCGAGTCGGCGATCGCCTGGGCGACGTCCATGTCATAGCCCTTGAGGCTCATGTCGGCGCTGGCCGACGAGAAGGGCGGGAAGTCGGAGAAGACGCCGACATTGATCTGGCCCGCGGCGGTGATGTCGTCGATGGCGTCGGCGCTGGCCTGCGCCGCGAGGCCGAATATTGCGCCCAGCACGGTGAGGGCGGCGAGGGACGATCGGATGCGTGAATACATGATCATGGCTATTCCCTTTTTGAACTGTTGCTGTTCGGCTGGCGCCGCTTCCCGCATGTCGGTCTCAGGATTCCTTTCGCGCATCGCGTCGCCGCGATAGTTCGTCGTGCCAGCACCGCATCGGCCGGTTTTGGCAAGGTCATATTGCCTCGGAAGTTGATGGGGCAGGCGCTTTGAAAAATCAATCGATGTTATCGCGGTTTCGTCCGTGCGAAATTCTCACGGATGGCATGAACCCGCAGCAACCGTTTCCTCCGAACCGCCGCGGACTTGCGCTCACTGATACCGGCGGGCGCTACTATCCGTTCACCAGAGACTTCTCTATTCTTGATCCGCGCGCCGACAGCGTTCCGGCGAGGCTGAACGGTCCGAACCTCGGATGATATATAAAGCGTCAGTCCGCCGGCTGCGATCGTGCGGTACGCATTGCTTGCCTTGCAAAACTGCCGGCATCAGAACCGCCCGGCTGAAATGCCCTTCGCCGACATCCAGGGCCGCGTAGCTTGGGAAAGGCAGCGTCGCTCGGACGAAACTCAGCAAAACCCGGGTCATCCCGCGTGCCGTCATTCGGCGAGTGCTCGATCTGGCTGCGGCACGCTCGTCGGGCTATCGATGCTCTCCTCCCGGCACCGTTGGGCGGGCTGACGATCGCCGATACCGCACAGCATCATTCGATCACGCTTCTGACCAACCCATTGAACAGAAGCCGCAATTGGCCTCGGCGACGGCCCATCCTCTTCGTGGACGGCACATTCGTCCGGCGGCCTGAACTCCGTTGCGTGGCTTGCACGAAGGCGCATCCAACCAGCAATGTGATCGCATGGTCGCTCGGACGACGGGCGCACCAAGCGGAAGCTCACCGCGCCCATCTCAGCCGAACAACCCAGTTGCAAATGTTAGGGTAGGTTTGGTTGCCTACCAAAAGTTTTGCCCAGCCGCTTGCTTTTCCGCGTGGCAGCCATTAGTGAACCTTCTCGCTTGAGGGCTGTCGATGACCGCCTCCTGCCGGTCGCATAAATGTGGCCTCTGCGCGCCCGTAGCTCAGCTGGATAGAGCACCAGACTACGAAAATCTGGGGGCCGGGAGTTCGAATCTCTCCGGGCGCGCCAATAAAATCAATGACTTAGGCTGCTACTTCCTGACGGCGTCCTATTTCTGGGTTACAAATGGGT
>CAWFYS010000002.1:0-138600 GCA_963820075.1 uncultured Alphaproteobacteria bacterium
ACCAAAACAGCTCAGAGAAAACAAGAAATTATCTGAAAACTGCCGAGCTACACTCGAAGCCGTTCTCCGGACTGGCGTCCATTTTCGCCTCCAATCGGAAAGGCTTGGACCAAATGTCGCCACAAAAACCACTCGGAGGTCCGCTTTGCATGTCGGGCTCCACACAGTGGCGCGGCGCAAGCTTTGGCACAAATCGGCGCTACCTTGTGGCGCGGCAGAATGCGCAATTTGATCGGCACGGCTGTAGCTGTGGCGCGCGCAACAGCCAATCAAGCGAATTGCATGAGATGATCGTGAACAAGCCTTCCCTCAACCTCGCTCGAACTCAGCCTTGAGAGTTCGCCACGCATACGCCGCAGCCAGGCTGACCACTCCGTACCGCTTCGCGAAGGCGCGGTCCAGCCGATCGGCCAGCCAATCAGCCAGTCCGAGAAGTTCGGGTTGAAGGTCAGGTCGCCAGCCGAGTACCGCGTGCCAGCGGTCAAACTCAAATGGAGCGGGAGCGAATAGAGGTCGGTGATGCCCTTCACCGGCACCGCACCGCACGACGTGATCAGCAGAGATGAGCCAAAAAATCACCGTTACGGTAAACGCCGAGGGCATCTACGGCGTCAAGTGCACGCCGCACTACGGCATGGGCATGGTCGCACTGATCCTGGTAGGCAAACCTGTCAATCTGGAGGAGGCCGGCGCCGTCAAGCACCCGGGCAAGGCCAAGAAGGGTCTTTGCTGACTTGCTGGGCGAAGCTCGGCGGACTAACTCCGGCTCACTTGGGCGGTGGCGTTGATCTAGCGCAAAGAGACGAGTCCGAATAGCGTCTAAGCCTGCCGGGCGCAATGCCGGACCTTGGACCGAGAGGATGATAACAATGATGCACCCGTGGGCGAAGCCACAGTACACGACAGCAGCCTGATTTGCCCCTCATGGCGCCGCCGCCGAGCCCCGCCCAGCACGGCTCAAGGCGCTGGTTGCCCGGCTCTCCCAGGTGACCGGCGAGCCTTGTCGCCAACAAGCAGCGCAGGGCCGCGGCCAGCAGCGCCGAGACGCTCGACAGCATCGATGAGGTCATCGTGCCTGCTCAAGCGCCAGGAACGCCGCCTGTCCGGCGAGATCGCTTCGCTGATCGACGACGATCCGCTGTGGGCGCGCCTCGACGCCGCCTTGCGCACGGTCAAGGGCGTCGCCAGCCGCACCGTCGCCGTGCTGATGGCACAGGTGCCGGAGATCGGCCTGATCTCCAACAAGGCCGTCGCCAAGGTCACCGGGCTCGCCCCCATCGCCAACGACAGCGGCAGCCGCCAGGGCTACCGTCCGGTGCGCGGCGGCCGCGCCGGGCCGCGCTCCATCCTCTTCCTCATCGCACGCATCGCAGCTCGCTACGACCCGCATCTCAAAGCCTTCCATGACAGGTTGCAGAAGGCCGGCAAACCCAAAATGGTCATCCGTATCGCGCTGGCCCGAAAGCTCCTCGTTATCCTCAATGCAAAAGCGCGCGACGCGCGAAACGAACTCGCTAATGCAACTTGACACCAAGGATAGTCGCTCATCCGGCCTGCCGGCCACCTTCTCCCCGCCAGAGCGGGGCGAAGGAAGCACGGCCGCAACGCCGGCGATCCCCTCGCCCCGCTTGCGGCAGGGAGAGGGTAAGGGTGAGGGGCAAAAGCGGCCTCGAAACAAGGAAGTGATCCTTGTGTCGTGTCCTGTAGGGCGAACACGCAAGTCTGCCTGGAAACAGCGCCGGCCTTCAGCTCCCTAATCATCATCATCCGAGAAAGGAAGCGGCCATGTCGGACATGCCGCGATTCATCCTGCGCAACTGCCCGATCTTCGCCGACCGCACCTCGCTGATCGGCCAGGCGAGCGAGATCACCCTGCCGGTGCCGAGCGTCAAGCTCGAGGAGGTCCGCAATGCCGGCATGCTCATGCCGATCGAGATCGACATGGGCTACGAGAAGAGCGAAAGCGCCTTCAAGATGACCGGCTTCGATCCGCAGGTCATCTCGCTGTTCGGCCTCGGCGCCGGTGTGGGCGCTTTGCGCCAGGACGTGTCGTCAGGGTGGGATTGCAAAACGCCTCCTCCGGGCTGACAACTCCCCGCTGAGAGCCGCTTCTTCAAAGACAGGCTCCGACCAGGCTGCAGCATGGGCGAGGTAGCCCCAGAATTTCGGAGACCAGAACATGGCGAGCAGGGAGCAGCAGAACAAATCCGCGGCGGAAAAGGCAGTATGGCCGCTCCTCTTTCTCACGGCGGCGCTGCAGGCGTATCTAGGACTGTCGTTGGTGGCCTATGCGTTCATGGGCGTGTCAAACTTGGCCTCCGGGCTGGGCGGATTGACAGTGGCCACGACAGGCGGGCTCCAAACGATTGCGGCCTTAGTGGCGTTTGTGCTGGCTGTTCGACGCGATCTTCGCGGCACCACCCTGGCGTTAGCCGGCAGCATCCTGCTGGGCTGGTTCTCGATTCTGCCATCGGTCGCTGAGCAAGGACTCGACTTTGGCGGTGACGACTGGGGTACCCCGGTCTATTTCGTCCTCTCCCCCATCATCGCGATCGTTGCGGGAACGCTAGCTTGGCGCAACCTATATCCAGTCGCGGCGGCCATCATCGTAACCGCGCCGACCTTCGCCGGCATTTTGTTCGTCATCGCCTTCGCAATCATCATCGCGAGATACGGCTTCTAAGTCCGTGGCCTAGCCAGGTTCGTGGCTCAAAGTCGGTCGCAAAGTTGGCTTCGGCCTGTGTCGTCTACACTGCGCCGACGCTGATTGCGTAAGTGCGCGCCGCAGTTGCTGCACGGTGCAAGAGCACGAACAGACGGACGGAAGTCGCCGCGCCGCGCGCGCACTCGGCAAGGCCGGCCAGCGCGAACGGCAATGCGACGATCCGGGTCAGGATGGTCCTGTCAATGATCGCAGCGCCTCGTATCCTGCCCCTCCTTCCTATCGGCAGGAGAGATTGTTTCACGGGTTTCGGGGAGGTGGATAAATTATGGCGGTTTTGGTCGCATATCAGGCGAGAAAGGGCAGTTGTGCGCCCACAATCGGCCGTTTGAGGTGAAACTCTGCCGCTACCTGAAGCAGACATTACGGTCGAAAGCTGGAGGTCGCGGTTGCGCCACCCCTGACATTTGCATTGGCGCAGTAAGGGCTTCCGGGACATCGCTCGTGTCGGCCGAGAGGGCCTTTACGGCCGGCGGTCACTCCGGCAAGCCTGCGATCCGCAGGTGTTTGATCAAGCGTTCGACGGCTCCGGGGGCGAGGTGGCCCTTCTCCCATTGCTTGCGTGCTTTGCTGATGGAGTCGCGCGGCGAGTCTTTGAGGAAAACCGCAAGCGCTTCCTTTGCCTTCCGCTCGTCGCCCAGGCAAGCGTAGATCGACGCGAGCGTCCGGTGTGCGCTATCCTGGATTCTGGACATCTTTCGCATCCACGCCAGCGCGGCCTCGCAATCGTTTTTGTGGTAGAGCGCCCAGCCCATCTGCCAGTTGAACCACTCAGGGTAGAAAGGATCGATGCCCATTGCCTGCTTGATCCGATCGATCGCTTCGCCTGTACGGCCGATTTCGACCAGCGGTTCCGCACTGGCGACGAGAATTTCCGAGTTGCTGGGATTCAGGGCGATCGCCTGATCATATCGCGCAAGGGCCAGCTCGACCTCGCCAGCTTCACTATACACGCGGGCGCGGGCCCAATGCAACTCGGCATCGTCCGGTGCGAGCCGGATGGCGCTGTCGGCGTAATCTGCGCCAAGCTTCAACGCCTCCTCACGGCTATGTTCCTGCAGGTGCCACCCAAAAGCCGCGTCCCTCTGATAGCTGTGGGCCAGCCCTATATATCCGAATTGCGAGTTCGGATCCGCTTCGATCGCATCGAAGCTGAACTGCCGTTGCACCTCGGTCCCCCTTGCGGAGAAATCCTTTTGGATCACGGCATACCCCATCAGGTAATAGTGAAGAGCGCTGACCCGGGCGGCTTCGCTCAGTGGCCAGGGTCGCGTGATCCTTTGCCCGACCCGATCCCCAAGCGTCCGGATGATTTCCTCCTGGACAACAAAGAAATCACCAACCTCCCGGTTGTAGGTGTTGGACCAAAGATGCGATCCGTCACCCGCATCGAGCAACTGCGCAGTCACTTTCAGCCGGTTCGCGATCTTCTGCTGGCTGCCCTCGAGAAGGTAGTCGACGCCAAGCTCTTCTCCGATCTGCCTGACGTCGATCGGCTTGCCGCGGTACCTGAAGCTCGAGTTCCGGGCGATGACAGCATAAGTCTTGCTTCGCGCAAGCTCGGTAATGATCCCCTCGGCGACGGCATCGCTGAGATATCCCTTGTCCGCCCCTGTGCTGAAATCCTCGAAGGGAAGGACCGCAATCCTCGGTATGTCGCTCGAACGAACCGGAGCGGCTCGCCACAGTCCTGCGCCGAGGTACGCGCAGATCGCGGCCGTGACGAGAACAATTGCAGCAATAACGGAGCCGCGTAACGGGAATTGTGTCCTGGCTCGTTCGATGCCGGCATCGACGTCAGCGTCCGATCGATCGACATTCAGCCGGTAGCCTCGCTTGGGGAATGTCTGCACGATCACGTGCCCGTCGTCCCCCAACGCGCGGCGGATATCGGCAATGCATTGAGTAAGGCTGTCCTCGGTCACAAACGTATCGGGCCAGACGGCCTGCATCAACGCATCCTTGGACACGATCTCGCCCGGCCGCGCCGCGAGCGCGGAGAGTGCCTCAGCGGCCTGGCTGCGAAGATCGACCGCTTTACCGTCAGCGGTCCGGAGCTGTCCGCTTTTTGGCCGAAAGACAAAGCCGCGGAACGTGATCGTTTCAGCACATTTCAGGTCAATTTCAGGAGCCTTTCGGGACATTTCACCCTCCCGGCGCGCTTGCTAGCGTAATCCAACCGGCCGTCGCTTCCAAGCGATCCATCAACACCCGGATTGGAAGGAGGAAAAGGTGAAACGAACCGGTTTGGTCATTGCACTTACCCTTCTTTCAGCGGGGGCATTAGCCGCACAAGCGGACTCCGACATTACGAGATTGTGCGGCCCTGCCCACGTCAATGAGGTGGCCTCCGCTGAGGACGTCCTTGCCTATCCTGCCGGCTATTATGTCCGCAGCCTCAAGGAGCAAGTCAGCCTCGGTGATCCTCGCATCATGCTGACCACCAACGACGAGTTCTATCTCTGCACCCTACCGGCCGCGACGTCCGACATGAACTCAACAAAGGCGACGTTACCGATGCACGAACGCACCGTGAAGTACCTGTTCGTGCCTGTCATTCGGCTCGGCACAGGCGGGCCATCCTGAACCGCTGCACAGCCGCCATCATGGACTCGTTACGCTCCGTTCTCACTGTGCGCCCTCAGGCTGATGACGTGAGCGCAAGGGCGCCAGGCGTAGGAAGCCACGCAGGCGAAGGTCTGCAAACCAGCCCTTGCCTAGCTGAGGCCGACAGACCGTAGATGACTGCAAAGGGTCACGTTACGACGGTCCGAACTTTTCAACCTGAATGTTTGTCTTGAAAATTCGCTGTCCGAAGCTGCCGGTCTGTTCTCGGCCCCGATAGGCCGCAAGGCCGGCCTGTCCTGACAGATATGCGGTTCGGGTCCTTCCCGAGAATCGAAGCCCCGCGGGTCTTTCGCGCGCGCGGGCCTTCGGCCCGCTCGGCATGGCGATCTTCGAAAGCTCGCCGGGGCCGGCCGGTGCTCGATCCCGAGTGGAAGGGCTCGACGCCGCATGAAGCGCCGCCCTGCACCGGCATATTGTCGATCTACAATGGCGGCACGCGCGGCAAGTTCTACTGGCAGTGCCCGAATTGCCATGAACCCTTCGAACCGCTGTTTTCCGCGCTGCGCTGGGAGCGCAAGGGCTCGCCGCGTGTTCCTCAACAAGGGGCAAGGCGGCCTCGATCGCGCGCTTCGGCGCCGGATGCCCCTTCGTACAAGGGCGGTCACCGACTTTTGTTGCGAGGCAGCCACGATTGGCGACCGGTCGCGACGGTAAGGACTTGCCAATGCCCGCCAATGGCGGCAACCTCACTTCAACAAGTCGTTCATCGGGTGGATGCCAGTTTAAGCAATTCGCGGGCGGGGAATGACACACAAACCCATAGTCACATTATCGATATTACTAGCTCTGACCAGCGGCGTCTGGGCTGAACCCGAAAAGGTAGGGACGGCAACCCGTATCCTGACTGCCGTCAGCGGTGACTATGGCTCGGTGGAAGTGAAAGAGCCGGTCCACCGCAACGAACAAATCCGTACTTCCAAATCCGGCCTCGGTGAATTCATATTCCGCGATGGTTCAAAGTTCGCCATCGGTGCGGGATCAGTCGTCAAGATCGATAAGTTCGTCTACGACGATTCTGAGTCAGTCCAGAAATTCACGATCAGAGCCACCAAGGGCGCGTTCCGGTGGGTCAGCGGTAGGCACAAAAAGTCCGTTTACGAAATTAAAACCCCGATAAGCACGATCGGCATACGCGGCACCAAGTTTGACTTCTACGTCGGTCCCGACGGCACGACTGCCCTAGTGATGCTCAGCGGCTCTGCCCAATTCTGTAGCGCCGGTGGGTGCGTGACATTGCAACGTAAGTGCGACTGCGTGATCGCGAGACCGGGCAGAAAGCCAACCGTCAGTCGCGCCAATCGCGGCACCCTCACCGAATTAGGTAACGCGAGGGCACTACCATTCCTGACCGGCACACAGCAATTATCAGGTGGCTTCGGATCGAGTACCGGCTGCGGCATGTCGATGGCATCGATAGAGCGGCAAGGCGACACCAAAACGAGAAGAGAGGCAGCGCCCAATAGAAGCCGCCCAGACGCGCCAGCAAGAGCTGCTGCTGCCCCCGCGTCACCTGCCGCCCCGGCAGCACCGGCAGCACCTGCAGCACGTGCATCGCCAGCCGCGCCCACCGCGCCGAGTATATCCCCCGAACCCGACAGACCAAGTAATCCCGGCGCAACGCCAACACCGAACATGCCTAACACACCTGACCCGCCTAAGCCTCACAAGCCGCACGGTAAACATGAGTACGGCGACAGGAAACATGATCACCACCACGGTAGAGGCGGTCGACGCGGTGGCCACAGGCAGCGTTAGGAAATTCTGAACAATAACCGCTACCCTTCCAAGGTTTCGCGTGGCTTGATTGTATAGTTCCATTCAGGATGGAAGGGATCGCCGGTGATGTCGAGGCTGGCCATTTCGGCTTTGCTGACCTTTCGGCCCTTACATAGATGCGTTCGTCGAGCGCGCTTTCGACCTTAAGGCCCGATTTGGTAGTTGTGGCGCCGATCAACTCGACGACGGCCATGCGGCTTGTCAGCGGCCGACCGCGCCAGTTCTGCGTGATGTGGCAGAACAGGCGGTGCTCGATCCTGTTCCACTTCGAAGTGCCGGGCGGATAGTGGTGGACACGCGGAGTGAGACCCGTTTCGTCGGCGAGCTTTTGCAACTCGTCTTCCTGCCCGAAACGGACATAGCCCTGCGCCTCGTCGCCAAGCGGATCAAGAACGGCGAATGGCTGATCGTGCTGACCAACACCACCGATCCCAAACGCGCGTTGAGAGCCTACAAGAGACGATGGGCGGTCGAATGCCTCTTTGCCGATATCAAGACGCGCGGCCTCAATCTCGACGACACTCACCTGACCATCCCGGCCAAGATCGAGACCCTCGTGGCACTCCTGGCTCTCGCCATGACATGGACCTATCGCTGCGCGACACAGACCATGGGCATGAAAGCCATTCCTAGAAAAACCCATGGCAGGCGCCAAAAGTCATGGTTCCGTATCGGCTTTGACGCTCTCAGGCGAGCCATCGCCAACCAACCCGCCTGGGCCGCAAATGCCTGGTTATCAAAGTGCCCAGTCAGACCGTTCAAGCCTTGAAGTCGTGTACTGTGGCTTCGCCCACGCTTCGCCTGCTTAGCCTCTTGTTTGGTCGCAGGTTTCTGTCGGAAAACCGTGGCACACTTTTCCGGAACCTGCTCAGCCGCCGGAAGGCTGAGACGCAAAAGTCGCCGGCTGCAGTTTCTTACGCGTGCGCCTTGGGGGCGCCGGCTTCTCAGCCTTGCGTCCAAGACCCAACTTCTTGGCAAGAGCCGATCGTGCATTGGAATAGTTTGGCGCGGTCATCGGGTAGTCCGCCGGAAGGCCCCATTTCGCGCGATATTCCTCTGGCGTCAGCCCATAGTGCGTGGACAAATGACGCTTCAAGGATTTGAATTTTTTCCCATCCTCGAGGCTAATAATATAGTCTGGTGTGACCGACTTCTTGATCGGCACGGCCGGTACAAGTTCTTTAATTCGTTCGGAAATCGAGCCAACCGCCGTCGCCTTCAATACCGAGTGGACGTTCTCGATCAGCCCGGCAAGCTCTGTGATCGGAACTGAATTGTGCGAGACATAGGCTGCGGCTATATCGGCGGTCAGTTCGACCAGGCGAACGCTTTCAGTCTCTTGTGTCACCAAATCTCTCCTTAGGTTGGTCGGCGAAGACTGATTTCATCTAGCTTAGCTAGGGCCCTTTGCTGACTATCTTCGTGCGGAGGACGAGCACACAGCCTGCATGAGGTTATGTTCCATTTCCCTATCCTCACGTCAGTAACCTATGCCTCTGCCGAGGCTATAACTGTGCAGAATTGATCACCCCGATGGACAATCTGAACTAACGCTCGATACGGGGCTGATCCTGCAAGACCGCATTCAGCAACGAGCTGTGAGCCTCTATTCACCATTGTAGGAGATGAACCCGGGTTTGCGGAACTTGTTCATGAAGAAGCTCACACGAGCGCACGTCTGCCGCTCGCCAGCAGCATTTCCAAGTCAAACCGCCACTACAACTCGGGGAATCCATGCTTACCTGCGCCGGATCAGCACATCGTTCCAGTCCGCATCGACGTTCGGCGGAATCTCCACAATCGCAGCGATTCCCTTAAGGACCAATCATGACGACACCCAGTCTCGGGCTGCCGGAAATCGCCGCCAGCCAGGCGCAGAAGCACGTCATGCATAACGAGGCGCTTCGCATCCTCGACGCGCTGGTCCAGTTCGCCGTGCTCGATCGCGACCTCGCCGCGCCGCCCATGTCTCAGGCGGACGGCGCCCGCTACACATTTCGACGATCCTTACCCGGTTTCACCCAGCAGCCTAGATATGGCTGAGGAATTCGTCTTTCCCAAAGAAATCGAGAAGCAGCATGCCGTCATAATGGCCTTTCTGTCGCTCGCGGACGGCGTAGCGGCGCTGAAGGAATGCTATTTTCGGCGATATCCCTTCCGAGGCCTGCCGGATGGCGGCCTGAAGATCGACAACGGAATGGAAGACGCCGTGCTTGAGCCTGCGCCGGGCCGGCCTTGAATAGCCTTTGAGCACGTCACGTCACGCTGTCGGCCGAAGTGCAGATCCGACCGGCATTATGGTATTTTCACGACCTGCCTCGTCCGCCCAACAGGGAGACCGGTCATGAGACTACTTGCGATCTGCTCCTTCCTAGCCTTACTGTTCGTGTCGGGGTGCCAGGCCACGCCCCCGGAAGAGCGGTTCGTGCCGTATGGTGGCCGAAACCGCTAGGGCGGCGCGGTGGCCCAACGCTGGGCCCCGATGCACGATCTGATCGATGGCCAATTCGACGCCAACTCGGCACGCTCACAGCGGCCGCGGGCCTCGCGGGCGACCTAGAACTCGCGCGACACAGTCGCTGGTCACCGTTAATCTCAGTGCCTATGCTCCGTTCGACACGCCGATGTGATAAGCTGGGTCGCTGTGCTGCTCGAACGTGATCTATGAGGCAATTCGCCTGGTCGCCTCAATAGGCTTCGGCGGCGGCTTTCTGGAAATCGGGATGATGGTGGCCGTAGGTCTTTTCGAGCTGCTCGACCGTCATTCCGAGACTGCCGGCAACCTCCCATATATCGACACCGCGCTGAATCAGCCACGTAGCGCGGGTGTGGCGCAAGACATGCGGGACAACGTCGGCCGACAGGCCGGCCTTGGCGCGGCAAGTCCGAAACGCCTTTTCAATCCGCTTGATTGCCTCGCCTTGGCTTCCATGGACCACTGGACCACGATCGCGGTCAAGCCGCTTCCAGCGGCGCAGGTGCGCCAGCAGCCTGGGCGGCAGGCGCATTGACGGCCGCCCAGGCGCCGTTGACCTGCCTCCAAGATTTCATGGCATCTGCCCGCCAAGTGCCGGCACGACCTGCCGATCAGCTTCTTTCGGCAGGAGATGATTTATTCTAATCTTTGGCCACAGCTGATGAACGACCGCTTTGCGCCTCATGTAGGTCGTGGAGATCAGCTTCGCCTCTTCCTGAAAGCCGACATCTCAAGAGAAGACCGGCGGTCGTGTTTGCGCCAGAGAACGAACCCGCTCGCGCGGGAGGGCGCGGGCTTCGAGGTCGGCGCGTATGCGGCGGCGTCTATTGAGTGCGTGAACGATCAGGGGTGACGGACGGTGATCTGCCTCCGAGCATGAAGGGTCAGAACTTCGAGAGGAGCACCCGATGACCACCGATCTCTCGCATCCGTCCGGCAGCGCGCTGCGCGAGCGCATGATCGAAGACATGTCCGTGCGCGGCTTCACCGAGGACACGCGCCGGGACTACATCCGTTGCGTGAAGGCGTTTGCGGCCTTCATCGGCCGCTCGCCCGACACGGCGACGACCGAAGATCTTCGCCGTTTCCAACTGCACCAGGCACAGGCCGGCATGCGGCCGCCGGGCATCAACAGCACGGTCTCGGCGCTGCGCTTCTTCTTCACCGTGACGCTGGACCGGCCCGAACTCTCTCGGCGTCTCACCATCGTCCACCAGCCGCGCAAGCTGCCGCTGGTGCTGAGCGTCGAAGAAGTTGCGCGGCTGCTGGAGGCGGCGCCAGGGCCGAAGTACAAGGCCGCCCTCGGTACGGCCTATGGCGCCGGGCTGCGGGTTTCGGAGATCGTGTCGCTCAAGGTGACCGACATCGACTCGACGCGCATGCTGATCCGGGTCGAGCAGGGCAAGGGCCGCAAGGATCGCCACGCCATGCTGTCGCCGCAACTGCTCGAACTGCTGCGCGTCTGGTGGCGGGAGGGGCGGCGTCGGCGCGTGATGTTGCCCCAGGGTTGGCTGTTTCCGGGCCGCAACCCGGTCACGCCGCTCTCCACGCGGCAGATGAACCGCGCCGTCCACGCCGCGGCGGAAGCGGCCGAGATCGGGAAGCGGGTGACGCCGCATACGCTGCGGCACAGCTTCGCCACTCATCTCCTGGAACAGGATGTCGACATCCGCGTGATCCAAGTCCTGTTAGGGCACGCCAAGCTCGACACCACCGCGCTTTACGCCCGCGTCGCCACCAACACCATCCGTGCCGTCATGAGCCCGCTCGACCGGATCAAGCTGCTCACGGAGGACGAGACGAGACCGGACGCCTGATGCGGCGGCGGTGAGCCGCCCGCCGCTGGAGGTCGCCGACATCTTCCATCGCCATGGCGCCGCCTGGCGCGCGGCCCATGCCGGTCATCTGAGCCTCGGCCAGATGAAGGTGATGTCGGCGATCGAGACCTGCCGCACCGCAGCCCTCGGCGGTCATGTCGAGGCGTGCGAAGACTGCGGCCACAGCCGCATCGCCTATAACAGCTGCCGCAACCGGCACTGCCCCAAATGCCAGGGCGCGGCGGCAAGGGACTGGCTGGCGGCGCGCGAGGCCGATCTCTTGCCGGTCGGCTACTTCCACGTCGTCTTCACGCTGCCGGCCGAGATCGCCACCATCGCCTATCCCAACAAGGCGATGGTCTATGATCTTTTGTTCCGCGCCGCGTCCGAGACGATGCTCACGATCGCCGCCGATCCCAGGCACCTCGGCGCCCGCGTCGGCGTCACCGCCGTGCTCCATACGTGGGGCTCGGCGATGACCCACCACCCGCATGTGCACATGATCGTGCCCGGCGGCGGCATTTCGCTCGACGGCACGTGCTGGGTGCGGTGCAGGCCGCACTTCTTCCTCCCCGTGCGCGTGCTCTCAAAGCTGTTCCGGCGGCTCTTCCTGTCCAAGCTCACTGAGGCCCATGCAGCCGGCCGCCTGCAGTTCTTCGCCGACCATGCAGGCCTTGGCGACCGGCGCACCTTCGCTGCTTTCCTGGCGCCGCTGCGCAAAAAGAACTGGTTCGTCTACGCCAAGCCGCCCTTCGCCGGACCCGAGGCCGTGCTCGCCTATTTGTCGCGCTACACCCACCGCGTCGCCATCTCCAACAGCCGGCTGGTCGCGCTCGATGAGGCCGGTGTGACCTTCCGCTATAAGGACTACCGCCGCAACGGGCACGAACGATACCGGACCATGAGGCTCGATCCAGGCGAGTTCATGCGGCGCTTCCTGCTCCACGTGCTGCCGAAGAGCTTCCACCGCATTCGCCACTACGGGCTGCTTGCCAGCGCCGGCCGCGCGGCAAACATCGCGCGCGCTCGCGAACTTCTCGCAGCGCACCAGCCCAAGGTCGAATGCGGCAGATCCGATGATGCCGATGCTGCTCCGACCGATTGGCGGCCGCCATGCCCGTGCTGCGGCGGTCGCATGATCATTATCGAGACCTTCGAGCGCGGCAGCAACGCCCGCGCACCGCCACCCTCAAGCTTCGCGGGCAGGACCGGAATGCAATGACCCCGAACCGCGCATCGGCGAAGCGCAATTGCGCTGACGAACCGCACCGTCGGCGGCCAGATGACGATGTGCGTCTGCGGCCATCGGCGTCAACCTCGCGGCCCACCAAGCTGAAATCACCCGCTCTTCAACGGCCGCATCGCAATGCGCACGGCCCCGACGAGCCTCACCCGCCCGTCAACGTGATCGTTCCCAGCCGCAGCGGACCAAGCAAAACCGTCAAATCCCCATAGCGCCGAAACCGCACTCTCCATCCCGCGGGTTCCTTCCCTGGAGGCTTCCGGACGCCGGCCCCAGAGCACGGCGCCTCTCGCAGAAGGCCGGCATCCGCAACCCTTCACAGTTGCCGCCGTTCAGTTCCTACTGAATCCGCTGTGCGCCGACAGCGGATGTGCGGTCGCCTCTTTGGCTGAAATTAGGGCTCAAGTCACTTCCTCGACATCCGGCAGCACCCAGGTCTTGTCGAACAGCGCCGGCAAAGGACCGTAGAAGCGGAACAGAATCTCGAAGCCTTCACCACTACGGGTCGGCGTCCAGTTCGCCTCCTTGCCGGCCGGAGCCGTCGGCCCGAAATAGAGGTCCACCGAACCGTCTGGATTGACCTCCAAGCCAGGACTCTGCGACGAACGGCCGGCATGCGACATTTCGCGGAGGAGCGCATGAGTTTTGCGGTCGTAGATCGTCGCCGACCAGTATTGTCTCACTGGCGGGTTGGTCGGAACGTTGAGACGATAAATCTTGGTGCCGTCGAACGCCGCGCCGTTCTTGTCGTCGATAACCATTAGGTAGAACTGGCCCTCGCCGAGCCGCTTCGGGGTGAAGAAAATGTACGTAAACAGGAGGCCGCGATCGTCGAGCGGATAGACGTCGGGATTGGCGTAGTGCGACTGCACCGCCTCGACAAACGACGGCGCCGCAGGGAAAGCCCATCGGCTCGAGTCCACCCAGCGGGCTTCGAACAACTTCTTGAACCACCCGTCCAGCAGCACGTGGGCGTCGGACGCGGCCGCGTCCAGCGCCTTTCTCATTTCGGCGTCGGGTGCGAAGTGCTTGCCCTTCTCAATGCCGATTGTCCGGAGCGTGTCGATCATCGCCCTATCGCGCTCCAGCCACGGCTCCGACTGCACCACACCGTTGAGAAGCTCAAAAAACCGCGCGTCGTAGGGAATGGTCGCGTCGTAGAGTACGCCGTCGCCGTCAACATAAGTGGTCTGCGGCGGACTGGCAGCCTGTGACAGGGGGTAGAGATTGATCCGCTTTCCGTACTCGACCGCCTTGGCGGCATCTGCCTCGCTGCCACCCTTCAGGATCGAGCGCAACAGCGCGTAACCCTTCCACGTCAGCGACGGCAGGGCGATGTATCCGTCTGGAACCTCGCCTTTGTGATCAGGCGGCAGGATCAGATACTTCCCTCCCTTGCCACCATCGACACCGGCTGGGCCGACATCTTCGAGCGGCATCTGCCAGGCGTCCATGATGGTTCCGTTGATCACGCCGTCGCCGGCGTTTCGCGGATCATCGCCTGGTACATAAGGTCGAGGTTGACGGCGGGCATCCCCCAGATCATTGCCTCGATGGCTCGCCGTGTGACTAGATCCCTCGCGGGGTTCCCTTGTGTAGTCAACTCGTCGGCCTTCGCGAGCTGCGTTCCAAAGGTAAGGCCGCCAGCTCCAGCTATGGAAAAAGCGGCGGCCGAGAGCGGCGCTGCCAGCATGAAGTCTCGACGGCTGGTCATTCTAAGTATCCTTTGGCAATCTGGAGGATGACGATCTCTATGCCGGGCTGTATTTTGCATTGCCCGATCCGGGCAATCTTGGACCCATAGTGGGCATTGAACGTCCAGTCCGCTTGCCGGTGTCTAGCGCAGCGAGATGTTTGGGACCGGCAAGTCTTCCGCACGATCCATGATCGATAACAGTTCACCCAGAACGGCTCGATTGCCGGTGATGCTGGCACCTTGTGCTACGGCCTGTTCCTCGTTGAGCCCGCCCTCGAACAACTGGTCGAACTGCGTTCTCGTCATTTCTAGGTGGACATCTGCGTTTGGCGCTGGCTCCGCCACGATCTGCAGGACGCTGTTGCGCAGGGTCAGCGAGAAATCCTCGCCCGCATCGGGAAACCGCAAGCCGATCGTCAGGTGCTTGCCCAGGGCTCGCTCCGGGTTAGTCCGGTAACGCAGCATGTTCAGCAGGGTTTCGCTTGGCACCAACTCGGCCAGGAAGAGCTGGTCCGCAATCTTTTGCTGGAGCGCGGCCGGGTCGATCTTGCCTTCGATTTCCAGCGCGCCCGTGAGGTAGAAGCCGCGCAGGCTGCTGCTCGTCTGCTTGTAGCCGATCTTGCGGAGTGCGGCGGCCTTGAGAAACCGTGCATTCCAGTCATTTCTGTCGATGCGGATGAGCGGGGTGGTGAGTTCGGCCGCCCATTGGGGATCGTCGGCGAAAAAGGCCCGATCGGCCTCGGCAAAGACCTTGTCGCGGCCGCCCATCATCTGGACGGTGCGACGGGCTTTCTCAAGCCGGGGCGTAGGGTCCAGCTCTGCCGGGTCGCCATTCCACCAGCTGATCAGGCCGCCATAGACGTTGCGGGCGCTGACATGGACGTTGCCGTAGTATTCGATTCCCCATGGCTCGACCTGTACTGCCTCCGGCAGTTTGACTGTTTCAGCGAGTTCGTCGGGTGTGTATCCCGTATTGATGAGCCGGATGCTCTGATCCAGCACATACTGCATCGCATCGCGATAGTTGGTCAGGATGGTCTGGATCTTGTCGGCACCGGTCACTATCTCGCCGTGGCCGGGCACAAGATACTCCGCGTCGAAGGCGCGAATCCGATCAATCGCAGTGAACCAGCGCTCAATGTCGCGCGGCCTGGTGCCGCGCAGCGAGTGGAGTTGCGGGAAGGTCGGCCCCTGGACCTCATCACCGACAAACACCGCGCGCTGGTCGGGAAGATAGATGCCGATGTGACTCGCCGCCTCGCCGCCCGTGTGGAAGAACTGCATCCGGTAACCGGCGAGCGTCATCTCGGTCACGCCCTTAAGGGGTATGAAGGTGTTGGGAGCAATGAAGCCGTTCGTTCCGGTGACTATGAAGCCACAGCAGCCGACATGGTAATGCGTGCCTTCGGCATCGGGGGGTAGCGCAACGCCATACATGTAGCTGGCGCGAAGCCCCATGATCGGACCGGTGGCGCCGTTCTCCTGCTCATTCTCACGCATGAAATTCTCGGCGGCGATGATCTTCACCTTGCCGCTCGCGGCGTCCTCGCGGCTGACGAAAGCCGTAGTGCCCGCTGTATGGTCGGCGTGGTGGTGTGTGTAGATGACTGCGACGACGGGCTTTTTCGTGAGGGTGAGCATGATTTCGCGGGCGCGCTCCGCATGCTCGACGCCAACACTTGTGTCTATCAACACGATGCCGCTGTCGCCTTCGAGAACGATGACGTTGCCGATTCCCCCGCCTGGCGTATTGATGCTCCAGATATTGTAGGGGCCAACCTTGATCGCCTCTTCTTTGAAGAAATTAGCATGATCGATGAAATTCTGGGGCGCCGAGAAGGGCACAAAATATTTCTCTGGGCGGGGCGGTGGCGGTTCGGCTGCGAGGGAACCGCTCGACGGCCAAAGAAGCGCCGGGACCGCGAGCAAGACGGCAGTAGCGTTGATCCAATTCATCGACGTCCTCGCCTGTTCAACTATTGCCTAACACCTTCATATTTATCCTTAAATCGACGCGGAGACATCAAGCTTTCCTTCTACCATTCTCGACTCAGACTGTCCAAGCGGTTGTTCAGCTGGTACGAGCCGCTGCTGGATTTCAGCAGCCGGCAAAACGACCGCTCCCGGCGATGCGTTTTTTACGACGGCACCGACGCACTTAGCAGCCAAACGTTCAAACTAGCGGATTTCGAGTTGGTTGAATGATATGACCAAAACACCTTTGACACGGCCGCTTTGGCTCAACCAAGACCTCCGGTGTGGTCGCAGGCGATGTCTGCTTTCAAGCAGCGGCAAGACTGATCTACGGCCGACATGGGGGTCGTGTTGCCGCTTTCGCCCGGGAGTGGAAGGCCGATCTGCAGAGGGAATTACAGACGACAGGGCGCGGGACATTCGTGCCGCTGGCGTTCGAGCCTGGAGAGGCCTTCCAGTTCGATTGGTCCGAGGATTGGGCGATCATCGGCAATGAGCGCACCAAGCTGCAGGTGGCCCATACGAAGCTGAGTTACAGCCGCGCCTTCATCGTGCGAGCCTATCCGCTGCAAACGCACGAGATGCTGTTTGACGCCCACAATCACGCGTTCCGCGTCTTTGGCGGCGTTCCCCGGCGCGGCATCTACGACAATATGCGGACAGCGATCGACAAGGTCGGACGCGGCAAGGAGCGCGACGTCAACGTCCGCTTCATGGCCATGGCCAGCCACTACCTCTACGAACCCGAGTTCTGCAATCCAGCGTCAGGCTGGGAGAAGGGACAGGTCGAGAAGAATGTTCAGGATGCACGTCATCGCCTCTGGCAGCCGCTTGCCGCGCTTTCCATCGCTGGATGCCCTGAACGACTGGCTTGAGCTGCGTTGCGAGAACTGTGGCAGCAGACGCCGCATGGCCGGATGCGCGGAACGATCGATGACATCTGGACCGAGGAAGCCCGAGCTCTGATGCCGACATCTCGTCTCTTCGACGGCTTTGTCGAATACACCAAGCGGGTCTCCCCGACCTGCCTCGTCCATCTGGAACGCAACCGCTACAGCGTGCCGGCATCCTTCGCCAATCGGCCCGTCAGCGTTCGGGTCTATCCAGATCGTATCGTTGTCGCTGCGGAGGGTCTGATCGTCTGTGAGCATCGCCGCATCATCGATCGATCGCATGATCGGCCCGGACAGACGGTCTATGACTGGCGGCACTATCTGGCTGTTGTTCAGCGCAAACCAGGCGCGCCTGCGCAACGGAGCACCGTTTGCTGAACTTCCCGATGCATTCAGGAACTTGCAGCAACATTTGCTCAAGAAGCAGGGCGGCGATCGCGAGATCGTCGACATCCTGGCACTCGTCCTGCAGCACGACGAGCAGGCTGTTCTCCTGGCCGTGGAGATGGCATTGGAGGCGGGCGTTCCCACCAAAACCCATGTGCTGAACCTTCTCCATCGGCTCGTCGACGGCAAATCGCTCACGCCTCCCACCATCAGTGCTCCTCAGGCTTTGACGCTTACCAACGAGCCGAAAGCCAATGTCGAACGCTACGACGCCTTGAGGAAGGCCGCGGAGGTGCGCCATGCGTCATAACCCTGCCAGCGGCGCAATCGTCATCATGCTCCGGAGCCTGAAGATGCACGGCATGGCGCAGGCTGTCGGCGAACTCACCGAACAGGGAGCGCCTGCATTTGAAGCCGCCATTCCGGTTCTGTCGCAACTGCTGAAGGCCGAGACCGCCGAGCGCGAGGTCAGGTCCACAGCCTACCAGCTCAAGACGGCACGCTTCCCAGCCTATCGGGATCTCAACGGCTTCGACTTCGCCAGCAGTGAGGTAAACGAGGCTCTGGTGCGTCAGCTTCATCGCGGCACTGACGCGCGTTCGAGGTCCCGGCCGACCCCGAACGGGCCGGAACGCAAGGCCTCTATTCGGGGTCCTGGTCGTTCCGCATGGAGCATACGGGATGGCTTCTGGTCTGCGCGATCCCGCTGTCGGCCGTGCCGTCGCGCTGCTTCACGACAATCCGGCGCGCAGCTGGACCATCGAAGAACTCGCACGCGAAACTGGTGTCTCACGCTCCGTACTTGCAGCGCGTTTCACGCGCCTGATCGGCTGTCCGTCTATGCAATATCTCACGAGATGGCGCGTGCAACTCGCGGCGCGGCTGCTTGCCGACGGGCCGGACAAGGTCGCAACGATCGGGCGGGAGGTCGGTTACGAGTCCGAGGCGGCGTTCAGTCGGGGCTTCAAGAGGCTCACGGGCGTCTCGCCTGCCGGGTGGCGCGCCGGTCGGCGCAAATAGCAGGAGGACGGCGAGATGGGCTGAAACGTCCGTCTCCACAAGCCGGCTCAAAGCTACGATCTCGCCTTGGCAAGTAGAAGGTATAAGAATGAAAGGCCAAGAAGGGTGAGAAAGGTATTCGCATCGGCTGCCAAGCGTCAGCTTAGGCTAAGCCGGCCATGTCACGGACATAGTCGGCGAGCGCCAGCGAAGCGGTTAATCCCGGCGACTCGATCCCGAACAGGTTGATCAGGCCTCGGATGTCATGCGTCTCTGGGCCTTGGATTATGAAATCCTGGCTGCCGATTTCCGGAGGCACTATCTTGGGCCTGATCCCCGAATAGGCCCGCTGCAGCGTTCCGTTTTTCAGGTCCGGATAGTAACGCCTCACACTGGTATAAAAAAATTCTGCCCTGCGCGGATCGACCTCGTAATCGATACGGCTGACCCATTCCACATCCGGTCCGAAGCGCGCCTGCCCTCCCATGTCGAGCGTCAGATGGACGCCCAGTCCGCCTTTCACGGGGACCGGATATATGAGCCTCGAAAATGGAGACTTTCCGCTGAGCGAAAAATAATTGCCTTTGGCGTAATATTCGTTCGGAATGAGGTTTGGCGGTAAGCCCTTGAGTTTTCGCGCCAGCGGCGGCGCTTGCAGCCCGGCGGCGTTGACGAACAGCTTGCAGCGTATGGCTACCGGATCAACCCCGCCGACCTCGAGGGCAATGCCGCCGCCCTCGATCCTCCCTCCCAGAACCGGGCTGTTGAGAACCAGTGTCGCACCCGAATTCTGGGCGTCGCCGAGCAACGTCAACATATAGGCATGGCTATCGATGATCCCGGTGGAAGGGGAGAACAGCGCGCCCGTCGTCGCCAGCGCTGGCTCCAATGCCATGGCCTCGGTCGCGGAAAGCCGACGCAAATCTGAAACGCCATTTGTAGCCGCCCGTGCCGCAATCACGGGAAGTTGCCCAAGCTCTTCCGTCGATGTCGCGACGATGAGCTTGCCGCATTTGCGGTGAGGGATGCCGCGCTCGCGGCAATAGGCATAGAGGGCGTCGCGTCCGTCAACGCAAAGCCGTGCCATAAGACTGCCAGCAGGATAGTAGATTCCGGCGTGGATCACTTCGCTGTTGCGGGACGAAATTTCGGTGCCGATGGCATCGGCGGATTCGAGAATGACAACCTCGCGTCCGGCAAAGGCCAGCGCGCGAGCCACCGCCAGGCCGATCACCCCTGCTCCTACGACGACACAGTCCAGTTCTTCCAAAGCCATACCGGTTTCTCAAGGCCAGCCCGCGCATTATCGCCCATCGACTGGGATACCGACAACCGTTTGTGGATACCCTCGTGCGCACGCGGATTTCCCTCGTGACAGCGTGGTAGGCTGCGACGTAAAGGAAAGGCGCGTTTTTATCCGCTGTCAGGACGTTCCGGCGTGCTTCGGGAATGACTGCGTCGGGGCAGCGTTTGCCGTAGGTCGTTTCGAATGAAGGGGAGGAGAAGAAGGACTCTACGCTCCGGTACCAAGCGGTCCGCCTGCCAATATAGCCCAAACACCCCCGCCGCGGCCTGCCGATCGAACCAGGCGATTGCGGATAGAGCTGGGGCAGACTTTCCGGTGTCGTTTACCCCGATGACCCGTGAGGAAGCGGCCCCGACCGCTACTCCAGGCACCGGCCGGACTTGGCGGACAGCTTTGTTGGAGTGTCGGGGCGACCATGATACTTGGGGGTGGATTTCGAGAGTGGGTGAACATGAGCAACCACGATGTTTCGCGCCGTGCATTCTTGCTCGGCGGCGTATTTCTGACGGTCAGCGGATGTACGCAGACGCTTCGAGAGGTGGTGGATCCCATCAAAGCCACGGTGCACCCGATCATACATCCCAAGCTCGAGAAAGCGCGCGTGCCATATCCGAGCAGCGAGAAACCGGGCACAATCATCATCAATACAGGCGAGCGCTTCCTCTATGCCGTCGAAGGCGATGGCTGGGCGACGCGCTACGGCGTTGCCGTCGGCGAGGAAAACCTCACTTTCAGGGGCACGGCGACCGTCGGCCGCAAGGCCGACTGGCCGGCATGGACGCCAACTTCCGACATGATCAAGCGTAAGCCACGTCTGGCGAAATATGCAGGCGGGGTTCCTGGTGGGCCGGACAACCCGCTCGGCGCACGCGCCCTGTATCTTTATCAAGGTGGGCAAGACACGATGTTCCGCGTGCACGGCACGAATGAGCCGTGGCTGATCGGTTCGGCGGTGTCGAACGGATGCATCCGTCTGACCAATGAGAACATCATCGATCTTTACGACCGCACCCCTTTGGGCACAAAGGTGATGGTAATCTGATCTCGATCGTCATGCTCCTTGCGGGGCGCCCAAAATGGCGAAGTTGCGCCACAAAGCGGCCGTCAGCGCGGCCCAAAGTCGTCGGCGTGATTTCGCGATCTTCTTTGTTTGCGCACTTCTCACCTCGTTCCACCCTGTTGCCTCGTACCTGAGCCCTCACTCGGCATAGGGGTCCATCCCCTCCGGCGGCGCGCGGTTGTAGAGAACCATAACCAGCGGATTGCCGGGCTCCGATGTCGCGTCGGTGCGAAGCGCCGAGACCTCGCCGGCCACAGCACTTGTATACTCCGCGACGATCTCGCCGAACGCGTTGCGCTGGACGGCGAGTTTTTGCCCGGCTTCGACCTTTTCATTGATCCTGACCAGCAACTCGACGAACCCGCCTTGCGACGCGATGACGGCATGTGCGCTGTTTCCGATAAGGATATTGGAGTCCTTGCCGGTCCGTCCGATCGGTCCGGCAACGATGCCGTGATGCTTGAGCACGTTCATCGTGCCTTCCACGAACAAGGGGATCATTTCGAGGTCAAGGATGCGCGGCGCCCCGATTTCGGGCGTCAACGCCGGAATGCCGACGTCGATGAAAGCATTTGCCAGGAGTGTGGGATAGGCAGGATTGTCGAAAATCTGAGTGATCGGGAAAAGCTCCGCCATCGCCTTGACCTCGGCGATTTCCATCCGCGCGAGATGAAACGCCGCTACGTCCATCCCCGTTGTCGAAGTGTGAAAGTCCATGGCGTAGTCGGCATTCGGCCGGAGAAGCCTGTTGAACACCAGCCCGGCGTGCCGCGAGGGCGCGCTGGCACCGTTCTCATTGCCGGGCCACTCGCGATTGATGTCGATGAGGTCGATGCCGCGCCCCGAATTCGACCATCTGCGCTCCATGGTTTCGATCGCCGGGCGCGATACGTCGAACGCCGCCAGCACCGCTCCTGACATCTCGGCCGGTTCGAGCTGGTTCATGACGGTCTGGACCGTGTGCACGGAGCTCATTTCGTCGCCGTGCACGCCGCTGGTAAGGGCGATGCGCTTGCCCGGCTTTGCCCCTTTGGCGACCATCACGGACACATACCAGTGTTGCCCGGTGGGCATCTGCACGCCTTGAAAGAAGAAAAGGTGCTTCTTGCCCGGCTCCAGATCGGCAATGTCGAGCGAACTGATGACCTTCTTTCCCTGAATCACGTCCCCGGTATAGACGGTGCCCTGCGACGCGGCCGCCGCCGTTGCGGCTGACGCATTGGCGCTTTGAGCGCGCGCGTCCGTGCCAGCCACCATTGCGGCTGATACGCCAATGGCGGCGATCATGAAATCGCGACGGTCAAGGCCGTCCCTGGGTTTATCGGACATTGCGACGGGCCCTCATCTCTGTTCGGCCGCTCGCCTACACGATTCTTCCCGGGCCGGTAAGGCTCGGAAGCCGGCGTCAACTCCTGATCGGCCGGTGCCGGTGCAGTGGTGGGCGTTGGCGAGGAAGGCATGGAAGAGCTCGACGGCTTCACGTTCGCCACCCACCATGTGTCTCAGGACGCGCTCGACCGTTGGCTCCAAGACCTTATCGACCGTTCAACGTATCGGTCGTTGGTGTCTTTGACAGCCCATACGTTAAATGAGATGTTGCGGTAAGGTTTTCTTTCAAGGGTATCCGCTATACCCTCCTCAAGCAGGTCGATTGGATGGCTAGTCTTGCCTTTGCCGAGGTTGTGCCCTCTGCCTGCAGCAAAAGTTCCTTCTTGTGTTTCCCATGTCACACATGGCGTTCGAAAAGCGTATTAGCGTTGACGGCGCTGTGAGCGAGCGCGTGGCGGTCAGAACCGGAAATGGAGGCCGCGCTGGCTTTTTTGACGCCAAGGGCAACCGCTAATATGCTCATCCGAGTGAGTTTGGCTTCCCAAGAAACCGCGACAGGCTCAACGCAGGGGAACCATGACCGTCGGCCATCGAGGCCGTGCACAATGTCGCGCCGGGCCTGGCCTTGGTGCGATACCGCGGCGAAACGCGAGGCTTGCGCAGTGCCAGGCAGTTCACGCAATCGCGGAGGCAGGCAACGACGCCGACGTCCGGCGGCGGAACCGGCTGCAAGGCCGCCAGGCTCTAGAGCATTTTCGGTGAATTCTGGATCACTCTGCCGGAGGCCATTTGGCTCAAGGTCGAGGGTTTCGGTGAAGGTCGTGGTGGCGCCACGGCCGAGCCGGAACCCGAAGGATTTGAGCCAAATGGACCCGGCCCGAGGGGTTTGCCGCTGGCGGGCGCCCGCGGCGTCAGGCGGACTTGGCCGTGCCACCAGCACGACCTGCGCCGCCTTCCTGGCGGATCGCCTCGCCATCGGCGAAACAGAGCGATTCAGTATTCACCGGAAATGCTCTAGCTCTTCAAAGGAGAGGGATACGTGCGACAGATCCGTCGAGGTTTTTCGGGTGTTTGCCTAAGCAGACTTGCGTGGCTTCGCCCACGCTTCGCCGGCTTAGCCTCTTGTTTTGTCGCAGGTTTCGGTCGGAAAACCGTGACACACTTTTCCGGAACCTGCTTAGCATTGGTGGTTCTGGTTCTTGGCGCCTGCAGCCGCGAAAGCGAGGAACCGCCGGTCGAAATTCGCCCCGTTCGCACGACCGCGGTGCAGGAGCACAAGCCATCGCGCGAAGTTCGGTTTGCCGGCACCGTCGAAAGCCAGGTTCAGATCGACCTGTCCTTCAGGATTGGCGGGCGCGTCATGGAGCGCCTCGTCAATGTCGGGGATTCGGTTGAAGCCGGCCAGTTGGTCGCCCGGCTCGATCCCTCCGACGAGGAGAACAATCTGCGCGCCGCCGAGGCAAGCCTCAATGCGGCGGATGGCCAGCTTTCCGAGGCGCGTCTCAACTATGACCGTCAGCGGCATCTTTTTGACCGCCAGATCGTCGCGCGCGCCGCGCTCGACCGCGTCGAACAGGCTCTCAACACGGCCCGCGCGGCAAGCGATGCCGCCCAGGCCAATGTCGGCATCGCGCAGCGTCGTCTCGATGACACCGAGTTGCGCGCCGATGCGCCCGGGGTAGTCACGATCGTAAACGTCGAACCCGGTGAGGTCACGGCCGCGGGGCGCATGGTGGTGCAACTGGCGCGCGATGGCGGCAAGGATGCGGTATTCAATGTCCCTGCATCCGCGCTGGCCGAAAGTCCGCCAGATCCTCAGGTGGTCGTGGCGCTTTCCCTGCCGCCCGCGGCAACCGCCGAGGGTCGCGTTCGCGAGGTTTCGCCGCGCGCCGATCCCGTGACCGGTACGTTCCAGGTGCGCGTCGGCCTGATTAATCCGCCGGCCGAAATGCGGCTGGGCTCGGCCGTGACGGGCACGGCCACCTTCGGCGGCGTGGCCGGCCTCGAAATCCCCGCCAGCGCGCTGACGCGCTCCTCGGGCGAGCCTGCCGTTTGGGTGGTCGATCCGGCTACGAACAAGGTTGCCCTTCGCATCGTGGAGATCGCGGACTTTTCCCCCACTACCGTTATCGTGTCCAACGGGCTCGCGGTCGGTGAGGTCGTGGTCACAGCCGGTGTCCAGGCGCTGCGGCCGGGTCAAGAGGTTCGCCTGCTCGGTGGCGTATCATGATAGGCCCCAATCTCTCCGGGTGGGCGATCAATGCACGCTCCCTCACCCTTTACTTCATGCTGGTCGCCGTCATTGCCGGGGCGGTCGCCTTCGTGGGGCTCGGCCGCGACGAAGACCCGACCTTCACCATCAAGACGATGCTGGTTACCGCGATCTGGCCGGGCGCGACGATCGAGGAAACCCAGAACCAGCTCACCGACCGGCTCGAGCGGCGGCTGCAGGAAACGACGGGGCTGGATTCGGTGCGGTCGATTACACGGCCGGGCGTGGTTACGATCTATGTCGATCTGGACGGCACCTTTCCGCCCGACAGGGTCGGCGAAGTCTGGCAGCAGGTCCGCAACAGTATGGGCGATATCCGCCATACTTTGCCGCAAGGCGTGATCGGACCGTTCTTCAACGACGACTTCGGCGATGTATTTGGAATCGTTTATGCGTTCACGACGGACGGGTTCACCCATCGTGAACTTCGCGATTATGTCGAGGATGTGCGCTCGGCGCTCATTCGAGACGTCGAACTCATCGGCAAGGTGGAATTCATAGGCGCGCAGGACGAGGAGATCACTGTCGAGCTCAACCCGGACCGGATGGCCTCCATGGGCCTCGACTACGGCCAGGTCTTCGCGGCAATCGCAGCCCAGAACGTCGTGCGCCCGTCGGGCACGATCAACAGCGGGCTGGAGAACCTGTCCCTTCGCGTTTCCGGCTCGTTCGAGAACGAAGCCGAAATCCTCGAAGTTCCAATCAATGCCGGCGGCCGCATGATCCGTCTCGGCGATTTCGCCGAGGTTCGGCGCGGATTCGTCGATCCGCCGGGATCGCTCTTCCACGTGAACGGCAAGCGGGCGATCGGGCTCGCCATTTCGATGCGCGAGGGCGGGGACGTCCTGCAATTGGGCAAGCAGGTCAAGACGTCTATCAACCGGGCGATTGCAGAGCTCCCGATCGGAATCGATGCCGTTCTGGTTTCCAACCAGCCGGATGTCGTCGATGTCGCCATCGGCGACTTCACGACCTCGCTTTACCAGGCTGTCGGCATCATTCTGGTGGTCAGCTTCGTCACCCTTGGCATCAGGCCGGGGGCGGTGGTGGCGATCGCCATTCCCGTGACGCTCGCCACCGTGTTCCTGGTCATGCAGGTGCTGGGGATAGACCTCCACCGGGTCTCGCTGGGCGCGCTCATCATTGCGCTGGCCTTGCTTGTCGACGATGCGATGACGACGGTCGATGCGACGCTGCGCGGCCTGACGAATGGCCTGACGATGGAGCAGGCGTCGACCGCCGCCTATTCGAAGCTCGCCGCGCCCATGCTGACGGGGACGCTGATCACCATTGCCGGCTTCGTGCCCATCGGCTTTGCCGAGAGCCAGGCCGGCGAATATACGATCTCGCTGTTTCAGGTCGTCGCCATCGCGCTGATCGCGTCGTGGCTGGTCGCCGTCATCTTCACGCCGATCGTCGGCTCGATGCTCTTGAAGGCCCCCGAAAAGGGAGCCTCGGCCTCCGAGGACAGTTTCCTAGTGCGCTCCTATTCGCGCCTGCTGGCCTTCGCGGTCAGGGTGCGGTGGCTGACGATCGGCCTTAGCTTTGCCTTGCTGGCCGTGGCTTTCCTCGGCTTGACGCGCGTCGATCGGCAGTTCTTCCCGCCCTCCGACCGCAACGAAATCATCATCGATTTCCAGATGCCGCGGTCGAGTTCGATCTTCGCCAGCGAGGCGGCCGTCGAGCGCATCGAGAAGTGGCTGGCGCAGAGCGAGGACGTTCAATTCTGGAGCTCCTATGTCGGCCGCAATGTGATCCGCTTCTACCTGCCGCTCGCCATTCTTCCGCCGAGCAACCATCACTCGCAGATTGTCGTGATGGCGAAGGATCTCGACGCGCGCGTGCGGCTGGAAGGGGAACTGGACAAGTTCCTCGGTGAAACGTTCCCGGAAGCCATCACCCGCGTCAGCCCGCTCGAAATGGGTCCGCCGATCGGTTGGCCGCTGCAATGGCGCCTGAGCGGTCCGGACGTGGATTTCCTGCGGGACAAGGCTTTTGGCGTCGCGGAGATTATCGCGCGCCACCCCGGCGCCGAGCGGGTCCACTTCGACTGGATCGAGCCGGCCCGGCAGTTGCGGGTCGAGATCGACCAGGATCAGGCGCGACGACTCGGCCTGACAAGCCAGAGCCTGTCCGCGATCCTGCAGACGGCCGTGTCCGGCGCCCCGATCACGCAGGTGCGCGACGGGATTTACCTGATAAACGTGGCAGCCCGGGCAAATGCCAGCGACCGCATTTCGCTCGACAATCTCTCCTCGATGCTGGTGCCTGTTCCGGGCGGCCGAACGGTGCCGCTAAGCTCGTTCACCACCTTCTCCTTCGAACAGGAACAGCCGTTGATCTGGCGTCGCGATCGCGTGCCGACCTTGACGATTTTGGCCGATGTCAGGGAGGGCACGTCCCCCGAAAGCGTGGTGGCCGACGTGGAGGAGGATATGGCGGCGCTCGCCCAAGGTCTCCCGCCAGGCTACGCCATCGAGCTTGGGGGGACGGCTGAAACGAGTGCCGAGAGTCAGGCAGCCGTGTTCACCGTCGTGCCGTTGATGATCTTCATCATGCTCACGCTGCTGATGATTCAACTGCGAAACTTCGCCAAGACGGCCCTGGTGATCATTTTGCTGCCGCTCGGGCTTATCGGCGTCGTGGGGGCTCTCCTCCTGTTCGGCCGCCCCCTCGGCTTCGTCGCGATTCTGGGCATATTGGCGCTGATCGGAATGATCGCGAAGAACGCGGTCATCCTCATTATCCAGATCGCCGACGAGCGTGCCGCGGGCCTGGACGTGATGGATGCGGTCGTGGCCGCGGCATCCGGCCGCCTCAGGCCCATATTGCTGACCGCGCTCTCGACGGTTCTCGGCCTCATCCCCATCGCCCCAACGCTGTTTTGGGGTCCGATGGCTTTCGCCATCATGGGAGGGCTGCTCGTCGCAACCGTGCTGACGCTGATCCTGCTGCCGGTGCTGTATGTGACGATCTATACGAGTTCGTTTCCGCGGCGGATCGAATCGGAGGGAATCCCCGGCCAGCCGGAGGTGTAGTACCAGCGGCCCCAAGGCCGAAAAACTTGCTGAATGCAGGCGCCCGCTGCCGAAAAAGAAAGGCGTCGCGGCGCCCTTCGCCCGTCATGATGCCAGCGCGCGGACAATCTCGTTGGCAAGATAAATCGCGAGGAAATAGAGCATCACATGCAGGGCGTAGGTCTGGCCGTTGCCGGTGTAAACCCTCCGCAGCGCCGCGGCGCTGGCGAGACTTCCCTTCTCGACGCCGCGCCAGAAGGACTCGGCAATCGGTGGCGTAACCCGGACAAGGATAGGCCGGTAGAAGGCAAGATACCGTGCCGGATCAGCCCTGCCGCCCCGATGCCGGCGGTAGATGGACCACGACAGGGCAAACAGCCCCGCGGCCACGGCGGTGGCGATGATCGCGACGGGAATCGGATTCCAATAGCCGTAGATCGTTTCGAGGGACATGCCCTCCCAGACGAGCGTCGAGGCAAATTGCGGATCGATCGCCCGCGATACCGGATCCATCAGAAGCTTGGGGAAGAATGAAAGCAGGATGATCCCGCCAACGAGGATCGCTTGCGGCAGAAGCAGCATGGCCGGCGCTTCGCGGACCTGTCGTTCGCGCGGTCGGCTCGCGCCGAAGAAAAGGGCGCCGACGAAGCGGGCCATGTAGAGGAAGCCGAGAAAGGTGGCGAGCAAACCGGCAAGCGCCAGCAGATGCCAGCCCTTGTCCGTCATCGCGCTGAGCAACAGCCACTTGCCGCCGAATCCCATCAAGGGGGGCAGACCGGACATGGCGAACACGGCGACCAGCACGGTGACGAAGGTGATCGGCATGTCGCGCCTCAGCCCGCCGGTCTCCGCGAAGCGGCGCGTCCCGGTTCGCAGGACGATCCCGGCAATGGCCAGGAACAGAATGCCTTTGACCATCAGGTGGTTGGCGACCAGATAGAGCGCGGTCACCCAGCCGAGGTGGCTCATCAGGGCGATTGCGGTGACGATGTAGCCGAGCTGGCTCATGCTGGAGAAGGCAAGCAGCCGCTTGAAGTCCGACTGGGCAAGCGCCATCAGCGCCCCGGCGATGGTGGTCAGCATGCCGATCCACGCCAGCGCCAGGGCTATGTCGAGGCCCGCATCGGATCGAATGGCCAGATAGGTTCCGATGAAAAGGCCGACGACCCCGACCTTGCTGACCACGGCCGACAGCATGGCCGTGAAGTCGTCGTCCGCCTCCGCATAGGCGCCGGCGAGCCAGACGTGAACCCCGATGGCGGCCGTCTTTATCAGGAAACCGGCGGCCAGCAGGAACAATGCGGCGGTCGCCGGGGGACCGTTCTTGCCAAAGCTTGCCAGCTCCGTGCTGCCGCTCAGGGCGGCCATCTGCGCGAAGCCCACCATCACGATAAAGGCCGAGGCCAGCGAGAAGAGCAGATAGCCGAGTAAATGAGGTCCGGCCTGCCGGCCTTTGGCGATCAGGAAATAGGAAGAAAGCGTAATCATTTCCCAGCTGAAGAAGAATTGCAGGCTGGTCGACGAGCGGAGCATCGCGACGATGGACAGGATGAGAACCGCCAGCAGAGGATAATAGCCGGGGCGCGGATCGTCCCGGTAAAAGCTGCCCAAGGCGACGACGAGACCGCCGGAGAGAAGCAGGTAGGCGAAGAGGCGCGGAATGCCGGCCGTGTCGCTTGCCAGCCAAAATCCCACGATCAGCACGGCCGCCAGCGTCGCCGCACCCTTTACGCGGCCGGGCAGCCAGTCGAATGCGTAGGCGACGGCCCCGACAATGAGCGGGACGAACATCCATGCATCGCCGGCACCCGACAGCCGCGCCGCGGCGTAGCCGGCGACGGCGAGCAGCGCCGCGGCGCCGAGCAGCGGCGGAAGCTCCAGCCAGCTCAGGCGCGGCTCCGCGGCGGTGCCGGACGAACGCATCAGCCCGGCAAACCAGCGGAACATATAGGCCGCTTCCAGCAGCGAACCGGTCAGGATGAGCACGACCCATCCGATTTTTTCGGCACGGGTCAGTTGCATCACCAGTTCCCACTTCGCCCAAAAGCCCGGGAATGGCGGCAGGCCGGCAATGGCGATCACGAAGATTGCAAGAACGGCCAGCATGTGGCGGCCGGGCATGGTTTTCGGCGGGCCGTTGACGTCGGTCGCGCCAACTGCTCCGGCAAACCAGAACAGACCTGCCTTTGCCAGCAGATGGTTGAGGAAAAGCCCTCCGACGACCAGAGGAAGCGAGCCTTGCGCGCCGATCTGGAACAGAAGCACCATGGCAAGCACGAGCAGCCCCATCTGCCCGACCGACGAATAGCCGAAAAGGCGCTGGACCTTGCCTTGCGCCAGTCCGAGCAGGTTCGAGAACAGGAAGGTCACGCCGCCGCAAAGCGCGATGATGCCGAACTGATTTTCGAAGAGCGGGAGAAGCTTGAAGAGCGCGAAGAACACGCCGGCCGATACGCCGACCGACAGCATCGCCGCTATTCCGCTCGGCGCGGTCTCGTAGACGTCAAGGCCCCAGCCATTCGCCGGGAACGGTTTGAGCTCGATTATCAGACAGGACAGGAGAAGCAGCAAGGCGGTCTGTGCGATGATGCCGTCCATCTCGGCCCGGCGCGCGATCAGTTCGTCTATGTTCAATGTGCCGGTGGAATAGTAGAGCAGCATGGAGCCGAGCAGGAAGTAGCTCGATGCGACAACGGTGGCGATGATATATTTGAAAGCGGCCGCCACGGCACGCGCGTCGGTGCCGAGCCCGAACAATCCGTAGCTGGCGATCGAAACGATCTCCAGGAAAACGAAGAGATTGAACAGGTCGCGGGTCATTACCATGCCGCTGATGCCCATCGTGAGGATGAGATAGAGCAGCAGCGCCGTGTAATTGCCGCGCAGGCGATCCCACAGATGGATCGCGCCGAGGACGGCGATGATGTTCACGGCGACGACACAGAACCCTTCCCATGGCCCAAAGCGCAGATTGATCGAGAAGGGAGGCGGGGCGCCGGCGGTGAGAATTTCGATCGGCTGGCCCGTCTGAAATACGGTGACAAGCAGCAGGCAGCCGATGGCGGCCATTCCGACGAGCGCCAGTATGAAGCCGGCGTTCAGCCAATTCGGGCCGAGCCGGTAGAGCAGCGGAATGGCGAAGCCGCCGCCGAGCCCGAGCAAGAAGATCGTCAGGGGTTGAACGATGCCGTCTAGCATTCAGGCTCACTGAACGCGTCGATGGAGAGGGTTTTCTTGGCGTTGTAGAGACGGATTGCATAGGACAGCATGATTGCCGTCACCGAAAAGCCGATCACGATGGCCGTTACCGTCAATGCCGAGGGGATCGGATCGACGGCCCTCTGGCCGGCATCGGCCTTGCTCAGGGCCGCGTCGATGATCGGCGCCGTTCCGCCCGAGATATAGCCCGTCGCGACCATCACTATATGAATTCCGGTGTCGACCAGCGCAAATCCGATAATCATGCGCATGATGTTTCGATGGACCAATACGCCGAAAAGCCCGATCAGGATCAGGCCAAGCCCGGTTACGAGAAGCAGCGTGGAGACGGGAACGCCCATGGCCGCGCGCTAGCTCCGGAAGCGGTCGACGATGACGCTGAGTTCGGCGCCGACCTTGATGCCGAGCAACGCCGAGATCAATGGGATCGCGCCGGCGCTGATGAACGTCCCGAACTCTCCCAGAGGCAGAAATCGCGCATCGAGGAAGCCGCCGGCCAAAATCAGCCCCAGGATTCCAAGTGAGACATAGAGGATGCCCGCCAGCGATTCCGTTATGCTGAGCGCCGCCAGATTGACCTTCGTGTCCGGCCGGGCAAGCAGTTGCAGCATCAGGCCGGAGGCGACGATCGCGCCGCCCTGAAAGCCGCCGCCGGCCGAAAGGTGGCCGTTGACGATGACATACGCCCCGAAGACCAGGATCAAAGGCAGCAAAATCTGCGCGGCCGACGTAACGATCTCGCTGGGAGCGCGCCGCGAGGCCTCGGCGGCCTCGTCCGTGCCTGGTGCCGTTTCGCTGTGTGTGAGCAGCATGCCGACGCTGGCCGCGACCATGAAAAGCACGGCGACTTCACCCAGCGTGTCAAAACCGCGATAGGTAATCAGGATGGCCGTCACGATGTTGGCGACGCCGAGTTCGATGGGCGCCTGCGTGACATAAAACGCGGCCAGCGGACGCAGATGCCGCAATTCGGTGTATTCGGCGGCCAGGCGTAAGAAGACGACCGCGAAAAGGATCAGTACGACGGGAATGAAGGCGCGGCGCGTCACGTCGCCTTCCCCTCGGCCGTCATGTCCTCGTCAGTGGCGAGCGTGTCGGGCGATGTCGACGGCGTCATCGGCGTGCCGATGAAAAGGGCGGCGCGCGACAAGGCATGCGAGGAAACCGGATTGGTCATCAGAACGAAATAGATCAACAGGATCAATTTGAAGGTCCATCCCGGGTGGTAGAAGGCAAGACCGATCAGGATCATGGCGTTGCCGAGCGTCGACGCCTTGGTGGCGGCCTGAATGCGGGTGAAAGCGTCCGGCATGCGCAGCAGGCCAACGCCCGCCGAAAAGTGGAAGATCGCTCCACCCAGTATGAACAGGCTGCCGATCAGCGCGATCAAGGATCAGCTCTCCCCGTTTCCGGTTCTGCGCAGCGCATAGAGGAAAATGAACGTGACCAGGCCGGACCCGATCGCCGCCTCCGCCATCGCCACATCGGGTGCTGCGAGCAGAACGAACGATACGGCCGCAAAGAGGCTCGCCAGGCTCGAACTCACCATTGCCGGCATCGTGTTCCTGAGCGAGACAGCCAGGACGCCGCTGACAAGGATGCCGACGCAGACGAGCAGGATCAGCAGGGAGAGCATCAGAAGCCCTTTTCCAGGAAGCGCGCGATCGCCAGCACCGAAAGGAAGCTGAGCAGCCCGTAAACCAGGGCCACGTCGAGATAGATGAACCGGCCGGAGACATGCGCATAAAGGGCGATAAGGGAGATCGATATGACCGTCAGCAGATCGACAGCTACGATGCGGTCGACAAGTGTCCTGCCAAGAACGAGCCGAAGCACGCATAACAACATTGCGAGAAAAATCAGGACGGCGGCGGCGGTCACGATCGCTTCAGCCAAAGACCCTCTCCAAATGTTCCTCGAAGGGAGCAACGATCACTTCGGTTGTATCTTCGATACTCGTGCTTTGAACATCAAGCCAGTGGAGGAAAATAACGTCGTCGCTGGTTTCCAGGACCAGTGAGCCAGGCGTCAGCGCGATCGAGTTTGCCAGCGCCAGGCGACCGATTGGTGACTTGAGGCGCGTGCGGACGCGGACAATGCCGGGCCTGATATTCATCCTGGGGGCGTAGACATGGCCGAGCATATTGAGGTTCGCGCTGACCAGTTCCGCTACGAACGTGCCCGTATACGCCAGAAAGTGATAGGCCGCTCGGGGGCTCCAGCGGACCTGTTTCCAGGCGTCGCTCGTGGTGGCGAAGATGCTGGCCAATGCAAGCGTGACGAGCGCGCCCGTAAGGGCCACAACGCCGGCCAGCGTCGCGTTCGCCATCATCCAGACGGCAAACAGGACGGCCCAAAGCGTAAGCACTCCTCGTTGCGTGAATGGCGTTCCGGTCAAGTCTCGACGCGAAGACATGTGTTAGCCTCGAAGCCAAGCGAAGCAGACGGGGCCTTTCGATTTCCGCGCCCTCCCATGATGATCTTGACCATTTTGGTGCCTCGCACAAGCGCCCAGTCGACGTGCGACCGCTCGCGAGAACCCGCAGGCGGTTCCGTGGGGCGTCGTCGGGACGTCAGCATGAGGCCGAGAGGGAGCTTTTCGGACCTGCCAGGCATGGACTAATAGGAAAAGGCATGCGCCGCTCAAGCCTAATAGCCCGGTCGTTCTGCGGTCGCCCGAATGGACGAACTGCTCGTTCGAACAGGACGAGCAGAGACTGATGCCCGCAACGGGAGAGTATGTGTCGGGACGCGCCAGACCGGGCCAGCTGCAGCTTTTCTGTTTCAGGCAACAGCCGGAAGCGGTGAGCTATCCCGAGTTCAACGCCTGGGTCTATTCACTGGACACCTTGCTGCCGGTGCTGGAGATCGGGCAGAAAATGTACTGGCGGCCGGACCCCACGCAGCGCTTCGGAACGCTGGCACTGAACTACTACTACCTTCAGGCGACCATCGGCTGGGTTCCGAGCCTGCTTGCGGTCGCCGGATTCTCGGGGCTGGCCAGATCGGGCTGACGTTTCCAGGGTCGGAACAATTTTCAGAATGACCACACCAGCGGCACATAGAACACGCAAACCACGAAGAACCAGAGCATAAGCGGCAGGCCGAGCTTCCAATACTCGCCGAATTTGTAGCCGCCCGGCCCCATGACCATGAGGTTGGTAGGCGTCGCGATCGGGGTGAGGAACGCGGCAGCCGCCGCGGCTGCTATGCTCATCAGCACGGGCCGGGGCGAGACGCCCATGCTGTGCGCCGCCGCAACACCGATCGGGATCACGATCAGCGCGGTTGCCGTGTTGCTGATGAGCTGTCCCATGATCGCGGTCATCACAAACAGCCCGGCCAGGAGGGCGTAGGGCCCCGCATCTCCCACATAGTCCACAAGGGCCGACGCCATGAGCTGGGCCGCACCCGTCTCGACCATTGCCGTCGACAAGGGCATCAGCGCGGCCACCAGGATGACGGTCGTCCATCCGATCGAACGATAGCTCTGTTCGACGGTAAGAATGCCCGTCAACACGACGGCACCGGCGGCGAGCAGCCCGGCTACGGCGGACGGGACAAGCGCGGTGGCAAGCAGGAAGACCATTGCGACAAGGATGACGATCGCCTGGGTTGCCCCCGGTCCCATCGGCAATGCCTGGCGGCGAACCAGTTCGGGCGAATTGACGACCAGCACGTCCGGGTCATCGAGATGGACGTCCAGCGCCTTCCACGTCCCTTGCAGGAGCATTGTGTCGCCGGCCTGCAGGACGATGTTGCCCCTGTCGGCGGGATTGACGTCAATGTCCTTTTGCGCCCCAGCGCGCTGGACGGCGAGGATGATCAGATCGCCGCTTTCGGTGACCATGCCCGGGAACACGCTCGTTCCGATAAGGCCGGAGCGCGGCGGGATGACGACTTCGGCCAGTCCGCTCTGGCTGTTGAAGAGTATGTCGGCACCGCTGGGCTGCTGCTCGCGAAACGCAACTTGCGCCTGGGCGGCAAAGGCCGCCGCGGCGTCGGCTTCGCCGCGGACGATCAACTGGTCGCCCTCGGTCACATGCAGATCCTGAACGGGCGAGCCATCCCTTCGATGATGCGCCACGAACTCCAACTCAGGGTAGTTCAGGCTCACTTCCGCGATGGACTTGCCGATCAAGGATGAACCGGCCCGGACCCTCATCTGGAAGACGTCCCTCGTCAGGTCATACTGCTCGACCAGCGTCCTGGCGTGCCGGCTGAAATCGGCGGGCATGGATTCGCCATTGCGCTCGGGGAGCAGGCGCTTGCCGAACAGGACAATGATCGCCATGGTGCCGGCAAGCAGCGGAATTCCGACGAGGGCAAACTCGAAGAAACGGAACTCCCCCACATTCGCATCCATGGCCGCATCGGAGACAAGGACGTTCACGGGCGTGCCGGTAAGGGCCAGCATCGAACCGGCGTGAGCGGCAAAAACCATCGGCATCAGCAATTGCGACGCGTTGCGCTTCAGGCGGATCGCCGTCACCACGACGACCGGCAGGAGGGCCGCGACGGCGCCATTGACGCTGATCAGGGCCGTCAGCAGCGCGATCAGGGCCATCATCAGGAGGAGCAGGCGCGTGCGGCTTTCCTCGCCCGCCCAACGGATCAGCAGCTGGCCAGCCCACGCCGTCACGCCGGTCCGTTCGAGCCCGCTGCTCACGACGAACAGGGTCGCGATGAAGATCACAGCGGGATCGCCGAACCCAGAGAGCACTTCCCGCAGCGACAGGACGCCGGTTGCCCAGAGTGCCAGCGGCGTCATCATCGCCACGATGACGACAGGCAGCCGGTTCCACACAAACAGGACGACGGTAACAGCGATGATTGCAGCGATATATCCTATCGGGGTCAATCAGCCGGCTCCTTCTGGGTCGCGCGGAACGGGAGGGCTCGCATGACAAGCTGCGGACCGAGGCAAAGGAATGGACCGGACGTTCGCTGTGCGACCGTGGCAGGGCAGGCTCGCGGCCTTTTGATCGCGCTAGTCCTCAAGCGTCGCCATCAGTATGCCGAGGCGGCAACCCTTCTCGTATTCGGCAAGATTGACGTACTCCTTGATCGTATGGATTTCGGCCTGGCCGGCGCCGATGGTGATGGTCGGCACGCCGTGCTTGTCGAGCCAGTTGGCGTCGAGACCGCCATTGGAGAACAAGAGGTTCGGTTCCATGCCGAGCATCTTCACGGCCTTTTCGGCGCGCTTGACCACGGCCGAGTCCTTGCTCAGTTCAAAGGACGGATAGGATGGCGTGTGGGTAAACGACACCTCCGCCGGGACACCCTCGTGGTCCGTCACCTCGGCCTGCGCCCGGGCGAACGCTTCCTTGTAACCCTCGGCGATCGTGGTGGCGAAGGCCTCGCTGGGACTGCGCGCTTCACCCTTGATATAGACGAAATCGGTGACGACATTGGTCGCGTCGCCCGCCGGCTTGCCCTCCTTGCCGCCGAAAATGCCGACATTGCTGGTGCCCCGGTCGTCGCCTTTCACCACCTTGCCGAACCAGCCGGCCCGCTTCGCCTCGGCAAGCGCCAAGGCGCCGACCATCGTGGCGGAGATCCCTTTCTCGGGCGCGACACCGGCATGCGAAGCGCGGCCCTTGATCTCGACCTCCCAGTTTTCCTGGCCCACCGCGCCGACGATCAGATCCGAAGCGAGTTGCCCATCGACGTTGATGCACATGACCGCGCCGCCCAGTTCCGCCGGTTTGAGCTCACGCGCCCCGTGCAGGCCGCTCTCCTCGCGCACCGTGAAGAGCAGCGTGATCGGCGGATGGGGAAGCTTGTTCTTGATCAGGGTCTCGGCCAGCACCACCAGCAGGGCCACGCCGGTGCGCGCATCGCCGCCGAGCGCGGTCGTGCCGTCGGAAACGATGCGTCCGCCCTCGCGGCGCGGCTTGACGCCGGCGCATAGCGGTACTGTGTCAAGGTGGGTGGAAAAGAGCAGGCGCGGTCCCGGCCGGGTGCCGGGCAGATCGACGATCAGATTGCCCGTCTCGGTCGGCAACGGGATGCGCGTGTTGGCGTCGTCGAAGCGGATCGCCGAAGCCGGTACGCCGGCCTTGCGCAGCGCATCGCTGACCGCCTCGGCGATTGCGGCCTCATGGCCGGTCACGCCCTCCACGGAGAGGAAACGCATCAGATGCTCTTCGGCGGCCGCGACATCGAGGGGAACGGACCTGGTGCTCATTGTGCTCATCCAATCATTGCAAAGTGAAACTCATCGGACAATTTTCGAACCCGTGGCGGCGCCGGCCGTCACAGTCCCCAGGGCAGGCCGAGCGCCTGCCAGATGGCGAACAGCACGGTCCACAGCACGAATATCCAGATGACGTAGGGCAGCATCAGCGACACGATGGTGCCGACGCCGGCGTGCCTGTCGTATTTCTGGGCGAAGCCGACGACCAGCGCGAAATAGGCGTTGAGCGGCGTGATCGCATTCATCGGCGAGTCGCCGACGCGGTAGGCCGCCAGCACCGCCTCCGGCTCGACGCCGAGTTTCATCAGAAGCGGCACGAAGACCGGCGCGAAGATCGCCCATTTGGCGATCGCCCCGGTCAGCAGCAGGTCGATGATCGCCACCACCACGATGAAGCCGAGCAAGAGCGGCAGCGCGCCGATATTGGCGGCCTGCAGGACGCCCGACAGGCTGAGCGCCATCACCGTACCCATGTTGGTATAGGTGAAATAGGCGACGAACTGGCTCAGCACGAAGAACAGGAAGATCGTGCCGCCGAGGTTCTTGATCGACTTCTCGATCGCCCCGATCACTTCCGTCAGGGTCCGCAACGTTCCCGCGCCGACGCCATAGGCCCAGCCGCTCACCAGGAAGACCAGCATGATCAGCGCGATCAGGCCGTTCATGAAGGGCGAGTTGCCGACCAGTTCGCCGGTGACGGGGTTGCGCAGCGGCGCGCCGGGCGGCAGCGTCAGCAGGCAGAAGACGACGATGACGCCGAGCAGCCCAAATCCGGCATAGCGCAGGCCGCGCGATTCGCGCTCGCTGAGCACCGCGCCCGGCTCGCCGGCGGCGCCGTCCTCGGGCTTGTAGGCGCCGAGCCTGGGCTCGATCATGCGGTCGGTAATGAAGGCGATCACCACGGTCAGGAACAGCACCGAAACGATCGAGAACCACAGGTTCGACGCCAGGCCGATCGAGCGCTGCGGGTCGACCAGGCGCGCCGCGTCGTTGGTGAACTCGACCAGCACCGCATCGAGCGGCTTGATCAGCATGTTGACAGTAAAGGCGGCGGCGACCGCGGCAAAGCCCAGCGCCAGGCCGGCCAGCGGGTGGCGGCCGACCGCGATGTAGGCAATGCCGGCCAGCGGAATGAGAACCAGGTAGCCGGCGTCGGCCGCGATGCTCGAAAGGATGCCGACAAAGGACAGGATGTAGGTCAGCGCCCAGCGCGGCGACACGATCACCAGCTTGTGGATTAGCGCCGTCACCAGCCCGGATTCCTCCGCCACGCCGGCGCCGATCATCGCCGCGATCATCAGCCCGACGGCGGTGAAGCTCATGAAATTCGGAATGAGCGCCGAATACATGAAACGGATGCCGTCGGCGTTCAGCAGGCTGCGGATCTCCGTCGACGCCATTTCGACCTGATGGGTATCCGGATTGATCCGCTCGAAGCTGACGGCCGCGCCGAACAGGCTCAAAACCGCCGACAACGCGATCACGATGGCGATCAGGATCAGGAAGATGATCACCGGATGGGGAACCATGTTCCCGACCTTCTCGACCCCGTCGAGAAACTTCTGCATCACGGTCTTGGGTGCGGCAATCTCACTCGCCATGGTCGGCCCTCCCTCAAGGACATCAACTATGCGGTCAGCGTCTCAACTATGAGACCCCGACACAGGAAAACCAATGCTGATTTCGCGAAATACAGATGGGCCAACCGCAATTGGGAAAAGGATCGGTGTTCACGCAAACGCACGAGCATAACACACATCCCGCTCCGCCGGCATGCCGCGCCAAAAGAGAAGAATCAGCGCCAGGCAGCTTATTCGCCCGTCGTAGCGCCCAGGCAATGATCCGGCAAGGTCGAGCATACAACAACCAGGAAGTAGACAGCGAAAAGTTCAATCATAGGATGGCAGCGGTGCTGCCCAGGTGTGTCCGACGGCTTTGATCGTCGAATTTTCCGGCTCGCGTCACTACGACAAGCGGCCAAACGCCGCGACTGTTCTGGTGCCAGCCTAACCCGAATTTCTCACACTGGACCTGGCCTGCGCCGTGAGAAATGCGGGTTAAAGCCTTCCAACAGCGCCTTTTCCGCTTCCTGATGGCGGTAAAGCGATCAGACAATGCCGCCGCCGCCGGAGGCGACGGCCGGCCGCTCGGCTGTCACTCTGTCGCGGTACAAGGCGGCGCGATAGACGGCGACCGGATCGATGGCACCGCCTTTTTCCTTCCTGGCCATGGCGAGGATAGGCTCGACATCGGTGCGGTAGGCCGCCTTGAGCGTCTGTGTCGCCATCAGCGCGTCATTGCTTTCCTGGTGGCTTTCAAGCGCATCGCGGTCCACGAGCAGGGCCTGGGCATAGGCGCGCTGCACTTCGGCCGCCGAAAGCATCAGACTCTCGATCGGATCGGTGACGTTGTGGCTCTGGTCCAGCATATGGGCGGGATCGAAGCCCTTGGCCCCGGACTGCTCGGCGTCGACAAGTTCGTTGAAGATGAGGAAGAGCCGATACGGATCGATTGACCCGGCATCGAGGTCATCGTCGCCATATTTGGAATCGTTGAAGTGAAAGCCCCCTAGTTTGCCGAACTGGATCAGCCGCGAGACGATCATTTCGATGTTCACATTCGGCGCATGATGCCCTAGGTCGACAAGGCAGTACGCCTTGGGTCCGAGTTCCCGAGCGATCAGATAGTTGGTGCCCCAGTCCTGCACGACGGTCGAATAGAAGGCCGGCTCGTACATTTTATGTTCCGTGAACAGCCGCCAGTCATCCGGCAGTTCCGCGTAGATCTCATGCATGGCGTCGAGATAGCGGTGGAAGGCCTTCGCGAAATTGACCTGGCCGGGATAGTTGGAGCCGTCGCCGATCCACACCGTCAACGCCTTCGAGCCGAGCGTCTCGCCTATCCGGATGCATTCGATGTTGTGCTCGACCGCCTGTCTGCGCACGGCTGCATCGCTATGGCTCAGCGAGCCGTATTTGTAGGATAGCTTCTGGTCGCTCGCGTCCGAAAACGTGTTGGAGTTCATCGCGTCGAAACCGAGGCCGAAGCGCGACGCCGCCTGCTTCAGGCGCTCCGGATCGGCCTTGTCCCACGGAATGTGCAATGAAACCGAAGGTGTCGCCTGCGTCAGTTGCGCTATGACCGCGCAGTCCTCGATCTTGTCGAAAATGTCGCGCGGCTCGCCGCCACCCGGAAAACGCGCGAAGCGCGTTCCGCCGGTGCCGACGCCCCATGACGGGATCGCGACGCCGAAGGACGCGACCTTCGCTTTGATTTCGCCGATCCCGATCCCGCGATGCGCAAGCTGTTCGCCGAGCGCGTCATAGGCGCGCCGCAGCGCGGCTTCGCGGGTTGCGTTCTCGGCGGCGACGATTTCGGTGGAGATCATGCGCTCCATGGCTGTGGCTCCCGGGGCGGGTTTCGGAAAGGTCTCCGACGGGTTTCCTACCGAATCCTGCGACAAACAAAAAAAGCTAAGCAGGCGAAGCATGGGCGAAGTCACGCAATCCTGCCTAGCGCGTAAAGCTCTGGGCGTTGCCGGCGTCGACATTGATGATGTTGCCGGTCGATTTTGACGACATGTCCGACGCGAAGAAATAGATCACCTCGGCAATGTCTTCCGGAAAGACGGAGCGCTTCAGCATTGAGCGCGAGCGGTAATGCTCCTCAAGGTCGTCCGTTGACATCTTGTAGGCCGCCGCGCGCTGCTCCTTCCATTCACCGGTCCATATTTTGGAACCGCGCAGCACAGCGTCCGGATTGACCACATTGACCCTGATCTGACCCTCCGCGCCTTCGAGCGCGAGGCAGCGCGCCAGATGGATTTCCGCGGCTTTCGCCGTGCAATAGGCGGCGGCATTGGGCGATGCGGCCAACCCGTTCTTGGAGGCCACGAAGACGACATTGCCGCCGATCTTCTGGGCGCGGAACAGCTTGAAGGCCTCGCGGCTGACAAGGAAGTAGCCTGTCGCCAATATGTCGATGTTCCTGGTCCACAGAGCAAGCGACGTTTCCTCGATCGGCGCGGACGAGGCCAGGCCGGCATTCGAGACCAGTATGTCGATGCCGCCGAACGCGACCGCCGTCTCGGCGAAACCGGCGACGACCGCGTCTTCCCTGGTTACATCGACCTTGATCGCCCGCACGAAATCCGCGCCGCTCTTGTCGGCGAGTTCCGTCCTGGCCGTCTCCAGCGCCGCTTCATCGATGTCGGCCAGAACCACGCAAGCGCCCTCGGCGAGCAGCCGCATGGCCGTCGCCTTGCCGATGCCGCCGGCGCCGCCCGTCACCAGCGCGATCTGGCCGGCCAGCGGCTTTTGCTTCGGCAGGCGCTGGAGCTTTGCTTCCTCAAGCTGCCAGTATTCGATCCCGAAAGCTTCCTTTTCGGGCAGGCCCATATAGGACGATACGGCCGAGGCGCCGCGCATCACATTGATGGCGTTGACATAGAACTCGCCGGAAATGCGCGCCGTCGCCTTGTCCTTGGCGAAAGTGATCATGCCGACGCCGGGCACCAGATAGACAACGGCGTTTGGATCACGCATCGGCGGGGAGTCCGGCAGCTTGCAGCGGTTGTAGTAGGCCGCGTGTCCTTCGCGATAGCTTGCGATCGCCGCCGGCAGTGTTTCCAGCGTCCTGTCGAGGTCCTGGTTCGCCGGATCGAAATCGATGACCAGCGGGCTTATCTTCGTGCGCAGGAAGTGATCCGGGCAACTCGTGCCGAGCGCGGCGAGTATCGCCAGATCCTTCGATCCGACAAATTCGAGCACGGCGGGCTGGTCGTCGAAATGGCCGACCTTGCGATCCGGCGTCGAGATCATGCCGCGTATCGCCGGCATCAGTTTCGCCGCGACGGCGCGACGCTCATGCGCCGGCAAGGTCTTCACCGCCTCGCCGCCGAAAGCCGTCCTGCCGCGCGTATTTTCCTCGAACCATTCGATGGCGCGATTGATGATGCGGATGGTGGTCTCGTAGCATTGCTTCGCCGTATCGGCCCAGGTGAAGAGCCCGTGACTTTCGAGCACCACGCCGACGGCGCTCGGGTTTTCGCGCGCGAAGTTTTCCAGCCAGAGGCCGAGTTCGAAGCCGGGACGCTTCCATGGCAGCCAGCCGATCTCGCCGCCGAAAATATCGGCCGTAAGCTCCCTGCTGCCCTTCGCCGCGGCAATCGCGATGATCGCGTCGGGATGCATGTGATCGACGTGCTTTTTCGGCAAATAGGCATGCAGCGGCGTGTCGATCGAGGCCGCCCGCGGGTTCAAGTCGAAAGTGCAGTGCGGCAGGTAGCCGACCATCTCGTCTTCATGCTCGACGCCGCGATAAAGCTTCTTCAGCGCTTCGAGTTTGTCCATGTAGAGCGTCGCGAAACCGTCGAGCTTGATCGTGCCGACATCGCCGCCCGAACCCTTGACCCACAGCACTTCGACCCTTTCGCCGGTCAGCGGGTCCTTCTCCATCACCTTGGCCGACGTGTTGCCGCCGCCGTAATTGGTGATGCGCTTGTCGGAGCCGAGCAGGTTCGAGCGATAGAGCAGCCGCCCGGCTTCGCTCATCGACGCGGCCTTGGCGTCATCCCAAAGATCGGACAGGCGTGACGCGGTTCGCGTTTCAAGCATGCCGGCAATCCTCCCCATGCGAGATTCCGCCCAAGAAACTGGCACGCTGCGTTCGCGCCTGTCAATCAAGAACGATCATCTTTGCTCACGCTGCACCGCACAATGAACTTATCTGATCGTAATTGATTGACCCTGAGCGATACTGCTGCCTAGATGGAAGCGCTCGGAGGAGCTTATGCACGAGAAGGAGCGCCATCGGATCATCCTTTCGGCCGTGCAGGCGAAGCCTGTCGTGACGGTGGCGGAACTGGTCGATCTGACGGAGGCATCGGAGGCGACGATCCGGCGCGACATTGCGGCCCTGCATTTGCAGAAGCGCCTGCGACGCGTGCGCGGCGGGGCGGAATCGACGACGCCGCCGCAGTTCATGGGCATTGCGGGCCGGCCGTTCAGCGTCAACGAAACGCTTCGGGCGGCCGAGAAGCGCGCCATAGCCAGGGAGGCGGTGGAGCTCTGCCAGGACGGCGAACCGATCATCATCAATGGCGGCACGACCACCTTCCAGATGGTGCATTACCTGAGCAGCCGGCGTATGACGGTTTTTACCAATTCCTTTCCGATCGCCGAACATCTGCTCAAGCACTCCAAGAACACGGTGCTGCTCTCGGGCGGTACGATCTATCGCGAACAGAACATCATATTGTCGCCGTTCGAAAACGATGTGACGCGCAATTTTTACGCGCGGCGCATGTTCATGGGCGCGCAGGGGCTGGGACCCCTCGGCTTGATGGAGGGCGATCCGCTGCTCATTCAGGCTGAACAGAAGCTGATCGACCAGGCGGACGAGTTGGTCGTTCTGGTCGAACTCGTCGAAATTCCGGCAGCGCTCAAGTCTCATTCTGTGCAGCCTGTCGCGGATAACGACGGTCGTTACCGACGCTGGCCTCGAAGACCGCGACGCAAGAATGCTGGAGGACGCGGGCGTTGCGCTGATCGTCGCCAGAAGCCTCCGGTCAAGCAGCGAGGAAGCTTCGCCGCGGGGGTAGCGAGGAGAACCGCAACCGCGCTTTCCGCTTGCCGAACGTCCCCGGCATTGTCATGACAATCTTCACAGGTTCGCTGCTTACTATCGCCACGCGCTTGCGATCGTCTGGCAGCATCATCTTGCGGGGAGGCGGCTCGGGTGACAAGAGAGAAATACGCGTTCAAGATGAAGCTCCGGCCCGGAATGGAGGCCGAATACAAAAAGCGTCACGACGAGATTTTTCCGGAACTTCCAGCTCTGCTGAAGGGTTCTGGTATCACCGATTACTCTATTCATTTCGACAAGGAGACCAATACCCTGTTCGGAGTGCTGTGGCGACGCGAGGATCACACGATGGGCGACCTGCCCCACCATCCGGTCATGAAGCGCTGGTGGGCGCATATGGCCGATATCATGGAGACCACGCCTGACAACGAGCCCGTGGCCGTGCCGCTCGTCACCGTATTCCATTTGAAATAATGCGCTACATCGCTGTTGTCGACATCGGCAAGACCAATGCGAAAGTTGCGCTGGTCGATCTCGTGGCGCAGCGGGAATCCGTTGTCAGGACCAGGCCCAATACCGTCGATCGGCGCGGTCTCTATCCCCATTTCGACGTCGATTCATTGTGGCGGTTCATTCTCGCGAGCCTCACGGACCAAAATCGCGAATCGCCGATCGATGCCATCGCCGTCACCACGCATGGTGCGACCGCCGCGCTGCTGAGCGATACCGGCGAACTGGCGCTGCCGGTGCTTGACTATGAATATGCCGGGCCGGAGCAGGTTGCGGCGGACTATGACGCGATCCGCCCGGCCTTTCACGAAACCGGATCGCCGCGCCTGCCGATCGGACTCAATCTCGGAGCACAGATTTTCTGGCAGGCGCGTGCGTTTCCGCACGAATTCGCAAGGGTCGCATCGATCGTGATGTATCCGCAATATTGGGCGTACCGGCTGTGCGGCGTGCTCGTCAACGAGATGACATCGCTGGGTTGCCATACCGATTTGTGGAACCCGGAAAGGCGTGACTTCTCAAGCCTGACCGACAGCCAGGGCTGGCGGAAACTGATGGCGCCGGTCAGGCTGGCGAGCGAACAGCTCGGGCCGGTCTTGCCGGACATCGCGTCCGAGACGGGCGTTCACGCCGATACGCCGGTGTTTTGTGGCATTCACGATTCCAATGCTTCGCTCCTGCCGCATCTTCTGTTCCGCAAACCCCCGTTCGCGGTGGTGTCGACGGGAACCTGGGTCGTCTCGATGGCCGTTCGGGCAAAACAGACACGCCTCGATCCGGCGCGCGACACTCTGATCAACGTCAATGCTCTCGGGGATCCCGTGCCCTCCGCGCGCTTCATGGGCGGCCGGGAGTTCGATATCCTCACCAGGGGGCAAGCCACGGAATGGAGCGAAGCCGACGTCCTGCGCGTCCTCGATCGGCAAATCATGCTCTTGCCATCGGTCCAGCAGGGTTCGGGTCCTTTCCCTGACGCCAGGTCGAGTTGGTCCGCGGGCGACGCAATCACGGATGCCGAGCGGACTGTCGCGGCTTCGTTTTACCTCGCGATGATGACCGCGACATGCCTTGACCTGATCGGTGCCGATGGGCCCACCATAATCGAGGGTCCGCTTGCGCGGAACACGGCTTTTGCCCGCATGCTCGCGTCCGCCACCGCTCGCCCGACAATAGGTGAGAGCAGAGCCGCGACCGGCACCAGCATCGGCGCGGCTCTGTTGGTGGCCCCGCCAACAAAGAGGCCCCCTTACGCGGCGCCTTACGTATGGCGCCACGACAGTCTCTGGAGCCCTTATGCCGCTGCCTGGAATGCCACCGTCAAGACCAGGCGGTAGGCGCCGCCCGTCTTCCACCGGCGCGGACTTGGAGCGCCGCGCGTCCGTTCGGACGCGCAAAGGACGCTCCAACACTTTGAATCTGCGCATCGTGCTTTCCGAAAATCGATCTCGATTTTCGGGCCGACGACCTAAGCAGACTTGCGTGGCTTCGCCAACGCTTCGCCTGCTTATCCTCTTGTTTTGTCGCAGGTTTCTGTCGCAAAACCGTGACACACCTTTCCGGAACCTGCTTAGCCTCGCCGGTCATGTGGTCGCGCCGGCAAGCCGGGCGCCGAGCAACATAAGCACGCCGCGGAAAGACCAACGGTCCCTGATTGTTCGTCCGGGCTCCGCGCCAGGAAGACGCCCGCGCGCCGGATCATCCCGCCGGACTATTTGGCTGCTCCATAATCCCGACAACTTCTGCCTCCAACAAGGGTGGACCATGGCATTGTGGGGATCTCTGTCCGGCAGTACAGCAAGCTGCGGGACAGGGGTGTTGCCGGGGAAGAACTGCAACCGCCGGGGACCTTTTTGTTCGGTCAGGACCCTTTTTGTTAGCAACTTTCCTACGATTGCGTACTGTTCATGATGAAGAACGCTTTTAGCGATGGACTTCGGTCCTACAGGTCCATCCTCGGTTCCGTGGTTGTGTTCAGCGCGGCAATCAACCTCTTGATGTTCGTCGGCCCGCTTTACATGCTTCAGGTCTACGATCGGGTATTGCAGAGCCGCAGCGAAATGACGCTGCTTGCGCTGACCGGCATCGCCTTCGCCATGCTTGCCATCTACGGCCTGCTTGAATGGATCCGGTCGCGCGTGCTGGTGCGTGCGGGCCTGCGGTTCGACAACGCTGTTTCCGGCCCGCTGTTCTCGCGCGTGGTCTCGGCCACGCTGACGCAGCCGAGCGCCAGGTCGGAATTCGCGCTCATGGATGTCGATCGTCTGCGCGAATTCCTCACTGGAACCGGTCTGATCGCGCTCTGTGACATTCCATGGGTTCCGATCTTCCTGGTGGTCTGTTTCATCTTCCATCCGTGGATCGGCTGGCTGGCCACCGGCGGGGCGGTGCTTGTTTTCATACTTGCGCTCCTCAACGAACTCCTGACGAAGAAGGCCCTCAACGAGGCCAGCGCGAGTTCCCAGATGGCCCAGCATTTCGCCACCACCACCTTGCAGAATGCCGAGGTCATCCGCGCGCTTGGCATGGAGCAGAGCCTGCGCGAGCGGTGGTCGGGGATGCATCGGCGCATGCTCGAATTGCAGGCGGGCGCGAGCGACCGCGCCGGCATACTTCTGTCGACATCGAGATTTGTGCGCATGGCGCTGCAGGTCGCCATTCTCGGCCTCGGCGCTTACCTGGCGCTCGAAAATCAGATCACAGCCGGCATGATGATCGCAGCGTCGATCATGATGGGCCGGGCGCTGGCTCCGGTGGATCAGGTCGTCGGGCAGTGGAAGCAGTTCATCGGCGCAAGGCAGGCCTATGGGCGCCTGAAGGATTTGTTTTCGCGCATTCCCGAGGACGCGGTGCGGACAAGGCTGCCGCGTCCGCTGGGCGGGGTCGCGGCCGAACAGATCATCGTGGCGGCGCCGGGCTCGCGCGCGCCGATCGTCAGCGGCGTCGCCTTTTCGCTCGAGCCGGGCGAAGTGATGGCTTTGGTGGGTCCCAGCGGCGCCGGCAAGTCGAGCCTGGCGCGAGCGCTCGTCGGTGTGTGGACGCCGCTTGCCGGGACCGTCCGGCTGGATGGTTCGGAACTGTCCCACTGGAACAAGCACGAACTCGGCGACTATATCGGCTACCTGCCGCAGACCGTCGAGCTGTTCTCCGGCACGATCGCGGAGAACATCGCGCGCTTCAAGGATACGCAGGCCGAGGATATCATCCTTGCCTCCAAACGGGCCGGCGTGCACGAGGTCATCCAGGGTCTGCCCGATGGCTACGAGACCCAGATCGGCGTGGGCGGGCGCCAGCTTTCCGGCGGCCAGAGGCAGCGTGTCGGCCTGGCACGCGCCTTGTTCAACGACCCCGCTGTCGTCATCCTCGACGAGCCCAATGCCAATCTCGACATGGAGGGCGAGGAAGCGCTGCTGCACACCCTGCGCGATCTCAGGGCGCGCAAACGCACCGTCATCTTCATCAGCCACAAGATCGGCCTTTTGGCGCTGAGCGACAAGTCGCTCTTGCTGTCGGATGGCCGCATGCGCGCATTCGGCCCGACCAAGGACGTGCTGCAGCCCAAGGCCGTGGCGTTGCCGGCGTTGGAAGACCCGTCGGGCGCCCGCGCGCGCATAGCGATGAGCTGACCATGCGCGCACCGGATTTTCGTGAAAATGCACCGGGAGCGCCGCGATCGGCGCTCGCCAGTCTCCGCATGGAAGCCCTCTTCCATGACGGGAGCCGCAGGACGGAACCATGAAGACCAGGCCGAAGCCGGATACACCCGAGAAGAGCTTTTCCCCGGCACCCTATGTCGTCGCCGGCTACACGACGATCGCCCTCGCCTTCGGCGTTTTCGGAACCTGGGCGGCGACCGCGCCGCTGTCGAGCGGCGTGGTCGCGCATGGCGTGGTGGTCGTGTCCAGCAATCGCAAGATCATCCAGCACCTGGAAGGCGGCATTGTCTCGGAGATCGCTGTGAAGGAAGGCGATATCGTCGAGCCGGACGATATCCTTGTCCGGCTGGATCCCACGCAGGCGGTCGGCAACTTCACGGTTCTCAACGAACGCCTGGCCTTGCTCAGAGCGGCGGAAGCGCGCCTGGAGGCGGAGAGCATCAATGCCGAGGAGATAAACTTTCCACCGGAAATCCTCGATCCGAAGCGTTCGGAAGAGCCGGCCCATGTGAGACTGCATCGCACGCTCTTCCGCGACCGCAAAGCCACCAAGGACGGGCAGACCAGCATTCTGCAAGCCCGTGCCACCCAGCTCGAAGAGGAGGTGCGGGGGCTTGAAGCACAACGCAACTCCCTCGCCGAACAGCGTGATTCGCTGGTCAAGCAGATCGAGCGCATGGAGGAAGGGCAGCGGAACGGCTATGTGTCAACCAATCAGCTGGCGGAGCTGATGCGGGGCAGGATGGAACTTGAGGGGAACCTCGGACGTCTCCTGGCCGATACCGCGAAAGCCCACGAAGGCATCGCCGAAACCAAACTGCGCGTCCTTCAGCTTAACCAGGAATTCGTCGAAAGAGCGAGTACGGAACTGCGCGAGGTCCGCGACCAGGTGGCGGAGGTGTCTGAACGTGTGAAGCAGGCCCAGGACATCCTTAGCCGCCTGGATATCCGTGCGCCGGTGCGCGGCATGGTGCAGGATATCCATGTGCACACCAAGACGGGCGTCGTGCGTCCGGCCGAACCCATCATGGAGATCGTGCCGCTCAATGACGAGCTCATCGTCAACGCGCGGGTGCGCCCGCTCGATATCGACCAAGTGGCGGTCGGCGGCACCGCCGAGGTGCGGTTCCCGGGCTTTGCGAGCAGGCACACGCAGGTGATCTTCGGGTCGGTGCAGGTTCTGTCCCCGGACATCATCGTGCCGGACAACCCGCAGATCGAGCCGTACTACAACGCCCGCATCCGCGTGAGCGAGAATGCCATTCCGAAGGAAATAAGGGGACGGCTGCAGGCCGGCATGCCGGCGGAAGTCATCGTTGCCGGCGGCGAACGCACGCTCGTCCAGTATTTGATCAAGCCGCTGACCGATTCCTTGTCCAAGGGCATGCTGGAGGAGTAGTCCGTCCCAACCAGGTTCGCGACGTTCTCAGGGCCTGACCGCGCACGCGGACAGGGCGTCGCCGGCATGACGCCCGCGCCGATAGGCGGAGCGATGTGCTCTTGCGGAAGATCCGCCCGTGCCGCCCTCGCCCAGGATCGCCGGCTCGGGCCCCTTCCGGCTGGTCGGCGGATCGACCTGAACCCCCGCCGACCCGGCTGATCGGCGACGGCGGCCGAGCGGCCGTCAGAACGAAGTGACGGTTCTAGCGACGACGGCGACCTGCGTGACGGCCGCCATGAAGCGGAAAACATCGGTGGAAGGATGCTGCGCCAGATAGATCACATCCTTGTTGCGGACCGGAAAGGTCTGGCCGACGAGGTAGGCGTCGGGCTTTGACAAATCGACGCGATACACGATCGGATACATGTCTTTCCCGTTGGTTTGCATCCCCTTTGCCGCGAGTTCCTGGAAACGCCGCGCGCCAAGGACCGATCGCAGAACCTCGCCATATTCGTAGCGGAAGATGAAGAGCCCCTTCGGATTCGCACGCTGCGGATCGGCGCCGCCGGCAAGCGCGGCGGCTTCGATGACGCTGACGCTGGCCGCGGTCAGAGGTATCTTGGCGGATGTATTTGTCGATCCGAGCACCGTGATCGACTGCGGCTCGTGCGAGAGGAAGAGCTGGTCGCCCGGGCGCGCGTAGATGTTTTCCCCGGGCCGGTCGACAAGCGTCTGCAGCAGCGACTTGCCGGTCCTGCCGCCGCGCGTCAGTGTGACCATCGTATCGTATGGCGGATTGGTCGGGCCGCCGGCCTTGGCGATGACCTCGGTGAGGTGTTCGCCGGAAAGCCCGAGCGGGACGACCGACGGCTTGCCGACCACACCGTTTACCGACACGGTGCGCGATGCATTTTCGGCCAGGTTTATGACAACGTCAGGCTCGACCGCGCGCGTCTTCAGCGACTCGACGATCGAGTTCCTGGCGACCTCGAGCGTCCGGCCGGCGAAATTGACGGAGCCGATATAGGGCACGGGTGCGCGCCCATCCGGCTGCACCGTGATGGTGACTGCGGTTGCCTTGTTGTCCTGAGTGGAGAAGAGACCGTCCGGACCGGCTTCGAAGATGGTGATCTGAAGCACGTCGCCCACGCCTATGGTGGGATTTACCCCGCCATGGCCGAGGCCGAACGTCTTGTTGAAGGCAGGGCTCTGGTACGCCGCCACGACCGACGCGACGTTCGGCTCCATTTCAACGATGTCGAAGAGGAATTTCCGCGTCTGCCTAGGGGTCTGCGCCTGGTTGTCCGCCGCGGCGATGATCTGATCAGCGCGCGGCCCCGACGACGCGAACACGTTGCAGCCAGCGATCAGCACCGGCGCGAGAACGGCGGCAATCATCTTGCAGGCCGCAAGCCTCCGGCCTACGCTATGATTCCGATCTGCCCCCATCACCGAACCCGCCAAGCCAACTTCCACTGCGTCACCGAATTCCGTCCCAGCGGCTCCACCCGGCAGTACGCGAACTCATGACCGACTGTCCGATTTGCGTCAACGTCAATCTACGGGAAGTCGAAAAGATTGAATTGCAGCGTGAACGCTTCGCTAACCGACGGCCGCGTTCAAGGCCGGACATTTCCAGCAACCGATTGTTTTTGTTATGTTTACGGACTTGGTGGCGAATAAGGCACAGAGTCGGAGTTTCTTGCGTCGCGTGTATTGCAACCGACGGTCCCCCTGCCCCCCGCGGCGATGCCCTGCCCGCCTGCCCGCACGGACTATCCGTCCAGAACTTCCTTTGAGGCCACCGTGGAATCGGCATTCAGCCGGTAAATGACCGGCACACCTGTACCAAGCTCCAGCCTGACGATCTGTTCGGGCGAGAGGCCGTCGAGAGCCATGATCAGCGCACGCAGCGAATTGCCATGTGCGGCCACCAGAACGGTCCCGCCGCGCAGCACATGAGGCTGCATGTCATGCAGATAGTAGGGCCAAACGCGGGCGCCTGTATCCTTCAGGCTCTCGCCGCCGGGCGGCGCGATGTCATAGGAGCGGCGCCAGATGTGGACCTGTTCCTCGCCCCATTTCTTGCGCGCGTCGTCCTTGTTCAGCCCGGAAAGCTCACCATAATCGCGCTCGTTCAGCGCAAGGTCCCGGATCGTCTCAAGGTCGCTCTGGCCGACGGCGTCGAGAACATACTGGCAGGTCTTCTGGGCGCGCCGCAGGACGGATGTGAAGGCGATATCGAACTTGAGACCTTGCGCGGCAAGTTTGGCGCCGGCCGCCTTCGCCTCGGCATGGCCCTGCTCCGACAGGTCGACGTCGCGCCAACCGGTGAACAGGTTTTTCAGGTTCCATTCGCTCTGCCCGTGGCGGACAAGTACAAGCGTTCCCGACATTCGTTTTCCCTCGTTGGACAGCTTCGCCTGGCGGTCAGGAAAGTCCCAGAACGTCAAGCATCGAATAAAGCCCCGGCTTGCGGTGGTGCGCCCAGAGCGCCGCCTTGATCGCGCCGCGCGCGAAGATGGCGCGGTCCTCGGCAATATGCGTAAGCACGATACGCTCGCCCGTGCCGGCAAGGATGACCGAATGGTCGCCGACCACGGAGCCGCCGCGCAGGCTTGCAAAGCCGATCGCGCCCTCGGGCCGCGCGCCGGTATGGCCGTCGCGTACCCTCACACTGTGGCCGGCAAGCCCGATGCCCCGCCCCGCGGCGGCCGCCTGGCCGAACAGAAGAGCGGTGCCGGACGGCGCGTCGACCTTGTGGCGGTGGTGCATCTCGATAATCTCGATATCGAAATCGCCGGGGTCCAGCGCCCTGGCGGCCTGCTCCACCAGCACGGCGAGCAGGTTCACGCCGAGGCTCATATTGCCGCTCTTGACGATTGGGGCATGCCGTGCCGCCGCGCCGATCTTGGCATCGTCCTCGGCCGTACAGCCGGTGGTGCCGATCACATGGGCGATGCGCGCCTGCGCCGCGTAGCCGGCGAACTCGACGGTCGCCGCCGGCGTGCTGAAATCGAGCACGCCGTCGGCCTTGGCGAAGACCGGCAGGGGGTCGTCTGTGATGGCGACGCCGAGCGGGCCGACGCCCGCCAGTTCGCCGGCATCGCGGCCGAGCGCGGGCGAGCCCGCGCGTTCGATCGCGCCGACCACGCGCGCTCCGGAAATCGCGTTGACGGTGCGGATCAGCGTTTGGCCCATGCGTCCGGCCGCGCCAACCACGACCAGTCCCATCCCGCTCATGCTACCGCTCCGCCCGCCGTCCGTTTCGCTTGCTTCGCAGGCGCCTTTTGCCTGGTGTCATCGAGCAGGCCGAGGCCTTTCGTAGTTTGCACGCGATGGAACCGCGAATAGACGCCATGCGGCTCGGCAAGCAGATGCTGGTGGCTGCCTTCCTCGACGACGCGTCCGCTCTCCATGACGACGATCTTGTCGGCGCTCACCACGGTCGACAGCCGGTGCGCGATCACAATGACGGTGCGGCCGCTCATCACCGTCGCCAGCGCGTCCTGAACGCGGGCCTCCGATTCGGTGTCGAGCGCCGAGGTGGCCTCGTCGAGCAGCAGGATTGGAGCATTGCGCAGGATGGCACGGGCAATCGACACGCGCTGCCGCTGGCCGCCGGACAGCGTTACGCCATTCTCGCCGACCAGCGTGTCATAGCCTTGCGGCTGTTCCCGGATGAACTCAGCGGCGGCGGCGAGCTGCGCGGCCCGCCGGACCTCCTCGTCCGTCGCGTTCTCCCGGCCGTAGCGGATATTGTCGCCGATCGTGCCTTCGAAAAGGTAGGGCTGCTGCGAAACGAAAGCGATCGCTTCGCGCAGCGACTGCTTCGTCACCTTGGCGATGTTCTGGCCATCGATTTCGATCGCGCCGCCCTCGACGTCGTAGAAACGTTCGAGAAGAGCCGTCAGCGTCGACTTGCCGGCCCCCGAAGCGCCGACGATGGCCGTCGTCTTGCCCGCCTCGGCGATGAAGCTCACGCCGTGAAGCACGGGCAAATCGTCGCTGTAGCCGAAACGCACATCCTCGAAGCGAACTTGGCCCTCCGATACCTGGAGGGGCCTGGCGTTGGCCACGTCGCGCTGGCGCGGTTTCAGGTCGAGGATTTCGTAGATCATGCGGGCGTTGACCAGGGCACGCTCCAGATTGACCTGAACGCGGGCCAGCCGGCGCGCCGGATCGTAGGCCAAAAGAAGGGCCGAGATGAAGGAGAACACCGCGCCCGGCAGTTGCTGATGATAGGCCGTGCGATATCCGGCATAGCCGACAACCAACGCGACGGTCGCGCCGGCAAGTATTTCGGCGATCGGCGTGAGGCGCTCGGACACGCGCGCGATCTTGTTGTTGCGCCACTCCGCGTCCTTGATAAGCGCGGCGATCTTTCGGGAAAGCTGCTCTTCCATGGTGAAGGCCTTCACCACGGCGATGCCCTGCGTCGCCTCCTGCATGGCGCCGATCAGGCGCGAATTGACCTCCACGGAGTCGCGGGTGATGCGCCGCATGCGCCGCATCAGCCTGTTTACCGTGTAGACGAGGGGCGGCCCGATCAGGAAGGCCAAAATCGACAGCATCGGGTCCTGCATGACCATCACGACGATCAGGGCCAGCAGTGTCACCACGTCGCCCGCCACCGCTTTCAGCGTGGTGCCGAGCAGTTCGCGAATTCCGGCGACATTCTGGTTGATCTGAGCCGCCAGATGCCCGGACCGCATGGATGTGTGGAAATCGACGCCGAGCCGCATCAGATGGTCGAACAGGCGCTGCTGGTAGCGCGCGACAAGGTTATTGCCGACCTTGGCGAGGATGACGGCCTGGCCGTAGCTGGCGAAGCCGCGCACCGCAAAGGCGCCGAAGATGAGCGCGCAGATCAGGACGATCAGTTCGCTGCGCTGGCGGTAGAATATCTCGTCGATGACGTCGCGCATGATCCATGCGCCGAATGCGGTCGTCACGGCGATGGCCAGCAGGCATACGGTGGCGGCCGCATAGCTCCAGACATATTCGCGGCCGTTCTCGGCGAGAATGCGCCGAATGACGGCAATCACCTCGCCTGGGTCGGCCCGCCGTTTCTCATCGCTCTTGGCTGTCAAATCGGGTCGGTCCGCATTGCTTCCGCCGGCGCGCCATGATGCCGGCCCGGCTCCTCATAGCGGGATCGCACCGCCTTGCCTATGGTCTCGCCGCGAACATAGCTCATTGTGGCAAATCGCGTCGTCCTCTCACAAGCGCCAGCGCCGGCCGCGCGTTTCGACGCCGAACAGATGCGGCGCGCGGGCATAGGCAGCGAGGCCCGCCAGCGCCGCGAGCGGATGGGTAATGACATAGACCGGCATCGCCCGCATCATATCCGAATGCGGCGCCTTGTCCTCGAACGCGGCCCGGAACCGCTGTTCGCGCAGCGCCGGCACGATCTTCTGAGCGATTCCGCCGGTCAGGAAGACGCCGCCCTGGCTCTTGAACACCAGTGCAAGATCGCCGGCCGTGCGGGCGAGGCAGGTGACGAACAACGCCAGGGCCTCTTCGGCGACGGGGTCGGTGCTGTCCAGCGCGGCCGCGGTGATCTCCGCCGGCGTCGTGAAGCGCGGCGTCCTGCCGTCAGCCTTCGCAACTGCCCGGTAGGCGTTGACCAGCCCGCGCCCGCACAGGATCTGTTCGCCGGAAATCCGCCCCTCGATCGGCTCCAGATGCGGAAAAATCTCGCGGTCGCGATCCGTGCGCGGGCCTATGTCCATATGGCCGCCTTCACCGGGCACGGGGATCCAGAGACCGCGCGAGCGAACCAGCCCGGCGACACCAAGACCGGTTCCGGGCCCGAGCACGACGCATGCGGCGTCAGCCTCGGGCGCGCCGCCGCCGATCTTTTCCATATGCTCCTCGTCCAGCGCCACAACGGCCAGCGCCTGCGCCTCGAAATCGTTGAGGACGACGATATCGGAGAGGCCGAGACTGTCGAACATGCCCTTCGGCCGCACCACCCACGGGCAGTTGGTCAAAGCTATCGCATCGCCGTCAACCGGTCCGGCGACGGCGATCACCGCTGATTTCGGACGGATGGCGCCACGCTCCAATATGGCGCGTATGGCCTCGTCAATCGTCGCGAATTCGGCTGTCCGCACGATCCGGGGCTCGCCGGCCTCGGCTGTGGCGGACTCCACAATGGCGAAGCGCGCATTCGTGCCGCCGACATCGCCGATCAGAATCGGAAACTGCAAACTCTCCTCCCCGTCACCCATGCGAATCGCCCCTTTTCCCCCTAAGCAGACTTGCGTGGCTTCGCCCACGCTTCGCCTGCTTCGCCTCTTGTTTTGTCGCAGGTTTCTGTCGGAAAACCGTGGCACACTTTTCCGGAACCTGCTTAGTCGCGGCTTACATTATTCTCAAGTTCGCCGAGAAATATCTCGGCGGTCGCCCGGTTCAGCGCCATCGGAATGTCATAGACGATGGCGAGCCGCATCAGGGCCTTCACGTCGACGTCATGCGGCATCGGCGTCAGCGGATCGACGAAGAAAATCAATGCGTCGACCTTGCCCTCGGCGATCAATGCACCGATTTGCTGGTCGCCGCCCAGCGGGCCGCTCTTCAGGCGCGTGATTCGCAGGCCGGGACAGGCCTCGAGAATGCGTCCGCCGGTCGTGCCGGTGGCAACGATGTCACAGCTTTCGAGATAGCCGGCATGAGCGCGCGCAAAGGCGACGAGATCGCCTTTCTTCTCGTCATGCGCAATCAGTGCCAGGCGCAGCCGCGATGTCATGATATTTCGGGAGCCAGTTCCTAAACCGATTGAACGCTCATAGACGGGAAATCCGTTCGGGAAAAGCCGTCCGCCCTGACGATCAGGGCCGACGCATCGAAAACTATTGGCCGGGGCGGGGACGCGGCAGCGGAATGCCCATTTCCGGAGTTGCAGTATAGGCGCTGATGGCAGCCGCGCCGGGCGTCAGCACGGGATTGGCGGTCCGGGCCGGCGCCGCCGTGGCGGCACCTGCCGCCCCGGCTCGCGCCAGGGCAACCGCATCGACGCCAGGGCCGACCGTCACGGCCGCCTCGGAGACGGGATCGGGTGCATTGAGAACCGCTCGGCATTCCTTGGGCAGGCTCGCCATGGTCATCAGGTCGCGCGCTTTCGGCGCGTCCGGATTCTTGTTCGGCCGCCACGGTTCCTCGGTGAACCACCAGGCGAGCGACTTGTCGCAGCCCTCGCCCGGCACGGTCGCCTCCTGGCGTTTGCAGCCGGTGGAGCCGGCCTGACAGCCGATGCGGACGTGGAAATGATAATCATGGCCCCAGAACGGCCGGATCTTCCGCAGCCATGACCGGTCGCCCTTGACGGTGTCGCAGAGCTTTTTCTTGATTCCCGGATGAACGAGGATGCGCTCGACCTCCGGATAGCTCGCCGCGCGTTTCAAAAGCCGTTCATGCGCCTTTGTCCACAGCCTGTTGTCAACCGTCAGTCCGCCCTTCCTGATCATCGAGGTCGCCGAAACGGTCTCGCGCTCCTGGACGGTCATGCGGCGGCCGGGCATCGGTGTCAGCCAGATGTCGGCGTCGAGGCCGATCTGGTGCGAGGCATGACCCGTCAGCATCGGTCCGCCGCGCGGCTGCGATATATCGCCGATGAGCAGGCCCGGCCAGCCGTCGGCGGCTGCGGCGCGCGACAGCTTCTCGACAAGCTTGATCATGACCGGATGGCCCCAGCGCCGGTTGCGCGACAGCCGCATGGCCTGCCAGGTCGGGCCGTCGGTGGCGATGGCGACGCCGCCGGAAAAACAGCCCTTCGAGTAGAAGCCATAGGATCTGGCCGCGATGGCCGCCGGCAGTTTGTGGCTTCCAAACAGGTTCTTGGCGAGATCCGCCGACCGCGCCGGCACGGTCGCAGGAGCAATGGCCGCCAATGCCGCGGCAAGGACGATGGCGGCGCGCGCCGCCCGCACGAAATGGAGCATCATAGACCTTCCCTCGGGGTCCGCCCGGCCGCCAGCCTGACGCCTGGCTGGTTAAGGCAAGGTGAAGGAGGAGCATGGCAAAAATGAGCGCGCGTCCCGATTCGCCGGTCAGTTACTTCGCAACGGCCGGCGGCCGTCGGTTCTCTCGCCCGGCCAGCTTCCGTCCGCCCACATGGCGTCGAAGGCCGTGCCGTAGTCAGGGTAGCGGAAGGCATAACCGGCCCGCCGAAGCAAGGTGTTGGAAACACGTTTGTTTTCGCCATAGAAGGAGCGCGCCATGGCGGTCAGTTCGGCCGTCTCGAAGGGCAGTTCGGGCGGCGGCTCGACGCCCATCCGCATAGCCGCGTAGGTCACGACATCCTGCGGCGGCGCGGGAAGATCGTCGGTGACATTGAAGACGCCGCCGAGACCGCGCTGCGCCAGATGCCAAAGCGCGCCGGCGATATCGGCGACATGGATACGATTGAAGACCTGATCCTTCTTGATCAGACGCTTCGCCGTGCCGTCGCGCAGATTGACGAAGGCGTTGCGCCCCGGCCCGTAAATGCCGGAGAGCCGAAGAATGGCAACGGGAATGCCGCCCTCGGCGCCGAGTGCCAGCCAGGCCCGCTCCGCTTCCAGCCGCCGCCGCGAGCGGGCCGAGGCCGGCCGGCATTCCGCCGTCTCGTCGATCCAGGCACCCCGATGGTCGCCATAAACTCCAACGGTCGACAGATAGCCGATCCAGGAAAGGCGGGGCATCCGCTTGCGGATGGTTTCGGACAATGCGGCCAGAACCGGGTCGCCCCGGTCATCCGGCGCGATCGACACGACGAGATGGGTAACGCCGGACAGTTCCTCGACGATGGGCGATGGATCCGTGCCGGCGTCGAAAACGAACGGCAGGATGCCCGCGCTTTCAAGCTCGGCGAATTTGCCTTCGGCGCGCGTCGTGCCGCCTATGGGAATAGAAGCATCGGGCGTTGCCGCCGCGAAGGCTTTTCCGGAGTAGCCGGCGCCGAAGATGAAAACTCTCACGCTTTTGGACTCCTTTGCGCCCGGATCGCCGACAGGTACGACGTTCGCCGATAGACTATCGACGCCATGCGAATCTCAAGGGATTGCCGCACCTTGCGCTCCTATTGACCGATTGCGGCGTGAAATTCGGTGGCGATAACGGGATCCAGGGCGCTCCGGGCGGCGATCAGGTCCCTGAAAGGTTCGGGCGCGAGCAATCGGCCGAGCGCCCAGACGGCCGCGCCGCGCACCAGCGGCGAAGCATCGTCGAGCAGCGCCCCACAGCGACCGGCCAGGGACGGGTCGCCCGAATTGCCGGCCGCGATGAGCACGTTTCGCATGAACCGGTCGCGGCCGATGCGCTTGACCGGCGAGCCGGAGAACAGGCCGCGAAAGCCGGCATCGTCCAGCCCCAGCAGGTCGGCCAGCCGGGGCTCGCGCAGATCCGTCGCGCGCCCTCAGTTTCAGCTTCGGACGCTGCCCGCGCGAATTTGTTCCAGGGACAGGCTGCGAGGCAGTCGTCGCAGCCATAGATGCGGTTGCCGATCGCCTCGCGGAATTCATGCGGGATAGGCAGCCTGCTCTCGATGGTGAGGTAGGAAATGCAGCGGCGGGCGTCGAGCCGGTAGGGAGCGGGAAAGGCGTCGGTCGGGCAGGCATCGAGGCAGGCGCGGCAGGATCCGCAATGGTCGGTCTCGGCTGCGTCGGGTGCCAGGTCGGCGGTGGTGAAGATCGAACCGAGGAAAAGCCAGGACCCGTGCTCGCGGCTGACCAGATTGGTATGCTTGCCCTGCCAGCCGATGCCGGCGGCCTGGGCGAGCGGCTTTTCCATGACCGGAGCGGTATCGACAAAGACCTTGACGTCGCAGCCTTCCTTCGCCGCGAGCTTGCCGGCGACGCCCTTGAGCTTGCCCTTGATGATGTCGTGGTAGTCGCGGTTCTGCGCATAGACCGAGATCGCGGCGCGGTCCTTGCGATTGAGCACCGCCAGCGGGTCATGCGCCGGGCCGTAGTTCATGGCCACAACTATGATCGACCGCACTTCCGGCCAAAGCGTCCTGGGATCGCCGCGCCGGGCAAGCGTCTGCTCGATCCAGTTCATCGTGCCATGGAAACCCTGGGCGACGAAGTCGGACAGCCTTGCCGCCGCGAGCGGCGTGGCGTCGGGCGAGGTCACGGCAACCTGGTCGAAGCCGGCGGCCTTCGCCTCCCGCTCGATGAAGCGGCGCAGCGCGGCAGCCGCGGCGCTGCCTACCCGCCTTGCCGAATCGTCAGAAATCGAGGTCCGCATAGTGGGAGACCGGCGACAGGCCGCGCACCCGGTCGGAAAGCAGCGGCCGGAAGGACGGGCGCGATTTCATCCTCACATACCATTCGCGGGCCGCGCCCTGCTCGCGCCAGTCCACCTCGCCAAGATAGTCGAGGGTGGAAATGGCGGCAGCGGCGGCAAGGTCGGCATAGGTGATACGCGCACCGGCCAGCCAGTGGCGCGTGCCGGCCATCCAGTTGACGTATTTCAGATGCTGCCGGATGTTGGCGCGCGCCGCGCGGATCGCCGCAGAATCGGGCGAGCCGCCGCCCTGCGCGTCCGGCATCATCGGCTTGAGGACGCGCTCGCGCACCAGGTGCCGGGTCACCTCGCTGTCCATCTTGGTCAGGAACCAGTCGACGAGGCGGCGAATCTCCGCCCGCTGCATGGGGTCCTCGGCAAACAGCCGGCGCTCGCGCTTCAGAACGCCGCGCGTCTCGTCGATATATTCGCTGATCACCTGGGCGCCGACGATCGGCACGTCGCCTTCCGCCAGCAGCACGGGCAGCGTGCCGGCCGGATTGAGCGACAGGAACTCCTTGCGCCTGCTCCACGGCTTCTCCTCGATAAGAGCCAGTTCCTCGCCATATTCGCCGAAGGCGAGGCGGACGAACCGGCACGATGCGAGCATGGGATGATGAAAAAGCGTCAGCATGGTCCTGCTAGTATTCAACACACTGGCGGAATGAGGCCCGCGCGGCTAGAAGCGCAGACGGCCACCGTCAACAGGCCGTTAAGGCGCAAGACCTATAGGAGGGTTCCCGCCCCGTGACAAGAAAGGCGAGACCGCTTGAGTCTTCCGGTTCAGCGGTCGCCTGACACATCCTTCCGTGTTTGCGGTGCCGATGCGTCCAAGGGCGCGGCTTCCCGAAGCTCGCGCCCTCCGCCGCGCCGAGGCGAATTCTCCAACGGTTTAAAGCACTTACCGAAAGCTCTCCATGGAAAACCAGACGATCGTCGAAGCCTTGCTGCTTGGCCTGCTCGAAGGGCTGACCGAATTCATCCCGGTTTCGTCGACCGGGCACATTCTGCTTGCCGGCCACTTTCTCGGCTTCCAGTCGACCGGAAAGGCCTTCGAGGTGCTGATCCAGCTCGGGGCGATTCTGGCGATATTGTCGGTCTATTCGGCCCGGCTGCTGAAAATCGCTTCCGATCTTCCGAGCGACCCGCGCAGCCGGCAATTCGTTGCCGGCATCCTGATTGCCTTCCTGCCGGCCGCCGTGATCGGCGTGTTGGCGCATGGCTTCATCAAGTCGGTGCTGTTCGAGACGCCGAAGCTGATCTGCATCATGCTTATTCTCGGCGGACTGGTGCTGTTCGCCGTCGACCGCATGAATCTGAAGCCGCGCTATCGCGACGTGATGGATTTCCCGCTCTCGCTCTGCCTGAAGATCGGCCTGTTTCAGTGCCTGGCCATGATTCCGGGGACATCGCGATCCGGCGCGACGATTGTCGGATCGCTGCTGATGGGGACCGACAAGCGCTCGGCGGCGGAGTTTTCCTTCTTCCTCGCCATGCCGACCATGACGGGCGCCTTCGCCTACGATCTCATGAAGAACCGTGACATTCTGTCGGCGGCCGACCTGCCGATCATCGCGACCGGATTCATCGCCGCCTTCGTGATGGCGGTGATCGTCGTGCGCTACCTGCTGGGCTATGTGTCACGCCACGGCTTTGCGCTGTTCGCCTGGTGGCGGCTGATCGTCGGCACGCTGGGGCTGGCGGCGCTTTATGCTTTCGGGTGAGGTGGGCATCGGCCCCGCTGCTTGCCGGGCTTTCCGCCCCTCGCCCAATCTCCTCAGCCGCCCCGGTTCCAGCCGCGGCCGCGCTCGCCGAACATCTCGTAGCCGGTTTCGGTGACGGCGACGGTGTCCTCCAGCTTGATGAAGCCGCGGGCGGGATGCAGCATTGTCGTCTCGATCGACAGGACCATGCCGGCCTCGAGCGGATGGGCCGCATCGACCCCTTCATAGGCGACCGGATGATTGGTCATGAGGAACGGCGCCTCGTGACTGATCAGCCCCATGCCATGGGCGAAGAAATCGGTGAAGGCCGCACTCGGCGAGGCTTTCAGAACCTTCTCGCCGGCGGCGATCAGGTCGCCGCCAAGTGCCCCGGCCCGCACCTTGGCGAAGGCCGCCTGCTGAACGGCGTCGATCTCCGATAGCAGATCCTCCAGTTCGGCATCCGGTTCGCCGAGCACGCCCATGCGGCAGAGGTCGCCGATATAGCCATGGTAGTTGCCGCCCGAATCGATCGACAGCACTTCGCCCTTCTTCCATGCCTGGGGCGAGGCGGCGCGGTTGTGGCTCGGGCCCAGCGTCAGCAGGCAGTATTCGAAATGCAGCCCGCGCTTGGTCTCCTCCTTGCGCAACTGCTCGATGATCTCGGTCTTGGTCGAGCCCTCGCCCGCCCGTTCGATCGTTGCGATCATGGAATCGGTGATCAGCTCCGAGGCGGCGCGCAGCTTTTCCAGCTCTTCCGGCGTCTTGACGGCGCGCAGCCGCTCAAAGACCGAGGTCGCATCCACCAGTTCGGTGCGGTTGCCGAGCTGTTGCAGAACGGCATGCGCGTCCGACGGCAGGAAGGGCGGCTCGATGCCCAGGCGCGCGCCGGGCTTTACGATCTTGCGAATGTGGTCGGCGGCGAACGTCGCGGCGTCCACCGTGCCCCATGCAGCGGCGTACAGCGACGGGGTCCAGAACGGCCGGTTGGCATGCTCGCCGCCTTCCATCCGGTTGCCGACATAGGCGGCGCGTTCCGGCCGGCCCTTCTCATAAATCACGACCGGCAGGTAGCGGCTGTGACCGATCGCGTCCATTGCGGCGAAGAAGATGAATTTGTAGCCGCCAAGCAAAAATTGGACATTGTGTTTTGAGGTGGCGACGAGCACATCGATGCCGGCAGCCTCCATCAATCTGTCGAGTTTTTCATGGTCGAACGGAATGGCGACCGGATCGTCAGCTTTTATGTTCATCATTTCCTCCCAAGCCACCGTAGCGCGGGCGGCGCCGAAGGTGCAAGTCAGGACGTGCGAGCGTCTCGTTTCTGCCGACACCACCCGCATTATCCGAAACCGATTGCAGAATATTCAAAAGTGAATATTCTGCATATGCAATTTTGAACCTTTAGGTAGCTGAAATGCCCCTCTACATTCGGGACAATAGCGTCGACCAACTCGCCGAACGCCTGCGCAAGGCATTGCGTGTTCACACCAAGACCGATGCCGTCCGAACCGCTCTAAAACACGAGTTGGAGCGCATCGAGAACGCTACGCCCATGGGTGATCGTGTCAGGGAAATCCAGATGTCTTTAGGGATCGGCGGCCGCACCGGCGGCTTCGACCACAAGGCGTTTTCCGACAGCCTGTATGGCGAATAGGGCCCATGTTCCTCGACGCTTCCGCCATTGTCGCCATCCTCGCCCAGGAGGAGGACGCCGACTATCTTCTCGCCAAAATAGAGCACGGCACCGGAGGGCGCTTCTACTCTGCCTTGTCGGCATACGAGGCTATCGTCAGCCTGGCGCGTATTCTAACAAACCTTTCCGCCGGCCCGACCGCGCCTATTCAAGCGGCGACGATTGAACACACCCATCAAAGGGTTTTGGACTTCCTCGCGGTGGTCGCAGCGAAAGAGATACCGATCAGCGGAACGATCCTGAACGGCGCCATCGACGCAACGCGCACCTACGGCAAACTTGTCGGCAGTCCGGCACGGCTGAACCTCGGCGATTGTTTCGCCTACGCTTGCGCGAAGGGATGCGACAGTCCGATACTCTTCAAGGGCAATGATTTTCCTCATACCGATATGGAACTGGCATAGCGCCCGACATCCTGACGCTTGGTGAGCCCGCTGTTTGCTTGTTTGGAGAAGGGAGCTTTCGCGAAGATCGACAGGCAGCCTCTTTCATAGGAAGCCTCTTTCATAGTACGCAACCGGGTACGGAGTGCCGGTCGACCCGGTCGACAGACGGCGGCTCCGGTCGCTCATGAAACGCTTTCTCCACCGCGCACAAGAACCGGAGTGACGAATATGTTCCGCTGGGGTGTCCTGTCGACCGCCAAGATCGCACGCGACCAGTTGCTGCCCGCCATCCAGGATGCCGACAACGGCGTGCTGACGGCCGTCGCCAGCCGCGACGAAGCCAAGGCCCGTGCGCTGGCGGACCGCTTCGGCGCGCCTCACGCCTTCGGCTCCTACGAGGCGCTGCTGGCCTCCGATACGGTCGACGGCGTCTATATCCCGCTGCCGACGTCCCGGCATATCGAATGGGCGGTGAAGGCCGCCGACGCGGGCAAGCATGTGCTGGTCGAGAAGCCGCTGGCGCTCGCCGCCAAGGATATCGCCGAAGTGATCGCGGCGCGGGACCGCAACAAGGTTCTGATCTGCGAAGCCTTCATGGTCGTCTACCACCCGCAATGGGCCAAGGTGCGCGAGCTTGTACGGAGCGGCGCCATCGGCCGGCTGCGCCACGTGCAGGGCGCCTTTGCCTATTACAATGTCGATCCCGCGAACATGCGCAACAAGCTCGACCTCGGCGGCGGCGCGTTGCCCGATATCGGCGTCTACCCGACTGTCTCGACGCGCTTCGTCACCGGCCAGGAACCGCTGCGCATCCAGGCCACGGTCGAGCGGGATCCAAAATTCGGCACCGACACCTATTCGAGCACCAAGGCGGACTTCGGCGGTTTCCACCTTTCCTTCTATTGCTCGACACAGATGGCATTGCGCCAGTTCATGGTGTTCCACGGCGAAAAAGGCTTCATCGAGGTGCATGCGCCGTTCAACGCCGGCGACTACGATCACCACCGGGTGGAGTTGCACAACCAGAACCATACCGAGGCGACCGTCTTCCGCTTTCCGGCGACGCGGCAGTACCGGCTGGAGGTCGAGGCTTTCGCCCGCGCCGCGCGGGGCGGCCCGGACGCGGTCTTCACGCTTGAAGAATCAGTGAAGAACCAGAAGGTCATCGACGCCATCTTCCGCGCCGCCGAAAAGGACGGCTGGGAAGAAGTTTAGCGCCTGCATGCCGCACGGTTGGGAATGTCACGCCATGAATATGGGGATGATAGGCGTTCCGCCCATATTTCCGGCACTTTGACCGGTTTGCGGCGCTTGCACGGCGAAATCGCTCTTCTTATATACGCGCCACAGCCGCCGGGGCGGGTCGCTGAAAGCGGTCCGCAAGGCGAATTTCTTTAAGAAACAGGGGTTTTCGTCGGAACGCCTTCTTGGGTCCTGAAAACCTGCTAAGCGGAGAGAACTAGAATGGCAAAAGTTATCGGAATCGACCTCGGAACAACCAATTCCTGCGTCGCCGTCATGGACGGCAAGGACGCCAAGGTCATCGAGAATGCGGAAGGTGCGCGCACCACGCCGTCCATCGTGGCCTTCTCCAACGACGGCGAACGTCTCGTCGGCCAGCCGGCCAAGCGCCAGGCGGTTACCAATCCCGAGAACACCATTTTCGCGGTGAAGCGCCTGATCGGCCGCCGCTACGACGATCCGGTCACCGAGAAGGACAAGAAGCTCGTCCCCTACAAGATCGTGCGGGGCGACAATGGCGACGCCTGGGTGGAAGCCGGCGGCAGGAAGCAGTCGCCCTCCCAGATCTCCGCCATGGTTCTGCAGAAGATGAAGGAGACCGCGGAAGCCTATCTCGGCGAGAAGATCGAGAAGGCGGTCATCACCGTTCCCGCCTATTTCAACGACGCCCAGCGCCAGGCCACCAAGGACGCAGGCAAGATAGCCGGCCTGGAAGTGCTGCGCATCATCAACGAGCCGACCGCCGCCGCGCTCGCCTATGGGCTGGAGAAGAAGGAAGGCAAGACGATCGCCGTCTATGACCTTGGCGGCGGCACGTTCGACATTTCGGTGCTGGAGATCGGCGACGGCGTGTTCGAGGTGAAGTCGACCAATGGCGACACCTTCCTCGGCGGCGAGGATTTCGACATGCGGCTGGTCGAGTACCTGGCTGCCGAGTTCAAGAAGGAGCAGGGCATCGACCTGAAGAACGACAAGCTCGCCTTGCAGCGCCTCAAGGAGGCCGCCGAAAAGGCGAAGATCGAGCTGTCGTCCTCGGCGCAGACCGAGATCAACCTGCCCTTCATCACCGCGGACCAGACCGGTCCGAAGCACCTGACGATGAAGCTGACGCGCGCCAAGTTCGAGCAGCTCGTCGACGATCTGGTGCAGCGCACCGTCGAGCCGGTCAAGGCGGCGCTCAAGGATGCCGGCCTCAAGGCAGGCGAGATCGACGAGGTGGTGCTGGTCGGCGGCATGACGCGCATGCCCAAGATCCAGGAGATCGTGAAGCAGTTCTTCGGCAAGGACCCGCATAAGGGCGTGAACCCCGACGAGGTGGTGGCGCTGGGCGCGGCGATCCAGGCAGGCGTGCTGCAGGGCGACGTCAAGGATGTGCTGCTGCTCGACGTGACCCCGCTGTCGCTGGGCATCGAGACGCTGGGCGGCGTGTTCACGCGCCTGATCGAGCGCAACACCACGATCCCGACCAAGAAGAGCCAGACTTTCTCGACCGCCGAGGACAATCAGGGCGCGGTGACCATCCGCGTGTTCCAGGGCGAGCGCGAAATGGCGGCCGACAACAAGGCGCTTGGCCAGTTCGACCTGGTCGGCATTCCGCCGGCGCCGCGCGGCGTGCCGCAGATCGAAGTGTCGTTCGACATCGACGCCAACGGCATCGTCAATGTGACGGCCAAGGACAAGGGCACCGGCAAGGAGCACCAGATCCGCATTCAGGCGTCGGGTGGCCTTTCCGACGCTGAAATCGAGAAAATGGTGAAGGACGCCGAGGCCAATGCCGAGACCGACAAGAAGCGCCGCGCGCTGGTCGAGGCCAGGAACCAGGCCGAGGCGCTGCTGCATTCGTCCGAGAAGTCGCTGAAGGAGTATGGCGAGAAGGTTTCGGAGGCCGATCGCACCGCGATCGCCGACGCCATCGCCGCTCTGAAGACGGCCGCCGAAGGCGACGATGCCGACGCCATCCAGGCCAGGACGCAGACCCTTGCCGAGGTTTCCATGAAGCTCGGCCAGGCCATGTACGAGGCCAGCCAGAAGGATTCGGCGGAAGCCGATGCCAAGGCCGACGCCGCCAAGGACTCCGACGTTGTCGACGCCGACTTCGAGGAGATCGACGACAACGACGACAAGAAGAAGTCGGCGTAACTCAATCTTTGATTGTAGCAGTGAAAGGCTCGATCCCAACGGACCGGGCTTTTCCTTTATGCAGCGGCCTGCCAAGGCCGTCTGAGGGTGCTTCTTGCAAAGTCATGCAAGAGCTGTGGCTATCCTGCAAAAAGCCCGCAAAAAGCTCGCTTCGCACCTTCGTGCCTATGGCATTGCGACGACCGACTTACTAAATCGTTGCAAACGCGGCGGCTCAAATGTTTTTGCCTGAGTAATTTGAAGGCAGCGGGACGATATGAAAGCTGATTTCTACGAAACGCTGGGTGTCGGCAAATCGGCCGACGAGAAGGCTCTCAAGAGCGCTTTCCGCAAGCTCGCCATGCAATTCCATCCCGATCGCAATCCCGGCGACACGTCTTGCGAGCAGAAGTTCAAGGAAATCAACGAAGCCTACGAGACGCTGAAGGACCCGCAGAAGCGCGCGGCTTATGACCGGTTCGGACATGCCGCTTTCGAAAACAACGGCGGCGGTGGCGGCGGTTTTGCCAACGGCTTTGGCGGCGGCGGCTTTTCCGACATTTTCGAGGATATTTTCGGTGAGATGATGGGCGGCGGGCGCCGCCGTTCGAGCGGCGGACGCGAGCGCGGCGCCGACCTGCGCTACAATATGGAGATCACGCTCGAGGAAGCCTATACCGGCAAGACCGCGCAGGTCCGTGTGCCGACCACCATCTCCTGCAGCGATTGCAGCGGCTCCGGCGCCCGGCCCGGAACCCAGCCGGCGGCCTGCTCGCTGTGCTCCGGCTCCGGCCGGGTGCGCGCCGCGCAAGGCTTCTTTTCGATCGAACGCACCTGTCCGCAATGCCATGGCCGCGGCCAGACGATCAAGGACCCCTGCCCCAAATGCTCCGGCCATGGCCGCGTCACCGAGGAGCGGTCGCTGTCGGTCAACATTCCGGCGGGCATCGAGGACGGCACCCGCATAAGGCTGGCCAATGAGGGCGAAGCCGGCCTTCGCGGCGGGCCGCCCGGCGACCTCTACATCTTCCTGTCGGTAAGGCCGCACGAGTTCTTCCAGCGCGACGGCGCCGACCTCTATTGCAAGGTGCCTATATCGATGATGACGGCCGCCCTCGGCGGCTCCTTCGAGGTGACCACGCTCGACGGGTCGCAGACCCGCGTGAAAGTGCCGGAGGGCACGCAGAACGGGCGCCAGTTCCGCATGAAGGGCAAGGGCATGCCGATATTGCGGCAGCCGACGCTCGGCGATCTCTACATCCAGACGGCGGTCGAGACGCCGCAGAACCTGACGAAGCGGCAGCGCGAATTGCTGGAAGAGTTCGAGAAACTCTCCTCCCAGGATAATTCACCGCAATCGAGCGGCTTCTTCTCGCGCATGAAGGAATTTTTCGAGTCCTTCGGCAACACCTGACAGTCCCCGAACCCGGCAGATCAATCGGCGACGAAGCGGTAGCCGACGCCGGGCTCCGTGCGGATGATTTTCGGGTCCGTCGCATCGCGCTCGATCTTGCCGCGCAACTGGCCGATGAAGACCCGCAGATAGTGCATGTCGTGACTGTGCGCGGGTCCCCAGACGGAGGTCAGCAAGGTCTTGTGGGTGACGACCCGGCCGGCATGGCGCGCCAAAAGCCCGAGGAGGTCATATTCCTTCGGCGTGAGCTTCAACTCCTGGCCGTCGCGTTTGATGCTGCGGCGCAGCGTGTCGATGACCAGGCCGTCCGCGCTGATCTCGGTCATCCCGCCTTCGGCCTTGACGCGGTGGCGCAACGCGGTGCGCATGCGTGCCGTCAGTTCGCCAATGCCGAAGGGCTTTTCCACATAGTCGTCCGCGCCGAGATCCAGGGCCGCGATCTTTTCCGTTTCCTGGTCGCGGGCCGACAGAATGATGATCGGGACATCGGACCAGGCGCGCAGCCGCGCGATAACCTCCTTGCCGTCCATGTCCGGCAGGCCAAGGTCCAGAATGATCAGCGCCGGCGCGGCGGTAGCCGCGGCCTTCAAGGCTTCGGCGCCGTTCGCGGCGTCCACGACATCGTAGCCGGCGGCCTCCAGCGACGGGCGCAGGAAGCGCTGGATCTGCGGCTCGTCGTCGACGACCAGAACGCGCTCGCGGCTCATGCGTCCTCCGTGGCCGTATTGTCGGCGGAAGCGACCGGAAAGCGCAAGGTGATGCGCGTGCCGCGCTTGCGAACGGCCGGGCTTTCGGCCTTGATCGTGCCGCCCATGGCCTCGACGAAGCCCTTGGCGATGGCAAGGCCGAGGCCGGTGCCGGGCGTGCGGCCGTCGGGCTTGGCGCGCCGGAAGAATTTCTCGAAGACGCTGTCCAGGTCCTTGGCGCGAATACCCCTGCCGAGATCGGTCACCGAAATGACGACATCGCCGCCGTCGACACGCGCATAGATGCTGATCGGCTCGCCGCCGCCATATTTGACCGCATTGTCGAGCAGGTTGAACAGCACCTGCCCCAGGAGCACGCTGTCGCCGCGGATCAGCGGAAGGTCGCGGGCGATGCTGGCCTCGATCGCGCGGCCCGGAAAATACTTGGCGGCGCGCCGGATTGCGCCATGGATGACATCATTGACATCGATCCAGTCGCGCCTCGGATCGACCGTGCCGGCCTCGATCCGGGTCATGTCGAGCAGATTGTTGACGAAGCGCGTCAGCCGGTCGGCCTCTTCCTCGATCGAGGCGAGCAGGTCGGCGCGGGCCGCCGGCTTCATCCTGTCGCCCAGTTCGCGAAGACTGGAAACCGACCCGAGGATCGTTGCCAGCGGCGTCTTCAGGTCGTGCGAGATGGAGGACAGAAGTGCCGAGCGGAACCGCTCGCCTTCCAGCCGGGCAGCCTGATCGAGGCTTTCCCTGGAAAGGCGCGCGCGGTCGATGGCGACCGCCGTCTGGTCGAGCACCGAGCCCAGCGCCTGCTCCTCGGCCGCTTCAAGCGGCTTGCCGGCATGGCGAATGCCGACGACGCCGGTAACGCCCGACGGCGTCGTCAAGGGGCGGAACTGGAAAGCGCTGTTGGGAAGGGTTCCGGTGGCATTGCCGGCTATTTCCTTCTTCTCGAAGGCCCAGCGGGCGGCGGCCGTGTCGGTAATATCGAGATCGGTGTCCGGCGGCCACGCCGCCGACAATTGCAGTTCGCCTCCGGCGGCGGAGAACAGCACGACATCGCGCTTCAACGATGCCTGCATCTGAGTAACCGCGGCCCATACGACATCGTCGGCCTTCACCGTTCCCGACAGTTTGCGCGAGAAATCGTAGAGCGCCTCCGTCGCGCTTGCGCGGCCGCGAGCCAGGCTTGCCTGCTCGCTCAGCCGCGAGGCAAGCCCGCCGGCAATCAGCGCGGCGACAACGAAGATCAGCAGGCCGAATATTTCGTGCGGCGCCGCGATCGTGAAAGTGGCGACCGGCTCGATGAAGAAGAAATTGTAAGCGAGCGCCGACGCAAGCGCCGCCAGCAGGGCCGCGACATGGCCGCCGTAAACGGCGGAAATCAGCACAGCCAGAAGATAGAGCAGCGACACATTGGGCAGTTCGATGAAGGACCGGACGGTCAGGCCGAGATAGGTCGCCAGCCCGACCAGGAGCACGGGCAGGCCCAATTCCAGCCGCGGATTCCTGAGCATCGGCCATTGCCTCCGCTTTGCCGGGCGGGGTGGAGGCGCGCTGTCGTCGGTGACGATGTGCAGCCCAAGCCCCGAGACGCGCTCGATCAGCGCATCCGGCAGCGATTTTCGCAACAGGCTCAGCGGAAAGCGCTGCTTGCGCCCGCCGATGATGATCTGCGTGGAGTTTTCGCGCCGCGCCAGCCTGAGAATCTCCTCGACGAAATCGCGCCCGCTGACGCGCCGCGTCTCGGCGCCCAGGCTCTCCGCAAGCTTGAAATTCGCATCGAGGATGCGCGTCATGCCGACTGGAGGCGTCGGCATGTCGGCCCGCTCGATCGACACGACCAGCCAGGGCGCGTTGAGGCCGGAGGCGAGACGGGACGCGGTGCGGATGACCTTCTCGGAAAGCGGATCGGTGCCGATGCAGACAAGCAGGCGCTCGGCGGTCTTCCACGGACCTTCGATCGCGTTCTGCTTCAGATAGTCGACCATCTGGTCGTCGACCCGGTCGGCGGTACGGCGCAGCGCCATCTCGCGCAGTGCCGTCAGATTGCCGAGGCGGAAGAAGCTGTCGGCCGCCCGCCTGGCGTTCTCCGGCAGGTAGACCTTGCCTTCCTTCAGCCGCTCGATGAGTTCGGCGGGCGCCAGATCGACAAGCAGCACCTCATCCGCCTTGCTCAGCACGGTGTCCGGAACGCGTTCGCGCACTTGCACGCTGGTGATCTGGGCGACCACGTCGGACAGGCTTTCCAGATGCTGGATGTTCATGGCCGACCAGACGTCCATGCCGGCCGCGATCAACTCCTCCACGTCAAGGTAGCGCTTGGGGTGACGGCTGTCGGGGGCGTTCGTATGCGCCAGTTCGTCGACGACGATGATGCGGGGCTTTCGCGCCAGCGCGGCGTCGAGATCGAATTCCTCGACCGTCTTGCCCTGGTAGTCGATCTTGCGGCGCGGCAGCACCTCCAGACCGGCGAGGAGATCGGACGTCTCGCTGCGTCCATGTGTCTCCACCAGGCCGATGACGATATCCACGCCGTCGGCCTTGAGCCGCCTCGCGCGGCCAAGCATGGCGTAGGTTTTTCCGACGCCCGGCGCCGCGCCGAGGAACAGCGTCAGCTTGCCACGCCGTCCGGCATCCGCGAGCGCAAGCAGCGCATCGGGGTCCGGACGGCTGTCAGGGTTTCGGCTCGTCTCAGCCATGCTGCATTTCAGGGCTTCAGCGCGTCCAGCGCAAGGTTGATTTCCAGAACATTGACGCGCGGTTCGCCGACGATGCCCAGCAGACGGCCTTCGGTGATGCGTTCCACCAGCGCCGCGACATCCTTTTCCGCTAAGCCGCGCGCCGCGGCGACGCGGGCGGCCTGCGCGCGCGCAAAGGCCGGGGAGATATGAGGGTCGAGCCCGGAGCCGGAGGCGGTGGCGGCATCGGCGCTCGGTGCGGCGATGCCGCTCGCCCGAAGCCTCGCAATATCCCCCTTGACCCTCTCGACGAGCGCGGCGGAGGTCGGACCGAGGTTCGAACCGGTCGAGGCAGCCGCATTGTAAGGTGCGTCGGCAGTGACCGACGGGCGCGGCCAGAAATAGCGGTCGCTGGCGAAGTTCTGGCCGATCAGCCCGGATCCGACAACGACATCCCCCTTGCGGACCAGGCTGCCATTTGCCTGCGCCGGGAAGACGATCTGGGCGATGCCCGTGACAGCGAGCGGATAGGCAAGCCCGGTCAGCGCGATGAAGATCGCCGTGAGTACGAGAGCGGGGCGAAGTTGAGCGAACATGGTCACACCAGGTTGAGAGCCGAAACGGCGAGGTCGACGAGTTTGATGCCGGCGAATGGCAATGCAAGGCCGCCAAGGCCGTAGACGAGAAGGTTGCGCCTGAGCAGCGCGGCGGCACCCACCGGGCGGTAGGAGACGCCCTTGAGCGCCAGGGGGATCAGCGCGATGATGATCAGCGCGTTGAAGATGACCGCCGACAGGATCGCCGATTGCGGCGAGGCAAGGCCCATTATGTTGAGTGCCGACAGCGCCGGATAGGTCGTCAGGAACAGCGCCGGAATGATCGCGAAATACTTTGCCACGTCATTGGCGATGGAGAAGGTGGTGAGCGAGCCGCGCGTCATGAGGAGCTGCTTGCCGATGGCGACGATCTCGATGAGTTTTGTCGGGCTGGAATCGAGGTCGACCATATTGGCCGCCTCGCGCGCCGCCTGCGTGCCCGACTGCATGGCGACGCCGACATCGGCCTGGGCAAGCGCCGGCGCGTCATTGGTGCCGTCGCCGCACATGGCGATCAGCCGCCCGCCCTCCTGTTCCTTGCGGATATAGGTGAGCTTCTGCTCAGGTGTTGCCTCGGCGAGGAAGTCGTCGACGCCGGCTTCCGATGCGATCGCGGCGGCTGTGACCGGATTGTCGCCCGTGACCATGACCGTGCGGATGCCCATCGCCCGCAAGGCCGCGAAACGCTCCTTGATATCGGGCTTGACCACGTCCTTCAGGTGGATCACGCCGAGCAGCCTGTCGCCGTCGACCACCGCCAGCGGCGTGCCGCCGGTGCGCGCCACCTTGTCGACGGCCTGGCGGAACTCCGCAGGCGCTTGCGTGCCGTCGATCCGCGCGAAGCGCAGCGCCGCGTCCACCGCACCCTTGCGGATGCGCCGCCCGCCAATGTCCACGCCGGACATGCGGGTCTCGGCGGCGAACGGAACAACCGCGTCGAGCTTGATCTCGGGCTGCTTTCGCCCGAAATCGCCGGTGGCCAGGGCAACGATGGAGCGGCCCTCCGGCGTCTCGTCGCCGAGGCTCGCCAAAAGGGCTGCGTCGGCCAGCTCGGTCTGGGTGACGCCGCTGACGGCCAGGAACTCGGTCGCCATGCGGTTGCCGAAGGTGATGGTGCCGGTCTTGTCGAGCAGCAGCGTGTCGACGTCGCCGGCCGCCTCGACGGCGCGGCCGGACGTGGCAATCACATTGAAGCGCACGAGCCGGTCCATGCCGGCGATGCCGATCGCCGAAAGCAGGCCGCCTATTGTTGTGGGGATGAGCGTAACCAGCAAAGCGGCAAGCACGGTAACGGAGAGCACCGTGCTGGAATAGCCGGCCAGGCCCCACAGCGTGACGACCGCGATCAGGAACACCAGCGTCAGCCCCGACAGCAGGATCGACAAGGCGATCTCGTTCGGCGTCTTCTGCCGTTCCGCGCCCTCGATCAGCGCGATCATGCGATCGACGAAGCTGGATCCGGGCGCGACCGTGATACGGATTTTCAGCCAGTCCGACAGAACCTCCGTGCCGCCGGTGACCGCCGAACGGTCGCCGCCGGATTCGCGGATGACCGGGGCGGATTCGCCGGTGATGGCGCTTTCGTTGACCGACGCCACGCCCTCGATCACCTCGCCGTCGCCGGGGATCAGTTCGCCAGCCTCGACCAGCACCACGTCGCCTATCCCGAGGTCAGCCGCCGGCACCTCGATGACGTCGAGGCCGTCGGGTTTGGCGAGCTTTCGGGCGGTCAGGCTGGACTTGGTGCGGCGCAGGCTGTCGGCCTGGGCCTTGCCGCGTCCCTCGGCGACGGCTTCCGCGAAGGTCGCGAAGAGCACGGTGAACCACAGCCAGATCGCGATCTGGCCGGAAAAGGCGGCTCCGGTTCCGATAGTCAGATCGCGCAGGAACAACATCGTGACCAGTGCTGCCACGACTTCGGTGACGAAGATCACCGGGTTGCGCATGAGATGGCGCGGATCAAGCTTGACGAAAGCCTGCCTTGCCGCGGGCACGAGGATGGCCGGGTCGAACAGGCTATGAGCCGTTGCTGGGTGCTTGGACATGATTATTCGTGCTCAAATGCCTCAGAAGGTATTCTTGCCTCAGAAGGTCTGGCCGGCCAGCATCGCGAAATGCTCCACGATCGGTCCGAGCGCCAGCGCCGGGAAGAACTGCAGGCCCCCAAGGATAAGAATGATGCCGATCAGGAGGCCGACGAAAAGCGGCGTATGGGTGGGGAAGGTGCCCGCGGATGCCGGAACGCGCGTCTTGGCGGCGATCGAGCCGGCGATCGCCAGCACCGGTACCGCGTAGGCGAAGCGCCCGAGCAGCATCGCGATGCCAAGCGTGGTGTTGTACCACGGCGTATTCGCCGTCAGGCCGCCGAAGGCCGAGCCGTTATTGCCCGCTGCGGAGGTGTAGGCGTAGAGGATCTCCGACAGGCCGTGCGGTCCGCCCGTGCCGACGCTGGCTACGGCGAAGGGCAGCATGGCCGACACGGCGGTGAAGCCGAGGATCGCCAGCGGCAGGATGAGCACCGCCAGCATGGCGTATTTCATCTCGCGGCTTTCAATCTTCTTGCCGAGAAGCTCGGGCGTGCGGCCGACCATGAGCCCGGCGACGAAGACGGTGAGGATGGCGAACACCACCATGCCGTACAGGCCGGAGCCGACACCGCCGGGCAGAACCTCGCCGAGCTGGATCAGGAACATCGGCACCAGACCGCCGAGCCCGGTGAAGGAGCCGTGCATGCCGTTGACGCCGCCGTCCGAGAGGCCGGTGGTGACGGCCGCATAGGCAGCCGTCATGGCCTGGCCGAAACGAACGTCCTTGCCTTCCATATTGCCGAGCGCCGGATCGAGTCCCAGCGCGGTCAGAATCGGGTTGCCCTGGGTCTCGGCCCAATAGATCACGCCGACGCCGACGACGAGCAGGATGCCGGTCGCAGCCAGGAAGGCCCAGCCCTGGCGGCGGTCGCCGACCATCTGGCCGAAGGCGTAAACCAGCGCCGCCGAGACGGTAAGCATGGCGACCATGTTCAGATAGTTCGACAGCGCCGTCGGGTTTTCGAAGGGGTGGGCGGCATTGACGTTGAAGAACCCACCGCCATTGGTGCCGAGCTGCTTGATCGCTTCCTGGCTGGCGACAGGCCCGAGCGCGATGGTCTGCGCGGCACCTTCGAGCGTTGTCGCAGTCACCGAAGCGTCGAGCGTCTGGGCGAGGCCCATCGCGACGAAAGCCAGGGCGACCAGGATCGACAGCGGCAGGAGCACGTAGAGTGTGGCCCGCGTCAGATCGACCCAGAAATTGCCCACGGTCCGCGCGCCGGAACGGGCAAAGGCGCGCGTCAGAGCCAGCGCCATGGCGATGCCGGCCGCGGCCGAAGCGAAGTTCTGCACGGTCAGCCCCGCCATCTGGCTGAAGTGGCTGAGCGTCGTTTCGCCGCCATAGGACTGCCAGTTGGTGTTGGTGACGAAGCTGACCGCCGTGTTGAAGGCGAGGTGCGGCGACATGCCGGCGAAGCCTTGCGGATTAAGCGGCAGATAGTATTGCAGGCGCAGGATGGCGTAGAGCGCGGCAAGTCCCGCCATCGAAAAGGCGAGGATGGCGAATGCGTAGGCAAGCCAGCCTTGCTCGGCCTGCGGATCGACACCGGCCGCGGCGTAGAAGCCGCGCTCGACGGGTTCGAGCACGGGCGAGAGAAACGTGCGTTTGCCGGAAAAGACGCGCGCCATGAACAGGCCGAGCGGCTTTACCAGCAAAGCAACGACAAGGAAGAGCAGGCCGATCTGCAGCCAACCGATGAGGGTCATTGGATTTGCTCCGCGAGCGCTAAAGCAAACCTCCCGATTTCGGAACCGGTCAGTTTGCTTTATCTTTTTGTTTCCGCATCGCTTTTGCCGAAAACCGGTTTCCACTTTTCGGCGCGATGCTCTAAATCAGAACCGCTCGGGTCTGATCAGCGTGACGACTAGATAAATGCCGAGACCGATGGCGACGGCGAGACCGATGAGGGGTTCGATCATGGCGGCCTCCTCAGATGCGGCCGAGGCCCCGCGCATAAAGCGCGAGCAGGGCCAGCGTGCCGAGGCCGATGGCGAGATAGATGATGTCGGACATGACTGTCTCCGAAACCGCTTCAGTCACGCTAGATGGTCCCGCTCCGCATCAAATTTCGATTGCGAAAGCGCCAGGCAAGCATCAAGAAAAGATAAGGAACGCGCTGGCGGGCGCGCGCGACCGGCCCGGGAGATGGCTGCCATGAACATTCGTGCCGCGATGCCGAGCTTCCTCGAAGCGGTGTCCATTGGTCTTGCCCGATTGTTGCCGTTGTCCGGCCAATTGGCGAAAGCCGCATCGCCAAGTCCGCTAAAGGTCGGGCGACTGACCTGTATTGCACTTCTGATGGCTAACCCACTGTTTGCCGGCGCCGCGAACGCGGAGGATACGGCCGCGCCGGCACCCGTCAGGATCGCCGTTTTCGACTTCGAGCTCGAGGACAGGAGCGCCGGCGCGGGGATCATCCCACCGGACGAGCACGACATTCGCTATCTCGCCGAGGCGACCGAGGAAGCAAAGCGGCGGCTGACGGAATCTGGTCGCTTTGCCGTGGTCGGCACTACAGGCGCCGACCTCGCCGCCACGAAGCAGTTCGGCATCCGCAATTGCGGCGGCTGCGAAGCGGCGATCGCCAAACAGCTTGGCGCGGAGCAGGCCATGCTCGGCGTCGTCGGAAGGGTCAGCCGCACCGAATACACCATGTTCATTCGCATCATTGAAACCGCCGGCGGAACGGTCGTGTCGAGCGACTTCACCGACCTTCGCATGGGGGCAAACTACTCATGGCCGCGCGGCGTCAAATGGCTGATGAGCAATCGCGTCCTTGCCGACAAAGGCAAGAAGTGATCGCCGGCAGCCGTGCCCATCGCCAGTCTGAAACGCGGTTTCAGAACGTCCACTTCAGGGTGCCGCGCAGGCTCTGGTCGGCCGCGCCGTCGCCGAACTCACCGCTATAGGCCACACCGAAGTTTATCTTCTCCGTCACCGCCAGGTCGAGGCTTACGTCGAGAAGAAAAGAATCCTCCGCGATCGGCAAGCCGGCTACGGCGAGGGGTGTTCCGCCCGCCTCGAACACGTAGGTTTCCAGAGACTCCACGTCGCCGAAAGCGTGCCGCCACCCTGCCACGCCCCGCAGCGTCGCCCGAGTCGGACCGACATCGAAGCGCGTGGAGGCGCGCACGGCAAGCGTCGTGTAGGTCACGTCCGTCGCGTCACCGGGGCTGTCGAGCGCCGCCGGCCCTCCGGTCTCGGAGAAGGCGTCGGTGTTCAGATTGACATAGGCGAGGCCCAGGAAGGGTTCGAATTCGAACCCGGTCGCCTTGAAGCCGTAGCCGAGTTCGCCGAACACCTGAGCCGTGCCGGAGTCATAGTCGGTCGTCAGCGTCTGCCACGAGGGAATTGACGCGGAGCGGGCCGTCGAAACGTCGTTCCAGCTATACGAGGCGCCGGCACGGAAATTCACGGCGCCCCCGGCTCGCGCCCGTATAGACACCGAAGTGATAGCTGTCGCTTTCACCCGACGAGAGCCGGCCGTCGACGTCGAATGTGGTGCGACCGTAGCCGCCGACCGCGCCGACCCGCCAGGCATCGAGCAGGGTATCGGCGCCGATGAAAAGCCGCCCGTATCGCGGTCGAGCTTCGCCGCGTTGCCGTCGCCATCCGTGGAACCCCACGAGCCGAACCCCTGCGCCCACACCGCGCTGGCCGGCACCGGTGCCGCCTCGGGTTCGGCCTTGGCCGGGAAGGGAGAAGCGGGTGCCTTTGCCCGGGAGGCATAACCAAGCGGGGCGACGGCAATTTCATTCGCCCCGCCGGGCCGGTCCGCGGTGACAAGGCGGTCGAACACCGCGCCGCGCAGGAACTGCTGTCGCGGATCAAAACCCCCTTCGCCGTCGCGTTGATTTCACCGGACAGCAGGTCGAAGGTCGCGTCGAGCTGATCCCGGTCGAGGAGCACCGCCGATTCCAAGAGCGGATTGCCGATGCGGAGCGACTGCACCGCATTCGCCGCGGCGGCCTGATTGGGCGTCGCCACCAACGTCGACCAGGGCGCCGACAGCTCCTGGAAGGCGACTGTCACGGCGTCGGCGGAATAGAAGACCACCCTCTCAAGCAGCGGCTTGTCCAAATTGTCGACAACCGTAAATCCATCGCCGCCTACAGCGATCGAGCCACTCGCCCCCTGGGCCGTCTGGAGGATTGTATAGGATTTGCCGAGTTGTAGGTCGGACAGCACCTGAAGATCGAGTATGGCACCATCGCTGATGGTCGCGCCGCCGCTAAGCACCACCACGCTGTCGCTCCGCGCGCCCTCGATCTCCACCTGGTATGTCGAGCCGCTCTGGAAGACGACGGCGGCATCGGCATGCGCTGCAACGGCCCGCCACGCTCGTTAGCAACCACCGATGGAGGCGCCGCCACGCAGCGGCGCCTGGCAGCCGGTTCGCATGCGTGGCACGCGGAGATTTGGCTGGGACCTTCCGGCGTTGGCGCGGTCGTCTTCGCGAAACCGCTGCTGCTGCTGCTCGAAAATCAGCCGCCTTTGCCGCGATTCGATAATCCGCCAGTCTATGGCCGGACGATCGCGCAGGAACTGGTTGTCGCGGCGCTCCACCTGTGTGCTTTCCGCCCTAGCGGGCGCTCCGCTCGAAAGCAGCGCCGCGGCGAGGACGGCGATCGCAGCCATTCCCGTTATTGCGCTTGACGGGACCATTGTCCGCCCTCCGCCATTGTTCGCTATGCTGTAATGTAGTGCGTTGCGGCCCGCGATACCACATGGGGACGCATGCCGGCGGGCAACCGGCACGCCGGGTTGCCCGCCGCCGTCGAAGCCGGCTCCATCGCCGGGCAAACGCTCCATGCCTGGAGTAAGTTGCGGTCGGATTGAACTATTCGCCCCATGATACCCGCTCCACTGTCGGAAAGCCTGAATACCCGCTCCACTGTGGGAAGCCTGGCGATACCTGACAGACCGTTGTCAGGAGGGGTGTGCGATGATGTTTCTCTGAGATGAGGAGAAGCCGTCATGAATCCCCTGAACGTCGTCCGCTCGATTCGCCAGTATGCAGGCAAGGCTCAGACCTTGCGCAACCAGACACGCACCGAACGGCTGCTCAATTCCTTGCCGGCTCACCTTCGCAAGGACATTGGCTGGCCGGACCGGTTCGGCGGGCACATATGATCGCCAGGCGGAGAATGTGCTTGCCTGAGCAGGAGCCAGCACGGGGCGCGACCCCGGAGGGCGCCGCCGTGCATATTGGCATGGACCAAGCAAGGCTCCTGACAGAACGCTGTCAGGAGGATCATGACAGGGATTAGGATCGCGGGCCGGGGGCCAAAGGCTGGTTCCAACGGCTGCAGAATCTGGATCGGTAGCGGACATGGCGCTTTCATGAGATCATGGGCGGACAGGCTCGACCAGGGAAAGTCGGTGGTGAAGCCGTCGCCGCGCAGCTTCGGCGACGTGATCGAGGGCCAGCGCATGCTGGTTCCGACCGCAAGGCAGGTCGATGTGTTCATTCGCTCCATCCCGGAAGGAACAAGCGTGGACGTTCGCGCGTTGCGCACCGCGCTGGCGATCGAACACGGCGCCGATGTGACCTGCCCGGTCTACACGGGCTATCATCTGCGCACGGTAGCTGAAGCGGCCAATGAAGCCCTGGGGCGTGGCATGCCGCTTTCGGATATTACGCCATTCTGGCGCGTGCTCGACGCCAATACGCCGACAACCGGGCGCCTCAGTTTCGGCGCGGATATGGTCGCCGCGCAGCGACGGCGGGAAGGCTTAGGAGAGTGACCGATGCGGCGGGCAGACCGTCTTTTCCAGATCGTCCAGCATTTTCGCGGCGGCCGCCTGGTGACGGCGCAAAAGCTCGGTCAATGGTTGGAGGTTTCCGAGCGGACGATCTACCGCGATATTGCCGATCTGCAGGCGACCGGGGTGCCGATCGACGGCGAGGCGGGTGTCGGCTACCTCATGAGGGAAGGCTTCGACCTTCCTCCGCTCATGTTCACGCGTGACGAGATCGTGGCGCTGGTGGCCGGCGCCCGCATGGTTCGCGCCTTTGGCGGCGCTACGATGGCCCGGGCGGCGGAAGAGGCCCTGATCAAGATCGGCGCGATCCTTCCCGAGAGCGAAAAGGACCGTATCGCCCGCACCGAAATCCATACGCCGATGTGGGTGTTGAGCGACGCGGACCGCGCCGCAATCGACCTGATCGAGCGCGCCGTCGAGGCCCGTTCGGTTTTGCGGCTCGACTACCGCGACGAAGCGGGCCGAGGCACGATCCGCGACGTGCGGCCGCTCGGCCTGTGGTTCTGGGGCAAGGTCTGGACTTTGGTCGCGTGGTGCGAGATGCGCGGCGATTTCCGTGCCTTCCGCATCGACCGCATCGCCAGCGTGGCCTACGCGGATCGCAAGTTCAAGCCGGAGAAAGGCAAACTGCTCGCCGATTTCTACCGGACGATGGAGCGCGGCGGCGATGCCTCGCCCGGTCGCGCCCAAGAGTCCTGAGGCGCCGATCAAGCAAGGTCGGGCAATCGGATTGGCGACGAGGCGCGCGGCCTCGCGGTACAACTTGAGACGGCCGGGCCGGCAGAATGGTTCAATCCACTCGCAACTTGCTCTAAATTCAGTCCTCGGATTTGGACTTCAGCGCCGTGAGCTTGGCGAAAACCGCATCGGCGTCGAGTTCCTTCTCCTCGTCCTTCTTGGCGAGCGCCGGCGTGAGCCGCTCTGTCATCGAGGCGGGCAGCAGCGTTTCGCCAGTAGGCGCCGGTGCCGGCCGGCCGGCCGAGGCGCGCTGCACTTCGATGTCCAGGTCGATCTGCGAGCACAGTCCGAGCGCCACCGGGTCGACCGGCGTCAGATTGGGGGCGTTCCAGTGCTTGCGCTCGCGGATCTGCTCGATCGTCGACTTGGTGGTGCCGACGAGGCGGGAGATCTGCGCGTCCTTGAGCTCGGGGTGGTTGCGCACAAGCCAGAGGATGGCGTTCGGCCGGTCCTGCCGTTTGGACAGCGGCGTATAGCGCGGAGCGCGGCGCTTCGATTCCGGCACGCGCACCTTGGGGTCGGAAAGCCTTATCCGGTAGTTCAGGTCCTTCTCGCCGCGGGCGATCTCCTCGCGCGACAACTGGCCGTTCATGATCGGATCCATGCCCTTGATGCCTTGCGCGGATTCACCGTCGGCGATCGCCTTCACCTCAAGCGGATGCAGCGTGCAGAACTGTGCGATCTGGTCGAAGGAAAGCGCGGTGTTGTCGACCAGCCAGACGGCGGTCGCCTTGGGCATGAGCAGGGTGTTGGCCATTGCGAAAATCCTCTTATTCGCCCGCGTCCCTGGCGCGGACGGTGGTCAGACCACCAATTTTCGGGAAATCCCGACCTATATAGCGGCTGGCATTCGGGACCGCAACGAAAATGCCGCATCTTTGGTTTCCGCTGGGTTCCTGGCTGGAAATTCCGCGTCGGCCCGCGCCCGAAACCTTCCTCTTTTAGGCGGCTTGCCCGCCAAGGCCGGGCGGTCCATTGTGGCGCGCAATTGGACCGGCGGGTTGGAGTAGCAAAGTCCATTCAGGGTCGGCAACGATGAATTGTGCTGCCTGCGGTTTTGAGGTCCAAAGCGGTTTCGCCTACTGCGCGCGATGCGGCGCAAAGCAGCCGAGCATCTGTGCGGGCTGCGGCTATCCGTGTCCGCCGGACTTCCTTTTCTGCCCGCGATGCGGCGTGAAGGTCGGCGCATCGCGCACCGAGCTGCACCGGAACGCCTCCACACCGGTGATGCCGGCGGCCGAGCCCGCCAACCCGCCCGCGCCGGCTGCCAGCCGCCGCGGCGAGCAGCCGACATCGGTACCGCACGGCGACACGGAGGCCGACCGGCGCACGGTGACCGTCCTTTTTGCCGATCTGAGCGGCTTTACGGCGTTGAGCGAGCGGCTCGACCCGGAAGAATTGCGCGCCCTGCAAAACGACCTGTTCGCGGAATTGACGGCAGCGGTGCATGCGTTCGACGGTTTTGTCGACAAGTTCATCGGCGACGCGCTGCTGGCGCTGTTCGGCGCGCCGGTGGCGCATGAAGACGACCCCGAGCGCGCGCTGCGGGCCGCGCTCGAAATGCTCGGCCGGGCCGCCAGAATCGCAGGCAGTTCCGCGGCCTATGCCGGCGAGCCGCTGCTGCTCCACATCGGCATCAACACCGGACCGGTCGTTACCGGCGGCTTCGGCTCCGGCAACGCCAAGTCCTTCTCGGTGACGGGCGACACCGTCAACACCGCGCAGCGGCTGCAATCCCTGGCCGCGCCGGGCGAGATCCTGGTCGGCCCCCTCACCCACCGCCTGACCCGCCACGCTTTCACCTATGAATCGCTGGGCGATGTCGCGCTGCGCGGCAAGGCCGGCAGCGTGCTGGTGCATCGGCTGGTCGAACCGCTGGAATCGCCGCGCGCGGTGCGCGGATTGGAAACGCTTGGCCTCAGCGCGCCTCTGATCGGCCGCGACGCGGAACTCGGCCGCATGCTGGCGAGCCTCGACCAGGCTTGCGGCGGCTCGGCCCAACTGATCAGGCTCGTCGGCGAGGCCGGCGTCGGCAAAACGCGCCTGGTCAGCGAACTCCTCGTTCATGTCGGCGCGGCGGAGCGGTTTCAGGACGTTGCCGTCAGGCAGACCGCTTGCTCTCCGCTCGGCGAGCAATCCTATGGAGCCATCGGCGCGGTCGTGCGCAGCGCGGCGGGAATCATGCAAAACGCCGCTCCGGCCGAAATGCGGTCGAAACTGGCCGATCTTCTGGCCGATCTCGGCCTTGAGGGCGAGGAAGCGGCGCGGCTGACGCCATTGCTGTTTCACGTGCTGGGCCTCGGCGACCCCGACGCCACGTTGCGGCATGTCGAACCCGAGCAATTGCGGCGGCAGGTGCTCTATGCGGTTCGCACCATCATCGAACGGCGCCTGACGCTGTCGCCGCTTCTCATCATCGTGGAAGACCTGCATTGGGCCGACACCGTGTCGCTCGAGGCGTTGCGCTTCGTGATGGACCGGCTCGAACGCGCGCGGCTGATGCTCGTGGTGACGCACCGGCCGGCGCTTGAGGACGATCACCTCGGCTCCAATCGCGTCAGCCATACCACGCTCCGATTGTCGCCCCTCAGCCCGGCCGAGGGGCGCAGCCTGCTGGCGGCTCTGTTCGGTGAAAGCTGGGTCAACGCGGCCGGAAAACTGCGCGACCACATTCTTGAGCGCGCGGGCGGCAATCCCCTGTTCATCGAGGAGATCATCCGCAGCCTGGTCGAACTCGGCGTGCTCAAGCGCGACGGCCAGCAGTGGCGGATCACGAGCGAAGAAATCCCGGGCGGCACGCCGGCGACCGTCCAGGCGATGCTGCTTGCCCGCGTCGATCGCCTGCCTTCGGACGCGCGCCGCCTCGCCCAGGAGGCCGCCGTGATCGGGCCGCGCTTCGAAATGACGGTGCTGAGGGCAGTGGCGGCTGTCCCGGCCAGGATCGACGAGGATCTGGAATTGCTGTGCGACGCGGAGATCATCGAGGAGATCGCCTGCGCGGGCCCGCTGTCGTCGCAATGCTACCGCTTCACGCAGACTTTGCTGCAGGACGTGATCTATCAGAACCTTCTCCTGCAGCGCCGCACCGAAATGCACGGGCACATCGGCTCGGCGCTGGAAAATCTATACGGGGCCAACCCGGAGCGCCTTGAGGACCTGGTCCAGATCGGCCACCACTTCCGCCTCGGCGCCGCCCGCGAAAAGGGTGCGCGCTACCTGATGGCGGCGGGCGAGCGGGCACGCATGATCTATGCCAATGACGATGCGCTTCGCCTCTACGAGCAAGCGCTTGCAAGTCTGGCGTCGAACGAACGGACATCGCTCCGGCTGCGGCTTTGCGAGCGGATAGCCGACCTCAGCGGAGCGGCCGGCCGCCGCCAGTCGGCCCACGAGCACTATGAGGACGTGCTGACGGCCCTCCGCGAACTGGAAGACGGGGCCGGAGTGGCGCGCCTGCTGCGCAAGATCGGCCGGCTGATGTGGGACGCCGGGCGGCGCCAGGAGGCGGAGGCGCGCTACGCGCAGGCCGCCGAGGCGCTGCAGGGCGTGACCGCGCCCGTGGAGCACGCATTGCTCTTGCAGGAACGCGGCCGCCTTGCGTTCCGCATGGGAGACCACACCGCCGCGGCACACTGGGCGGAAGCCGCCCTTCGCCATACGCAGGCCGTGCCGCTTGATGCCGGACCGGAAATACGGATCGAAGCGGCGCGCGCCACTGCGGAGGCGCTCAATACCAGGGGTATTTCGCTGGCACGGCTCGGACGTAACCAGGAAGCGGTACAAGAGGTGGAACGGAGCGTCGCTGTCGCCCGGTCGGCCGAACTCCTGGGCGTTGCGTGCCGCGGCTACACCAATCTTGCCGTCCTTCATACGGTCATGGATCCGGCGCGAGCGATCGAAGTCTGCCGCAAAGGCCTGGAAACCGCGCGCCACATCGGCGACCTGGGCTACCAGGCTCGCCTTCTGGCGAACCTCGCGGTCGCATCCTGCACCTTCACCGACCACTGCGCGACTGAAGGCGTGCCCGCTGCCGAAGAGGCCATCGAAATCGATCGCGCGCTCGACCAGCGCGAACATCTCGCGGTGCCCCTGATCGTGCTCGGCCAGATCCATCAATGCCACTTCAAACCGGACCTCGCCGAGCGCTGCTATAAGGAAGCACTGGCCGTGGCGGAAGAAACAGGCGAACCACAACTTCTGTTTCCATGCTATGATGGGCTTGCGACACTGAGCCTCGACCGCGACGACCTGGGCGAGGCTGATCGCTATTTCTCCCTGGCTCAGGACGTGTGCTCCAAGCACGGACTCGATCCTGGAACACTTGTCGTGCTGCCATTTCTCGACTGAGCAGGTTGCGGAAAAATGTCTCACGGTTTTCCGACAGAAACCTGCTTGGCCACGCTAGAGCGGATGCGTTCGGGGTGAAGCGGGTATCGCGCTCTAGGTATTTGTTTAGCCGCATTTCTGCGACGCCAAGTGATTCCACTTGGCTGCAAAATGCTCTAGGAGGACGGAAAGAATGTCGGACCAATCCTTGAAAGGGCCGCTACAGCCCGGCGACCGGGCGCCGAACATTGTGCTCGACGCCATTTCGCGCCAGGGGCAGATCTCAATCGACGATTTTCGCGGGCAGAGGCCGTTGCTGATCGGCCTGTTCAGGGGCCTGCATTGTCCCTTCTGCAGGCGCCACCTCGCTGCTCAGGCGCAGGTCGACAAGGTCTTGCGCGAAAAGGGAATAGAGTCGCTTTCCGTGGTCAATACGCCGATCGAACGCGCCAGACTCTATTTCCGCTACCATCCCATGCCCGACCTGCTGGCCGCGTCCGATCCCGACCGGACCTCGCACCGTGCCTTCGGATTGCCCAACCTGGAGTTCACCGAGAGCGAGAATGCGTGGCCATACAAGGTGAGCATGAGTGCCGCGAAGGAAATCCGCCTCGAACTGCCGGGCGAATTGCCGGAGCCGATGGACCCCTTCGAGGCAAACGTTGTCCTGAACGCCAAGGACGGCTACGAAGTGACCGAAGCCGACCAGCGGATGATGGAAACCGGGCACGGCCAGTTGTTCGGCCAGTTCCTGCTGGATCGCGATGGCGTCATCCGCTGGACCTTCACCGAAGTTCCGGAGGGCGGCCGCCGGCTGTTCAGCAAGGCCAACTCCGAGGAATTGATGTCCGCCGCCTCCCAGGTCGCCGCTTGATTTGGAGCATCATGCCGAAAGGTGGAATCCGATTTTCGGCAAACACCATCCTGCGGATTGTGGGGTTTGACTGGCTGAGAGCGCCAACACCCGCGGGGCCGCTTGCCTGCCGCGCAACGCGGTTGACTTGGTCCGGCTGCGAGAGATCAAGTGCATTTCGTTGAGTACATCCTGGCCGGGACCCCCGGCGCTCTCAAACAGACCAATGCCGCCAGGCGTCCGGCCTCCATGACGAATTTGCTGCGCCAGCTTGCCGACTTCCATTGCCGGCACTGCCCTTTGGGCAATGGCAAGTCACCCGCCAGCGGCACATACTGACCGGGAACGATTACCAACACGTGGCGTTGTGGGTCCTCTTTCAAGCCTGGGTGCTCCATGAAACTCTTCTCCTGCCCGCGATGCGGCCAGCGGCTCTATTTCGAGAATGCGCAATGCCTTTCCTGCGGCAGTGCCGTCCTCTACAATCCGGACACCGCCGCGTTCGCGCTGGCAGGCTTGGATGGCGTTTTTCAATGCGCCAATGCCAATGAATGCGGCTGCAACTGGATGGCGGCGGGCGCCGGCTTTTGTCGGGCCTGCGCGCTCAACAAGACCATTCCAAATCTCTCCATGGACGGCAACCGCGAGCGCTGGGCGAGAGTCGAAGCGGCCAAGAAGCGGGCAGCCTACTCGCTGTTCGCCTTCGGCCTGCCAGTCGGGCCGAAGGTCAATCCTGATGACGAAGTCGGACTTGCCTTCGACTTCCTTGCCGATCCTGTCGGCGGCGGTCCTGGCGGTGAGCGTATCCTGACCGGGCACGACAATGGCCTGATCACTCTGAACGTCGCCGAGGCCGACTCCCCCAAGCGAGAAAAGATGCGGGCAGCAATGGGCGAGAATTATCGCACTCTGCTTGGGCATTTCCGGCATGAACTCGGCCATTATTACTGGGATCGGCTTATCCGTGACGACGCAGTGCGGCTAAATGGCTTCCGCGACTTGTTCGGCGATGAAACGCAGGACTATGAAGAGGCCCTGCGCAGGCATTATGCCAATGGTGCGCCGCCGGATTGGCAATTGCGGCATATCTCAGCCTATGCGGCGAGCCATCCCTGGGAAGACTGGGCCGAGACCTGGGCGCACTACCTCCACATCACCGACACGCTGGAAATGGTGAAGTCGCTTAATCTGCGGCTCGGCCAGATCGAGACTGTCGACGAAAATACGCTGCCCGACAGCGACACCGGCGGCGGAGTGGCTGTTGGCCGCGAAGCCAGGGGGACAAATGACTTCGGCACGCTTATCGAGCGTTGGCTGGTGTTGGCGGAGGCATCGAATTCGATCAACCGCTGCATGGGATTGGCTGACCTCTATCCCTTCGTGATCGGGCCGCCGACCGCCGACAAGCTGCGTTTCGTGCATCAACTGCTGATCCTGTAAGGATTTTTTTTCGGCTGTTTACTCATCAGCCGGTTCGCCGACAGCGCTGGGGCGACCACGAAGCGCGGCCGCGAAGGGAACAAGTTGGGCGTCAGAGCTTTCTTGTGGCATGCGAAGAACCAGCACGATTGCCTCGACACTCCTCGGACTTTTCCTTGCAGGCTGCCTTGCTGGACCGGTGGGGAACGCCAATGTCCCGCAGCCGATCAAGGAGGTCGATATCATGCGCTATGCCGGCCGCTGGTACGAGATCGGTCGATATGAAAACAGCTTCGAGAAGGGCTGCGAAGCCGTGACGGCCGACTATTCCCTCAAGGCCGACGGCGAGGTGCGCATTCTCAACAGCTGCAGGCAGGGCTCTCCTACCGGTCCCCTACGCTCGAGCGAGGGAAGCGCGAGAGTTGTTCCAGGCAGCCGCAACACCAAGCTCAAAGTGTCGTTCTTTGGGCCGTTCTACGTTGGAAACTACTGGATCCTCGATTATGCCGCGGACTATTCGTGGTCGATCGTGGGTGAACCGTCGGGCCGCTACCTGTGGCTTCTCGCCCGCGGCAAATCTCCGGCAGTCCGGTCCAGGCTCATTCGGCGCGCGGAGCAACTGGGCTACGACATTTCACGCGTGCATTTCACCAAACATTAATTCAAGTCCTCGGGCAGGAGACTATCCCGATTGCCCGGCATGGTAAAGTCGCCAGCGGCCGGGTTTCGCGGCCGTTCAGCCGTCACGCTGCGTAGACGATGAGCAGGTCCTTCGCGTCGATCTGGTCGCCGGCCTTCACCAGCACTTCGGCGACGACGCCGTCGCGCTCGGCATGCATGGCGGTCTCCATCTTCATCGCCTCGATGGACAAGAGCACGTCGCCGGCCTTCACCGATTGCCCCGTCGTCACCGCGAGCGTGGAGACCACGCCCGGCATCGGCGCGCCCACATGGCCGTCATTACCCGGTTCCGCCTTGCGGCGCACCTTGCCGTTGCTGGCGCCGTGCGCGCGATCCGGCACCTTGATGCGGCGCGGCTGGCCGTTGATTTCGAAGAACACGGTCACCATGCCCTTCTCGTCGACATCTCCGACCGCCAGGCAGCGGATCACCAGCGTCTTGCCCTTTTCAATATCGACGAAGATCTCCTCCTCGGGCTTCATCCCGTAGAAATAGGTCAGCGTCGGCAGCACGCTCGCGGGGCCGTAGGTCTCCTGTGCGGCGGCGAAATCCGCGAACACTTTCGGATACATCAGCGATGAGGCGAACTCGCGCTCGCTGATCTTGCGGCCAAGCTTTGCCTCGACCTCCCGCCGGCTCTTCCCGAGATCCGCGGATTTAAGCAGCGAGCCCGGCCGGACGGTGAAAGCCGCCTCGCCTTTCAGCGCCTTCTTCTGCAACGCCGCCGGCCAGCCGCCCGGTGACTGGCCAAGATCGCCGCGCAGCATGGAGACCACAGAATCCGGGAAGGCAATGTCTCTGGCGGGGTTTTCGACATCGGCAACCGTCAAATCCTGGCTGACCATCATCAGCGCCATGTCGCCGACCACCTTGGACGAAGGCGTCACCTTCACGATGTCGCCGAACATCAGGTTGACGTCATGGTAGGCCTGCGCGACTTCATGCCAGCGTGTCTCCAGCCCCAGCGAACGCGCCTGCTCCTTGAGGTTGGTGAACTGGCCGCCCGGCATCTCGTGCAGGTAGACCTCCGAGGCCGGTCCCTTGAGATCGCTCTCGAAGGCCGCGTACTGGTTGCGCACCGCTTCCCAGTAGAACGAGATGCGGCGGATCCATCCGGTGTCGAGGCCGGGATCGCGGTCCGTGCCCTTCAGCGCCTCGGCGATCGAGCCCAGGCAAGGCTGCGACGTGTTGCCGGAGAAGGCGTCCATGGCCGCGTCGATGGCATCGACGCCGCTCTCGACCGCCGCCAGCACGGTCGCGGCCCCCAGACCGGACGTGTCATGCGTATGGAAATGGATCGGCAGATCGGTCGCCTCGCGCAGCGCCTTGAACAGCACCCGCGCCGCGCCCGGCTTCAACAGCCCCGCCATGTCCTTGACCGCGATTATATGGGCGCCGGCCGCTTCCAGCTCCTTGGCGAGACCGACATAATAGTTCAGGTCGTATTTGGCGCGCGCTGGGTCGAGAATGTCGCCCGTATAGCACATGGCCGCTTCGCAGAGCTTGCCTTCCGCACCCACCGCATCCATCGCCACGCGCATGTTTTCAACCCAGTTCAGGCAGTCGAAAACGCGGAACAGGTCGATGCCGCCGTCGGCGGCCTGCTTGACGAAATGCTGGACGACATTGTCGGGGTAGTTGGTGTAGCCGACGCCGTTGGCGCCGCGCAGCAGCATTTGCAGGAGCAGGTTCGGCGCACCCTCGCGGACGCGCGACAGCCGCTCCCACGGGTCCTCGGTAAGGAAGCGCATGGCGACATCGAAGGTGGCGCCGCCCCAGCATTCCAGCGAAAGCAACTGAGGCAATGCGCGCGCGTAGGTGCCGGCGATCCGGGAAATGTCGTAGGTGCGCATGCGGGTTGCCAGAAGCGACTGGTGGCCGTCGCGCATCGTCGTATCGGTGACGAGAACCTTCTTCTCCGCGCGCATCCAGGCGGCGAATTTCTCCGGGCCGAGCGCGTCGAACCTCTGCTTGCTGCCGTCCGGGACGGGGCCGGTGAACCAGGGAATGAGCGGAGCGGCGGCTTCCGGATTGGGCAGGGCGCGGCCGCGCGTCTCCGGATGGCCGTTGACGGTCACGTCCGCCAGATAGTTGAGCAGCTTTGTCGCGCGGTCCTGGCGCTTCACCTGCGCGAACAGTTCCGGCGTCGAGTCGATGAACTTCGTCGTATAGGAATTATTGGCGAAGGCCGGGTGCGTGATGATCGCCTCGAGGAACGTAAGATTGGTCGCCACCCCGCGGATGCGGAACTCGCGCAGCGCCCGTGCATGCGCGCGATTCCCTCCTGCGGCGTCGGCGCCCAGGCGGTGATTTTTTCGAGCAGCGGATCGTAGAAGCGCGTGATGACGGCCCCGGAATAGGCTGTGCCGCCATCGAGCCGGATGCCGAAGCCCGTCGCGCCGCGATAGGCCGTGATGCGGCCGTAGTCCGGGATGAAGTTCTGTTCCGGATCCTCCGTGGTGATGCGGCACTGCAAGGCATGGCCGTTCAGCCTTATGTCCTTCTGCGCCGGGACGCCCGATTGCGGCGTGCCGATGGCGAAGCCGTCGAGAATATGGATCTGCGCCTTGACGATATCGATGCCGGTCACCTGTTCGGTGACGGTATGCTCGACCTGGATGCGCGGATTGACCTCGATGAAATAGAATCCGCCAGTATCGGCATCCATCAGGAATTCGACGGTGCCCGCGCCGACATAGCTGGTCTCGTTGGCGATCCTCAGGGCATAGCCGCACAGTTCCTGCCGCTGGCTATCGACGAGATAAGGTGCTGGAGCGCGCTCCACGACCTTCTGGTTGCGGCGCTGGATGGAGCAATCGCGCTCGAACAGATGCACGGCGTTGCCGTGCGTGTCCCCAAGGATCTGCACCTCGACGTGGCGGGCGCGCTCGATCAGCTTCTCCAGATAGACCTCGTCCTTGCCGAAGGCGGCCTTGGCCTCGCGCTTGCCCTCGGTGACTTCTCGCAGCAGTTCGGCTTCAGAGCGGATGGCGCGCATGCCGCGCCCTCCTCCGCCCCAGGAGGCTTTCAGCATCACAGGATAGCCGATATTGGCGGCAAGCTTCTTGATCTCTTCGGCATCTTCCGGCAGCGGATCGGTGGCGGGCACGACAGGCACGCCGACCTCGATGGCCAGATTGCGCGCCGCTACCTTGTTGCCAAGCCGGCGCATGGTCTCGGGCTTGGGGCCGATGAAGGTGATGCCGGCATCCGCGCAGGCATCGGCGAATTCAGGGCTTTCGGACAGCAGGCCGTAGCCGGGGTGGATCGCGTCGGCGCCGGACAGCTTTGCAACGCGGATCACCTCCTCGATCGACAGATAGCTTTCGATCGGCCCCATGTCGCGGGTGAGATGCGGCCCCCGCCCGACCTGGTAGCTTTCGTCCGCCTTGAAGCGATGCAGGGAATATTTGTCCTCTTCCGCCCAGATCGCGACCGTTGTCAGCCCCAGTTCGTTGGCGGCGCGAAAGACACGGATGGCGATCTCGGATCGATTGGCGACGAGGATCTTGGCTATTGGCACGAACTGACTCCAGACACCGGCAGAGGCGGGGAAGGAGTCCATGAATAGCTGGAAAATGCTGCAGTGCAAACAAAAAAGGCGGCAATCGCCAATCGATTAAATAGCAGGCAGCCGCCCCTAAAGAGCCCCGCCGCCCTCAAAAGAAATGCCCGGCGCAAGGCGCCGGGCATTTCGAAACAGGCCATTAGCCGGTTTTTATTTCTCGAAGTAGCTGAACTTGCCGTCGTCGCCCTTCTTCCACTCGTACATGACGTAGTCGGCGCGCGTGATATCGCCCTTCTCGTCATAACCGATTTCGCCGATGGCGGTCGGCCACGGTCCGCTCGCCTTGATGGTTTCGGCAACCTTCTGCGGGTCGCTGTCGCCGGCCTTGTTGGCGGCGGCGGCGGCAATCTGCAGAGCGGCGTAGGCATAGAGCGTGTAGGCTTCCGGCTCGAAACCGGCGTCACGGAACTTTTTGACGAGTTCCTGGGCGGCGGCGTTCTTGCGCGGATCCGGCGCGAAGGTCATCAGCGTGCCGTCGACCGCATCGCCGGCGATCGAGGCAAGCTCGTTCGAGACGATGCCGTCGCCCGACATGAAGGTGGCCTTCATGCCCTGGTCGGCGAACTGGCGCATCAGCAGGCCCGCTTCAGTGTGCAGGCCGCCATAGTAGACGACCGACACGCCGGCTTGCTTCATCTTTGCGATCAGCGCCGAGAAGTCCTTGTCGCCGATGTTGATGCCTTCATAGGCGGCTTCGGTTACGTTCGCGGCATTCAGCGCCTTCTTGGTCTCGTCCGCCAGACCCTGGCCATAGGGGGTCTTGTCGTGGATGACCGCGATCTTGGCGTCCTTGAAGTTCGCCGCGAGATAGTCGCCGGCAACCTTGCCCTGCTGATCGTCACGTCCGCAGGTGCGGAACGTGTTCCACAGGCCGCGCTCGGTGAAGGTCGGGTTGGTCGCCGCCGGTGTGATCTCGAGGATGCCGTTTTCCGCGTAGACTTCGGAAGCCGGGATCGAGACGCCGGAGTTGAAATGACCGATGACAAACTTCACGCCATCGGCTACGAACTTGTTGGCGACCGAAATGCCCTGCTTCGGATCGGAAACGTCATCGCCGACCACGACCGTGATCTGTTCGCCGTTGATGCCACCCGCCGCATTGATGTCGGCGGCTGCCTGCTCTGCGCCCTTCTGGAGCTGGGCTCCGAAAGCGGCATTCGGTCCCGTGATCGGTCCGGCAACACCGACAAGTATATCCGCCCACGCGCTGCCGCTGAACGCGACAAGCGCGGTCAGGGCAACTGCGGACAATAGTGATTTCTTCATTTAGGAAGCTCCCATTACGAGGTGGGCGAGGTTCGAGGATCATTTGCCTTCTTGCGATGCCCACCCTTATCGCAGAAGGTCATATTGCCCATTTTCAGGCAGTTGTCACGCTTGTTCAGTCCCATCCAAACTGACGTGACGATACCTCTAGCCTTTTGATTTCCACCCCAGGGCCGAGGTTTTTTCGTACAGCCAATGGTATTGAGATACCATCTGATTGGTTCTGGTGAACCTATAGCCCACCATGCCGACGATCAACAGGATGATTGTGTCGACAATATAGTAATGCGCGGTGAACATGGTTCCTTCAAACAAAGCGTGATGGATGAAGCGCACCGCCACACCCAGCAGCAGAAGATAGACGACCAGGGCGCTGAGCGGGCGCCAGGTCTGCGCGCAGGCACGGCCGGTCATCCACGCCGCCCAGCCCCCCAGCAGACAGGTCACGAAAAAGAACTGCCAGATCGAGACTTCCTCGTAGAGTATTCCTTGCATCGTCAATTCACTCCAAAATCTCAGTGGCGGCCGCCTTCGAGATAGGCCGCGCGCACCTCCGGATCGGCGAGAAGCTGCTTGCCCGTTCCGCTCATCGTGACCCTGCCGTTTACCATGACATAGCCGCGGGTCGCCAGCTTGAGCGCGCCGAAGGCATTCTGCTCGACCAGGAAAACGGTCAGGCCCTGCGTCTTGTTAAGCTCCGCGATGGCATCGAATATCTGCTTGACGATGAGCGGCGCCAGTCCGAGCGAGGGCTCGTCGAGCAGAAGCAGCTTGGGACGCGCCATCAGCGCGCGGCCGATCGACAGCATCTGCTGCTCGCCGCCCGACAGCGTGCCGCCGCGCTGCGCGATGCGCTCCTTGAGACGCGGGAACAGGTGGAAGATCTTCTCGACGTCCTCGGCATAATATTTGAGCTTGTCGAGGCTGGCTCCCATCTGGAGGTTTTCCATCACCGTCATGCGCGGGAAAATACGGCGCCCCTCGGGCGATTGCGCGATACGAAGCCGGGCGATCTCGTGCGTCGGCATGTTGGTGATGTCGGTGCCGGCGAAGGTGATGGAGCCGGAACGCGCGCGCGGCGCTCCGAAAATAGTCATCATCAGCGTCGACTTGCCGGCGCCGTTGGCGCCGATAAGCGCAACGATCTCACCCTGGTGAACCGCCACATCGACGCCGCTCAGCGCCCGGATATTGCCGTAATAGGTCTCGACGCCACGTACGTCGAGCATAGGTTGAGCGGCCATTACTTCTCACCCCCACGCGTGGTCTTCACCAGCAGCTTCGCCTGGCCGACCCAATCCTCGCGGGCGATGCGCCCGTCGAATTCGAGATAGACTTCCGCGGCGCGAATATCCGCCGCCCCCCATGCGGCGATCTGTTCAAAATAAAGGATGCCGTGCTCGTTCAGCTTGCGCGCATTCACCGGACCAATGCCCTTGATCAGCGTCAGATTGTCGGGCGACCCTTCGCCCGCGGGCGTCGACATCAGCCCGGCGGCCTTTTCCCGAGCCGCACGGTTCTCGACCTGTCTGGCCTTGGAAGCGCTCGGCGACACCGTTATCCGCTCGCCCTGCTCGTCGCTGTGGGCGATCGTATCGGTGATCGACCCGGCCAGCATCGATGCCGAATCGCCAGGGCCATGCGCGCGGTCCGGCTCGGCGTCTAGCTGCTCGATCACCTGCTCGTCGCCAACCTCGCTCAGCACCTCGATCACCTCCTCGTCCTCGACGCCGAGATAGGCGGCGATGACGCGCGGATCGGACTTCACAAAGGTCGGGTCGCCGTCGGAGATCTTGCGGCCATACTCCAGGACCACCACGTGGTCGGAGATCTGCATGACGACGGACATGTCGTGCTCGATCAACAGGATGGACGTGCCGGAACTGTCCTTGATGTCGTTGAGCAGCGTGTTAAGCGCCAGCAATTCGCGCGGATTGAGGCCGGCCGCGGGTTCGTCGAGGCACAGCAGTTCGGGATCCGTGCACATGGCGCGCGCGATCTCCAGCCGGCGCTGCGCGCCATAGGGAAGATCGCCGGCCGGATCGTCGGCGCGCTCCATCAGTTCCGCCTTCTCCAGCCAGTACTTGGCAAGTTCGATCGATTCGGCGGACGTCTTCTTGTATCCGCCAACGCCGAGAAGCCCCATGATCGTGTAGCCGGACGCCTTCATGAGCTTGTTGTGCTGCGCCACCAGCAGGTTCTCCAGCACCGTCATGCCCGAGAACAGCCGGATGTTCTGGAAGGTGCGCGCCACCTTTGCCCGCTGGTTGATCTCGTGTCCCGGCAGGCGCTCCAGCAAATAGGCCGACCCGTCGTGGCGGGTGAGCGTGATCATGCCCTCGGTCGGCTTGTAAAATCCGGTGATGCAGTTGAACACCGTCGTCTTGCCGGCGCCGTTCGGACCGATCAGCGCGGTGATCTCGCCGCGCTTGGCCTCGAAGTTCAGATCGCCGATCGCGACCAGCCCGCCGAACTTCATCGACAGATGTTCGACCTTCAGGATCGGAAGGGTCGTGTAAGCCGCAACGTTCATCAGCCGTGCCCTTCCTTGGTGAAGGAGGCCGATATGGCCTTTCTCGTATGGAGGAACGCAGTCGGTTCCCGACTGCCGACGAAGCCGCGCGGCTTCCACAACATGACGACGACCATGGCGATGCCGAACAGCAGCATGCGGTAGAGCTCCGGCGTGAAGTCGGGGCCGAAAATCAGCTTGAGGAAGCCCATCTCGCGGAGAATTTCGGTGCCGCCGATCATGACCAGCGCGGCCACCGCGATGCCGGTCAGCGAGCCCATGCCGCCGAGGACGACGATGGCCAGAATGATAGCCGATTCGAGGAACACGAAGGATTCCGGGCTGACGAAGCCTTGCCGGGCCGCGAAGAAGGCGCCGGCGAAGCCGCCGAACATCGCTCCGGTCGCGAAGGCGGTAAGCTTGGTTATCGTGGTGTTGATGCCGAGCGAGCGGCACGCGATCTCATCCTCGCGCAGCGCTTCCCACGCCCTGCCGATCGGCATGCGGCGCAGCCGCAGCGTGACAAAGGCGGTGAGCAGGCAGAGCAGCACGATCAGGTAGTAAAGGAAGATCTTGTAGTAGACGCCCGAGGACGCCAGGCCGAACACCTTGCCGATATAGTCAGGCGACGCCACATCGAAATTGAACAAGCCGAAGAAGGTTATCTTCGGAATGCCGGAAATGCCCGCCGAGCCGTTGGTAACCTCGCGCCAATTGATAAGCACCAGGCGGATGATCTCGCCGAAGGCGAGCGTGACGATGGCGAGGTAGTCGCCGCGCAGCCGCAGCACGGGGAAGCCGAGGACGATCCCCCAGAACGCGGCCATGAGGCCGGCCGTTGGAAGCAGGATCCAGAAGGACCAGCCGAGTTCGGTGCCGAGCAGCGCGTAGCAATAGGCACCGACCGCGTAGAAGGCGACGTAGCCGAGGTCGAGCAGGCCGGCCAGGCCGACGACGATGTTCAGTCCCCAGGCCAGCATGACATAGATGAGGATCTGGATTCCGAAATTGTCGACCCATTTGAGCGACCCCTGCAGGCCGACCAGCAGAATGACGATGACCGGGTAGAGGAACAGGCCGATAACCGCCAGTTTCGGCCAGTTCTTGCGCAGCGCGCTGGGTTCGACCGCGACCGCCGGCGCCTTGGCCTTGGTAGCGGCGCGCGCGGCAATCGCCGGCGCCACGAAGCCGACATAGACGAAGCGCACGGCCATCGTCAGGGCCACGACGATCGCCAGCAGTCCCCACCGCTGGACCAGGATGAGTTCGTTGCGAATGTTCTGATCGGTCTTCAGTCCGATGAAGAGCACGAACAGGCCGAAGGAGATCAGTCCGGCGTAAAGTGCCTCGCGGGCCGCGACCGCAATATTGGATTCGGCAGCGGCGCGCTGCGTGGAAACAGCTTGGGCCATGGGTCAGACCTTCTCCACTTCGGGGCGGCCGAGAATGCCGGATGGCAGGAAGATCAGCACGATCGCCAGGATCGAGAAGGCTGCCACATCCTTGTAGTCGATCGAGAAATACGCCGACCACAGGCTCTCGATCAGCCCGATCAGCAAGCCGCCGATGACCGCGCCGGGCAGCGAGCCAATGCCGCCGAGAACCGCCGCCGTGAATGCCTTCACGCCCGGCACGAAACCGTCGGAGAACACGACGACGCCGTAATACATCAGAAACAGCGTGCCGGCGACGCCGGCAAGCGCCGCGCCCATGATGAAGGTGATCGAGATGGTGCTGTCGACGTCGACGCCGAGGAGCGCGGCCATCTTGCGGTCCTGTTCGCAGGCGCGCTGGGCGCGGCCGAGCGCCGTCTTGTTGACGAGATACCAGAAGATCACGAGCAATGCGGCGGTGACGATGACGATGATGATCTGCTTCAGCGAAATCGAGATGCCGGCGATGTTCGTAGACCTGGCTGACCATCGGCGGGATCGGCTTGTTGCGCGGACCCTGCGTGACCTGCACGAAATTGGACAGCGCGATCGACATGCCGATGGCGGTGATCAGCGGCGCCAGCCGGAACGAGCCGCGAAGCGGCCGGTACGCCACTTTTTCGATCGTCCAGTTGTAGAGGCTGGTAAGCAGCATCGCCACGATCATCATGATCAGCAGGAACAGCACCACGTGAACGCTCACGAAGATGCCCCCCAGGATGAGGAATACGATGAGGGCGGTGAAGGCCCCGAGCATGAAGATATCACCGTGGGCGAAGTTGATCATGCCGATGATGCCGTAGACCATCGTGTAGCCGATCGCGATCAGGCCGTAGATGGATCCCAGCGTCAGCCCGTTGACAAGCTGCTGGACGAAATATTCCATATGTTTGCGGCTCCCCTTGGAATGTCGCCCCGCCGGACGCATCCCTTTTTCATTGTCCCCTTAGTCGTACGAATTCGAGCCGGGAATGCAATGCGATTCTTGCTGCCCCGGCACAGGAATTTGAGCGCCTTCGATTCCGCCGTTTCTTGCGCCGGCTTATTGGACCAGCGCGGACCGTATCATTGGCATAAGGCAATGTCTTTGATGAATCAGCAACCTTCAACGCTCCCGTCAGCAAAAACCCGCGCATCTTGCCCATTTTTTCGCGATTCGTTGCGCCGAGCGGACTTTCGCCGCCGCATGCCGGGTCCCCTTCCTTGGGTCAGCTCACGACGAATCCGTGAGCAAACGGGTCGCGGTCGTCGATGGTGATCGTGTTCAGCCCGGTCATCCGCGCCCAGCCGCCGATCGACGGAACGATCGCCGTTTTCCCGGCCACTTCCACCTCTTCCTCGATCCGGCCATGGAATAGCGAACCGATGATCGATTCATGCACGAATGCGTCTCCCTGGCCGAGCATGCCCTTGGCGTGGAGTTGCGCCATGCGCGCCGAGGTACCCGTGCCGCAGGGCGAGCGGTCGATGGCTTTTTCGCCGTAGAAGACGGCGTTGCGTGCATCCGCCCCGGCCCGCGTCGGCTTGCCGGTCCACAGCATGTGCGACAGCCGGTTGATCGCGGGGTTCTCGGGGTGGACGAAGGTGTATTTCTCGTTGAGCCGCCGACGCAAGACCGGGCTCCATGCAACCAGTTCGCCGGCCGAATGGTCGGCCATGTCGCGGAAGTTCTTCTGCGGTTCGACGATCCCATAGAAATTGCCGCCATAGGCGACATCGACGGTAATCTCGCCGAGCGTCGGGCACTCGACCGTCAGGCCTTCCGCATGAAGGAACGACGGGACATTGATGATGCGCACTTCCTCGACATGCTCGCCGTCCTGCCTGTACTGGGCGATCACCAGCCCGGCCGGCGTATCGAGCCTGAGCACGCCCGGCGTCCTTGGCCGTACCAGCCCGTGCTCGATCGCCATCGTGACGGTGCCGATCGTGCCATGGCCGCACATCGGCAGGCAGCCGGAGGTCTCGATGAACAGGATGGCGATGTCGCAGTCGGGCCGGGTCGGCGGGTAGAGGATGGAACCCGACATCATGTCGTGGCCGCGCGGCTCGAACATCAGCCCGGTGCGGATCCAGTCGAACTCGGCCAGAAAATGCGCCCGCCGCTCCATCATGGTGGCGCCTTCCAGCAAGGGTCCGCCGCCCGCGACAAGACGAACCGGATTGCCGCAGGTATGGCCGTCGATGCAGAAGAACGAATGTCGCGCCATGATAAGGTTGCCTTCAGAACCTTTGTGCGGAAAAAGGCGATAGATCGAGCGGCGGAGTGTGGTCCAGAACCAGATCCCGGATCAAGCGGCCCGTGGCCGCCGCCTGGGTGAGACCGAGATGCCCGTGGCCGAAAGCATAGTACACATTGCCCGCGCCCCGCGCCCTGCCGATCACCGGAAGCGAGTCGGGCAGCGACGGGCGGTATCCCATCCATTCGCCGCCGCCGGCCGGATCGAGGCCGGGCAGGAATTGCCGCGCTTTCTCCAGCATGGCCCGCGACCGCGCGAAGTCGGGCGGCCGCCTCAGCCCCGCGAACTCGACCGCGCCGCCGATCCGCAGGCCGGTTTCGAGCGGCGTGATGACGAAACCGTGCCCCGGGAAGATAAGCTGGCGCTTCACGTCGAAGGCAGTTCTGGGCAGCGTCGTGTTGTAGCCGCGCTCGGTTTCCAGCGGAATGCGGTCGCCGAACTGTCGGGCGACGAGATGCGACCAGGCGCCGGCCGCGATCACCAGGCTGCGCGCCAGAATCGTGCGTCCGCTTCGCAGCTGGACCGCGATCCGGTCCTTCGACCGCAAGGCGAGCCCCACGTCGCCCTGGACAAACGCCGCGCCGGCCGCTTCCGCGTAGCGCCACAGTGCTTTTCCCAGTAGCTTCGGATCGGCGACATTCTTCCACCCCGGAACGAAAGTGCCCTTCACGAAGCGCGGCGACAGTCCAGGTTGATACTGCGCAAGCGCTTCGCCCTTGACGTGCCTGTAGGCAATGCCGAACCGGTCACGGGCGGCCCAGCCGGGCAGCGATGCCGAAAACTCCGCCTCGCTTTCGTAAAGCTCCAGCGCGCCGTCCTCGCGCAGCATGTTTTTCGTGCTGGAGCGGCTCATCAGGGCCATCCACTCGGCTTCCGCCAGCTTCATCAGCGCCGCTTGCGCGGCAAGGCTCGCCTCAAAGTTGCGCGGCGCGCCGGCGCGCCAGAATCGGATCAGCCACGGCAGCAGCTTCGGAAGATAGGCGGGCGGGATGGCGAGCGGTCCGAGCGGGTCCGAGAGCCATTTCGGCAATTGCCGGATCATGCCTTTGTGGGCAAGCGGCAGCACCTCGGTGAAAGCAAAGGCCGCCGCATTCCCCGAACTCGTCTCCTCGCAAATGCCCGTGCGGTCGATCACCGTGACCTTCGCGCCGGCTTCTACGAGGTAGATCGCCGCACAGATGCCGACGATGCCGGCGCCGATGATGACGATCTCATCAACCTGCTCATGAGCGGGGGCCGCCGGAATGGCGGATGAAGGGCGGGCAGAATGCCCTTCCTTCGCGGATTGGGAATGTCCTGACAAGCGGTCCGGCCCCCATCTGCTTGCGGCTTGCTCCACGATCGTCGTGAAGCAGCCGATTAGAACCGCGGCAGTTCCGGACGCACGGCCAGGGCGTCCTTGACGATCTTCTCCACCGCCGCCCGCCGTTCGCCGGACAGCGGCTGGCGCGGCATGCGCACACGGTCGCTGCTGCCGATCGCGAAAACCTCGGCAAGCTTGATGTTCTGGACGAGATATGTCGAGACGTCGAGGTCGAGCAGCGGCCGGAACCAGCGGTAAATCTTGAGCGCTTCCTCGCGCCGGCCCTGCTGCATCAGCTTGTAGATGGCGACGGTCTCACGCGGGAAGGCGACGACCAGCCCCGCCACCCAGCCGGTCGCGCCGACCGACAGAGCCTCGAAGGCGAGGTTGTCGACGCCCGTGAAAAGGTCGAAACGATCGCCGAAGCGGTTGATGATTTCGGTCGAGCGGCGGATGTCGTCGGACGATTCCTTCACCGCCACGAAATACGGGTCTTCGGCGAGCTCCTCCATGATCTCCACCGTCACGTCGACACGGTAGGCAATGCGGTTCGAGTAGATCATCACCGGCAGATCGCCAGCGCAGGCGACCGCCTTCAGCGTCGCCACCGTCTCCTGCGGGTTGGTGTGATAGATCGGGCTGGGAACGATCATCAGGCCGTCCGCGCCCTCCTTCGCCGCGCGCCTGGCGAGGGCCGCGCCGTCGCGTGTCGACGCCTCGTTGACGGTGAGCAGCACCGGCTTGCCGGCCGCCACCCTGCGCGCCGTCCGCAGAACCTCGATCTTCTCGTCCCGGGACAGCATCGGCCCCTCGCCGAGCGAGCCGGCGACGATCAGTCCGTCGCAGCCTGCTTCCATCTGCACCGCGAAGCAGCGCTCCATCTCCGGATGATCCAGCAGGTCGTCATGCGTGAATTTGCTCGTCACGGCTGGGAAGACACCGGTCCACATGACTCATCTCCTTCTGATATATCAGTGATATATCTAACTCAAATAGTGGTGTCAACGTCGATTCCGGTGTGATATATCAAAAATATATCTTCGCGGAGACGACGTGGAACGCCTTGATACCGCCGGTGAATCGGCCAGTGCGCGCGCTTACCGGGCGTTGGAGCGGACGATCGTCACATTGGAGCTTGCCCCGGGGAGCATCACCACCGAAGGCTATTTGATCGAGCGACTGGGCTTCGGCCGCACGCCGGTTCGCGAAGCAATCCAGCGCCTCGCCTGGGAGGGGCTGATCGAGATCAGGCCGCGTGCCGGGCTCGCCATTGCCCCGCTGCACGCGGGCGACTGGCTGCGCGTGCTCGACGTCCGGCTCGGGGTCGAGGTCGTGCTTGCCCGGTCGGCGGCCCGCTTCGCCACGCTGGAAGCCGGCGGCCGCTTTCAGGAGGCCGCGCAGGCCATGCATCGTGCGGTGATAGGCGGTGATGTGATCGCCTTCCTCGAAGCCGACAAGGCCCTCGACGATGCGATGGCGCTTGCCGCCGACAATGCCTTCGCCGCCCGGCTCGCCGCCCCGTTGCAGACCCATTCGCGCCGGTTCTGGTTCCGCTACCAGCGCGACACCGGCCTGGCGGAATTCGCCGCCCGCCATGTCGAACTGATCCAGCGGATTCTCGATCGCGACGAGGTAGGGGCGGCCATGGAAGCCGAACGTCTCATGACCCTCCTGCGCGGCCATGCGCAGGCGGCAATCAGCCGCTGACCTGCCGTTCCAGGGCGATACGCCGTTCTGCGCAAGCGGGCCGGGCGCTGCGCCTGCCGCGTCAGCGCCGCCACCATGGCCGGCGCGGCGGCGGCAATCCGTCCTGAGGCCGCCCGCGCAGCGGGTCCAATGCCTTTCACGCCGACGTCCTTGCCCCAACTCCGCGTCATATTTGCGCTGGCGCATGATGCTATTGTCGGCAATGACGAGGCCGTTGAAGGCAACGGGACGCACCACGGCGAGTTCCGCGCCTTCCCGGGGCATCGTGGCCAGATATCTGCCTTGTTGCCGTCACGCGGAGCGGGAGCTCGAGTCCCTTCCGTGGCGGGGAACCGAAAAATCCGCGCCAGCAGGCCGCCGGAAGGTGCTCGGCGCGACATGCAATTTCGTTCCGGCGGGGTCGAAAATCATACGGCGTCTGCTACGATGCCGAAAAATTAGGCGGAGGGACCCTATGGCGGACGCAAAAACCATTGACGGCGTGAAACAGGATGGGGCGGACTTGTCCCTGCCGGCCAAGGCTGCCGGAGTGAGCGAATTGTTCGATATCCTGCTTGCGCGCGCGCCCGCCGAGGATGTGGCGGCCTATGAACCTGCCGTCCTGGAGCGCGCCGCCGCACTCGCCGGCGAAGCCGTCGCCGCTCATAGGAAGGGCGACCGCATTGTCTCGATCGACCGCGACGCCGGCATCGTCCGCGGCGGACGGCCGGTCACGGTGATCACGGTCGTCAACGACAACATGCCGTTCCTTTTCGACTCCGTTCTCGGCGAAATAACCGAGGCGGCGGGCGAGCCGTTGCTGGTCACGCATCCGGTCATCGTGGTGCGGCACGGAAAGGACGGCGTCGAGCAAATTCTCGAAGACGGCGCCGCCCGCGACCAGGCCGGCGACCGGCTGAGCGTCATCCATGTCCACGTCAAACCGCTTACGGCGGAGGAAGCCGCCAGCCTCAAGGAACTGCTCGTCAAGATGCTGGCGCAGGTGCGCGCCGCCACTGCCGACTGGAAGCCGATGCTGTCGCGCCTCGACCACGCCATATCGGAATATCGTTACGCTCCCGTACCCCTGGAGAAGGCGGCCGTCACGGAGGCGATCGCCTTCCTCGAATGGCTGCGCGACGACAATTTCACCTTCCTCGGCATGCGCGAGTTCAGCTACAGCGGCGGGGAGAAGTCCGGCAACCTGCAGCGCACCGAAAAGCGCGGGCTGGGCATTCTCGCCGATCCGAACGTGCTGGTGCTGCGGCGCGACAGCGCCGAGGACGGCCAGACGACGCCGGAAATCCGCGCTTTCCTGCACGGCCCCGACCCGCTGATCGTCACCAAGGCCAATGCCAAGTCGGTCGTGCATCGACGCGCCTATCTCGACTATGTCGGCGTCAAGACCTACGACGAGGAGGGTGCGCTTTCCGGCGAACTGCGCATCGTCGGCCTGTTCACCTCGACCGCCTATACGCGTTCCGTGATGAAGATTCCCTACCTGCGCTCCAAGGCGCAGACAGTGATCCAGAAATCCGGCTTCGACCCCTCGGACCATTCCGGCAAGGCCCTGATCAACGTACTGGAATCCTATCCGCGCGACGAACTCTTCCAGATTCCCATCCCGGTCCTGCGCAAGCATGCCGAGGCGATCCTTGGCCTGGTCGAGCGGCCGCGCGTGCGCGCGCTGGTGCGCGCCGACCAGTTCGACCGCTTCGTGTCGGTCCTCGTCTTCGTGCCGCGCGACCGCTTCGACTCCGACGTGCGGGACAGCATCGGCCAACATCTCAAGACCGTCTTCGACGGGCGGCTTTCCGCCTACTACCCCGCCTTCCCGGAAGGAGGGCTGGCGCGCGTCCACTTCATCATCGGCCGCTCCGGCGGCAAGACGCCCAGGGTCGAGCAGACGTCAATCGAGGCCGCCATCCGCGACATCGTGCGGACCTGGGAGGACGGGCTGCGCGACGAGGCGGCCTCGTCCGGACTTGACGAGCGGCTCATCGGCGTCGCGGCGAAATTCCCCGAGAGCTATCGCGGCTCTTTCACGGCGGCCGAGGCCCTTGCCGATGCCGCCAGCATCTCCGGTCTTTCGGCCGAGAACCGGATCGCCATCGACTATTATCGGCATAAGGACCAGAAGCCCGAGCAGGCGGCGCTGAAGATCTATCACCATGGCGAGCCGGTGGCGCTGTCGCGGCGCGTGCCGATGCTGGAAAACATGGGCTTCCGCGTCATCAGCGAGCGCACATTCGATGTACGCGGCAGCGACGGCGCGCTCGTCTTCATCCACGACATGGAACTGGAAAACGCCTTCGCCAAGCCGATCGACCTCGCCGACGGGGGCGCGCTGTTCGACGAGGTCCTGCTTTCGATCTGGCATGGCGATGCCGACAATGACCGCTACAACGCGCTCGCCCAGACCGCCGGCCTGTCGTCGAACCAGATCCTCATCCTGCGCGCCTATGGCCGCTATCTTCAACAGGCCGGCATCCCGCAGAGCCAGGACGTCGTCGCCAACGTGCTCAACCGCTATCCGGAAATCGCGCGCGGTCTGTTTCAGCTTTTCACGGCCCTGTTCGATCCGGCATTCAAGGACGGCCCGGTGACGGCCAAGCACCTCAAGGCAAAGATCAAGGACTCCCTTCAGGACGTTCCGAACCTCGACGACGACACCATTATCCGGCGCTACCTCAACCTCATCGAATCCTCGCTGCGAACGAATCATTTCGCTTCCGAAATGAAAAAGACAGGCCGGTCGCTGGCCATCAAGCTCGAACTCGCGCGCGATCGACGGCCTGCCCGAGCCGCGGCCCTGGCGCGAAATCTTCGTCTACGGACCGGAGGTCGAGGGCGTCCATCTGCGCTTCGGCGCCGTGGCGCGCGGCGGTCTGCGCTGGTCGGATCGCGCCCAGGATTACCGCACCGAAGTGCTCGGCCTGGTAAAGGCGCAACAGGTCAAGAACGCGGTCATCGTGCCGGTCGGCGCCAAGGGCGGCTTCTATCCCAAGCGCCCGCCGATCGGCGGCGGCCGAGAGGCGATCTTCGAATCCGGCAGGCAGGCCTATATCAACTTCGTCTCCAGCCTGCTTTCGATCACCGACAACATCGACGTCAACGGAATCGTGCCGCCCGAGAGCGTGGTGCGCCGCGACATTGACGACCCGTATTTCGTGGTTGCCGCCGACAAGGGAACGGCAACCTTCTCCGACACGGCCAACGCCATCAGCCAGGAGCATGATTTCTGGCTGGACGACGCCTTCGCCTCGGGCGGATCGGCCGGCTACGATCACAAGAAGATGGGCATCACCGCCAAGGGCGCGTGGGAAGCGGTGAAGCGGCATTTCCGCGAAATGAACCGCGACATCCAGACCTCGCCCTTCACGGTCGTCGGCGTGGGCGACATGTCCGGCGATGTTTTCGGCAACGGCATGCTCTTGTCCGAGCAGACCCGGCTGGTCGCCGCCTTCGATCACCGCGACATCTTCATAGACCCCGATCCCGACGCGGCCGCGTCCTTCGCCGAGCGCCGGCGCATGTTCGACCTGCCGCGGTCGAGCTGGCAGGACTACGACAAGTCGAAACTCTCGACCGGAGGCGCCATCATCTCGCGCAGCCAGAAATTCGTGTCGCTGAGCGCCGCCGCCGCCAGCGCGATCGGGCTTTCAAAAACCACGGCCTCGCCGGTCGAGATCATGACCGCCATCCTCAAGGCGCCGGTGGATCTTCTGTGGTTCGGCGGCATCGGCACCTATGTGAAGGCGGCGGGCGAGACCAATCAGGACGCCAGCGACCGCGCCAATGACGCGATCCGTGTCAACGCGGCGCAGGTGCGCGCCAAAGTGATCGGCGAAGGCGCCAATCTCGGCGTCACCCAGCGCGGCCGCATAGAGTTCGGCCTGAACGGCGGCGCCTGCAATTCCGACGCCATCGACAATTCCGGCGGCGTCAACTGCTCGGACGTCGAGGTCAACATCAAGATCGCGCTGGCCTCGGCGATGCGCAAGGGAGCGCTTGCCCGCCCGGCACGCGACAAGCTGCTGGCCGAAATGACGCCGGAAGTAAGCCAGCTCGTGCTCTCGAACAACTATCAGCAGACGCTGGCGATCTCGCTGCAGAAACGGCGCGGCCTCGCCGATCTGGCGCATCAGGCGCGCTTCATATCCGGCCTCGAGTCGCGCGGCCTGCTGGATCGCGTCGTCGAGACCTTGCCGACGGATGCGGCGCTCGCCGAACGCCACGCGCGCGGCGAGCCGCTCACCAGGGCCGAGCTCGGCGTGCTGCTGGCCTACGCCAAGATCGTGCTGTTTTCCGACCTGCTCGCCAGCGACACGCCCGACGACCCCCATTTCGAACGCGACCTGTCGGAGTATTTCCCGGACCGCATGGCCAGGAAATTCGCGGTCGACATCGGCGAGCATCGGCTGCGCCGCGAGATCATCTCGCGGGTTCTCGCCAACGACATCGTCAACCGTGGCGGACCCTCCTTCGTTAGCCGGCTGCAGGATGCGACGGGGCGGACCGCCGGCGATGTCGTTAAAGCCTATGGCGTGGTGCGTGACGCCTTCGCGACGCCGGCGCTCTATGCCGAAATCGACGCGCTCGATACAAGGATCGACGGCCAGCTCCAACTCGACCTCTATCAGTCGCTGGTTTGGCTGATGTACAGGCAGTGCGGGTGGCTTCTCAAGAACGACCATGCCGGGGCGCCCGTAGGCATACGCATCGCCGAACTGCTGGAGGCCCGAAAGGCGCTGGAGCCGAAGCTGAGCGAATTGCTGCCGGCCTTTTCCCGGGGCAAGCTCGACGAGCGCCGGCAGACTCTCATCGCCGCCGGCACGCCGGAGGCGCTTGCGGCGAAGCTGGCCGGCGCCGACGCGATTCACTCCGTGCCCGAGATCGCGCTGGTGGCGCGCACCGCAGGCGCCGGCATCATCGAGGCCGCCAGGGCATTCTTCGCCGTCAGCGACGCCTTCCGCATAGCCCGCATCGAGGACGCCGCCGGCGCCATCGCGCCGGCCGACTATTATGACGGATTGGCGCTTGCCCGGGCGATGGACACGATCGGCGCCGCCGGGCGCGGCATCGCGATAGCAGCGCTTGCCGCGCACGGGCAGGACGACCAGCCTGTGGCGCGCTGGCTGGAGGCTGGCGGCGAGCGGGTCACCCGCACACGCGAACGGCTCCAGGCGCTGACGGAAGGCGGGGACATCACCGTGTCACGGCTTTCCGTGGCCGCCGGCCTGATGCACGACCTGACGGCGCTGTGACAAGGCCAACGCTGCTTCCGACGATGCGGTGAAGCGGCAGCGTGCTGCGCGAGGGCGGACTCGCAACATGGGATCCGATGCGTTCCATGTTGCGAGCATGCCGCCAGCGCCGGCCTGAGTGACCCGGAGCGGCCCCCTATCGGCCTTGGGCACTTCGGGCTTTCTCCCATCCTCCCGATAGTGTATGATTATGTCATATACCGCCTCAGTCCCCGAGGGTCCCGCCATGCGCTCCACTCACCCACTCACGATCACGCTTCCACTCGAAATGGCACGGATGGTGAAAGCCAAGGTCGCGTCCGGCGAATATGCCACCGAAAGCGAAGTCATCCGCGACGGCCTGCGCACATTGGCGGCCCGCGATGCCGCAATCGAGAAATGGTTGGTCGAGGAGGTGGTGCCCACGCTCAAGGCCCTCGAAGCCGATCCGTCACAAGCCCTGTCGCTCGAGGAGGCCAGAAAGCGCCTCCACGCCCATATCGATAGCGTCACCGGCAAGGTCACCTCTGACAAATGAAATTTCGGGTTGTCTTCAGTGTGGCTGCTGAAAAGGACGTCGCCGAGCTGCTGACGTATCTCGTGCATGAGGCCGGTGAGCAGGTCGCGCGAGCCTATGTCGACAGGCTTGTTGATTACTGTGCGGGGCTTGAAACCTTCCCCCAGCGAGGGGCGCGCCGGGATGATCTCCATCCGGCCTGCGAATTGTGGGCTATCGTCGCAGAGCCAGCATCGCGTTTCAGGTCAAAGATAGTCTCGTTACGATAGTGCGGGTTTTTCAAGGCGGACAAGACATCGTGCTCTCGGACGACGAATAGGCACGCCGTTCTCCTCGCCCCTAGTCCAAGACCATACGGGACAGGCTGAATCCGAAGGAGACGCGTCCAACGCATTTGGAATAAATGCCGAATCTGGCATCGTCGTCCGACGGGAACATCGGGAGCATCCATGACCGCAATCACCGCCGGCGCCGTACCCAGGCGCGGCATCTGGGGCTGGATGCTGTTCGACTGGGCCGCCCAACCCTTCTTCACGGTGGTTACCACCTTCATCTTCGGCCCGTATTTCGTCTCGCGCATGGCGAGCGATCCGGCCGCCGGCCAGGCGGCATGGGGCTACGGCGTCGCCGCGGCCGGCCTCGTCATTGCGATCCTGTCGCCGGTGCTGGGCTCGATCGCCGACCAGACGGGCCGCAGGAAGCCGTGGATCCTGGTGTTCGCGGTGATCAAGATCGCCTCGCTGTCGATGCTCTGGTTCGCCGCTCCCGGTTCGAGCCTCTTCCTCGCCCTCCTGTTCTACTGTCTGGCGACGGTCGCCGCGGAGTTTTCCATCGTTTTCAACGATTCGATGATGCCGCGCCTTATCTCGACGGCCGAAATCGGGCGCGTCTCCAATATCGCCTGGGGGCTCGGCTATCTCGGCGGCATGATCGCGCTGATCTTCGTGGTCACGATGCTGGCCGCCTCGCCGGTGACAGGCAAGACGATCATCGGCATAGACCCGCTGTTCGGCCTCGATCCGGCGAAGGGCGAGGACGCGCGCGCCACCGGTCCGCTTTCCGCCCTCTGGTATCTTGTGTTCATCATGCCGATGCTGCTTTTCACGCCCGACGGTGCCAAGGGCATGGCGCTGCGCCCCGCCATCGGCAAAGGCTTGTCGGAACTCAAGGCGACCTTCTCCGAAGCGCGCCAGCGCGTCGGGATCGTCCGCTTCCTCGCCGCCCGCATGATCTATCAGGACGGCGTCAACGCATTGCTGGCGCTCGGCGGCGGCTTCGCGGCGGCCATGTTCGGCTGGACCATCACCGAACTCGGCATATACGGCATCATTCTCAACATCGTCGCGATCTTCGGCTGCCTGGCAGCCAGCCGGCTCGATAGCGCGCTGGGATCGAAATGGGTGGTGCTGGCATCCCTGGTCGTGCTTTTTTTCGCCACCGTCGGCATCGTCTCGACCGGTCCCGGCTTCACGTTGTTCGGTCTGATCGGCCTTTCGGCGACGGATTCGGGCGGGATGTTCGGAACCGCGGCGGAAAAAGCCTACGTGCTCTACGGCATGTTTGTCGGCCTGGCTTTTGGACCCGTACAGGCGTCGTCGCGCTCCTATATGGCGCGCAGCGTGTCGGCCGACGAGGCCGGCCGCTATTTCGGGCTTTACGCGCTGGCCGGACGGGCGACCAGCTTCCTCGCGCCGTTCCTGGTCGCCACCGTCACCGCGCTCACCGCTTCGCCACGCCTCGGCATGACCACGATCCTGCTTTTCCTGGTGGGCGGCCTGGCGATCCTGGCGGGCACGCCCTACCCGGCCGACCGGCCGCGCCGCTAAGCAGACTTGCGTGGCTTCGCCCACGCTTCGCCTGCTTAGCCTCTTGTTTTGTCGCAGGTTCTGTCGGAAAACCGTGACACACTTTTCCGGACCCTGCGTAGCGGCCGCCATCGCCCCGATGAGGCGCTACTTCGTGGCGGATTCCACTTTTCCGCCGATGCCACGCGCCACAAGGACGGCGGATATCTCGTCCAGGATCGCCGGATCGTCGATTGTCGCCGGCATGGCCCAGGGCTCGCTGTCGGCGATCTTCCGCATGGTGGCGCGCAGAACCTTGCCCGACCGCGTTTTCGGCAGGCGCTTGATCGTGAGGACCAGCCTGAGCGCCGCGACCGCGCCGATCCGCTCGCGCACCAGTTGCACGATCTCACGCTCGATCTCGACGGGATCGCGGTCGGCGCCGGCATTGAGCACGACGAAGCCGCAGGGCACCTGACCCTTCAACGCGTCGGCAATGCCGATCACCGCGCATTCCGCCACATCCGGATGCTCCGCCAGAACCTCCTCCATGCCGCCTGTCGAAAGCCTGTGGCCGGCGACATTGATGATGTCGTCGGTGCGCGCCATGATGAAGAGATAGCCGTCCTGATCGACAAGCCCGGCATCCGCCGTCTTGTAGTAGCCGGGAAACTCGACGAGATAGGCGTCGCGAAACCGCTGGTCGGCGTTCCACAGCGTCGGCAGGCAGCCCGGCGGCAAGGGAAGTTTCAGGACGACATTGCCAAGCGTGCCGGCGGGCACGGGGTGCCCGGCGTCGTCAAGCACGCGCACGTCGAAACCCGGCATCGGCAGGCCCGGAGAGCCATACTTAACCGGCAAAAGACCCAGGCCGACCGGGTTCTGGGTGATCGGATGGCCGGTCTCGGTCTGCCACCAATGGTCGATCACCGGAACGCCGAGCTTCTGTTCCGCCCATTTGAGCGTTTCAGGATCGGCGCGCTCGCCGGCGAGGAAAAGCGTGCGAAACCGCGAAAAATCGTACTTCGGCACGAAGGCGCCCTGCGGATCCTGCCCCTTGATGGCGCGGAACGCGGTCGGCGCGGTAAACAGCGACACGACGCCGTGTTCGGCGATCACACGCCAGAACGTTCCTGCGTCCGGCGTGCCGACCGGCTTGCCCTCGAACATCACCGTGGTGCAGCCGTGAAGCAGCGGCCCGTAGACGATGTAGGAATGGCCGACGACCCAGCCGACATCGGAGGCGGCCCAGAAGACTTCGCCCGGCTCCACGCCGAACTCATTGTGCATGGTCCATTTCAGCGCGACCATGTGGCCGCCATTGTCGCGCACCACGCCCTTCGGCTGCCCGGTGGTTCCGGATGTATAAAGCACGTAGAGAGGGTCGGTAGCGGCGACCGCAACGCAGTCGACATTGGCGCCCGCCGCCCGCTCGCGCGCGACCTGATCCGCAAGATCGAGGTCGCGGCCCTCGACAAGGTCGCAGCGATGCTGGTCGCGCTGCAGGATGATGCAGCGCTCCGGCTTGTGGTGGGCCATCTCGATGGCGCCGTCGAGCAAGGGCTTGTAGGCAACGACGCGGCCGGGCTCCAGGCCGCAGGATGCCGAGACGATCACCCTGGGCTGCGCGTCGTCTATGCGGGTCGCCAGTTCGCGCGCGGCGAAGCCGCCGAACACCACCGAATGGATGGCGCCGAGACGCGCGCAGGCAAGCATGGCGAAGGCCGCCTCCGGCACCATGGGCATGTAAATGATGACGCGGTCGCCCTTGCGCACGCCATGGTTCTTCAGCACCGAGGCGAGCGCCACGACTTCCCGCTTCACCTCGGCGTAGGTGAATTTTCGGATCGTCCCGGTAATGGCGCTGTCATGGATCAGCGCCAGTTGATCGGCCCGGCCGCCCGCCACATGGCGATCGAGCGCGTTGTAGCAGGTGTTGCATTCCGCGCCGACGAACCAGCGGCCATGGACGCCCGCTTGCCCGTCGAACACGCGGTCCCAACGCTTGAACCAGTCGATCTCGGCGGCCGCCTCTGCCCAGAACCTTTGCGGGTCGGCCTTCCAGGCCGCATATGCGTCATGATAGCGCGAAACCATGAGTCTTCCTCCCGGTCGCCTGCCCCTGCCGCTTCTAGCCGCGGGAACGGCAGCGCGTCCATCTGACTTAGGGATTAAGCATGCGGTCGTATCCCGTCTCGATTTCCTAAGCAGACTTGCGTGGCTTCGCCCACGCTTCGCCTGCTTAGCCTCTTGTTTTGTCGCAGGTTTCTGTCGGAATACCGTGACACAGTCTTCCGGAACCTGCTTAGCACGGATTTCGATCGCATTCGCTCCCCTGGAGGCGTGCAACGATTGGCGTCGGCTTTGACAGGCCGGCCCTCGCCTGCTCAAAGACGAGCATGTCGAAAGTCCTGTCGCTCGTCATTCTCGCCCTGATGGTCATCCAGATCATAAAGCCGCTCGGCCTGCCAGGTCTCAGGCAGCGCCGCGACTTCTGGAAGCTCGCGGTCGCAGCACTTGCGGCGATCTCGCTGACCGTCATCCTGAGCCACGCGATGGTCTGAATTGGACAGCGCCCTCCTCCGACCAGGCGTCTCCTTCCCCCCTTGTGGCGCTTGCGGGGAGAAGATGCGGGCAGGCCGGACGAGGGGCTGCACAACTGCCGAAATCTATGGCAACGCGGCGAAAAATAATCCGGATTTCGGCGCGTTGCCTATCTTTAGCTACGCTGCCAAATCGCGCAGCACATATTGCAGGATGCCGCCGTTCTTGAAGTAGTCGAGCTCGTCGACGGTATCGATGCGGCAGAGGATCGGCACGTCCTTGACGGTCCCGTCGGCGGAGGTGACCCTGGCGACCATCTTCTGGCGCGGACGGATCGTCTCCAGCCCGTCGATCGTCACCGTCTCGTCGCCCTTCAGCCCGAGCGAGGCCCAGGACGTCCCCTCTTCGAACACGAAGGGGATGACGCCCATGCCGACCAGATTGGAGCGGTGAATGCGCTCGAACGACTGCGCGATGACGGCCTTGACGCCCAGAAGGTTGGTGCCCTTGGCCGCCCAGTCGCGCGACGAGCCGTTGCCGTATTCGACGCCGGCGAAGATGACGAGAGGCACTGCCTCGCGCTTGTATTCCATGGCGGCGTCGTAGATCGGCATCTCCTCCTTCGACGGATAGTGGATCGTGTAGCCGCCCTCGCGCCCGTTTTCGCCCAGCATGTGGTTGCGAATCCGGATATTGGCGAAGGTGCCGCGCATCATCACCTCATGATTGCCGCGGCGCGTGCCGTACTGGTTGAAGTCGGCGACGCCGACGCCGTGATCGGTCAGATATTTGCCGGCCGGCGACGCCGCCTTGATCGAACCCGCCGGCGAGATGTGGTCGGTGGTGATCTTGTCGCCGAACAGGCCGAGGATGCGCGCGTTCCTGATCGTGCCGATGGCGCCCGGGGTCTTGTTCATTCCGGCGAAGTAGGGCGGGTTCTGGACGTAGGTGGAATCGTCGTCCCAGGCGTAGGTCTGTCCTTCCGGCACCTTGACCTGCCGCCAGAATTCGTCGCCCTTGAAGACGTCGGCATATTTGCGGGCGAACAGGTCGCGGGTGACGTTCTTCTCGATGAACTCCTGGATCTCCGCCCCGGTCGGCCAGATGTCCTTGAGATACACCGGCTGGCCGTCGCTGCCTTCACCCAGCGGTTCGACGGTGAGGTCCCTGGTGACAGTGCCGGCGAGCGCGTGAGCCACGACCAGCGGCGGCGAGGCCAGGTAGTTCGCCTGCACATCCGGCGAGACGCGGCCTTCGAAGTTGCGGTTGCCTGAAAGCACGGCCGCCGCGATCAGACCCTTGTCGTTGATGGTCCTGGAGATCGGCGCCGGCAGCGGGCCGGAATTGCCGATGCAGGTGGTGCAGCCGAAGCCGACCAGGTTGAACCCGATCTGGTCGAGTTCCTTCTGCAGGCCGGACTTGTCGAGATATTCGGCGACGACCTGGCTGCCCGGAGCAAGCGAGGTCTTCACCCACGGCTTCTGCTTCAACCCCAGGCGGTTGGCGTTGCGGGCAAGCAGCCCGGCGCCGATCAGCACGCTCGGATTGGAGGTGTTGGTGCACGACGTGATCGCCGCGATCACCACGTCGCCATGGCCAAGGTCGAAGTTCTCGCCTTCCACGGCGTAGCGCTTATGGGCGTCGGCGGCTCGCTTGTATTCGGTCTCCATCGCCTTGGCGAAGCCTGCCGCGATGCCCGGCAGCGGCACGCGGCCCTCGGGGCGCTTCGGACCGGCCATTGACGGCACGACGTCGCCGAGATCGAGTTCCAGCAGGTCGGTGAACACCGGATCGGCGGAGGTCCGGTCCCGCCACATGCCTTGCGCCTTCGAATAGGCTTCCACCAGGGCGATACGCGCCTCGGAACGGCCGGACATAGTGAGGTAGCGCACCGTCTCCGAATCGACCGGGAAGAAGCCGCAGGTCGCGCCATACTCCGGCGCCATATTGCCGATCGTCGCGCGGTCGGCCAGCGTCATGTTGGACAGGCCGGGGCCGAAGAACTCGACGAACTTGCCGACCACGCCCTTCTTGCGCAGCATCTGGGTGACGGTAAGCACCAGGTCGGTGGCGGTAACGCCCTCGTTCAGGCGGCCGGTCAGGCGGAAGCCGATCACCTCCGGCAGCAGCATCGACACGGGCTGGCCGAGCATGGCGGCTTCCGCCTCGATGCCGCCGACGCCCCAGCCGAGCACGCCGAGGCCGTTGATCATGGTCGTGTGCGAATCCGTTCCGACGCAGGTGTCGGGATAGGCGGTCGTCTCGCCGTCGTCCGTATTCGTCCAAACCACCTGGCCGAGATATTCGAGGTTGACCTGGTGGCAGATGCCGGTGCCTGGCGGCACGACGCGGAAGTTGCGGAAGGCCTGCTGCCCCCATTTGAGGAACTTGTAGCGCTCCTGGTTGCGCTCGTATTCGAGCTCGACGTTGCGGGCGAGGGCCAACGGCGTGCCGAACTCGTCGACGATGACGGAATGGTCGATGACGAGATCGACCGGCACCAGCGGATTGATCTTCTGCGGATCGCCGCCGAGCGCGGCGATGCCGTCGCGCATGGCGGCCAGATCGACGACGGCAGGCACGCCGGTAAAGTCCTGCATCAGCACGCGGGCCGGACGATAGGCGATCTCGACCCCGGCCGTGCCCTTGTCGGTCAGCCAGCCGGCGACGGCCTGGATGGCCTCCCTGGTGACGGAGCGGCCGTCCTCGTTGCGCAGCAGGTTCTCCAGCAGCACCTTCATCGAGTAAGGAAGCCGCGAGACGCCGGCAAGGCCGTTCTTCTCGGCGTCGATCAGGCTGTAATAGACATAGTCCGCTCCCTCCACGGTGAGGGTCTGGCGGCACTTGAAGCTGTCGAGTGATTTGGACACGAGCGATCCATCCTGGTCGGTTCTGCCTGGAAGAGAACGGACTCCGATGGCATGCTCATCACGCGCATAGGTGCGGGTACGGCCATTTCCGCTGTCCGCTCCCGAGCAGCTCGCAACGTTCAAGGCGTCGCGTGCGCTGGTCCGGCGCAAATTGGGTTGCCTTCCCCGACCGCTGGGGTTGGTCTCCCGGATATAGAGATATTCAGGGAATAGTTCTAGCCCGCATTTCTCACACTGGACATGTTCTGCGCCGGTTCAAGAAGTCGACAGGGCAGGAGCCGCCCGCCGTGCGATGCGGGACATCGGGCAAGCGCGGCGACACACCCTGTCGACTTGTTCAACCGGCCCATGGGTTGCCTTTCGGCGGGCATCTGCGGCGTCGGCGGCTCAACCGTATGTCTCTATGCGCTTTTCGCCGTCCGACGCCGTATCTGCCGCGCCGAAAGAGCAACGCAGGCATATCCAGTGTGAGAAATGCGGGCTAGACACGGAATTGCCATTTCTGCCGCGGCGCGAAGCAGCAGCCTGGAAGGCATTGCGAAGAGGGGACGGATGCGGCTGACCGCCGAAAAACTGAGCGGCGAACGCGGCGGCGAAACCGTCTTTTCCGATGTGTCCTTCGCCCTCGGCGCGGGTGATGCGCTCGTCGTGACGGGTCCAAACGGTTCCGGCAAGTCGACCCTGCTGCGCATTGTCGCAGGCCTGCTGCCCGCGGCATCGGGCCGGGTAGGACTGGACGGCTCCGGGACCTTTCCCTCGCCGGCCTCAGCATCCCATTATCTCGGCCACCAGAACGCGATGAAGACGGCGCTGACGGTGGCGGAAAACCTCGGCTTCTGGCGGGACTTTTGCGGTGAACCCGCCCTTGCGACGGAGGGGGCGCTGGAACTGGTCGATCTCGCCGGCCTCGGCCATCTGCCCTTCGCGGTTCTGTCCACCGGACAGAAGCGTCGGGCGGCGATTGCGCGGCTTCTGGTATCCCACCGCCCGATCTGGCTGCTCGACGAGCCGACCGCCGGGCTGGATACGGCATCCGAGACGCGCTTTACGGACCTGATGGGCGTGCATCGCGCCAGCGGCGGCATTGTCGTCGCCGCGACGCACCAGCCGCTGGGGCTGGAAGGAGCCGCGGCCTTGAGCATGGGGCCTTGACGATGAATGCAATCTTTCAGCCTGCGGTCTCCGCAACCTCATGCTAGCCCTCTTCGTCCGCGATCTGAAGCTCGGCATCCGCGCCGGCGGCGGCGCGCTGACCGGAATCGTGTTCTTTCTGGCGCTGGTCGCGACCATTCCCTTCGGCGTCGGCCCTGATCTTGCCCTGCTTTCCCGCATCGGCCCGGCGATCATCTGGATCGGCGCCCTGCTCGCCTCGCTGCTTGGGCTCGACCGCCTGTTCCAGGCCGACCGGGAAGACGGCTCGCTCGACCTTCTCGTGCTCGCCAATGATCGCCACATGCTGGCCCTCACCGTGTTCGTGAAATGCCTCGCCCACTGGACGGCGAGCGTCCTGCCGCTGGTGGTCGCCTCGCCGCTGCTCGGCCTTTTCATGAATGTCGATCCGGCCGGGCTGGGCGCGGCCATGCTGACCTTGCTCGTCGGCACGCCCGCCATAACTTTCGTCGGCGCGGCCGGCGCGGCAGTGACCGTCGCGCTGCCGCGCGGCGGGCTGATGATATCGGTGCTGGTCCTGCCGCTCACCATTCCGGTGCTGGTCTTCGGCGTTTCGGCCACCTATGCGGCGATCACCGACCCCGCGCCCTTCCTGCCGCCCTTTCTCATTCTGTGCTCGATCACCCTGTTCCTTGCCGTGGTCGGCCCGGTCGCCGCGGCCGCCGCCCTGCGGCACGCCGACTGAGGGCCGCCAATCGGCCGCGGTCGGTGTCAATTGCGGTCGTTGGGCATCGCGCCTATGTAACTTCGGCGTCCAATTCGGGGAACCGGCGAGAATGACCGCCCACGCGCTCTATGTGACCGCCGCCTACATGGCTTCCGTCATCGGCCTTGCAGGCCTGATCGGCTGGATTCTGCTCGATGGCCGGGCGCGCCGGCGCGAACTGGCGGAACTGGAAGCAAGCGGTATCCGCAGGCGCTCCGACCGCGCGGGAGCGCCGGAATGAGGGCCGAGCAGGCGGGCGAGAAGCGCCCGCGACGGCTGATCGTGCTTGCACCGCTGGCGATATTCCTCGTGCTTGCCGGCCTGTTCTTCATGCAACTCATGTCTGACCGCGACGTCGCCACCGTGCCGTCGGCCCTGATCGGCGCGCCGGCGCCGGCGACAAGCCTGCCGCCGGTGGAGGGGCTCGGCCTGCCGGGGCTGGAAATCGTCGGCGTTCGCCGGCAAGGTCACGCTGGTCAATGTGTGGGGATCCTGGTGCGGCCCTTGCCGCGAAGAGCATCCGGTGCTGATGGCGCTGGCCGAGGACCAGCGTTTCGAAATCGTCGGGCTGAACTACAAGGACGAGCCGGAAAATGCCCGGCGCTTCCTCGGCGAACTCGGCAATCCGTTCTCGGCGGTCGGCGCCGACAAAAACGGCCGCGCCGCGATCGACTGGGGCGTCTATGGCGTTCCCGAATCCTTCATCGTCGGCCGGGACGGCAAAGTCCTGTACAAGCATGTCGGCCCGCTCGATCCCGAGAAGGCGCGCCGGCTGCTGATGCCGGAGTTGGAGAAGGCGCTGGCGGGCTCCTGAGCCGTCAGATTGCAGGAATTGGAGTGGCGGATGCTCCAGTCCGAGCATCTGGTCGCGCAGGCTGGGCGTGATGGGGCGTGATGGGCGCGCAGCACTTCGGTTTGTCTGGCGCGGGCCGGAGCGCAAGGATGGCAAAGTCACGGCAGAGGCTATAGCCTGCGCGAATGACCAGTTCGGATCCTGCTGCCGCCGGCGATAAAGAGGAACTCGTTCGAAATCATTTCCGCGCGCAGGCGGACGCCAGCGGGCGGCTCGGCTCTCCGTTCATGGCCATGCTTTGCCGCGTTATCGCCGAGGTCCTCGACCGTTCGACGGCGACCGGCCGTCGGGTGCTCGACTGGGATGGCCGCCCGGACGAGGACGTGCTGTCGCTGCGGCTGTGCGGCGGTCTGCACCGGCTGGTGCTGAGCCATGCCGATCCCGCCCTGGCATCGGCCTATCCGCCGAAATCCGACCGATGCCGGCAGGCTCAGGGCGGTGGTGGAGGAGGCTCTCCACCGGTCGGACGACTTTCTGCTTGGGGCGCTGGACGGTCCGCCGCAAACCAACGAGATCGCACGCTCGGCCATGCTGTTTCCCGGGTTCCTGGCAATCGCGCGGCATTTCGAGAGCCCCCTCGACATCGCCGAGATCGGCTCCAGCGCCGGCCTGAACCTGTTGTTCGACCGCTTTCACTATCGCTATGGCGCCCGCGAGGTCGGCGACCCTGCCTCGCCCGTCAAGCTTGCGCCCGAAGTGATCGGCCAGCCGCCGCGGCTCGACGGATCGTTGAAGGTGGTCAGAAGATCGGGGTCGGACATCGCGCCGCTCGATGTTGCGGACGATGCTGAGACGGCTGCGGCTCCGCTCCTTCGTGTGGCCCGATCAGGCGGTACGGCTGCAGCGGCTTGACGCGGCGATCGCTCTGGCCCGCGCCGAACCGTTCATGCTGGAGAAGGCGGATGCCGCCGATTTCGTGAGGAGCCGCCTCGACGGACGAACGGACGGCGCCGTCTTCGTGCTCTTCCATTCGATCATGTGGCAATACATGCCAAGCGAGAGCCGCGCACAAGTCGAAGCAATGCTCACCGAGACCGGCACTTCAAGCGGAGCGCCGGTCGCCTGGCTCCGGATGGAGCCGCTGGACACGCGCGAACCGCATGCGACGCTCAGTCTGACAATGTGGCCGGGCGGCGAAAGCCGTCATCTTGCGCGTTGCGATTTTCATGGCCGCTGGATCGAGTGGATCGGCTGACGAATCTCGCCCCGACAATGAAGAGGCGGCCGCCGAGACCGGCGGCCGCCTCCGACGCGGACTGCTACACTTACGCTACTTATCTGCCGTAGACATCGCGGTAGGCGTACCGCAGCATGTCGGTGCGGTTGCCGTTGATGTCGGCGAGGTCGCGGCTGGACATGCCCATGATCTCGTTGACGAGCTGGTTGTAGCGGCGGCGCTTGGCCAGACGATCACGGGTTCCGTTGATCAGACGTCGAAAACATTTGAGGTCCCCTTAAGTAGGCCACCTTCCGGCGGCAGGGTTGATCCTCCCTCGCACCCTCATATTGGCATGACGCGTGTGTTTCGCAAACAAAAATGCTGCAATGCAGCAATGCGAAAAACGCATATCTGTTAACAAAGCATTGCGAAATTGGCGGGAATTCTCCGCCGATTGCTACCACATGGTGGCGCGGTATGCGTCGTCGAGCCGCTTGTCGGTCTGCTCGGCCGGTTCAGCGAGCGCAAGCTGATCCTTGAGGATCTCGCCCAGTGTCGGCATTTCGGCGCGCGGAGGCCAGTCTTCCGGCTTCCACAGGCCGGAGCGCAGAAATGCCTTGGCGCAATGCATGTAGACTGCCCTGGCCTTCACGACGATGACGCTGAGCGGCGACTTGCCGTCCACGGCGAACCGCTCGCGCAGGGCCATGTCGAGCGTTATGCGCGCCTCGCCGTTGACGCGCAGCGTCTCGTTCATGCCGGGAATGAGGAAGAGAAGCCCCACAGCGGGATTGACGAGAATATTTTCCAGCGTGTCCAGGCGATTGTTGCCGGGCCGGTCGGGAATGGCCAGCGTGACGTCGTCCAGGACGGCGACGAAGCCGGGTCTGTCGCCCTTCGGCGTCACGTCGGCATTGCCGTTGCCGTCCGACGAACCGATCAGCACGAACGGGCTTCTGGCGAGGAAGGCGCGGCAGTGCCGGTCGAAGAAGCGCAGTTCCTTGCGCAGCGATGTCTCCGATGCGGGCTTGTATTGAGACCGCAACTCTTCGCTGGTCGAAATGAAGTCCACTACATCCCCCTATTTCTGGGCTTGCTCTTCAATGGAATGGCGCATGATCATCGGCATCTGGCTTATGGTGAAGATCAGCGTGATGGGCATGATGCCCCAGCACCTTGAACGCCACCCAGGTGTCGGTCGGAAAGTTGCGCCAGACAATCTCGTTGGCGACGGCAAGAAAGAGGAAGAAGGCGCCCCAGCGCAAGGTGAGCTTGCGCCAGCCCTCCGCATCGAGCTTGAACGCCGAATCGAAGACATAGCCGAGCAGCGATTTGCCGAAGGCGAGCCCGCCGAGCAGCACGACGCCGAACAGCGTGTTGACGATCGTCGGCTTCATCTTGATGAACACGTCGTCCTGAAGCCACAGCGTGAGTGCTCCGAACACGAAAACGACGATGCCGGACACCAGCGGCATGATCGGCAGGGTACGCGTGAGCATCCAGGAAACCACGAGCGCCACGCCCGTCGCCACCATGAACAGGCCGGTGGCGATGAAGATCGGCCCGCCAAGCGCGGCAAGCGCCGGGAATCTTCCCGGCCAGCCATTCGCCGCGTGTGTTGGCGAAGAAGAAGACAAGCAGCGGCCCGAGTTCGAGCGCCAGTTTCAAGCAGCGGGTTGATCTCCGTCTTGCGCGGGTCGGTCGGATCGCCTTCGAGGATGGGCTTGCTCATGGCTTGCTGGTCCAATCCAGATGTCGAGTGCCGGCGGTTCGCTGGCCTTTTAGTTTATTTTCGCATCGCCTGCGTTGGTTACCCAACGCCTGCGATCGCCCTGGCGAATTCGTTTGCCGAGAACGGTTCGAGATCCTCGACCTGTTCGCCCACGCCGATGAAATAGACCGGCAGCTTGTGCTTGGCCGCGATGGCGACAAGGATGCCGCCGCGCGCCGTGCCGTCAAGCTTGGTCATCACCAGGCCGTTGACGCCGGCGACGTTGCGGAAAATCTCGACCTGCGAAAGCGCGTTCTGGCCCGTCGTGGCGTCGACCGTCTGCAGCACCGTATGCGGCGCCTCCGGATCGTGCTTGCCCAGCACGCGCACGATCTTTTCCAGTTCGGCCATCAGCTCCGTCCTGTTCTGCAGCCGGCCCGCCGTATCTATGATGAGCACGTCGGCGCCCTCGGCCTTGGCCTTTTCGAAAGCGTCCCAGGCAAGACCGGCGGCGTCGGCTCCGATTTTCGAGGACACGACCGGCGAGCCGGTTCGCTCGCCCCAGATTTTACTGCTCGATTGCCGCGGCGCGGAATGTGTCGCCCGCCGCCAGCATGACCGAAAGCCCGCCCTGGCTGAGCTTGGCGGCAAGCTTGCCGATCGTCGTCGTCTTGCCGGTGCCGTTGACGCCGACGACGAGGATGACGTGCGGCTTGTGCGACAAATCGAGTTCGAGCGGCCGCGCGACGGGCGCGAGCACCTTCTCCACCTCCTGCGCCATGATCGCGCGCACTTCCGCCTCGGACACGTCCTTGCCGTAGCGCGACGGAGGCCAGCGTGTCGGTGACGCGCAGCGCCGTCTCCATGCCGAGGTCGGCGCGGATCAGCACGTCCTCAAGTTCTTCCAGCGTCGCATCGTCGAGCTTGCGCTTGGTGAAGATGCCGGCAATCGACCCGGTCAGTTCGCGCGAGGACCGCGACAGGCCCTCGCGCAGCCGCTGGAACCAGGTCTTGCGCGGTTCCGGCGCCGGCCCCGCGGGCCGTTGCTCGGCCTTCTTTTCGACCAGCTTGCCGACGGTGACTTTGCCGGCGGGACGCGGAGCGGGAATCGCGGGCGGTGCGGACGGCGGCGAGGCGGCGGGCGGCACCGCCGATACGAAAGGCGCATGGTCCCTGCCTCCCGGGAGAGGGGCGGGCGCTGCGCCAGGCGGTTCCGGGACTTCGACCGGTGCGGGACGAAACTCGGTCAGCGGCTCGCCAGCCTCGGCCGCCGGCGCGTCCGGTTCGACAGGCTCCGCCCTGAGCGTCTCGTCCGGTGCCGGCAGTTCCACGGGCGGCGATCGCACATCGAGCCATGCCGCCGGCGCCTCGACCGGCGCGGCAGGCGCGCCGTCCACTTCGCCGGGGGGTGGATGGTCCGCCGGCTTGCCGTCGAAACTCGGCGGCGGCCCGGCCTCCAAAAGCTCGCGGCCGGCCGCTTCGGCCACGGCTGCGGTCGGCGGTCCCGCCGTCATCTCCCTGAGCGCGGCGAAGTTGAGCGGCGCGAGCGGCTCGTCTTCGGCAGGGCGCTCGTCAACCTCCTTCTGGCCGAAAGAGAAGACTTTCTTGATGAACTTCAATGCCATGGCGGGGTCTCAGGCGGCCTGCGCGGCAGCGGGCGCCGCAATCAGCCGCTCACCGTCATGTCCGGCGATCCTCGCCGTCACGATCTCGCCGGGCGCGCCGTCCCGGATCGCGACAAGCGTAAAACCTTCGGCGCGGCCGAGCCCGGTCCGCTCCACCAGTATTTGCTGCGTGGTGCCCTCAAGCGAAGCCAGGTGCCGCTCATAGGCCGCCTGCCCCGCCGCCCTGAGGCGGCCAGCCCGCGCCTTGATCTCGGCGCCGGCCACTTGCGGCATGCGGGCCGCCGGCGTGCCCCTGCGCGGGCTGAAAGGAAAGACGTGAAGATGCGTCAACCCGCATTCCTCTATTATTTTCAGCGAGTTATCGAACATCTGCGCGGTTTCGGTAGGCGAAATCCGGCGATCAGATCGGCGCCGAAAACAATATCGGGGCGGATCACCGGATTTCAGCGCAGAAACGGATGAAATCGTCGCGAAGGTGGCGGCGCTTCATGCGCTTCAGGATCAGATCGTCGCCGGCCTGAAGCGACAAGTGCAGATGCGGCATCAGCCGGCGCTCGCCGCCGATCGCCTCGATCAATTCGGGATCGGCTTCGATCAAATCGATGGAAGAAAGCCGCAGCCGCTGGGTCTGGCACCTGCCGCAGGATCGTCCTGACCAGCCGGCCGAGTTTTGGCGCACCTGGGAGGTCCGCGCCGAAACTGGTCATATCGACGCCGGTCAGCACCACTTCCGCGTAGCCGTTGCCTACCAGGCACTTCACCTGCTCGACGACCGCGCCCATCGGCACGGAACGGGAATTGCCCCTGCCATAGGGGATGATGCAAAAGGTGCAGCGGTGGTCGCAGCCATTCTGGACCTGGACGAAGGCGCGGGCGCGGCCTTCGATCGCGTCAACCATATGCCCGGCGGTCTCGCGTATGGAGAAAATGTCGTTGACGCGCGCCTTCTCAGAATCATTAACGCCGAAATCCAGCAGGGCCCGGTAATTGTGCGCCCTGAGCTTTTCCTCATTGCCAAGCACGAGGTCGACCTCGCCCATTTCGGCGAAGCTTGCCGGGTCGGTCTGGGCGGCGCAGCCGGTGACGATGATCCTGGCGTCGGGGTTGTCGCGGCGCGCCTTGCGGATCGCCTCCCGCGCCTGCCGCACTGCCTCGCCGGTAACGGCACAGGTGTTGAAGATGACGGCGCCGCCCGCCAGCGTCCGAGGCCGGCGGCCTCGGCCTCGCGCACATCACCTCGGATTCGTAGGTGTTGAGGCGGCAGCCGAATGTGACGACATTCCCTTGGAGAGCCCCGGCATCAGGCGGCGCTTTCCGTCGCGCGCCCAGACGCCGGTGGCGGGGTCGAAGCTCCCGGAAAACTCCCACTCCGCCGGACCGGTCAGCACGACGCGATCGTCGGCGCGCCACTCCACCGTCAGCCGGCCGACGGGAGCGATGATCGAAACGGTGCGCCCGGTGCGGCCAGTGCGCGCCGCGACGGCGGCAGCGCAGGCGGCCGAGCCGCAGGCCTTTGTCAGGCCGGCGCCGCGCTCCCAGGTGCGGATGGTCGAACTGATCCTGGCCTGTCGGCTGGGCGATGGTGATGTTGGCGCGCTCCGGAAAGATCGGGTGGTTTTCCAGCATCGGGCCGAAGCGGTCGAGGTCGTAGGACCAGGACCTCGCGGTCGACCCAGAATATCGCGTGCGGATTGCCCATGGAGACCACGGCGGGCGGAAATCAAGCATGGGCGCGTCGATCGGGCCGATCCGCAGCTCGATCGCGCGCGTGTCGTGGAACTCCTCGGCAAGCGGAATATCGCGCAGGCCGATCTTCAGCGCGCCCAGATCGACCGAGATCGAGCCGTCGGCATGTTCCTCGGCATTGAGAATGCCGGCGACCGTCTCGAAGGTGGAGAATCTTTGCGCCGGTTTCCGCCGCCAGCGACTGCACCACGCAGCGCATGCCGTTGCCGCAGGCCTGCGCGGACGAACCGTCGGAATTGAGGATGTCGATGAACCAGTCGGTGCCCGGCGTCCTCGCATCGTGGATCGCCATGATCTGGTCGAATTTCGTCGCGGGGTCGGCGTTGAGCGCGATCGCCGCGGCGGCTGGTCACGCGTTCGCACGCGAGCGCATGTCCGCAACGATGATTTCGTTGCCGAGCCCGTTCATCTTGGCGAAGGGTGCGCGTGCCATCGGTCAGAGTCTCGTTTGCGGTTGGCGCCTATATGGCGGAATCGCGTCCGGATTACCAGTGCGGGGCTGCCTGGCGGCGATCAGGCAATTGCGGTAGGGGCGGAAGCGAGCAGGAACAGGATCAGAACGATGGCGATGAGAATGCGCGCGCCGGTCGCCGCCGCGCCCGCCAGCGTATTGAAGCCGAGCAGGCTGGCGACTGCGGCAATGACGAGAAGGATGAAATCCATTTAAGCATGGGGCACCTTTGTGTGAGCGGCCGGAAGCCGCTTCGTTCCGGGAGTGTCCGCGACCACCTGCGTCGGCCGTCGCGCCTGCGCTTTGCTTGCTTCCAGAGCGCTGGGCGGGCAAGGATGGGATATTTGGCTGACAAACACCAGCCGGCAGGTTATCTCGGCTGGCGGCTGCGTACTCAAGCGATATGGGCAAAGGGGCGGTATAGCGACATATTTGCAACGCTCCCTTGCGGAAACAATATCTTTCCCCGTGGGCTGTTGAAATTCCGCCTGATTATGGCTTCAGCAATGTTTTGCCATTGTAGTCGGGTACGCAGACAAGAAATCCGCAGGAGGTCGGGAATGGTTCTTTCGAAGACGGGTATCCTGTTTGCGGTGCTATCGGCGCTGGCGCTGAGCGGATGCCAGAGTTCACGGTTCTCGTCGGTGGATAGCCGGCCCGAGCCCCTTCCGGCGGCGCCGTCGGGCACGGTGACTTCGGGCGCGCTTCCGCCGCCGGCGGCACCCGGAGCCGCGTCACAGTTCCCGCCGCCGCCCACCGACGCTACCCAGATGGCGGCTGCCACGCCCGCCGCTCCGCCGCCCGGGGCGCCCGATCTGACCCCCTCGACGGTCGGCGGCGTTTGGAACGTTTCGGTGTCCGGGCAGACATGCAAGATCGCGACATCGCAGACCAAATTCGGCCAGGGCTTCCGCGCCGGTCCGCTGCGCTGCCCGGCGCCGGTGGACGAGGCGTGAAATCCTGGGCGGTGGCCGGCAAGCAATTGTCGCTCTTGACGAAAGCGGCGCGGTGGCGGCACGGCTCTATTCTTCCGGCCCCGAGAAGTTCGACGGGCAAACCGAGACCGGCATTCCGATTTCCCTCAGCCGCTGACACCGGCCAACGACCCGACGGGTCCGTGCGATGCATCTACGCGACGGCATACAAGCGCATGTCGCGGGTCAGCGGCGCTTCAGTAGTCTGGCCGAAACGGACGCGGTGGCCGATGTGACCCGGCACAGAAACGGGTGGTCAAGGCGCTCGATCATCTTCTCGATACGCTCGGGGCAAAAAGGCTGGCGCGCAAATCGAGTTCGCTGGGCTGGCTGTTCGCAAAAAAGCCGGAGGCGGCGGCGGTCAAAGGGCTCTACATCCATGGCGGGGTAGGCCGCGGCAAGACCATGCTGATCGATATCTTCTTCGGACTGGTCCCTATGCGCCGCAAGCGCCGCGTCCATTTCAACGATTTCATGGCCGAAGTCCACGACCGCATCCGAAAGCATCGCCTGGCGCGCGAGGAGCAGGACCCGCGAGGACGATCCGATCCCCCCGGTGGCCAGGGCGATTGCCGAAGAACTTCCGGCTTCTGCTTCGACGAGTTCACGGTGACCGACATCGCCGACGCGATAGAGGTCCTATCTGTTCCGGCTATTCTCCGCGCTTTTCGCCAATGGCGTGGTGCTGGTCGCCACGTCGAACGTCGCTCCCGACGACCTTTACCGCGACGGCCTCAACCGGGCGCTGTTCCTGCCCTTCATCGCGATACTGGAGCGCGCCGGATGTGATAGGCCTCAATTCGGATATCGACTACCGGATCGAGAAGCTCAGCCGGATGCCGGTCTACATCACGCCGCTCGGCGCGGAGGCGGAGCGGCTGATGAACGAGGCGTGGGAAGCGATGACGCATGGCCATCGCGCCGCGCCGGAGGTGATCGCGCTGAAAGGCCGCGAGATCGTCGTGCCGTCGGCAAGCGGCCAGGCCGCGCGGTTCCCCTTCGCCGACCTGTGCGAAAAGCCGCTCGGCGCGCGCGACTATCTGGCGATCGCCTCACGCTTACACAACCTTGTTCGTCGACAACGTTCCCGTCTCTGGCCGATGGAAGGCGCAACGAGGCCAAGCGCCTCATCCTGCTGATCGATACGCTTTACGACCGGCATGTCAGGCTGGTCGTCAGCGCCAGCGGCTCCGCCACCGAACTCTATGCCGGCAGGAGGAGCGTGGAAGTGTTCGAGTTCGGCCGCACCGTATCGAGGCTTGTCGAGATGCAGAGCCGCGACTGGCAGCAGGACTGGGCGGCGCGCCATCAGCCGAGGAGTGCGCCGGTCGTGGAAATTGCCGCCGTCGCCGATTGACGCGGAAGGGCCACCAGCCTGGCGCGCAATGCCGCAGCCGGTGCTTCCGCCGTGCGGGTCGCCGCCAACGGCGATCCCGATATGCGCGTCGGCTCCCGGCCTGACGGACATGGGAGAACTGCCGCTATTACGTTTACGTAAATCCCGCACTATCTAACCGATTGAAAATGTTAGGGTTGAAATATTCAGTTGAATATATTGGCTGCCGACGCTAATGCAGGCGCGAAATACGGGCGTTCTTCGGCCCGCGAGCCTTCACCGCGACTTCCTCGGCATTTCTAAGACAGGGGTTCTTTCCGAATGGCACGCAGCAAGATAGCTCTCGTCGGGTCCGGCATGATCGGCGGCACGCTCGCCCATCTTATCGGGCTCAAGGAACTCGGCGACGTGGTGCTGTTCGACATTGCGGAGGGCGTCCGGGCAAGGGCCCTCGACATAGCCCAGTCCTCGCCCGTGGAAGGCTTCGACGCAGCCCTATGTCGGCGTCAACGACTATGCCGGCATCGAGGGCGCCGATGTGTGCATCGTTACGGCGGGCGTGCCGCGCAAGCCCGGCATGAGCCGCGACGACCTGATCGGCATCAACCTGAAGGTCATGGAGCAGGTGGGCGCCGGCATTACAGGAAATACGCGCCGGACGCCTTTGTCATCTGCATCACCAACCCGCTCGACGCGATCGTCGGCCTTGCGCGAAATTCTCCGGCCTGCCGGCGATGTGGCCGCGCCGTGCCGCGCCGTTGCGCCGCGCCGCCCAAGAATTTCCTCTTGCTGGAAACCCCTTGCAAATAGGTTAGCCCACAAACAGACTCATGACCTTATATAGCCATGATTGTTGATGAGGAAGACCTGAGGCTTGACCGCCTGGTTGTTTATTGTCGATGCGGACAGTTTGGACTCAACTCTATCAAGCACCACGTAGACATTTTGATCCGAGAGGCTCTCTTGAATGGACCGTAAAGTTCTTATAGGAAACCTCATGGGCGAACAGAACCTGCGGAAAGCTCAACAACAACAGGTAAGCGCACGACCAGAGAGACAAGCAGATACCGGAATCACTGGGTGCAGGACAGTTTCGACTCGCGGCGCGGAATTCTCGGTAAGAGTTAAGCGCGGAAGTCAGGGCTTGTTTCATGCTTATCTCACGTTCAAGTAGCCAAATGAGTTTCTCGGCAATCGTTCACGCAAGACGCAAAGTAGCATAGACTTCAGTCTGTTGATCTCCAAGCCGGCCTGGTACTGACAATGACGTAAGCAACTCAACCGGCAACACAGACTGAAGTCTATGCCACCTTGCGTAATCGAAACCGCACGAACTCAAACTTGGTCCGGAAGCTGCGGTACGGGACTGTTGTAGAACGTGCCGAACTGCGGACTCGCGAGGTTGTTCTGCACATCGCGAGGGTTCCAGTGGTTGGTGATGTTGAAGACGGTAAAGCCCGCTCGACCTTTGTATTTCTTTCCGCGAAAGGGAATCTTCAAACCCTTCGTCACCAGCACATCGAGGGTGAACAATTGCGGGAAGCGCCCGCCGCCATTTCGCGGCCCAACGAAGTCCTGCTGTTCATTCAAACGCGAGAACGGAAATCCATTGCGCCAATCGACCACCGGCGTGGCGACGATGTCGTGCGGCAGAGCAAACTCGCCCCAGAAGAGTAGACGGTTCGGCGCATCGAACGGCTGCCGGCCATACTCGTTCGGCGCGAATCACCGGATGACGAAGATTCCCGAAGTAGGTGTTGTAGTCGTTGAGATCTCCGCGCGCCTGCGACCGCACGTACGACAGAAAGATGTTGCGTCCCTCCTGAAACCGGAAGCGGGCGACAGTCTGGAACTCGCGGTAGAGCGAACGGCCCGTGTTCTGCAAAAGCAGCGCGTCGTCCGACTCGGACTGCGGGCTCAATGATGAAGTCGCGGCGCGTTTGGCGCTCCTCGTAACCAACTCGCAACAGCAGGCGCTCAGTCACCTGATGATCTACTTGTACGTTCCAGGCGATGCTGTACGGATTCTTTAGATCGCGCCGGCGCGGTGTTGCGAAACAACCGCGGACCGTCGACGACGGTTACGCCGTCGGGTGCAAAGGTGGTAACGCGCATGTTCGGGTACTGCTCAAACGCGCCGATGTTCAGAGGAATCTTGTCATAGAACAGACCGATGCCACCGCGCACGACGGTGCGGTCGGAAGCGGTCGGCAGGAGGACAAAGCCAATCCGCGGCGCAAAGTTATTCTGCGCGCCGATCTGGTCGCGGTCATAACGCAAACCCAGATCGAATGTCACGCGGCCGTTGACCGTCCATTTGTCCTGCACAAAGACCGAGTATTCATTCTGCCGACGCCCAGGATTCCGTCGCCGTCATACTCGATTAGTTGATAGGTTGTGCCATTCTGACGAACCACGCGCACCGGCTTGCTGATGTCGCTGCCGGCGAAGGAGGTGTGACTAAAGTTGAAGCCGGTCTTAAAGAGTGTGAACCGTGCCACTTCTCGGCGCGAAGTGGTAGACCTCGAGCAATTCATAGCGCCGGCTGTCGCGATGCTGCCGGTCGAACCAGCCGCCGAAGTTTCTATCCGGCGTGATCCGGTAGGGCGCGCCGCTGTTGCCGAAGATGTCGCCGTCAAACTGCTTGACGCTGAAACTCGATTGCAGCAGCGCGCCCGACTTGAACGTGGCCTGTTCGTTAAGCGCGAGGAACCAGCCGCGCTGGTGAAAGTTGGCCGTCGTGTCGGCCGGGTTAAAGGTGTTGAGGTTCGCGTAATCAAGCTTCTGCGGAAAGATTGAAAAGCTGGCGGTCAGCCGGTTGTTTCGGTTGATGACGTAATCGACGCGCGAGAACGAGTCGAAGCTTTCGCGTTGGATGTTCGCTCTGTCGTCGTCCAGGTCTTCCAGACTCGGCACGTTGGTGCGCACGAAGCGGTATTCGAGACTTTGAAAAAAGAAGAGCTTGTCCTTTTTGATGGGCCCGCCGACGGCGACGCGCGGCGTGACGGCGCCGATGCCATAGATATGACCGTCGCGCCAACGCGGCCGTGGCAACGTCCCGGTCACGAGATATCGCCAATCGTTGCTTCCCGAGCGCGTCTCGATGCTGGTTACCGCGCCGGTGAATTTGCCGTATTCGGCGGAGTAGGGATTTGAATAGACCTGCACGGTCTCGACCGCTTCGAGCGGGAGTTCGATCGCCGGACTGCCGGTCACCGGATCAGTCACGTTCAGACTGGAGACGAGGATCCCGCTCTGACTCGGCCGCGTTCCCTTGATGTTGAGTGTGCCGTCCGGGCCGCGCACGACGCCGGGCAGCAGTGGCAGAGCGTCCTGAAATTTCTGGTCGATGAGTGGCGCGTCGCGCAGCGCCGCGGTGGTGATCACGCCGGGAGCGGTAGATTCTGTTTTGCTCGCATCCGTCGGATCTTCTTTTACCGTCACCGTCTCGCTCAGCGGAATGGGCTGCAACAGAATGTTCTGCTCGACAGTCGCTTCGATCTGCACGCTGATCTTCTGCTCGTATTTCTTGAATCCCTGCAACTCGACTGAAAGGACATAGTCGCCCGCGACGAGCCCGATAAAGTCGTAACGGCCTTCCAGGTCACTGACGGCTTGAAGTTTTTTGTCGGCGAGACGTGCGCCGCTAAGACACGATCACGCCGGCGAGCGGTTTACGCTGGTCGGGTATGTCGGCGACGACCTTGCCCTTGATACTGCCGGCCTGAGCCACACGAGACTCCCGCGCCATCGGCTCGCTTCTGGCGATGCTCAGGATCATGATCGAGGTCAGTGCGCAGATTGTGGCTGTGAGATGGGAGGAAAGTTTCCGCCGGGAAGAAAGACGGCTAAGACTTCTGAAATGCATGAACTTCAACTCCCCCTCGTCCACCTCTAGTTCGCCTGGATCAGTCGCTGATCGTTTCTTTGTCGTCTTCGTCCTCGTCCTTAGCGGAGTAAGCAAGACCCACGAGCAGCGGAGCACCGCGCAGGAAATAGATTCCGGCGCTGAACGTTAACAAGCCTCTGATGAGATAGTAGGCGGGACTTGAATCCATCAGGATGAAATACCACCTAACTTCAACAGGCCTGAACACGAAGTCCTGATTCCGTAACAGAGTAACGCCAGGCCGAGAATTCGAACTGCCAGCCCAAACAAGTGGTCTACATTCATCATGGTTGTCCTGGTTTGATGGGTCTTGGTCAACCTGTCTTCGCAACAATAATCAACTCCCCCGGGTATTTCGAGCCATACGGGCTCTGGTCGTAATCCGCGTAAACAGCCTCCAAGTCAAAACCACATCGAGCAAGCAAGTGCTCTGCTTCAAACTTGAAAAGGTATCTCATCGGAAATTGGTGGACCAACCGCTCCTCGCGTGCGTCGGGATGGGTCACGTAGCAGATGGGGTCTCGTTTTGTGCGTGATTTGATTGAAGTAATCCCTCCAGATGGTACGGTGACGACGCACTACTTTTCGGCCGTCCGCGGTGGTGAACTCCGGCTCCTCGCTGTGTTCTTGCAGATACTGCTCGTCAGCAAGGTGCAGCAAAGACGGGTTAAAAATATCCAGAACCAGCTTTCCGCCAGCCAACAGATGCTTACGAATATTCTCCAGGCAGGACATCTGGTCCGCAACCGTTAGCAGATGCTGGAACGGTCGAAAGGGAATTGTTACCAGGCTGAATTTTCGACTCAGCTCAAAGGCACGCATGTCCCCCTGAACTAAATCCAATACTTTCGATTGCACATCTTTCGACTCGTTCAAGAGTTTCTCTCGACATACCGAGAGCATCTGTGGCGACGAATCAAGTCCGACGATTTCGATTTCTGATTCAGCGATGGGAATGAGCACACGTCCGGTGCCACACCCGAGCTCCAGTACCGGTCCGCCTGTCCGCCGGGCCATTGCCACGAAGAAGGCTACATCCTGACGTTCGCGATAAGGCACGACACAGTCGTAGAAATGGGCGATGAAAGGACCAGTCGTCGTAACCTCCTAAGCTATCCATCGTGACTCCGATGGTTGGAGCTCAATCTTGCTTGGAATCGGATTACAAACCAGCTTTATTGACACTCGCGTAGTCCGTAGCGCGAGTTTCTCATGTTCTATAGAATTTCCGAGCAGCCTGTTCCAATAGCTGGTGAACGCGCAAACCCTCAGGGCGCTTCCGCTCCCGGGCTTTGTCAACTGCCGTGAGTTGCATCCAGCCTGGAATGGTGGGGTCAACCCCCGGAATCTATTAGTAGCTTTGCCACGGCGAAGGTGCAGTTACCGGCGACCTCACCCAAGGGAGTGTTTCCAATCACTCGTTCATCGTGTGCATTAACGCTCGCACCAGAATCAATGAGCAACTTCATCACCTCAAGATTCTGACTCTCTGCGGCGTAGTGCAGGGGAGTGTTACCACTATCATCAAAGGCGTTAAGTTGATGTCCCTCGTTCAGAAGCCTCGTACATTCTTCGATGTCCCCCGGACCGCGCGGCATCGTGTAGTCGGCACTGCTAGTATTGATCCCTAAATCATCTGACTGCTCTGACATGTTTTTATCGGAATCGTAATCCAAGCAATAGCCGTATGCGAGCAGAAAGATTGCCGAGCAATTCATCAACGTTTTTTTTTTGGGTATTTTTTTTTTGTCGTCTACTCGTTCGTCTACGTATTGCTACAACAAATATATTTGAATATTGCTGATTTTTTTCTAAGAGTTGCGCAATTTCTTTTAATAGCTTCTCAATTGTTCTCTGACGCATGTTCTCTTGCGATATCCTAATCATTTGTTCTACTTTTGGATCAACAGTGATGGCGTAAGCAATTTTAGTCGCTCCAAAAAATTTTCAGAAATTACATTGGATAGACCTTGACGCACTTTTTCACTTAATTGTTCAAGATCTAAAGCATGGCCCTGTGCAAATAAATCTGCTAAAATTTCTAATATTTTTTCGGTATTAGAGATGGGAATTCTTTCTTAAGAAGGTGTTGTAGTATTTTTAAAAATTGACCTGGCTGCAATTTATGAGGAATAATTTCTTCAACAACTGCAGCATCTATCAATTGACATTGTTAATCATTCGCACAACATCTTGGCGATTTAAGAATTCAGGAGCATGTTCTTCAATTTTTTCTCTAATCTGAGAAATTAAAATAGCACCATCACTTGTACATTCTCTATAAACGGATAACCCTTTAATGTGCATCTGCCATTCTTCTGGAAGAAGATTTCTATCGCATGTCAATTTAATGAGAGGTATTTGCGCTCCTAATTCTTTTCCAATCTTATCTATTAAATCCAAAAAATGAGGGTGTATCCCTTTGGTAGGGTTCTTTAATTTCTCCCTATTCGAATCTCTATTATATTCTTAGGAAATTGCACTTCATTTTCCATGTTTCTTTTTTGCTATTTTTTTTCTGAATAAATACAAATACAAATAAAAGAAGTGCCATAGGAACCATCACAATGGAGGGCATCCCAGGAATAAACTTAAAAACAATAGAGTTGCGGCTCCAATAAAAAGAGCATGGGGATGATAAAAAATTTGACGCGCAAGAGCAATTCCGAGTTTTCCAGAACTTGCCCGTGTCACCATAATACCTGCACCAACAGATGTGAAAAGAGCTGGGATTTGTAAATAAGACCATCTCCAATTGTCAAACAAATATAGGTAGAAAAACAGGCGTAAATATCTATTTTTTTAATACATAAGCCAACGATGAGACCTCCTAAAATATTCACAGAGGTAATAATGAGACCAATAATTGCATCACCTTTGACAAATTTTGAAGCTCCTTCCATGGCACTAAAAAAATCTGCTTCTTGAGTAATAGCACCTCTTGCAATTTTAGCCTCATCTTGTGTAATCAGATGTGCCGACAGCATTCTCGTTCTCTACCGTCATTTGTTTTCCAGGGAGAGCTTCCAATTGAAACCTTGCAGCTACCTCAGCGATTCTTCCTGCCCCTTTTGTAACCACAACGAAATTGATCAACGTTAGAAGCGCAAAAAGAATTAAACCCACAACTAAGTTTCCAGAAATCACAAAATGGCCAAAGGTCTGAATAATATCCCCCCCCTCTCCTTTTGTAAGAATCATCCGAGTCGAGGCAATATATAGTCCTAAACGATAAAGAGTTAAAAAAAGCAAAAAAGAGGGAAATGTACTGAACTCCAACGCTTTTTCAATATATAATGTCAAAAGGAGCGCCATGACAGACAAGACAATGCTCAAACAAAGAAGCATCTAATAAAATGGGAGGTATTGGTAAAATCAAAAGGAGAATGACCCCTACGACACTCGCTCCGAGTACAAAATCTGTATGCCGATCCGCGAGTTGCAATCGAGCTGAAAATTCCCCCTTCCCCATATTAAATTCACTCATAAATAAGAGAGGGATTAGAATCAATCAACTTCCTCGTTTTCGAGGACTTCCTTTTCTTTTTTTTAAATTCCCATCTTCCTTCATTTCATCCAACACCTCTTTTCTTGTCATCAATAATTTCCTATGTCGTTTAATACGAACTAGTAAATAATCAATTACACCAATCAACAAACAACCAAAGAGAAGAATTAAAATAAAAACTCTTAAATGGGAAAAAAAATAGCTCAATTTATTTTGTTCAAGAAAAAGGGTATGGGCTTTTGGCTGAAAAAAATAAAATAAACAAATAAAACAACTCAAAAAAATAAATTTTAAAATAGTTGTTCCAAGATTCACACTTCCATTTTTTTGAAAGAGTCTCGAGCTGAATCTTTTGAAGCTCCAACTCCATCCTGTCTGAAGGAACACCGAAAGGAAAGAGACCGCAAAAAGAAAAATAATAATAAGCATTAATGGGTAAAAAACAGTCTTTAAACAGATAAAAAGGGCCTCTTCCACATTTTTGGAAGATAAACTTACTTGAAAAAGTGCACGAAAATCGGGGAAAAAATTTGGAATAAATAAAACAAACCCAATCCCTCCGAGTAAGATCAAAGCACCTGAAGAATCCGAGGAGACAGCCATATCTCCCCTTTCGTGTGCTTGCTTGAGTCTTTTTTTGTCGCAGGTTCTGTTTTCCATCATTATCAACCATGCTTTACTTTCTAATTAAAAAAACAAATTTAGAAACAACTTGCTTTTTGGCTTCGGAATTTATTTGTAGGAAAGTTGGCAAAAGGGTATAAGAGAACCGTTTTTCGGAGTATAGCGCAGCTTGGCTAGCGCGGCTGCTTTGGGAGCAGTAGGTCGGGGGTTCGAATCCCTCTACTCCGATATGACTTATTTGAAGCTCGATTTTATATTCGTACTCTATGTCATATATTTCAGTAGGTACTATGGGTAAGCTTAGTTGTTGATAGACAGTAGTGAAGAATTTGAAATCGCCGATGGCGAACCGATCGCCGAAGCATGCGAAGAAGCGGGCGTTCCTTTTGCTTGTACAGAAGGGGTTTGCGGGACTTGTGTCATCGAAGTGAAAGAGGGAATGGAAAATCTCTCGTCGTTTACTCAGGAAGAAGAGGATTTCTTGGGCGATTTCGAATGTGAGCGGTTGCGTGCCAGTGTCGGTTATGGGAAAGTGCGAACCGTTGAAAATCGTTTTTTAACACAACTTTGAAGACAGGTATTTCTCATGGAGCAACAAATTTCCGTGATATGACGATCGGAGAAATCTTGTCCAGAATTTCCTCAAATAGAAGTCAACGGCTTGCCACTGCCATGACAAATGCTGGGCTTCACTGCTCTAGCTGTAGCACTGCCACATGGGAAACTCTCGGAAGCCGGTGTATATGGCCATGGCATGGGATGAACGGCTACTCGAATAAATTGCTCCAATCAGCTTAACGACATTCTTCTCGAAGAAGAGCAATTCTAGACACATTCACCATCACTCCTCGCGGCGCAAAAAAATTCAAAGAATTCGCCGCAGAAGAAGGATATGCGGGCTGTCCGCTTCACGATTTGGTGATATGGCAGGTGGCTGTGGTGGTTTTCAATATATTCTCGATTTTGCTCCGCAAGTTGCAGAACAAGACGATGCAACTTTGAGTCTGAAGGGGTCAAGATTCACGTCAAAAAAGGGATGGTTGGCAGGCTTATTGGTTCCGTTATCGATTTTGTCGATGGCCTTCAAGGTGCCGGATTTAAAGTATCCAATCCGAATGTCCAATCTTCATGTGCTTGCGGTACTTCTCAAGGCTACTGACGTTGTAAAAAATAATAGTCGACTAGGATCTTCTAAAACCTCTTTCACCCTAACTAGAAAAGAAATTGCTTCTTTTCCGTCGACAACGCGATGATCATAACTTAATGCTAAATACATCATGGGTCGAATTTCGATTTTTCCCTGAAATGCAAACAGGTCTTTCTTGAATTTTATGCATTCCTAAAATGCCCACTTGTGGTGGGTTTAAAATGGGTGTAAGAAAAAAAGAGACCCAAAAACTCCCCCATTAGTGATTGTAAATCCCCCTCCTGAAAGATCTTCTATCGCAATCTTTCCTTCCCTTGCTTTCTTTGCAAAGTGGGCAATTTTATGTTCGATGTCTGCAAAACTTAACAAATCACACTCCCTGACAACTGGAACAAAAAGCCCTTTTTCCGCACTCACAGCAATACCTATATTGAAATATTACCCGCAATTGCAATTTCATCGCCATCAACGTAGGCATTAAGTTGAGGAAATGCTTTCAAACCCTCAACCACTGCTTTTACAAAAAATGACATGAACCCAAGCTTCACACCATGTTTCTCGACAAATTGCTCCTTATGCTGCGCTCGAAGATTAGATACTGCTAAAAGATCTACCTCGTTAAAAGTTGTCAACATGGCAGTTTCTTTTAAGGATTGAACAAGTCTTTTTGCAATTGTCTGACGCAAGGAGCTCATCGGCACCCTTTTTTCATTTTTAGGGGTCGGTTTTTCCTTGATCTCTTGTTTTTGCGGTGCTTCTTTTTTTATTGGGGGGGAGGTCTCTTCTTGTGATATAGGAACTGGTGGTTTTTCAACTCTTTCTTGTCTTGTCTCTTCCTTAAATGGTTCTTTTGGGATCTGCACTTCTGCTTCATCAATTGTCCCAATCTCTTTTCCTATCTCAACTCTATCGCCAGTATTTACCTGCCATGAAATTTTTCCACTTGTTGGAGCATATAAAAGCTGATTTCTTCAGTTTCAAGTTCTACGATTTCCCCTTCTCGAACCATATGATTGGTATTTTTTAAGAGGATTCCGATAGTTGCCTCCGTAATCCAACCTTCTCCCATTGGAGGCACAATGATTGAGCTCATCGAATTCTACCCTTTTTTATAGCTAATTTGAAAAGATGCATTTGGACCTACGCCAAAGCTCCCGCGGTTAAGCGATCGCATTTGACCCCATATTGATTAATATTGGGTCAATGCGATCGCTTAACCCCGGGGCTTTCGCGAGGTCGAAATGCATCTTTTCAATTAGAATTAGCTATAAATGCAAGATCCATCAAGTTGTTCCATTCTTTTTCATGAACGGCGTGGGAGCCGGTTGCTGTGACAGCTGAGAGCTCACGTCCTATGTAGCGTAAGATCTTATTTTGAGGAAGAAATTCTCTAATGAGCGGCTCAATATAGGAATAAGCTCCCATATTTTGAGGCTCTTCTTGAATCCAAATGTATTCTTGGACCTCAGAATATTTTTCAATCAATTTTCTAAATGTCTGTTTGGAAAAGGGTAGAGTTGTTCTATTCGGAGGATGGCCGTGTCCTTCTCACCTTGTTTTTCTTTGACAGAAGATAAATCATAATAAATTCTTCCACTGCATAACAAAAGCCTTTTGGCTGTTATGTTTTTATCTTCAATGATTGTGGCGAATTGACCATCTGATAAATCCTGAAGTGAAGAAAGGCATTTTGGATGTCTTAACAATCCTTTTGGTGTGAATATAACGAGAGGACAGCGAAAGGGTTGCTTGATTTGCTTTCTTAAAACATGAAAATATTGTGCGGGGTTTGTGGGATACACAATTTGCATATTCAAGCTAGCTGCTAGTTGTAAAAATCTCTCTATACGTGCAGAGGAGTGTTCAGCGCCTTGTCCCTCATACCCATGTGGAAGGAGCATCACAATACCAGATGAGCGGAGCCATTTTTGTTCTGCCGAGGTAATATACTGATCAATCATCACTTGAGCTCCATTTGCAAAATCTCCAAATTGAGCTTCCCATAGAACAAGAGATTGTGGATCGGCTAAAGTATATCCATATTCAAAACCAAGAGCTGCAAATTCCGATAAGATGGAATTATAGATCTCAATATGCGCCCCATGTTTGCATACCTCCTCTAGAGGAGAGTAGGAGGCTCCAGATACTTGATCAATCCAAACAGCATGCCGTTGGGTAAAGGTGCCCCTTTGGCTATCTTGGCCTGATAATCGAATCGAAGACCCTTCATCAAGAAGTGTTCCAAAAGCAAGAAGCTCTCCCATAGCCCAATCAATTGATTTGTTCCCAAGGGCCATTTCTTTTCTTTCACCTAAAAGTTTTTTTAACTTAGGGTGTATCACAAACTTTTCTGGAATTTCTGTTATTTTAAGTCCCACACTTTTCAATCGTTCTAATGAAACTTGTGTTGAAAATGGTGTTTCAAAATCTTCTTCCTTAGCTCTTCTATACTCATGCCAATGTTCACCAAACGGAAGATCTGTTTGGGGATTTTTTTTAATTTTAACTCATCAATTGCAAAGTGAAGACCTTCTCTAAATTCTTTTTCTAGATTTTCTATGCTCTCTTTATCTACAACTCCTTGTTCAATTAAATAATCACGATAAAGCTCCCTAATAGGCTTTTTTTCCGTATCAACTCATAAAGAATAGGTTGCGTAAAAAATTCTGGTCAGCTTTTCATTATGCCCATATTTACGGTAAATTGCAGCAAATAGTGTGTTTTTTTTTTTTTTTTTTTTTTTTTTTTTTTTTTTTTTTTTTTTTTTTTTTTTTTTTTTTTTTTTTTTTTTTTTTTTTTTTTTTTTTTTTTTTTTTTTTTTTTTTTTTTTTTTTTTTTTTTTTTTTTTTTTTTTTTTTTTTTTTTTTTTTTTTTTTTTTTTTTTTTTTTTTTTTTTTTTTTTTTTTTTGT
>CAWFYS010000003.1:0-158163 GCA_963820075.1 uncultured Alphaproteobacteria bacterium
TGGGCCTCAAAAACCCGCCCTCGGCGGAGAGCTTTCTCAATGGCGACAGCAGAATCGAGGACGTCTTTACCCGCTACGGCGACAACGTAGCGATCGCCGCCAACAACCGGCCGGTCCGCTTCGCGGCCGAACTGCTGCAAAGTTCTGCAACCGCCAAGACGCTGAAGCGGATCAACCAGGCACTGAGCCCGGACATCACGATTTTCGACATGCCGCCGATGCTCGTAAACGACGATTTTCTCGCTTTCGCGCCCAATATCGACTGCGTGCTGCTGGTGGTCGCCGCCGAGCAAACCACATTCCGCGAGGTCGACTATTGCGAGCGGCTCCTGGCCGAGAAAAACAACGTGGCCGGCGTCGTCCTCAACAAGTGCCGGTATATGCCCGACAAATACGGCTACTGATCCGCAGTTCCGGCTTGCCGACCCGCATGATCAGGGTGCGGCCGCAGTGGCCCGAGCGATAGCCAAGGCGCTCCGGTGTGCGCTCGCCCTTCGTGGCGCCCAGCGCCTAGTCCGTCCCGGCCTCGAGCACTCTTGCAGCACCGCGGATCTCTTCGCGCAGCCCATCGGGGCTCGAAACAAGTATGTCTTTGACGGTGGCGCCGGCGGTCTTACCTTCAGCCTAGTCATGGCGGCGTTCCTTCGCGGATCGGTGACGTTGAACATCACCAGCCTGCCATGGCCGTCTCTCCTAAAAAAAATCAGAACCTTCAGCACACTATCCGGCCACGCCGGCCAGTTGCCCCCTTTTCGTCAAGCCGAAGCTCTGTCCGGCGGGGCATGAAGGAGTGGAGCGACTACCGACAGTGAGGCGAACCCGAGCGGCCTACGCAGATCGTCCTTCTCCGGGAAATCGCAACGGTTGCGGCCGTGACAACCAGGACAATGCGTTGGTCACGCCCGGCGACGCCGGCGCCGACTTCCTACTCAACTACCAAATTAGGGTCTGTCGAGATTGAGGTCGGGGCGGAGCGAAATAGGGTTTTTCGAGAACCGGAGCGGCGTGGACGTGCCGGCAAACGAGCGCCGTAAGCTTGAGCGCCATTTGCAGCCCTCCATGGGCTAAACCTGGAGCAATTCCAGGAAAAGTGGTTGAAAAGTGGTTCCGAAAGAAAACGGAAAGGCGTTAGACGGCTTGCCTCGACCGATTGAGGTCGAGGCTGCCCGTCAAGGCGCGACCGCGGCGCGATATCTCGGTTCGTAGGTCAGGCGATCCTCCTGATCGGCAAGACTTTCCTCGACCACCGGTCGGCCGATCGAGAAGTAGGCGAATCCTTCCTCGGCCATCTCCTTCAGGGAGAACACGTTGCGCAGATCGACCATGACCGGCCTTGCCAGCAAATGCCTGTATTCGCGCGGCCTTCTGTCGCGGAACTCCTTCCATTCCGTCGCGATGACGCATACCTGCGCGTCGGTGACCGCGTCTTCCAGGCATTCGCAGTACTCGATCGCGTCGCCGAGCAGGCTGCGGGCCTGTTCCATCCCCTTGGGGTCGTAAGCCCGCACCTTGGCGCCCAATTGCGCAAGTTCCTCGGCGATCACGACAGGCACGCTGTCGCGCACGTCGTCGGTGTTGGGCTTGAAGGTGAGGCCGAGAAGGGCAATGCGCTTTCCGCGCAGATCGCCGCCTGCGGCGCGCACGATCTTGGCCACCATCCGATGCGTGCGAAGGCGGTTGACGGAGATGACCGCTTCCACGATCGAGGCCGGACTGAGCAGTTTCTGGCCGATGCGCGCCATCGCCAGCGTGTCCTTGGGAAAACAGGACCCGCCATAGCCCGGACCGGGCCTCAGAAAGGCCAGGCCGATGCGATTGTCGCTGCCCATCCCGCGCGCGACATCGTCGATGTTTCCGCCGACCTTTTCGCAGATATCGGCCATCTCGTTGATAAAGCTGACCTTGGTGGCCAGAAACGTGTTGGCCGCATATTTGATGAGTTCCGACGAGACGATATCGGTCTGGATCAGCTCCACGCCCCGTTCGGTGAAAGGCCGGTAGAGTTTTTCGAGCCGCTGCGCGGCAACCTCGTTTTCGGTGCCGATCACGATCCGATCGGGCATCAGGAAATCGTCGATCGCATTGCCTTCCCGCAGAAACTCGGGATTTGAGGCGACGTCGAAATCGAGACCGGGATTCGCCTGGGAGATAATCCGCTTTATCTGAAAGCCCGTGCCGGCCGGAACGGTCGACTTGGTCACGATCACCGCGTAGTGGTCCAGCGAGCGTGCGATCTCCTCGGCAGCTGCGAAAATGTATCGCAGGTCGGCGTTGCCATCGAGCTTTCGCGTCGGCGTGCCGACCGCGATGATGATGATCTCTGCGCCCTTCACCGCATCCGCCAGGTTGGTCGTGAAATGAAGGCGGTCCTTGTTGGCCAGCAACAATTCTTCGAGACCGGGCTCGTAGATCGGCACGATGCCTCTCTTGAGGTTTTCAATCTTGTCCGGCAGTTGGTCGACGCAAGTGACATCCCAGCTCAGATGCGCCAGGCAGGCTCCTGTAACCAGACCGACATAGCCTGTGCCAATAACCGCAATCCTCATCGAAGGATCCCTTGTCGAATATCGGGATACGCCGCAATTCTCTTCAAAGCCGCCTCTCCCACGCTAAAATCACGTGGGTATTCTCATCCAAGATGCGCGACGATGCTTCATGCCATAATGGTTGGAGAGATATCCGAAAGGCGTAGTGCATAAGACCGCGCGACTCATCTTGGCAACGATACTTCCGGTGGGTTGGAGATTTGCCGAAGTGGACGTCGATTGAGGAGGAGGGAGGGAGCCGTGCATTGTGTCCTAATTAACTAGATTTGATCTGGTAAAGACCTGTGCAACTGCGTCGGCGTAGTCGAGAAGGGCGCGTTGTGCTGCTTCGACACATTCGTCACCGGACTCGCTTTGGCTGATCGCGCTTGTGAATGCTCCATCGCCTGAAGGCGGTGGCTTCGCTTACGGCTCGAAGCCGGATCGGTCCGCCTGCGGCGGACTGGGCGCGAGTTCACATGACGTTGAAGTTGTCGTCGGGCTCGGGAGGTACCTGGTTCCTGAATTCGGCCCACATGTCGTCAGTCACGTGCCGCTGCTCACCACCGGCAGCCCCTCGCCCACTGAAACGCCGCGATCCCAGCCGCCTAAAGGCGTGGGGTTTCCTCATCCCCTATCGGGGACTTTAAAGGGACGGCACGCTCCATGAGTTCGGACCACACCCGTGATGATCGTGGCCAGGGGCTTAGTTAAGAAGTGTCGCATCGGAGTGATCGCTGCCACGCCTCAAAGCCAGCCGGAGCCGGCAGTCAGATACTCGTCACGCTATCGCTCCCACCGCAGATCAGGCAGGATGGAGTACCGCGATCGGTGGTCACCGAATGGACGCTTTCGGAGATCGCGGCGGCGCGGGACGGGCTCGCTGACGTCCTTAAGGAGCGCATGGGCGAGCGTGTATCAAAGGGCCGCCTCCCGGGCTCGAACCTCCAGTCAGCCAACAGGTTAGGCAGTTGCACCTTTTGTTGAGGTACTCTTGGTCGAGAGGTTGGGCTACCAATGCGGCTCTCGAGCCGGCCTTCCGAGTTGGCAAATCGGGATGATGTAGGGGTGACAGGAGACGACGCGAAAGATGGCGGCCGCGTCGTAGCCGGACTTACGCGCGGCGCGCGGATGTCTTGCCTTCACGTTTCCCGCAAAGCGTGGGTTGAAGGGGGTAGACGATGCTTCGAGATTTGATGTTTCACATGCCTGGTCGCAGCCTGCCGCAGTCGCGCGGTCGTCGCCCCAAGGTGCTTGCCGTCTCGTCAGGCGGCGGCCACTGGGTGCAAATGATGCGCATCAAGTACGCGTTCGAGGACTGCGACGCCACATTCGTCACGGTCCATCAATCCTACCAGGCACAGGTGCCTGGTCATAAATTCTACCTGGTGAACGATGCCAGTCGCTGGACCAAGTTCGGGCTGTTGAAGGCCGCGCGCCGTCTGGCCTGGATCGTCTGGAATGAAAGGCCCGATGTTGTGATCTCGACAGGGGCCGCGCCGGGATTTTTGGCGCTGCGCTTGGGGCGGCTGATGGGAGCACGGACAATCTGGCTCGACAGTATCGCCAATGCCGAAAAGCTTTCCATGTCAGGCGACCGCATTGGCCGTTACGCCGATCTTTGGCTGACCCAGTGGCCTCATCTCGCGCACGCCAATGGACCCCATTACGCGGGATCGGTGTTATGATTTTTGCGACAGTCGGAACGCAGGGGCGATTTGACCGCTTGATCCGTGCAGTCGACGAATGGGCGGGCGCGAACGGCAAGACCGACGTCTTCGCGCAGACGGGTCCTTCGAACTATCTTGCGAAGCACATCCGCACGGAGCAGTTCATCAACGCAACCGAATTTCGAGAGTGCGTCGAGGCCGCAAGCCTCATAATTTCCCATGCGGGCATGGGCTCGATCATCACCGCGCTCGAGTTTGGCAAGCGGATTGTTATCATGCCACGCCGGGCCGCGCTCGGGGAGCAGCGCAACGATCACCAGCTCGCGACCGCACAGCGCTTTGCAGGGCATGGCGCCATCACGGTCGCCTTCACCGAGCAGGAACTGCTCGACAAGCTGGATGGCCTCCAGGGCTCGAACGGGACCGAGCCGCTTGCCGTGCGGGCTTCGCCGCATCTGATTTCCACCATACGGACTTTCATCGGGACCGGGCGGGCCAGCGTCGACGCAATGGCCTTCAACACCGGCGAAAGTGGGAATGCAGAATAACGCGGCCGCAGATTTTCTGCGTGAGACGCGCATGACGCCAACAGATCCAGCGAAAGACCCGATCATGAATGACGCACTGCCGCTTTCGGAGGCCGACAACGGGACTATCGCCCGGCATCGTCCTTCTCCCGCCGCGCGAGCCACCGGCGAAGGCGGGATGGTCGCGACGTCCGATCCCGAGATCGGTTTTGGCCAGTCTTGCCCGGGGGATTTATGCGTCCGGGAGAGGGGCACCGTTCCGACGTGAAGAAGCGAAAGCCGTGAAGGTCCTTCTCTATCCGCACTCCATGGAAATGGGGGGATCGCAGATCAATGCGATCCAGCTTGCGGGTGCGCTCCGCGATCGGGGTCACGAGATCATCCTCCTGTCCGAACCGGGCCCCCTGGTGGAGCGGGTGCGCATGCTGGATCTCGAACATGTCGAACTGCCGCTGCGCCGCGGTCGCCCTTCCGCGAAGGTGAGCGGCATCATCAGCGATCAGATCGCGCGCCGAAAGATCGACGTTGTGCACGGCCACGAATGGCCTCCGATCATCGAGGCGTTTTTCGGCGGCGCGCTCACCCACCGAACGCCCGTCGTCGGGACGATCATGTCGATGTCGGTCGTCCCCTTCCTGCCGCGCAGCATGCCATTGACGGTCGGCACCGAACTGATCCACCAGTTCGCGATCGCATCGGGCTATCGGCACGCCGCATTGCTGGAGCCGCCGGTGGACACGCGCGCCGATCATCCCTCGGTCGATGGCGTCGCCTTCCGCGCCCGTCTCGGCATCCGGCCGGATGAGGTCGTCGTCGCGATGGTCTGCCGGCTCGTTCCGGATCTCAAGCTCGAGGGTCTGCTGGCCGCATGCGACGCGGCGCGCAATCTGGCGATGGCCGGCAGCCCGGTGCGGCTGGTGATCGTGGGAGACGGCCGGGCGCGCGACGAGATCGCAAGGCGCGCCGCAGAGGCCAATGCGGCGGCCGGCTATGACGCGGTGATACTCGCCGGCGAAATGGCCGACCCGAGCCCTGCCTATGCGGCTGCGGATGTGATGGTCGGGCAAGGTGGTTCGGCGCTACGAGGAATGGCGTTCGGAAAACCGCTCGTCGTTGTAGGCGAAGCTGGCTTCAGTGAGTTGCTGACGCCCAAAAGCGCGCCGATGTTTCTTCGTCAGGGCTGGTATGGACTGGGCGCCGGTTCGCTCGGATCCGGCGCCACCGCGCTCCACGTCGCGCTTCAGCGCGTCGTCGATTTACCCGGCCTGCGCCGCGAGCTCGGCCTTTTCGGCCGGCAACTTGCCGATCAGCGCTTCAGCCTCGCGCGCGCCGCCGAACTAGTCGAAAACATCTACGCCTCGGCTGTCCGGACGCCCCTCTCCTTCAGGCAATCCCTGCCCGAGGCCGTCAGGGTCGCGGCCGGCGTGGGCTCCTACCGGCTTCAGCGCAAATATCGGAAATGGGTTGGAACGGCGGCGACCGACGACCAGAATGCGCGCGACGTCATCGCCGCTGTGTTCAAAAAAGACGATACGGGCGCGCCTTGGATCGACGGCCGATTCCGCAAGCAAGGACGATTGTGACGATGGATGCGCCTTTTCAGCTCTCGACGCCGCCAGCGCCTCAAGGCTCCGCCCAAGGCGGAAAGCTCAGCGTTCTCGTGGCCCTGGCAAGCTATGGCACGTCCAACAACCGCCATCTGGAGCGGCTGATCCGTGAATACCAGTCGATGGCCTTCGACGTCGATATCGTCATCCTGTCGAACATCGAAAAAAGGCCTGCGCCGGGAGTTGAATGCCGGGTCGGCCTTCCCAGCAATGATCCGTGGTCCCTGCCATTTGCGCATAAGGCGCTGTTTGCGGAGCGCGCGGACCGGTACGACCTCTTCATTTATTCCGAAGACGATATCCTGATAACGGAAGGGCAGCTTCGCGCCTTTTTAGATGTGACCGAGGCGCTGAGGGACGACGAAATCGCCGGGTTCATCCGCATGGAGAAAAATGCGGAGGGCGCCATCAGTTATCCGGACATGCATGACGAGTTTCACTGGGATGCGGGGTCGCTGCGCGCCAGGCGGAATTACGTCCTGGCCAGTTTCACCAACGAACATGCGGCCTGCTTTATCCTGACGCCGAGCCAGCTCAGGAAGGCGATAAGATCAGGCGGCTTCCTGGTCGCGCCCTATCAGTGGAAGCACGACCTGCTCTGTACCGCGGCGACAGACCCCTACATCCAATGCGGCTTCACGAAGCTCATTCCGATCTCTCATCTCGATGACTTTACGGTCCATCATCTGTCCAACAAATATGCGGGCAAATTCGGGGTCGACGAAGCCGAAATGCGCTCGCAAGTCGGCGCCATGTTGAAACTTGCCGAGGATGCCGCGGCGCCCAAGCCGTTGCTGGATCAAGAGACCAAGCTGTGGCGGCGCATGTTCTCAAAGGAATATTACGAACGCATCAATCAGGATGTGCTTGCCGCTATCCCGCCGGGCGCGCGCACTGTGCTCTCGGTCGGCTGCGGCTCGGGCCTGCTCGAATGCGCTTTGGCGGAAAAAGGCCTGCGGGTCGTGGCCGTGCCGCTCGACCCCGTCATAAGCGGCGGCGCCGCATCGAAAGGCGTCGAAATGGTTTACGGCGATTTTCGCGCCGCGGCGGAGAAACTCGGCAACCAGACATTCGACTGCATCCTGTTCCTGAACATGCTGCACCTCGTTCCCGACCCCGTCGAAGTCCTCACGCTGTTTCGCGGCGCCATGCACGAAAATTCGGTGATGCTCATCCAGTCGCCGAACATGCAGTCCGTCCCGGAACTTTGGCGACGGGTTCGTTATCCCCACCGCTATCGCGGACTGGGGCGCTTCGACCAGTCCGGCGTTCATGTCACGGGCGTCGGGAAAGTCGGCGATTGGTGTCGCGGGTCCGGGCTCACGGTGGATCGTAATATCGGCCTGCTGCACAAACGCGCCCGATTCATGCGGGGCCGCTCGGAATTCGCGGAACTGATGATGTCGCCCAGTTTCATCAGCGTCGCCACGACCAACACCTCCGCCGAGGCATCGTCCGCCCGCGCATAAGGCAGGGGACGGCGCGCTCTTCTGAAATGGCCCTCGATCATCCGGCGGTTGACAATCTGGAGAGATAAAGACATGAGTGAGATCCTACCATCTGGCAAAGAAGCAGCGAGGCGGATCGCAGTCGTCACGATCGGCGATCCGAGCGAGGTGCGGTACTGGTCCGGCACTCCGTTCCACATGGCGAAATCGCTCGCGCGCGAAGGCAACGATATCATTCATATCGGTCCCCTGAACGCGCCGGTACTGCCTGTTTACAAAGCCTATTCCCGACTGTGCCGCATGTCTCACAGGAAGGGGCTGTCTCCGTTTCGCGCAGGGCCCGTCGTCGCGCAATATACGGCAGACGCCGCGCGCAAGATCCGCGTAGCCGCGCCCGATATCGTCTTCGCGCCCGCCGGCTCCTCCTTTGCGTGGGGTGTCCCGGACGGCGTTCCGCTCGTCTACGCTTCCGACGCGACGTTCCGGCTGGTGGACAACTATCATCCCCATTACCGCAATCTGTCGCGCGCCGCCCGGGACGTCGCTGAACGGCTCGAACGCGACACGATCGCGCGCGCGAATCTGGTGCTCTACCCGTCGAAATGGGCCGCCGAATCGGCCGTGAGGGACTATGGCGCCGACCCGGCCAAGGTTCACGTCATTCCCTGGGGCGCCAATCTCGAAGATGCGCCGGATCGAGATTCCGTGCTCGGGGATCGCAAGCCAGGCCCATGCCGTTTGCTCTTCATCGGCTCCGACTGGGAAGAGAAGGGCGCGGACATCGCCGTCGGGACGCTCAATGAGCTGAAGGCCAGCGGTGTTGACGCAGAGCTTGTGATTTGCGGATGCACGCCGCCAAAGCCATGCGCGCAGGATGGTCTCACGATCATTCCGTTCCTCGACAAGAACGATCGCGCGCAACGAGAGCGCATGAGTCAGCTCTATCGCGACGCGGATTTCTTGTTGCTGCCGACCCGGGCGGATTGCAACGCGATGGTTTTCTGCGAGGCGGCGGCCCATGGAGTTCCGAGCATTGCGCGCGCCACGGGCGGCGTGCCCAGCGCCATCAGCGATGGAGAAACGGGAATTCTGGTGCCCCCAAGCGGGACGAAGGTCGACTATGCGAGGGTGATCGCGGACGTGTTCGCCAATCCGGACCGCTTGGCGCGGATGAAGCAATCGTGCCGGGATGCGTATGAGGCCCGTCTGAACTGGCAGGCATGGGCCCGGCGGGTCTCAGACCTGATGCAGACGCTGTGATCGTCCTCAATTATCACGAGTTGGTGGAAACCGCGCCCTCGAATGCATGGTGCCTGACGCACGACGCCTTTGAGGCCCATCTCGCGCTGTGCGAGGACAGGCTGGTTTCGCCGCACATTTTCCTGGAGCGCTGCTCCGATCCGGAGTTGGACGCCGCCGAGGATGCGGTCCTGCTCACTTTCGATGATGGATTTCTGTCGGACTATACGCATGTCTATGGCCAGTGCATGGAGGCTGGCCTCATCCCGGGTTTTATGTCCTTCATCCCAGTCGACTCCGTGGGCGCCCCGGGACGCATGACCTGGGAAATGATCGCGGAGCTCGACAGGGCAGGGGTCGCCATCGGCTCGCACGGCATGGCCCATGTCGATCTGACCGCCGTCCGCGACGGCGAACTCGACCGCGAACTCGCTTTGTCGAAATCGACGCTGGAGGAGCGCCTCGGCAGGCCTGTGCCCCATTTCGCATTCCCCTATGGACGCTTTTCCCGGCGCGTCTGGGATGCGGCCCTGCGGGCTGGCTACACGCATCTCTTTACGATCCAGCTCGGAAATCACCGTGGCTTTGAACCGTTCCTCTATTCGCGCCTGTGCGTCACGAACAAAATGGACGCGAATTACATGAGCCGACACCTGGAGGACCCGGATTCGGCGCGCGGCTTTGCCTGGAAGGCCAGCATGAAAATCGGCCTTTATCGCCAGTTGATGCGTGTCCGGTATCGCTAGGATCTGTCGCCGATGAAAGTCTTGCCATGAGAGCCTATCAGCAGATAGAATGGCCGGGGCCCCCAGGCGCGGAGCAATTTGCAGTGGCTCAGCCGGCGCGCGTCCGCAAGAGCTCCACGCTCATTTCAGTGTTCGTCTTGTCGTTGGCTTTGCCATTTTTCTTCTACATCGGCCCGATCAGGATGTCGCCTTACCGGCTGATCCTGGTAGTGACCTTCATCCCGTGTTTGGGCGCCTGGCTCTCCGGAGCGCTCGGCAAGATACGCCTTGCGGATGTCCTGATGCTTTTGACGGCGGCATGGGGCGCGCTTGTTCTGCTCAGCCAGCATGGCGTCAGCACGGCGCTCCAGCCCGCGGGCATATTCGTGATCGAAACCTTTGGGTCGTTTCTGCTCGCGAGAACCTATATCCGGGACTATGCCGCATTTCAGAAAATGGCGAAGGCTCTGGCCCTGACTATCATTGTCCTTCTGCCCTTCGCCATTCTGGAGAACGTCGCCGGCTCGCCAATCCTGATCGAACTCTTTGGCAAGGTGTTCCCGGTCTATCCCGTCGTCGGCAGCGAACTGAGGTTCGGCCTGAGACGAGCCCAGGCCACCTTCGAATATTCCATTCTTTTTGGCATCGTTTGCTCAAGCGCATTCGCCCTGAGCTATTACGTTGGCGCCAATGCGATGCGACGGCTTTGGCAGACGGGTCTCGTCGCCATGGCTGTCGTCACGTCGCTGTCTTCCGGACCTCTCCTGTCGCTCGTCGTCCAAGGCCTGTTGATCGTCTGGGACAAGCTCACAGCGCGCATCGCAGGGCGCTGGGGAATATTGGCCGCGCTCGTCGTCAGCGCTTACTTCACGGTGGATATGCTCTCCAACCGGACCCCGTTCGACGTTTTCATCTCATATCTGACCTTCAACGCCGACACGTCGTATATGCGCGTGCACATCTGGAATTACGGAACCCAATCGGTGATGCAACCACCCGATAATGGGGATTGGTCTGACCGAATGGCAACATCCCGACTGGATGAGCGGCAGCATGGATAATTTCTGGCTGGTCGCCGCCGTGCGCTACGGCATTCCCGGCTTCCTGTTGATAGCCGGCAGTTTCCTCGCGGTGTGCCTCGGTCTGGGGCGCCTGAGAAACCTCTCGTTCGAGGCGGCCCAGTGTCGGAAGGGTCTCATTATTTCGATATGCGGGCTGGTGTTCTCCATCTGCACGGTGCACATTTGGGATGCTCCCTATGTGTTGACCCTTTTTCTGCTCGGCAGCGGCATGTGGATCTTTGACTCTCCCGGGGAAACCCCACCGCCTTCGCGCTATCAAAGAACAACGCTCCGGGGACGTTTGCCCACACCACCATCCGATACCCTGCGGAGCAGGAGCTGATGCATCCGTGTCTTGGAGACGATTGGTGCCGCTGGTTCTGGTTGTCCGCCGTGTTCTTCACTCCTCCCTTTCGTTAAGCGCCATATCCATTCGGGGATGTTGGCGGGCACGGGAATATCGGCGAGATATGAGAGAGTGTTCGCATGGGAAAGCCCACGAATGACAAACTGGTATCGGGACGAGTATTGCCGAAGCCCTTCCGGGACGGAAGCGCCGATGACTTTTGAGCGCCGCGCCAGCGCCGCCCCGGAGTCCCACGCTGAAGCGCCGCGCGTTTCGGTCATTATTCCGCACTACAACGACCTCGAAAATCTCGAGCGCTGCCTGGCCCTTCTCGAAGCGCAAACCGCGTCGCGTGAATCCTTCGAGGTCATCGTCGCCGACAACAATTCGCGTTGCGGCCTCGACGCCGTCGCGCGATTGTGCGGCGCGCGCGCGAAAGTCGTTCCCGCACCAATTCAGGGAGCGGCCGAGACACGCAACGCAGCCGTGCGCGCATCGTGCGGCACCATCCTCGCCTTCATCGATTTGGACTGCCGTCCCAGGCCGTCTTGGCTGGCGGAGGGCGTCAAGGCATTGAACCGCGCCGACGTGATCGGGGGCCAGGTGGATGTCGATTACGAAATTGCCGGCCATCCGACGGCGGTCGAGGCCTTTGAAAAGGTGTTCGCCTTCGATTTTAAGAAATACGTGGAAAAGGACAAGTTTTCCGGCAGCGGCAACATGTTCGTGCGGCGCGCGGTTTTCGACGCGGTCGGAACGTTCCGACCGGGCTTGTCCGAAGACCGCGAATGGGGCAACCGCGCGGTAAGTCGGGGTTTCAATCTCAAATATGCGCCCGCCGCCGCTGTCAGCCATCCCGCCCGACGCGACTGGACGGAACTCAAGGCAAAATGGGTTCGCATCGTAGAGCAGACTTATCTCTTCCAGAAGGCCGCGGGACGGAGCGGTTTCGACTGGTTTCTTTATTGCCTCGTCGTCTTCGTGTCGCCGGTGCCGCACCTCGCGCGTGTCCTGGTGTCGGACAAGATTTCGGGCCCGCGCCTGAAGCTCTCGGCGATTCTGGTTCTTTTCCGGCTGCGCTGGTTCCGCACGCTGCACGGATTGCGGTTGCTCATGCAATGACGCCGCTATCGCCGATCAGCGATTTCAAGAAAGCTCGACATAGTATGGCAAAGGCCGCTGTCATTATCGTCGCCTACCGGACGCCCTCCGATGTCCTTTCATGCGTACAGGCGCTGGAAGAATGCCGAACCGTCTCGAATTTCGAGGCATTCATCATCGAAAACGGCGGTGCCGCCGCATTTGCCGAGACCGTGGACCTGCTGCGAGGCAAGGGGTACGTCCCGGTGGGCTCGGATTTCCACCCTGGCCGTGAAAGCGCGATTGTCCGCCAGGAACGCCTGGTAAAGCAGAACCGCAACCTTGTCGTCCATCTCGCGCAGGCATCCGCGAATCTGGGCTATGCCGGCGGCATCAACGCTTGGCTCCGGCAAATCCGCGCGGATCCGGCCTGGGATGGGTTCTGGATACTCAACCCCGACACGCAACCGGAGCGCCAGGCGCTTGCGGCACTCATGCGCCACGCCGAAGAAAGAAAGAAAGGAATGATCGGCAGCCGTATTGTCGACAGCAGCCGGCCGGATACGAGCATGTCGCGCGGATTGCGCTGGAGCGTCTGGAACTGCCGCACCTTGGGCGTCGACAAGGGAAAGTCGGCAGACATCGTCCCCGACACCGGCGACGTCGAAAGACGCATCGATGCGCTGTCCGGCGCGTCCTTCTATGTCACGAAGGAATGCGTGCAGCGCATCGGATTGATGGACGAGGACTACTTCCTGTATTTTGAAGACCTCGACTGGGGCTTGCGGGCCAAGCAGACGGACGACGTCGGCTACTGCCACGGCTCGACAGTCTGGCACGTGGGCGGCGCGAGCATGGGATCTGCCAGCGCCCGGCGCGATCGCTCGCGCCTTGCCGTCTATCTCGATTTTCGCAATCGCCTGCTGTTCGTACGCCGGAACTACCGCAAATGGTTCATCTGGACGACGCTCGTCGTGCTGGCGAGAAGCCTCGAATTTCTCGCTGTCGGCTCTCCGGCTAATTTCAGGGCGGCGCTGCGCGGCTGGTACGCCGGGGTCAACGGCGAAATCGGGCGGCCGAATCGGAAGGATCCAAGAACTGAGTTTTGACGCCTGGATCAGGCGCTCGTGAGGATCCAGCGGTGTTTGCGTCCGTTCTTTGCTGGGGACTGGCGTCTTGTGAGGTGCGCGCTTGCATCGGTTGCCTTCCAACGCCGGATCAGACGAAAGCGGCGATCGATGGAGATGTGGTTCTTGTAACCGAAGGCCGGGATAGCCCGATCGACGACCGGGACCGTGCCGTCCTCCTGCGGCTTGGCCTTGGTGAACTTCACATTCCAGCGCGCATCGCGATCCTTGTGGCGCAGCTTCGCAGGCTTGTCCTTCCAGGCTTCAGGTATCTTCCCGGCCTTGATGTCGGCTTTCTCCGCCCTCGTATTGCGCTGGCGTGGGGCGGCAACCAGAGAGGCATCGACGATCTGTCCGGACATTGGAACATAGCCGTCATCGCGTAGCATATTGTCGAAGCGTTCGAACAGCGGTGCGATTGCACCGGCCTTCGTCAGCCGTTCTCGGAACAGCCATATGGTCTTCGCGTCCGGCACACGATCCGAAAAACCAAGGCCCAAGAACCGCATGAACGACAGCCGGTCATTGATCAGATACTCGGTGCGCTCGTCAGACAACGTGTTGATCGTCTGGATCACCAGGATTTGAGTATCATCACCGGGTCGAAAGGCGGCCGGACGCCTTTGCTGCCATCGCTGTAGGATAGCGCGGCCTCCAGTTCAGAGCGGAACAGCTCGAAATCAACGGCGCGCGAAAACGCTTCGAGTTGGTCTCCAAGCCTGCTGAGCCGCGCCAGGAGACCCTGGCGGGCTGAACTGACCCCCGTAAGGCAGATGAGGATAGGCGATGAGATCGAGCCCCCTTGGCGGCGCTCGATGGGGCCAGCGCGATCGGCTTGAGCCGACCGCGGCCGAGACCGACTGCTTCCAGAACTGCGTAGGAAGAGGCCTCGGGCGGTTCCAGCCCGCCGAAGGACAGGTCCATGTCGGCCAGAAACACGGCCTGACCAAGGCCGTCAAGCGCGCCTTGCGGCGGAGGGCGGTAATCGAACCCGTCATCGGCATCTCAAAATCGACCATCGCCCGACAGCCGTCAAATTCAACCAAACCGATCATAACAGTATATTTCATCACTCCATGAGACGTGATCCCTTGCCTAGGAATTGCCCAAAACCAGCCGCATTCGATGCCCCATTTCCCTAGTCTGTAGGCGCTTCGTTAACCCAAACGGAGCGCTCTTCATGCATAAGGCTTAGAATTCGGTGGTACCGCGGCACTATTTTTTGCCGCTGGCACTATCAAACGCTGGCACCATCAAACGAGGGATATCATAACCTTGACTGCCACTGCGGCTGGCGTGGGTCTGCGACCCAGCGGTGCGGTCCGAAGCGGTTTTCCCTTAAGTACACACCCTAAAGATGGCGGGACACGTGGTCGGGCGCGCGACTTTGCGCACGCCGGATATCAATTTGACAACGGCACGCAAGAGGCTCGTACAAGTCTCGTCAAGGGTCATCATCGCATTCCCGCGACGGCGAGGGGATCGCGCAGATGCCGCATAGGAAAGGAAGATCATGGCTATCAACGACATTCCATTGAGCTGGAGCAATTCGCTATTCAGCGATAATGTCAATTCTGGTTCTGTCACGATCCCAGACGGCGGCACGCTCTCTAATGTAAGTATTACTGAAACCGGCTCAACTGCATCCGTAGTGTTGCGTGGTGACGCGACCCTCGATGATGTTCGCGTCAACTCTCGAGAAGGCGTGCGCATCGGCGGCGGCGGCGACATCGTCATCAATAACTCATATATCGAGACAACCGGCACCGGTTCCGATCACGCCGACGGCATTCAGGCCTACAGCCCTGGCAGCACCGGCAATGTAACGATCTCCAACTCGACGATCGTGTCGCACAACTCTGCCGCAACCGCCGGAATGTTCATCGCCGACAATTACGGCGGCACGGTCACCCTGGACAATGTGGTCTTCGAGGGCGGTCCGTTCGGTCTGCGCATCCATGCCGATCCCGGCAGCACCATCAACGTGGCCCTCAAGGATGTCTTTTTCGTCGGGCCTTTCGCGTGGGCGCCGCTTCTGATTGAAGAGTCCGGTGGCGTCTTAAATATCACGCAGTGGGATAATGTCCGCTACGCGACCATCGTGAATGGCGAGCTCGTTCCGGGCGCTCTGATCCAGCCCCCGTCGGAGGTGGAAGGAGGTGGTGGTGGTGGTGGAGGAACGACGCCGGTTGCGGGCTCGGTCTCGATCGACGACGTCACGATCAGTGAGGACGACAGCGGGACCGAGGTGGCGACCTTCACGGTCACGCGCAGCGGCGGCACGGCGGCATTCGACGTGAACTTCGCGACCTCCAACGGCAGCGCGACAGTTGCCGACGGCGACTATGTGGCGGCTTCCAACACGCTGCGTTTCGCAGCCGGCCAGAATACGCAGAAGATCTCGGTCACGATCAACGGCGACACCAAGGTGGAGGCGAACGAGACCTTCAACGTCCTCCTGACAAATGCGACCAACGGCGCCACCATCAGCGACGGTCGAGGTGTCGCCACCATCACCAACGATGATGACACGGCGGTTGCGGGCTCGGTCTCGATCAACAACGTCACGATCAGCGAGGACGACAGCGGGACCGAGGTGGCGACCTTCACGGTCACGCGCAGCGGCGGCACGGCGGCATTCGACGTGAACTTCGCGACCTCCAACGGCAGCGCGACAGTTGCCGACCGCGACTACGCGGCGGCTTCCAACACGCTGCATTTCGCAGCCGGCCAGAATACGCAGACGATCTCGGTCACGATCAACGGCGACACCAAGGTGGAGGCGAACGAGACCTTCAACGTCCTCCTGACAAATGCGACCAACGGCGCCACCATCAGCGACGGTCTAGGTGTCGGCACCATCACCAACGATGATAGCGCGTCCTCCGGCGTCACGCTGATCGGCACTTCGGGCGGGGACACCCTGAGGGGAGGTGCTGGCGACGACGCGCTGACTGGCGGCTCCGCCAACGATCAGCTTTTCGGAGGCGCGGGCGCGGATGTGTTCGTGTTCACGGCCGCCTCCGATTCGCGGCCCGGCTTCGGCCAGCGCGACCTGATCTGGGATTTCCAGGCGGGCATCGACGAGATTGACTTGTCAGCCATCGACGCAAAGGAGGGCGGGAGTTATAATCAGTCGTTCCAGTTCATGGGTGAGGGCACGTTCGGCTCGGACGCGTCGCAGCCTGGGCTCGTCAAGTTCCACTACGACAGCGCCACTAATCGCACCTTGGTTGAGGGCACGGTCGATAGCTCGGCCGGCATCGACTTCCAGGTCAGCCTCGTCGGCCAACATGCCCTGACTGCGGCTGATTTCGTGCTCTGATGCTTAGTTCGGCACCGAGCCGGACATCTTGGGTGGCACGGCAGGCGCCGTGTCACCCTCTCAACTGCGGCAGCAGCAATTGGTGAAAATCGCTCGGGCGCCGGCGCTTCGCAACAGGTGACCACAGGGCTGAAAGCCTTAGGCCGGCGCGGCACTTCGGCTACGATGATGCCGGCTTACGCCGATCGACTTACGCCGTGCCCGTTTCGGCCGCCGGGGATCAATCGAAAGAGCGAGCCGATCTACATCCGCGCGCCCTGCCCCGGCAAAGCCAGTCGATGTGCCCGTTCAGGCACTTTTTGCCGAGGCGATTCCTCGGCCGGCGGGTCGAGGCAAGCAGGACCCTATCTGGGTCATGGCTCGTTGGTTGCGTGACGTCGTTGCCGGTAGCCCGATGCGGAGCCGTACGCGGAAATGCGCCTGCAAGGTCCCAATATTGTTGAAGCAGTTCCAGCAAAGTGGTTCCGGTTTTCCGCACGGAGTCGCGTAAAAACAAAGAGATAAAACCTTCTTCCGAATTCGAAGAAAAGCCGAATTGCTCTAGCTTCCACCTCACGGCGCGCGTGTTCCAAGCGTCGCCGTCGTCCGCGCGGGCTTCGGCTGGGCGTCTCAAATCGGGTTCGACCGTGTCGGCGCGGTAGGTCGTCCGGCACGAAAGGTCGGCATCGCGCAGCCGGCGCCAAATCGCGCCTGACAAGGAAGCGCGACCGGCCGTGAAAAGGCCGTCCTGATGATCTGCAACGCCGATACTCCTTTCGGACACGACCGTACTGCGTTTTGTTTCCTTTACTCTGGGGCCGAAAAGAATTCCCTTGGGGGCGGAAAGTTTCGCTGAAACCATTCCAAATCTGTTCGGCCGTGGCGGGCGCTCAACAACTCTATCGCGTCACCTCACGGCCTCGTTGAATTGCTGCCTAGAGGGGTCGGGGGCAAAATGATCGCGTCGAACGTGACTATGGATGAAGGCGTCGTCATCCATCATCCCGACCTGGTCAATCTCTACGGCTGCAGGATCGGCGGCGGGACGCGCATCGGCACCTTCGTCGAGATCCAGAAGAACGCCGTCGATCGGCCGCAACTGCAAGATCTCCAGCCACAGCTTCATCTGCGAGGGCGTGACGCATCGAGGACGGCGTGTTCGTCGGCCACGGCGTCATGTTCACCAACGACCTCTATCCGCGCGCGGTCGACCGCGGACGGCAGCGCTGCAGACGGACGGCGACTGGACCGTCGTCCCGACCACTGGTGCAGGCGCAGCGCCTCGATCGGCAGCAACGCGACCATTCTTGCCGGCGTCACGATCGGCGAGGGCGCGCTCGTCGGCGCCGGCGCCGTCGTCACGCGCGACGTTCCCGACGGCGCGATCGTCGCCGGCGTGCCGGCAAGAATCATCGGGCTGGACACGACAGCGATGCGCGAGATCCGAGCGAACAATCGTCCGGGAGAGCAAGATGATCGGCGTCGCCGTCGTCGGCTACGGCTATTGGGGGCCGAACCTGGTCCGCAATTTCTGCGAGACGCCGGGCGCGCGGCTGGTCGCGGTCTGCGATCTGCAGACAGCGAGCGCCTGGCGCCGGTTCAAAGCCGCTATCCCGTCGGTCAGAGATCACCGACGATTTCGACGAGGTCCTGCGCGATCCCGACGATCGACGCCGTCGCCATCGCCACGCCGGTTTCCACGCATTTCCGGCTGGCCATGACGCGCGCTGATGGCCGGCAAGCACGTCTTCGTCGAAAAGCCGATCGCGTCCTCCGCCGAGGAGGCCGAGCGGCTCGTCGACGAGGCCGCGCGCCGCAGCCTCGTGCTGGCGGTCGACCATACCTTCATCCACACCGGCGCTGTCCGCAAGATGCGCGAACTCGTCGAGACGAGCCTCGGCGAGATCTACTACTACGACTCCGTCCGCGTGAATCTCGGGCTGTTCCAGCACGACGTCAGCGTCATCTGGGATCTCGCCGTCCACGATCTTTCGATCATGGACTATCGTGCTGCCGGCAGCGCCCGGTCGCGGTTTCGGCCACCGGCATGAGCCACGTCGCCGGCGAGCCGGAGAACATCGCCTATCTCACCCTGTTCTTCGAGAGCAACCTGATCGCCCACATCCACGTCAACTGGCTGGCGCCGGTGAAGGTGCGGCGCACGCTGATCGGCGGCAGCCAGCAAGATGATCGTCTACGACGATCTCGAGCCGAGCGAGAAGATCAAGGTCTACGACAAGGGCATCACGCTCAACGGCAATCCGCAGCCGAACGGCGAACAAGGCTACCAGGCGCTGGTCGGCTATCGCACCGGCGACATGTGGGCGCCGCAGCTCGACATGACCGAGGCGCTCGGCAGCGAGCTTCGCGAATTCGTCGCCTGCATCGAGACACGGCGGCACGCCGACCGCCGACGGCCAGGCCGGCCTGCGCGTCGTGCGCATCCTGGAAGCCGCCACCCAGTCGCTGGCACAGCGCGGACGCGTGATCGAACTCGAACAGATAAGGCGCGTCGCATGATCCCGTTTCTCGATCTGAAGGCGCAGTACGCGAGCATCAAGCCCGAAATCGACGCCGCCGTTCTGCGACGTGCTCGCCTCCGACGCAGTACGTCCTGGGCGACGAGGTCGCGGCATTCGAGCAGCGAGTTCGCCGCCTATTGCGGCACCAAGCACGCCATCGCGGTCAACACCGGCACCAGCGCGCTTCATCTGGCGCTGCTGGCGGCCGGCGTCGGCCCGGGCGACGAGGTCATCACCGTTCCCTTCACCTTCGTCGCGACCGTGTCGGCGATCTGCTACGCCGGCGCGCGGCCGGTCTTCGTCGACATCGAGCCCGCGACGTTCACGATGGACCCGGCGCAAGCTGGAAGCGGCGATCACGCCGCGCACCAAGGCGATCGTTCCGGTCCATCTCTACGGCCAGATGGCCGACATGGACGCCGATCATGGCGATCGCCGAGCGCCATGGCATTGCCGTCATCGAGGATGCCTGCCAGGCGCACGGCGCCGAGTATCAACGGCCAGCGCGCCGGCAGCATCGGCGTCTCGGGCTGCTTCAGCTTCTATCCCGGCAAGAATCTCGGCGCCTGCGGCGAAGGCGGCATCGTCGTCACCAACGACGACGGCCACGCGCAGACAGATCCGCATGCTGCGCGACTGGGGCCAGGAGCAGCGCTACCACCACGTGCTGAAGGGCTTCAACTACCGCATGGACGGCATCCAGGGCGCGATCCTGCGGGTCAAGCTGCGCCATCTCGAACGACTGGACGGAGGCGCGGCGCAGCGCATGCGCGCGCACTATTCCGCGCTGCTGGCGCGACTCGCGCGCGTCACGACGCCGGTCGAAGCCGCCGGCCGGCGCCACGTCTATCACATCTATGCCGTGCGCACCGCACGACCGCGACGCGACTGCAGCGCGCCTTGCTGGCCGAAGGGCATCCAGACCGGCCTGCACTATCCGATTCCGGTCCATCTGCAGGAGGCGCATCGCGATCTTGGCTACCGCGTCGGCGACTTCCCGCAGTCCGAAGCGGCCGCGCGCGAGGTGCTTTCGCTGCCGATCTATCCCGAAATGACGCCGCGCCAGATCGAGCAGGTCGCCGCAGCCGTGGAGCAGGACGCCTATGTCGACTGATCCCAGCAGCGGGCCGCGCGGATCGTCGCGGCCGTGCACGGCCGCCGCGAAGTGCTGCCGCGATCCGGATTTCGAGACTCGGCCTTGCCGGCAAGCCTGACAGCCTGCCTACGGCGGCGAGCGGCCTCGTCGAGCTCTACGGCCGCTTCTGCACATGGCGACGGCACGCTCGACGCGCTGATGCGCCGGGCGATCTGGCGCGGCCTGGCGCGCGCGCTGCGGCGCCGGCCTGCAGATCGGCAGCGGCGCCGGCTTCAAGCATCCCGAGACCTTCGAGATCGGCAACGGCGTCTTCATCGGCGCGCAGGCCTATATCCAGGGCCGCTACGACGGCACCTGCGTGATCGGCGACCATGTCTGGATCGGGCCGCAGGCCTATCTCGACGCGCGCGACCTCGTCCTGGAGGACTATGTCGGCTGGGGTCCGGGCGCGAAGGTCCTCGGCTCGACCCACACCGCGCATGCCCGGTCGACGTGCCGATCATCGCGCACCGACCTCGAGATCAAGCCGGTCCGGATCGACGCCTGGGCCGATATCGGCACCAACGCGACGATCCTGCCCGGCGTGACGATCGGCAAGGGCGCGATCGTCGGCGCCGGCGCGGTGGTGACGCGAGGATGTCGCAGCCTTTCGCCATCGTCGCCGGCGTGCCGGCGCAAGTTTCTGCGCTGGCGGACGGACGCCGAATCGGACGTTCGCCAGCTGCAACGCCAAAGGAGACGATGCCATGAAGAACAAGCGCGTTCTGATCACCGGCGGCGCCGGCCTGATCGGCTCCCACATCGCCGATCTCGTCGCGCAGGAGCAGCCGCGCGAAATCGTCGATCCTCGACAATTTCGTCCGCGGCCGGCGCGAGAACCTGCGCGACGCGGCCGCGCGGTCTCGCCGTCGACGATCGTCGACGGGGACATCCGCGACACGGACGCTGCTGGCGCAAGCTTGTCGACGGCGTCGACATCGTCTTCCACCAGGCCGCGATCCGCATCACCCAATGCGCCGAAGAGCCGCGACTGGCCTTCGACGTGCTGGCCGACGGGCACCTTCAACGTGCTCGAAGCCGCGGTGAAGGCCGGCGTGTCGAAGGTCGTCGCCGCGTCGTCGGCGTCGGTGCTCGGGCTTGCCGAGAGCTTCCCGACGACCGAGACGCCATCATCCCTACAACAACCGCACCATCTACGGCGCGGCCAAGACCTTCAACGAGGGGCTGCTGCGCAGCTTCGCCGAGATGTACGGGCTGAACTACGTCGCGCTGCGCTATTTCAACGTCTACGGCCCGCGCATGGACGTCTACGGCGCCTATACCGAGGTGCTGATCCGCTGGATGGAGCGCATCGCCGCCGGCGCAGCCGCCGATCATCCATCGGCGACGGCACGCCAGACCATGGATTTCGTCCATGTCCACGACATCGCGCGCGCCAACATGCTGGCCGCGAAATCGCGATGTCACCGACGAGGTCTTCAACGTCGCCAGCGGCACCGAGACCAGCCTGCTGCGAGCTCGCCGACGAGCTGCTCGCGCGTCATGGGCTCGTCGCTCGAGCCGCAGCATGCCGCCGGCGCGCAAGGTCAACGGCGTGACGCGCCGGCTGGCCGACACCAGCAAGGCGAAGCGAGATGCTCGGCTTCGAAGCCGAGATCTCGCTCGAGGAAGGACTTCGCGATCTGGTCGACTGGTGGCGTCACGAGCGCGGCCGTAACGGCGGAGGCCGCGGAATGAACGACGCCGCTCGACAGATCCCGGTCGCCAAGCCGCATTCTCGACGAGCGCGAGGTCGACGCCGTGCGCCGCGTCATCCTGTCCGGCTGGGTGACGCAGGGGCCCGAGGTCGCCGCCTTCGAGCGCGAATTCGCGGCGCTTGTCGGCGCGCCGCATGCCTGCGCCGTTTCGAACTGCACGACGGCTCTTCATCTGGCGCTGCTGGCCGTCGGCGTCGGGCCGGGCGACGAGGTCATCACGGTCAGCCACTCCTTCATCGCCACGGCCAATGCCATCCGCTATTGCGGCGCCGTCGCCGGTCTTCGTCGATATCGAGGCCGACGGCTTCAACATCGATCCGGACTTGATCGAGGCGCGCGATCACGCCGCGCGACGCAAGGCGATCCTGTGCGTCCACCAGATCGGCATGCCCTGCGACCTGGCGCGCGTCGTGCGAGATCGGCCGGCGCGCATGGCCATGCCGGTCATCGAGGACGCCGCCTGCGCGATCGGCAGCGAGATCCTCTGGGACGGCAGCTGGGAGAAGATCGGCAAGCCGCACGGCGACATCGCCTGCTTTTCCTTTCATCCGCGCAAGGTCGTCACCACCGGCGACGGCGGCATGCTGACGACCGCCGATCCCGAATACGACCGCAAGTTCCGGCTTTGGCGCCAGCACGGCATGAGCGTGACCGATACGGTCCGGCACGGCGTCGAGGCAGGTCATCTATCGAGAGCTATCCGGAAGTCGGCTACAACTACCGCATGACCGACCTGCAGGCGGCGATCGGACGCGAGCAATTGACGCCGCCTGCCGGAGATCATCGCGACAGCGGCGGCGGCTGGCGCGGCTCTACGGCGAGCGCCTCGACGGCATTCCTGGGCTTGCCACGCCGGTCGAGCCGAGCTGGGCGCGCAGCAACTGGCAGAGCTACTGCGTCAGGCTGTCGTCGCCCTCCGACCAGCGGACGGTCATGCAGGCGCTGCTCGATCGAGGCATCTCGACCCGGCGCGGCGTCATGAACATCCATCTTGAGCCCGCCTACGCGGGTCCCGACGCGTTCCGCCGGGCTTCCAGCCTTGGCCGCAGCGTGGCCGCGCAGGCCGGCTCGATCATCCTGCCGCTCTACGCGCAGATGACGGACGAGGAACTCGCCTGCGTGGTCGACGCGCTGCACGACGTCCTCGCGCACCATGAGATCCTCGCGGGCTGAACCTGCCCGGGTGGATAGCTTCCCAATCGCCGGGACCCTTCCCGGCGCCAGAGTTACCGAAAAATGCGTCAAACCGACCGTATTGCCGATCTGGAAACTGGCAGTACGGTTTGGCGTTGCAACAGCCCGTGCCGGTAGGCATAAGCCTTTCAGCAATAGCGGCCACCAAGCATGCCTCCTGAAAGTGAGCACCGGTTTCGGGAGTCATGCGCAAAGGCAAGGACCTGAAGCGTGCGATACGAACTGAGATCACGGTACACGACGGCGACCCTGATTCTGCCCCTTGTCCGGCCTGCCGGCCACCTTCTCCCCGCAAGAGCGGCGCGAAGGAGAGACGGCCGCAACGCCGACGCTGCCAATCTCCCCCTTGAGGGGGCGATGTCCGGCGGGACAGAGGGGGGCAACGTCGAGCGCTGCCTTCGGCGATACAGCGATCCTGTCATCACCAGTGATCCTCGTGTCCTTTACTGCGGAATTTTAGGTCGCGACGCGCATTGGATATTGGATCGCACCGGCCGCTTCGGCCGGCGTAGTACGGCGATAAATTCTAAGGAGGCGCGGTGAAGATCCTCGTCACCGGCGGAGCCGGGTACATAGGCAGCATGGCCTGCGTCTCGCTGATCGAGGCGGGGCACACGCCGGTCATCCTGGACAATCTTTCGAACAGCAGCAGCGCCGCCGTCGACGCGATCGCTGCCGTCACCGGAACGAGGCCGGAATTCCAGCCAGGCGACATCGCCGACACGGCCCTGCTGCGCCACCTGCTTGAGACCTTCAACATCGACGGCGTGATCCACTTCGCGGGACTGAAGGCGGTCGGCGAATCCGTATCGAGGCCGCTCGATTACTACCGCAACAATGTCGGCGGCACGATCAGCCTGCTCGACGCGATGCGGGACACCGGTGTCAGGAACCTCATCTTCAGCTCTTCGGCGACCGTATATGGCGATCCGGCGACGGTGCCGGTAACCGAGGCCAGCCCGCGCTCGGCCACCAATCCCTACGGCCGCACCAAGCTCATCATCGAGCACATGCTGGAGGACCTCGTGCGGGCCGAGCCCGACTGGTCGGTTACGGTGCTGCGCTATTTCAATCCGGTCGGCGCGCATCCCTCCGGCCTGATGGGCGAGGACCCGCGTGGCATTCCCAATAACCTGATGCCATATCTGGCGCAGGTCGCGGTCGGACGCCGCGACTATCTGCCGATCTTCGGCGACGACTATCCTACCGCCGACGGGACGGGCGTGCGCGACTACATCCATGTGCTCGACCTGGCGGAAGGCCATGTCGCCGCCTTGCGGGCGCATGTCGGAGAGGCCGGCATCCACGTCTACAATCTGGGCACCGGCAAGGGCCACAGCGTATTCGAACTGCTCACGGCCTTCAGCCGTGCCGCCGGCAAGAACCTGGCGAGCAAGCTGGAGCCGCGCCGCCCGGGCGACATCGCCCAGATCTGGGCGGCCACAGACAAGGCCGAGAAAAGCCTGGACTGGCGCGCCGGCCGCACTGTCAACGAGATGTGCGCCGACACCTGGCGCTGGCAGTCGACGCACCCCAACGGCTACGACGCCGGGTAGGATCGCTACCGGCCGAACATCCGCATCACTGTTATGAAACGGGCGGCTTAGACTTTGATCGCCGCCCCCTCATGGCCCTGCCGGGCACTTCTCCCCAGCTGGGGAGAAGAGGCTTTGCATCGCGCTTTCGCCAATCTCCAACGTCGGCGATTGGCAGAAGACGGTGCCGCTTGCGTCCTCTCCCCCTCGGGGAGAGGAGGATTTCCCCGGCTTGCTCTTCGCAAGCCGGCCGGAAATCTGGTGAGGGGGCGCGGTCGATAACTCGGCCCCAGGACAGCCGGCCAGCCTTCGGCTCAAATCCACCGCGGCAGCAGGTGGCCAAGCGGAAGCTTGTCGCGCGGCAATAGCTTCAGCAGCATGCGCAGCGAATAAAGCCCGCTGAGAACCACCAATACGGTGCCCGCCAGGGTCGCTTGCCAGTAGGGCAGCAGGAAGAACAGGCCGAACGCCAGGCCCGCCGCCGGCAGGAAAATCGACACGAGCACGACATTCTCGCGCGACCAGCGGAAACCGGTGAAGCGGCGCGCGATCCAGTAGATCAGGATAGTGTGCCAGACATAGAGGCCGAAGAATGCGGCGCCCGCCCCGGCAAGGCCGAAGCTCTTGATCAGGACCCAGGCGAGGCCGACATGCACGATGGTGGCGGCCACTTCCGTCCACAGGAAGATCCAGCTGGGCGCCCTTGGCGACGATGATGTAGCCGATCGGCCAGGCGACGATGCGCAGCATCATGCCGAGGCAGATCCAGCGCAGCAGATCCACGGCGGCGTGGAATTCCGGCGAGTAGAAAAGCGTCATCAGCAGCGGCGCGACCGTGAGGGTCGCGATCAGACCGGGTCCGGCAAGCAGAATACTGATCTCGGTCTGCTCGTTGACCAGACGGTTGCACGCCTCATTGTCGTTGTTGACCGCCGTCAGCCGCGGATAGAAATCGGCACCCATCGCCTGCAGGATAAGCCCGGCATAAAGGCCGCCGATCGCCCACGCTGCTTGGTAGAGGCCGGCCGCCTCGATGCCGTCGAACCTCACGACGATGATGCGGATGGCATAGGCCGCGCCGACGGTGAGGATCGCGCTGGCCATGAAGGCGAAGCCGAGCTTGAGCAGCGCGGCCGTTTCCGTGCGCATCTGCCGTAACGACAGGTGGACGGGCTCGACATCGACCTTCCGGGCATACCACCAGGAAACGACGAGTGTCGCCGAACGCCATCCCGATCAGCGCCGGGACGACGCCTGCCGTGCCGTAGAATACGACGATAGGTACGCCGATCACCGTGCTCCACAGTCCGCCGAATATGGTGACGCGGGCAAGGTAGGTGATGCGCCTCAGCCCCTGGATCAGCGCCATCTGTCCCGCCGACACGATGCGGAAGAACACGGCGACCGACAGCAATGCGACGCCGACGGCATGGCCGTTGTCGCCGAACGTCATGGTCGCGACCGGCTGCGACAGCGCGATCAAGAACCAGCGCGCCGAGCAGGCCGAGCACGATCGACAAGCGCTTCAGCACCGTTCCGATGCGCGCGATGCGCTCCGCTTCCTCGGTTCCGACCGCCTCGGCGACCTGGCGGACGCCGCTCGCCTTGATACCCAGTCCCGCGACTGTCTGCGCGAGGTCGGCGACCAAGCTGTAGAGGCCCATCAGGCCGATGCCCTCGGGTCCGAGCACGACGGCGATCGCCTTGTTGCGGACTACGGAGAAGGCAACGTTGAGGATCGACGATCCGCCGATAAGCACGGTCGACCACATGATCTGGAGATAGGAACTGCTCCGCGCGCCGGGGCCTTGCTGGCTCGGCGGGCCGTCGTCAGCTGTAGTCTGGCTGCTTGTCACCGGCGAAAGTCCTTATCAAATTCTGTTGGAGCGGAATGATCCGGGACCGCGTCGCCTGGTCGCTCATCCTGCTCTTGTTTCAACGCATGATCCGCCCGCCTTGCGGGTCGAGAATGCGCTATGCCGCCGAAAGCTTGCCGAGCCGTTCGCCGGCGTAGCTGCCGTTTCGTATCGGCGCCCACCACCATTCGTTGCCGAGATACCAGTCAACGGTGCGCGCAAGGCCGGTATCGAAGCTTTCCTGGGGAGCCCAGGCGAGTTCCCGTTCCAGTTTGGACGCGTCCATCGCGTAGCGGCGATCATGGCCCGGCCGATCCGTCACGAAGGTGATCAGGTCGCGATGCGATGCACCTTTCCCGCGCGGCCTTCTTCTGTCGAGGAGATCGCAGATCGCTTCAACGACTTGAAGATTGGTGCGCTCGGCCCGCCCGCCTATAATGTAGCTCTCGCCGACCGCGCCCGTTCTCAGGATCAACGCAAGCGCGCGAACATGGTCGTCGACGTAAAGCCAGTCGCGAACATTGTCACCCTTGCCGTAGACCGGCAGGGGCTTTTCATCGAGGGCATTCAGGATCGTGAGCGGAATGAGCTTCTCCGGAAAATGAAAGGGACCGTAATTGTTCGAGCAGTTGGAAAGAGTGACCGGCAGCCCGAAAGTATGGTGCCAGGCCCGTACCAGATGGTCCGAGGCGGCCTTGGAAGCCGAGTAGGGCGACGAGGGAGCGTAAGGCGTTTCCTCGGTGAAGAGGCTCGTATCGAAGGGAAGATCGCCAAAGACCTCGTCCGTCGAAACGTGATGGCAGTCGGAAGCGCTGCGATGCCAGCCCGGAAAGACCGCGCCAATAGATCAGCGCCGCCTGCAGCAGGCGGAAGGTGCCGACGACATTCGTTTCAACGAAAGCCGCTGGACCGTCGATGGAACGGTCGACATGGGTTTCCGCGGCGAGATGAACGATGCGGTCGATCCTTTCGGCGCGCAGCACGTCGAGCACAAGCCTTTCGTCGCAAATATCCGCCTGGACGAAGCGATAGTTCGGCAGCCTCTCCAGATGGTTCACCGACGCCAGGTTTCCGGCATAGGTCAGCTTGTCGAGGTTGACGACGCGCACGCCGGGGTCGGCCGCCAGGTAGCGGCAAAGCGCCGAGCCGATAAAGCCGGCGCCGCCGGTGACAAGAATGTTCATGGCCGGCATCCTTCCCTAAACAACCAGGCGCTTGGCATGCGTCGCGATGCGATCGCCAAGCTCGATCTGGCCGGCAACGGGCGCGAATTCGCCGACAAGACGCTTGAGATAGGCCGCGTATGGCGTCTTGCCAAGAAGCGATGCCCGCTTCAGCACCTGTTCGGCGTCGAGCCAACCCATGTCCAGGGCGATCTCCTCCGGACAGGCGATCTGCACGCCCTGGCGGCGCTCCACGGTTCGCACGAAGGAAGAGGCATCGTGCAGGCTGTCGTAGGTTCCCGTATCGAGCCACGCATAGCCGCGACCCAACTGCTGGACACTGAGCCGTCCGCGCTTGAGATACACGTTGTTGACCGATGTTATCTCGAGCTCGCCGCGCTCGGAGGGCTCGATCGATGCGGCGATGTCGACCACGTCGTTGTCATAGAAGTAGAGACCGGTCACGGCCCAGTTGGAGGCCGGACGCGCCGGCTTTTCCTCGATATTGATCGCCTTGCCGGTGATCTTGTCGAAGGTGACGACGCCGTAGCGTTCCGGATCATCGACGTGATAGGCGAAAACGGTAGCCCCGTCGTGCCTGCCCGCGGCGTCCTGGCATAGTCGCGGCAAGCCGTGTCCGTAGAAGATGTTGTCGCCGAGGACCATGGCGACCGTGCCATTGCCGATGAAGCGGCGGCCGATGATGAATGCTTCGGCCAGCCCGTTGGGCTGCGGCTGCTTGGCGTACGAGATGTTCAGGCCAAAATCGGAACCGTCGCCCAGCAGGGCCTTGAAACACGGAAGATCACGCGGCGTCGAGATAATCAAAATGTCGCGGATACCCGAGAGCATGAGAACGCTCAAAGGGTAATAGATCATCGGTTTGTCGTAGATCGGCAGTATCTGCTTCGATACGGCGATCGTCAGCGGGTAGAGGCGCGTGCCACTGCCGCCGGCAAGAATAATCCCCTTCATGTCGCTCCTATCTCAACGCTCATCGCGTCGATATCCATCGTGACCGGCATCGCAGGCGGACGCGGCGCCACGAACTCAATTGCTGGCAGCATCGGCTGCCTTCGGCCCGGAATGCGTTTCGGTTTGAGGATCCGCCTTCGGCGGCCCGGCGAAAGCCACGGAGATCACATCACCCGGCATCAACGTCGTCGAAGCGGCCCCTGAAATCTGGGACGGCACGCCGCCCTGGATCCGCGTGATGGCAAAAGTGGGCGCACTGTCTTCCTGCCGGCGGACCGGCCGCGAGGCGGACGCAAGCGAATCGAGCAAAAGTTTCTGTGCCACCTCGCGCTTCAGCTTGAGCTTGCCGATGCTGGCTTGCTCGGCTTGCAGCGACGTCGCGACTTCGGTCTTTTGGCGGTCCAGGAGGCCGTCGGCGTTCCTCGTTGCCTCGGTGATGGCCTGTTGCGCGCGCATCGCCGCGGTCACCTGATCGAGGCGATCCGTCCGGTAGCTGGACAGCGCGCGCTCCAGATCCGATTTGCGGGAGGCAACCGCAATGCCTTTTTCGACGAGCGTCTTGACGCCCGCCAGCTCGTCTTCCGCCATTTTGATGCTGGCGTCGGCCGCCTTGATTTTCTCCTTCAGCACGTCGATTTCCGCATTCAGCAGTTGGCGAAGTTCACCCAGCGATGTCGTCTGCCGCTTGATTTCGTTGGCGCGGGCGTCGAAGATGATCCGTTCCTGGGCAAAGGCGTCCCTGGCGATGGCGTCGTCCGGAGAAACGGTCGGGAAACGTATCTCGCTCGCGCCCGACATTTCAGCTTCCAGCCTGGCGATCTTGGCGGTGCTTCGCACGATGTCGGCGTCGACGCCCTGCAACTCGCCGACAAGCTCGATCTCCTCCCGGGATTTCTCCGTCGAGGCGCGCAATTCGCCGCCGGACAGCGCCAGCGCCTGCAGCACGGTCATGCCCTCGCGAAACTTGTATTCTCCGGGCTTGGCCACGTCTCCGACCACGTAGACGGGCGGATATTCCAGGACGTCGACCGTGACTTCCGGCTTGTCGACCAGCACGAGTTTCGCCTGAATACGGGACGCAACATCGGCCGCGAGGCTAGCGCCGTCCTGCCCGTCGATGGGAATCGTGCCGATGACGGGCAACGTCAGGGTTCCGGCTTGCGAGACGACGAACTCGCCGCCCAACGCGTCCCAGCGCTCATAGGCGCCTTTCGGAGGCATCCACTGAATCACCGACACCCGCAGCTTTGTTTCCGGCACGAGCTGAATACCGCCGGCCCACGCCGCCGAGATCCAGGTGCCCGCAAGGACAAAGGCGCCCGCCGTCGCCAGGACGCGGACCCTTGCGGTAATGGTTGTCTCTCGCGCGATCATGCCCCGACCCTACTGTTGAAACGCTCTGCGTTATTCTTGCCCGGCGCTGCGCCTGCAAAGCGCGACCCGCCCAACTCCATCAATCGAGCTACTTACAGTGCGGATTTATGCGAATCTTGGAAAGGGGAAGGCAGCCCTCCACGCTTCATCAAAATTGAGGAGGGCGACCCGGCCAACTCATCCGAATTCCGATCCGGATCGACTTATGCGCAACAGTGCGGGACGGCGCGGACGGCGCGGCGTTCATTCGGCTGCTTCACTTGCAGCCGCGCAAGCCTGTCCGTGGCGATTGCCGTCCGGTCCACGGGGCCAGCCCGCCGGATCTATACCGAACAAGGGCCGGAGTGGCAGGTGGGTGACTGCAAAAACATCGAATGGATGGTGACGGTCCGCTTGGTCTAGTCCATTCGGATGAGGAAGGTATCGACGGCGATCCATCCTTCTCGCCAACCTTCCACCTGGTCTCAACCGTATTGTACCGTCGCGACCGGACACCCCAAGGAATATGGTTCCAGGCGAGGTGCGGCCCAGCGCCTGTTTGTGGTGTGCCAGAAAACAGGCCGGGCCAGTTGAAGAGTGTGGAACGTGGCAGCGAAAGACGACGCACGGTGTTGTTCGGCCAAGCGAGTGCCGAATGTGCGCGGCGACCTTCGCGGACGCACGCCACCTGATCGGCACACCTCGGGCCAGCAATCCAGGTTGGTCGAAGAATGAGCGCGGGTGCAATATATGATCCAGAACGGATCCGAACATCATGACGGGTGGTTGAACGGGCAGGACAAATCCTATCCGCATTCCGAACCGCGTCGGGTGATCCTTCTCGTCGCAACGGCCGGAACGATTTCGGAGAGGCTGATCCACGCCCTCACCCGCGAGTTCCCATGGATCGCAATCGAGCAGGTCGAGCAGGTATCGGCCGTATGCGCGGCCTTTGCCCATCCCGTATCGCTGATTCTGGTGGATGCGGCGCAATTGAGAGCCGTGGAGGACGCGTCGGCGGAGTTCCTTCGCATGCATCCAAACGCGCTGACCGCGGTCATCGAGAACGATTCCCACAGCCACGCCGACCATCTACTGGAAATACTCCGGTCTCCGCTCGTCCGCGGCATACTGCCCATGAACCTTAGACTGGACGTGTGGCTGTCCGTCATCAGGCTGATGCTTTGCGGGGGCGAGTACTACCCGCCGGGAATATTCCGTTCCGTTGCCGGCACGATCGGCCAGGCCCGGCCGATCGCCAAGCCGCAGGCGCAAGGAACCAGCGGGAATGACATATCAGGGCTCACGGCGCGCGAGATCCAGATTCTCGAGATGGTGTCGCGCGGGCTGCAGAACAAGACGATCGCCGCCGAGTTCGACCTTTCCGAGCACACGGTCAAGATTCATCTTCACAATATCATCAGCAAGCTCGGCGCCCACAATAGAACCGAAGCGGCGGCCAAGTTTCGAAACTTCCAGCTTCACAACGCCTCGCAGGCGCCCAACCAGTTTTCGCCCTCCGGCAAGGACCGGTTCGCCGAGCAGAGGCTTGCATCGCTTTCCGCCAGCCGAACAAAGGCCTGAGCGCGAACGCGCGTTGTTGCCGGCAAAGGAGCGGTGCGAAGGCGCGTTCTTGCCGGCAACGGAGCGGCGCCTGTCGTGGCGACCTTGTTCAAACGGAGTGGCGCTTACCGCTTTCGATTTAGCCGGGCGCAAGAAGGAAGGGCTGCCGGCAGCCAGGATCGACCGGGCGGATAACCGGCCGGTCTCCATTCAGCTTATCGCCGATGGGCGCGGATATGGCCCATCCCATCCGTATGATCAATCTGGCTCTTCGTCTCGGCCAAGTTGCCGAATGGCTTGGGCCGGCGGGGATCATACTCTTGGAAGGGCGGCTTTCACCGCCGCGCGATCGATCGGGGGAACAGATGCCGGAGTTTGAATTTCTTGCACAGAATAGGTCGGCGGAGCGGGGCGGATCCTTTGCCATCCCCGGCGACGCGAGCGGCCGGCCTTCGGATCATTCCCTGCCCCGCATCAGCATTGTCATTCCGCACCTCAACGAGCCGGACAATCTGCGGCGCTGTCTGCTGTCGCTTGCGGCGCAGCGGTCCGAAGGCATACCGTTCGAGATCATCGTCGTCGACAATGGTTCAACCGAGCTTCCGCAGGCTGTGTGCTCCGAATTCGAGGGGGTGCGGCTGGAGCATGAGCCTGTCCCAGGTCCCGGTCCGGCACGAAACCTGGGCGCCCGGTGCGCCAGAGCGGAGTTGCTGGCCTTCATCGACTCCGACTGCATCGCCCAGCCCGGATGGCTCCGCGCGATGGTCGAAGCGATGGACGGCAATCCCGACATTGATTTCGCCGGCGGCGATATCGGAGTCCTTCCCGCCGACCCGAAGCGGCCGACTGCGGTCGAGGCATACGAGAACATCTTCAGCTATCGCGCTCAACTTTATGCTGAGCGCGGGCACACCGCGACTGGAAACATGGTTGTCCGAACCGGTGTATTTCAGGCGGTCGGCCATTCGGCGGCATAACCACGATGGAAGACACGGATTGGGGCCTGCGCGCGACTTCGCGCGGGTACCGGGTGGCTTATCTGCCGGCCGCGAAGGTGCTCACCCCTTCCTGCAAATCCTTCCCGGAACTTGCGCAGAGATGGGACCGGCATGTCGCCCATGAGTTCCGCGCGATCGAAGCACGCACCTCGTCGCGCCTCAGGTGGCTCGCCGGCAGCGTGGCCGTCGCGGCGTCGCCCCTGGTCGACGTCACGAAAGTCCTGCGGTCTGATCGCATCTCCGGCGCCCGGACCCGCTGGCTGGCGTTTACCTGCCTCGCGCGGGTCCGGCTCCACCGGGCACGGCGAATGCTGGAACTGGCCTGCCACGGCAATGCCGCGGCGATGGTGGGACACTGGAACCGGGAAGTCCCTTGAGCAATCGCGACGCGGGCCCGCACCGCGGGGCCAGCCCGACGAGCACGCGCGGACCCGCGACGAGGGTTAAATGGTTGATCATCCCTTCAATCTAGATACAAATATCTATCATCGATTTATTGCTAGTTTCGTAACTTAACTCAATATTTCCCCTGCGACGGGGCATGATTTGATCGCCCATTACGGGCAAATATCAGCAATCGAGAATAATACGTTGCTGGTTATTCAAGCTTCTACATAAGTAGTAGCAATTTGCCCTTCGACACAGGCCTAAACCCTGCTTTCGGAGGTTTCAATAGTGGAAAATTACTCCAGGTCCTATCCAGATACCCTTTCGGTTGAGCTTGCTTCATCCGATCGGATTAGGCGATCGCGGTCCGCATACCTGGCCGCGAAATTGAGCTTCGACTTTCTGGTCGCGCTGGCGCTCGCGCCCATCGCGGCTTTGCTCATCGGCGTTCTGGCGGTTCTTGTTCGCCTCGACGGAGGACCCGCATTCTATCGCCAGCCGCGCCTCGGCAAGGATGGGCGAACCTTCATGCTGTGGAAGCTCCGCACAATGGTTCCGGACGCGGATCTGCGGCTGCGGGAGTATTTGAACGAAAACATGGCGGCGCGGATCGAGTGGGACAGGACGCAGAAGCTCCGGGAAGACCCCCGCATCACCGCCATCGGCAAATATCTGCGCAAATACTCGCTGGACGAGCTGCCGCAACTCTTGAACGTTCTTCTCGGCCATATGAGCCTTGTCGGCCCAAGACCGATGTGTCCCGAACAAAGGTGGGATTATCCCGGTATCGCATATTACGAAATGCGGCCGGGCATAACGGGTCTTTGGCAGGTTAGTGAGCGCAACGGATGCTCATTCGCCGAACGCGCGATGTACGACACGCGTTACGCGGGCATGATGTCGTTCGGCACGGATCTGCGAATCCTGCTGATGACGCCGTTGGTGGTCTTCCGCGGAACCGGGCTGTAAGGGGTTCGCTCGGCACCGAGGGACACCGTTTCAATCTTCATGGCGATTGCGAGCGCGGCCAACCCCAGGTTGGCCGCGCTCGATCCATGCCGGTGAACGGCTGATCTCGCGGGCTGGCCCCGGCTCGCCAGAGGATGTCGAGCCGCTCCGGCCGGCATCCACCAAATGGCTATCTAACTAAGCCGAACAGGGAACAGTACAATCCTCTAACAAGCGAACGTTGCGGGAGGACAGAAATGGGTACTCTTAAATTGATCCTTTCAGTCATTTTACTCGGCGGTGTTGTCATAACTCCCGTCCTGGCTATCGACAGGCTGGGCAGCCGCATTCAAAAGCCGGTCAAAACGAGAACCGTCGGTGTGCCCGGTCCGGTGGCCGGCGCAAGTCTCCCCGCGGTCGCCCTGGTAGGCGGCTATGTCTGGCTGGTGAGACGCAAGCGGCAACGAAAAGACCAGGCGGCAGCGAAATAGGCCTTTTCGCCGCGGGTTATCGCTTATGTCGCAATTTACGGATGGGATGTCATCCAGGCGGCCTTCTGTAGGACGCCTGGCGATCCCCGTGGCGACGGTTCTTGAAACCGCATCATTTTCCAGACCGTTTTTTTTCGCCGCGCTGATAGTCATCGGGTTTGCGAACGGCATCAGCGAAAAGGTCTATGGATCGGTTGCCGATCATGGTTTCCTGGCGGCAGGGCTCCGCACTTTCGATATCAGCATCCTTCTTTGGGGCGGTTGTCTCGCCGCGCTGGCAATGCTCGTCCGCGCACCGGCGGCGGACCCGTTTCGGCGCGGCGACTACGGGATCGCGCTTCTGTCGGGCCTTGCCTTCCTCGTCCCGATACCTTCGGCGAGTTGGCTGGGTCTTTGCCTGGTCTCCTTCCATCTTCTTGCGACGGCGTCCGGCAGCGAAATGCGCCGCGCCGCGGCAATCCTGTTCGCTCTCACGCTTCCGCTGTTCTGGACGCGGCTTCTGTTTGCGGCGTTCAACGATGCGATCCTTCGCCTTGACGCCAACGTCATTGGCCTGGTGGTCGGCACGACGCCGGAGGGCAATGTGGTGCCGTTCGCCGACGGTTCGGGTGCAATGTTCATTGGGCCCGGATGCTCGTCCCTTTCGAATCTGTCGCTTGCGCTGTTGAGCGCGGCCATCTTCGTCAATCTGCGCGGCGGCGGCTGGTCGCGCGCCACGCTCGCATGGAGCGCGGCAAGCGCGGTCGCCGTCATTGCCATCAACGTGACGCGCATCAGCCTGATCGGCTTCTATCCTTCGCAGTTCGATCTGATCCACGGGCCGACCGGCGCCGCCGTGGCCGATTGCCTTGCTCTCGCAGCGATCGTCTTGATCGGCTATCACAGAATCGGCCACGATGATGCGCCAAGGGTGCCGCCGCAAGATGCAGGACGGCTTTCAAGCTGAATCTGGTCGTTCACAGGCTCGTGGTGATGCCGCCGTCGACCACAAGCATATGGCCGGTAACGAAGGATGACGCGCGGGATGACAGAAAGACGGCCGCGCCGACGAGTTCCTCGACCTCGCCCCAGCGCCCGGCCGGCGTGCGGCCTTCCAGCCATGCCGAGAATTTCGCGGTCATCGACCAGCGCCTGATTGAGCGGTGTGCGGAAATAGCCGGGTGCCAGTGCGTTGACCTGCAGTCCGTGCCTTGCCCAATCGGTCGACATGCCGCGCGTCAGATTGCGCACCGCCCCCTTGGTCGCCGTGTACGGCGCGATGCCCGGCCGCGCCAGCTCGCTTTGCACCGAGGCGATGTTGACGATCTTGCCCTCGCCGCGCCGGATCATGAAGCGCGCCACGGCCTGCCCGACATAGAACACGCTCGACACGTTGGTTCGCAGCATCTCTTCCCATTTGTCGGCCGGAAAATCCTCCAGCGGCGCGCGGAACTGCATGCCGGCATTGTTGATCAGGATATCGATCGGCCCGATCCGGTCCTCGATCGCCGCCACACCCCGCGCGACCGCTGCCTGATCGGTGACGTCGAAAGGCGAGACCGCTGCTTCGAACCCCTCCGACCGTAGCCCGTCCGCCGCCGTCTCCAGCTTCTCGCTATCGCGGCCATTCAGCACGATGCTTGCTCCATGCCGCGCGAGGCCGCGCGCCAGCGCGTAGCCAATGCCCTGGCTGGAACCGGTCACCAGCGCACGCCGGCCGCCGAGATCGAATAAGGGAGTCCCCATGGTCGTTACCTCCTCGTCCGGCGAAGCGAGCGGCCCGGTTCGACCGCCCGCATTCGAACTTCCTGTGTCGGTTCGGCCATGCGTTCAAGCGGCTGCCTGCATGGACGACGGGGTTCAACAGCCCGTCAAACTCAACCCGCCGCTCTTTCATTGCGACGGATCACCGCCGACGCCCGACCGCGCTTGTGAAAAGCCACCGCAACGGCGCGAGCAGCCGCACCGCGCGATCAGAACTTTGCCTTGAGATTTCACACCAAACGCACGCCGGTCGCCCAGGGTTGCCGCGAAATCATTGTCATTATAGACGAAGTACTCCTCATCAAAGACATTGTCAGCGAATGCGTTGATCTCCCAGTGTTCGGTCCTGTATCCGGCTTGCAAGTTGACAACTATTCTCGGGTCGATCTCATCATGAGGCAACATGCCAAAGCGCGCCAGATAGCTTGACGTGTACTTGGCATCGCCGCCGACATAGATGCCGTTCAGGAACGCGTAGCGCCCTCCAAAGGCAACAGACCACTCCGGAGCCTCGGGAAACGGCAGATCGGAGAGGTCGCCGAGATTTGCATCGTTGAACTCGTCGAAGCGTGAATGGACGTAGCCGATCGATGCAAACGCGGTAAACTGTTCCGTCACGTCGAAACTCGGCTCAATCTCGAAGCCGTATGAATGAGCGGACGCTGCGTTGACGATCCGCCTCGACATCCAATCCAGCGGATCCGTCTGCGTCTCGACCTGCTGGTCGCTGAAGTCGGTGTAGAAGACATTCGCGTCCAACCTGAGGCGTCCATCCAGGAAGGTGCCCTTGTAGAACAGCTCGAAGTTCGACGCCTTCTCCGGCTCGTAAGTGTAGGGAGCAGCCGCAACCTGGTCGAAGCCGCCGCCGCCGGTGCGGAAGCCCTGCGAGAAGACGAAACCGGCGGTATGGTCCTCCGTGATGTCCTTGGAGAACCCGATCTTGGGGAGGAAATTCACCTCCTCGATGCTGCTCGTGAAATCAGCCTGTACGTTGATCGGTCCGCCCAGCGGCTGCTGGCGGGATGCGAACTCGGTCTGGTCCTGAGCGGTGTAGTCGAGACGGCCGCCGACTATCACGTTCCATGTCGGCAGGAACTCATAGGTCACCTCGCCAAACGCCGCGAGGTTGGTCGTTTCCCATTTTGATTGGCTTATGTCGTTCCGGTAATCAAAGCTCGTCCGATTGAACTGCGAGTCGAGTTCCTCATAGGAGCCGTAGAGACCCGCGACCCATCTCAGGCCATCGGTGTCATAGTTGAGGCGGACTTCCTGCGTGCCCATCAGGTCGGTTCGATCGCCGAGCATCACATTGGTCTCGCCAGGCGTGCCTTCATTGATGGAAGGACGGTCGAGCAGCGTATGCGTGAATCCGGTCAGCGACGTGAGGCGCAGCGTATCCGAGAAATCATGGGTGACCTCAAGGCCGACATTGTGCACATCCGTGGAGCGCACCTCGGTGTAGACCGGGTCATTGAAATCGCCGCGCCGTTCGTCGAATTCGAAGCCCAGTCCGGGACCGGCGATGTCGTCGAGGGTCGGCGCATCGTGGGCGAATGAGTAGCTCAGCAGCGCCTTCGTTTCCGGCATTTCGCTCGGTGTGAAAAGCACCTTGCCACGCAGATTGTAATAGGTGTCCGTGGTGAAATCGTCGAAAAGGTCAAAGGGCTCATAGAGCGGATAGTTGATATCGCTCTTGCTGCGCTGGAACTCGCCCGCGAAGCGCACCGCCAACTGTTCGTCAATCAGCGGCACGTTGACCATGAGCGCCGTCCCGACGGTATCATCGCTGCCGACAGTAAGGGAGACCTCGGCTTCCTTGTCGAAGGTCGGGTCCTTGGTCTTGATGTAAACCGCTCCGGCGAGCGCGGCCCGCCCGCTGAGAGTGGACTGCGGACCGCGATAGACTTCCATCTGCTGGACGTCCCACAGGCCGCGCGCGCCGCGTCGCGCGCCGTAGATCGTCTGTTGCACGCCGTCGACATATACGGACGCAAGCGGCGCGCCGCCGGGAACGAAACCCTCGGAATTCACGCCCCGGATGACGAAGCCTGCGTCGACCCAGTCCGCATCCATCACATTCCCGAGCCGCCGGAACGCGCCACGGAAATCTCGCAGCAGGCTGTCGGAGATATCCTGCGCCGTCACGATGCCGACGCTCGCCGACGTGTCGTTCAGAGTAGTGGCGTTTTTCGCGCCGTAGACTGTAATCTGGTTGAGCACCGTCGGTCCTTGCGCCTGCTGGGCGGACGCTGGAGAGCCCTCCACGCCGACCGCCAAGGCAACCGCGCTCGCCGAGCACAAGGCTCGTATCAAAAACTTGCAGACTCTCATGACCTGCCCCTCACGTCCCTGCTACTTCACAACCGTCATAGCGACAAATCTTGAGTCGTTAACTCATGATTATCGTATGCGTTTGAATTTCGCGCGATTTGTTGCCGGAATGCCACATAACCGGGGCTGTTCAGGCGAGGCTGGTGACCGCCCTGGCGACCGGGATGCACAGCGGTCTGCCGCTTGCCGGGTCGCGGATGATCCGGCAGTCGACCCCGAAGACATCCATGATGGCCTGGGTTGTCAGCACGGCCTCCGGTTGTCCACCGGATACGATCGTTCCAGCCTTCAGGAGTATTATCCTGTCCGCGTAGCGCGCGGCCTGGTTGAGGTCGTGGAGCACGGCCACGACCGTGGTCCCGCGCTTGCGGACCAGTTCAACGATCAGATCGAGGACCTCTATCTGGTGCGCCATATCCAGAAACGTGGTCGGTTCGTCCAGCAACAGGATTCGCGTCCTCTGGGCGAGCGTCATCGCGATCCAGGCGCGTTGCCGCTGGCCGCCCGAGAGGCTGTCCAGAGGGCGCGCTCCCAGCGACGTCATGCCGGTCAGCGACAGCGCTTCTTCGCATGCAGCTTCGTCTTCGTGTGACCAGCGGCCGAACAACGAGCGATGCGGATACCGGCCTTGCTCGACGAGCCCGCGCACAGTCAGGCCCTCCGGCGCCGTCGGGCCCTGCGAGAGCACGCCGATGTGTTTTGCCACTTCCTTCGCGGGCAGGCGGGTGATCGATTTGCCGTCCAGCAGGACAGAATCCTTCCCGCGCCGGGAGCATGCCGGCAAGTGAACGCAGCAAGGTGGACTTGCCACTGCCGTTCGGACCAAGAAGCGCGGTGAAGGCATGGCTCGGAACAGCCGAGATCTATCCGGTCGATGATCCTGGACCGGCCGTATGCGACCGTGAGACCCGTCGCGCGAAGACCACCGCCGGCGTTGTCGTGCTCAGGCATTCCGCCGCTCCCACATCAGCCAGGCGAAGAACGGGGCGCCCAGCAGGGCGATCGTGAGACCGGCGGGAAGCTGCGCCGGCGCGATGACGACACGGCCGGCGAGGTCCGCGGCCATGACAAGCGCGCCGCCGATCAGGGCGGTGACGGGAACGAGCCGCCGGTGCATCGGCCCGACCAGCCTGCGCCCCAGATGTGGCGCGACCAGCCCGACAAAGCCGATCAGGCCAGCAGCCGCAACAGCCGCGCCCGACAGAATCGTGCAGAGCAGAACGAGCAAGCTTCGCGTCAGATTTACCCTTTGGCCCAGGCTTCGGGCCGTGCCGTCGCCGAGGCCGATCGCATCCAGATGATGGGCCCCCAGCCATGTCAGCGCGAGCGGCGCGGTCGTCCAGGCAAGCAGAGTCACTACCTTGGTCCAGTTGCTGTCGTAGACGCTGCCCGTCATCCAGATCATCGCGCGCTGCACGTCGCTTCACGTCGCCGAACGCCGACAGGAACGTCGTTGCGCCACCTGCCAGCGGAGCTCAGCCCGATGCCGATCAAAAGGATGCGTATCGACGACGTTCCGCCGCGCCAGGACAGGGCAAAGATGGCGGCCGCCATCAGCGCGGCACCGGCAAAGCCGGCAAGCGGCAGAAGCGTTGCCGGAACACCGTCCAACCCAACCAGCACGATCATGGTCGCCAGTGACGCGCCGCTGTTGATGCCGAGCAGCCCGGGATCGGCCAGCGGATTGCGCAACACCGCCTGGGAGATCGCGCCCGCCGCTCCAAGCGCCAGGCCAACCAGCAAGGCGACCAGGAGACGCGGCATGCGGACGGTCCAGATCACCAGTGACGCCTGGGGGGACGCATCGGCATCGCCGACAAGAACAAGCGTCAGATCGTTCCACCCAATGGCATAGTCGCCGAAGCTCAGTCCGACAAAGAGCATGGCCGCGATCACGAGAATGAGGGCGATGATCGCGCGCATCATGATGATGTCGCCCCGACGCGGCCGCGCGCGAGATAGATGAAGAACGGTGCGCCGATCATCGCCATGGTGATGCCGACCGGCAGATCCTGCTCGGGCATTGCGAAGCGCGCCACAGCGTCGGCGGTGACCGTCAGGAGCGCCCCGCCGAGCGCGCTGAACGGGATTATCCAGCGGTAGTCCGCTCCTACGATCAGCCGGGCGATATGCGGCACGATCAGTCCGACAAAGCCGACCGGCCCGGCAAGCGCCACCGCACCGCCGGCGAGCAGCACCACAATCAGCGCACTGAGCCCACGCCACAGCGCCTGGTCCTGCCCCAGGGACCGCGCCACATGCGATTCCCACACTCAGCGTCGTCATCTGGCGGCTGAACAGGATGGCGGCCGCAAGGCCGACAATCAGGTAGGGCGCGACAGCCGCGGATGTCGACAGCGGACGGCCGGAAAGGGAGCCGGCCGACCAGAGGCGCACCTGGTCGAGCGTGCTCTGGTCGAAGATCAGTACGGCCGTGGTCAGCGCGGTTATGAACGAAGTGAGGATCGCGCCCGCGAGCGCCAGCTTCAGCGGCGTCGGCCCGGCGCGGCCGAAAGAGCCGACCGCGTGAACGATGACGGCGGCCAGCGCCGCCCCGCCGAAAGCGTACCAGATCAGAACCCCCGTCGCTTCAACGCCCAGGAAGGCGATGCCCAGAACGACCGAAAAGGCGGCGCCGGCGTTGATGCCGAGCAGATCCGGGGATGCAAGCGGATTATTGGTGATCGCCTGCATGATGGCGCCGGCGCTGGCCAGCCCGGCGCCAGCCAGCAATCCCGCAATCACACGCGGCAATCTGATGGTCAGTACGACGACATGTTGCCGCGATCCGTCGAAGGCAAAGACCGCATTAACTACGTCCATGACGGGCATGGAAACGGTACCGACAGTCGCCGCCCAGATCGACACAATCACGACAAGCGCCCCGGTGGAGGCTAGTATGGGCGCTTGCAAACCGATGGATCGCCGGGGGCGACCCGGCAGCGCGCCGGCATCATGACGGTCGTTCACGGCGCGGCGACGACATAGCGTTCCACATCGTCGAGGATGCGGTTGGCCGAACCCAATCCGCCGAAGCCCATCCAGCTTGCGACATCCACCTTGTGCGCCCTTCCCGCCTTCACCGCCGGGATCATCCGCCACAGCGGGTTGGCGAGCGTGGAAGCCTCCAGCGTGCTCCGCGCCTCGTCGTCGTAAGGATTGCCGACAATGTAGAGCAGGACGTCGCCGTCGAGTTCCGCGAGACCTTCCCAGTCGGGGCGCTTGAAAATTGTCTGGTCGTCTACCGTCTCGTAGGCCGGCCGCTCGACACCGGCGTCACGCATCACCGCGAAGGGTGCGTATGACGCAGGGCCGTCGACATAGACCTGGAAGCCGAACGGCGTGATGCGCAAGACGGAAACCTTGACATCGGGCATTCTGGCCTTGATATCGGCGGCCCGCTTTTCATACGCCTTGAACGCTTCGTCGGCCGTGCCGCCGGTGCCGGTCGCGGCGGCTATCGCAGCAAAGAACGCCTTCCAGTCCTGCGCTTTCACAAGCACGGTCGGGGCAAGCCGCGTGGCGAGATCGTAGGCCTGCGCGTGCATCGCCGCATCGCCCAGTATCAGGTCCGGCCCCAGCGCGATGATGCGCTCTATGCTGGGTTCGTTCGCGCTGCCGATGTCGGTAACGCCCGCCTTCTCGGCCATGGCGAGCAATGTCGGGTCCTTCACACCGAACAATGGCGCACCCACCACCGGGAGGCCGAGCTCCAGCGCCATCGTAAGATTGAACGTCGCGTCCAGCGTTACGATGCGTTTGGGCTCGTTTGGAACGCAAAGTGGCGCGTGCAGAACGGTGTCGATGTCTATCATGCGGCCTTCGCACGCGACTGCGGCGCCAGACGCCAAACTCAGCCCGAACACAACCATTGCAAGCAGACGCACGACGCCCTCGCTTCTAAAACATGAACTATATAATCATATTTTGTTAGACGGGCGCGCTCGAATTTGCAACGCCCGTGTCCGCGTCCGGGGCGGCAAGTCCCAATCGTTGACGCAATTTGCGCTCTATGTTGATAACGCGCTGTTCAGCATTCTGCAGCACGCAGGATGAGCACAGGTGCCCGCCTTCCACAGTGTAGAAACGGCAGCAGCCACCGCGCGCCCGATAGGTTCTCGACAGGAGGACCCGCTCGGGATGCTTGTCATCCCTGATGTCGATGTCGAAATAGTGCATCTGCCGGTTGCTGAGCGGCGACCCTTCCTGCTTCAGCACCGCAAGAGCCGCGGCCTTGGCGCTATCCGGGCGCCCATAGCGCTCTCCCGCATCGAGGAAGCGCTGCGAGAGCAAGTCGCCCACAAGGCGCCAAAGGGCACTTCGCGACAAGCCTGACTTTTCATGCAGCGACGCGACAAGCGGCTCGAAATGCGCTTCGACTTGCCGGCGCAGCCGCTCGCACAAAGTGGCTCTATCAACAATTTCCCGCACGTCCGTGTGGCCTGCAAATGCCTGGCTGTCGGCTGACACCGTGACATTCACAAAGCGCACGCGCGGCAGCCGCTCCTGCACGATCCGGCCATTATGCTGCATGGGGCGCGTGTCGAAACGCAGCGCATAGTTGTGTGGGGAAAGATCGGGAACCAGTCCGAAGCCGACGAAAGGTGCGGCGGCGGAAATCGCGAACATATGGCTGTATTCACCGATCGCGTAGGCCGCCTGGCCCTTCCGATCAAGGTCGGGCGTGAAGCTTTTTTGATAGGCGAGGAGATCGTCGACCGCGGCTGAGTCGGCAAACGAGATCCGCCGCCGTGGACCACCCCGTCCCGATCGGGCCGGTATCCACAAGCGGCTGAGGCCAGAACCTCGCCTGCGAAGCCAGCGCCAACCGCAGTGGCGCGGCATGTCGAGCCGCGTCTTCCTTTATCACTGGGCCATGTCTTTCAATTCAGATGATTGTTTCTGTCCAGGGCCCAATCCACGCCTGCGCGATGCACGAAACGCCGTATCTGTTTATGCGCGGACACCACGGCTTTAGAAATGCTTCTGGCGCAAACCCGCGACGGAGGAGTCTCGCCCGCAGCCGAGGTCGCCGCGCACTAATAGCTGACAAACCCAATCATCTTAAATACTGAAAGTCAGCAGGCCGCAAGAGGACAATGGCGGCATCTTGCGCGCGATTCTCGTCCATACGAAACCGACATGGCGAAAAGCGCAGGGACGACACCGGCGCCTTTGCTACTCGGCCGCTTCCGCCAACGGCGCCGGCACGTAGTTCAGGATCGGGCCGAGCCAGCGCTCGACTTCGCCGATGGTCATGCCCTTGCGCCGTGCATAGTCCTCGACCTGGTCGCGCTCGATCTTTGCGACACCAAAATAATAGCTTTCGGGATGCGCCAGATAGAGCCCGGACACGGACGAGCCCGGCCACATTGCAAAGCTCTCCGTCAGCCTCACGCCGGCGTTCGCCTCCGCGTCGAGCAGGCGGAAAAGCGTCGCCTTTTCGGTGTGGTCGGGTTGCGCGGGATAACCGGGCGCGGGGCGGATGCCCTGATAGGCTTCACCGATGAGTTCGTCGGCCGAAAGCCGTTCCTGCGGAGCATAGCCCCAGAACTCCCGGCGCACATGCTGATGCAGGCACTCGGCGAAGGCTTCGGCGAAGCGGTCCGCCAGCGCCTTCACCATGATCGAATTGTAGTCGTCATTGGCCCGCTCGAAGCGTTCGGCGATCGCCACCTCCTCGATGCCCGCGGTGACGACGAAGCCGCCGATATAGTCGGCCTTGCCGCTGTCGGCGGGCGCCACGAAATCGGACAGGGCGACATTGGCTCTCCCGTCGCGCTTGGCGAGTTGCTGGCGCAGCGTGAAGAAATTCGCAAGTTCTTGCGCCCTGCCCTCGTCGCCGAAGAGGCGGATATCGTCGCCGACGGCATTGGCCGGCCAGAAGCCGATGACACCCTTCGGCGCGAACCATTTCTCGTCGATGATCTTCCTCGAGCATCGCCTGCGCGTCCTCGAACAATTGCCGCGCCGCCGGACCCTGCTTTTCGTCTTCCAGGATTTTCGGGTAGCGACCCTTCAGTTCCCAGGTCTGGAAAAACGGCGTCCAGTCGATATAGCGGGCAAGCTCGGCAAGGTCCCAGCCCTCAAGGACTTTGATGCCGAGGAACGATGGCTTCGGCGGCTCGTAGTTCATCCAGTCGATCTTGTGAGAATTGGCCCGCGCCCTGGCGAGCGGCAGCCGCAGCTTGTCGGCCTCCGAACGATGATGCGCTTCAGTCACCTTCCTGTACTCGGCGCGCACCGTTTCGACATAGCCATCCTTCGCGTCTTTCGACAGCAAGGCCGACACCACGCCCACCGCTCGGCTGGCGTCGTTCACATAGACGGTCTGGCCCCTGCCATAGCGCGGGTGGATCTTTACCGCCGTGTGCACGCGGCTGGTGGTCGCGCCGCCGATCAGCAGCGGGATGTCGAAGCCCTCGCGCTCCATCTCGGATGCGACATGCGCCATCTCGTCGAGCGACGGCGTAATCAGGCCGGACAGGCCGATGATGTCGACCTTCTCGTCCTTTGCCGTCTGCAGAATCTTCGTAGCCGGCACCATGACGCCGAGATCGATGATCTCGTAATTGTTGCAGGCGAGCACGACGCCGACGATGTTCTTGCCGATGTCGTGGACGTCGCCCTTGACCGTCGCCATCAGGATCTTGCCGGCGGTCTTGCGCTCGCCGTTCTCGATGCCGGCGGCCGCATTGGCGAGCTTCTCGGCTTCCATGTGCGGCAGCAGTCCGGCAACCGCCTGCTTCATGACGCGCGCCGACTTGACCACCTGCGGCAGGAACATCTTGCCGGCGCCGAACAGGTCGCCGACGACATTCATGCCGGCCATCAGGGGGCCTTCGATGACATGCAGCGGGCGCTCGGATTTCAGGCGCGCTTCGTCGGTGTCGGCGTCGATGAACTCGGTGATGCCGTTGACCAGCGCGTGGCTGATGCGCTGCTCGACCGGCCATTCGCGCCAGGCCAGGTCGCGCTCCCTGGCTTCCTTGCCGGCCGTGCCCTTGAAGCGCTCGGCGATCTCCAGCATGCGCTCGGTCGCGGTGCCGCCGGCCCTGGGTACGCGGTTGAGAACCACATCCTCGCAGGCCTCGCGCAATCCCGGCTCGATCGTGTCGTAGACGGCGAGCTGGCCGGCATTGACGATGCCCATGTCCATGCCGCGCTGGATGGCGTGGTAGAGGAACACCGCGTGCATGGCCTCGCGCACCGGCTCGTTGCCGCGGAACGAGAAGGAGAGGTTCGAGACGCCGCCGGAGATGTGGACATGCGGCAAGGTGGAGGTGATCTCGCCGGTGGCCTCGATGAAGTCGACGCCGTAATTGTCGTGCTCCTCGATGCCGGTGGCGACCGCAAAGACGTTCGGATCGAAGATGATGTCCTCCGGCGCGAAGCCGGCCTGCTCGGTCAGCAGCTTGTAGGCGCGGGTGCAGATCTCGACCTTGCGCGCCTTGGTGTCGGCCTGCCCCTGCTCGTCGAAAGCCATGACGACGACGGCCGCGCCATACATGCGGCAGAGTTTCGCGTGATGCAGGAAAGCCTCCTCGCCTTCCTTCATCGAGATCGAATTGACGATCGGCTTGCCCTGCACGCATTTCAGGCCGGCCTCGATCACCTCCCATTTGGAGCTGTCGATCATGACGGGAACGCGGGCGATGTCCGGCTCGGCGGCGATCAGGTTGAGGTACTCGACCATCGCCTTCTTCGAGTCGATCAGCCCCTCGTCCATGTTGATGTCGATGATCTGCGCGCCGTTCGCGACCTGGTCGCGCGCGACGTCCAGCGCTGCGGCATAGTCGCCGGCGGTGATCAGCTTCCTGAACTTGGCCGAGCCGGTGACGTTGGTGCGCTCGCCGACATTGACGAAGGGAATGTCCTTGGTCAGCGTGAAGGGTTCCAGACCGGAGAGCATCATCATCGGCCGGTGCTCGGCCGGGCTGCGCGGCGCATGCCGGCCGACCGCTTCGGCGATGGCGCGGATGTGCTCCGGCGTCGAGCCGCAGCAGCCGCCGACGACATTGACCAGGCCCTCGCGCGCGAACTCCTCGACCTGGCGCCGCCATGAACTCCGGGCTCTCGTCATACTGGCCGAAGGCGTTGGGCAGGCCGGCATTCGGATAGGCGCAGGTGAAGGTGTCGGCGACGCCGGACAGCTCGGCCAGATGCGGGCGCATGGCGGCGGCCCCCAGCGCGCAGTTCAGGCCGACCGTGAACGGCCTGGCATGGCGGACGGAATGCCAGAAGGCGGTCGGCGTCTGGCCGGACAGCGTGCGGCCGGAAAGGTCGGTGATCGTGCCGGAGATCATGACCGGCAGCCGGATCCCCTTCTCGGCGAATATCTCTTCCGCCGCGAAGATCGCCGCCTTGGCGTTCAGCGTGTCGAAGATGGTCTCGATCAGGATGATGTCGGCGCCGCCGTCGATCAGGCCGCGCAGCTGCTCGCCATAGGCGAGCCTGAGATCATCGAAGGATGTCGCGCGATAGCCGGGATTGTTGACGTCGGGCGAGATGGACGCGGTCCGGTTGGTCGGCCCGAGCGCGCCGGCGACGAAGCGGCGCTTGCCGTCTTCCTGTTGCGCCCGGATCGCGGCGCGGCGCACGAGCCGGGCGCCGTCGCGGTTGAGTTCGTAGACCGCGTCCTCCATGCCGTAGTCGGCCTGCGCGATGCGCGTGGAAGAGAAAGTGTTGGTCTCGATGATGTCGGCGCCGGCGATGGCATACTGGTAGTGGATATCCTCGATCGCCTTCGGCTGGCTGAGGATCAGCAGATCGTTGTTGCCCTGCTGGTGACAGGCGCAACCCACGAATTTGTCGCCGCGGAAATGGTCCTCGTCGAAGCCGAGGCCCTGGATCTGCGTGCCCATCGCGCCGTCGAGGATCAGAATGCGCTCACGCGCGGCGGCTTTCAGAGCCGCCAGCACCTCCGACCCGTCGGACTTCGCGGCAAGAGCCCCGAACATTTCATCGAGCGGCGACTGATTTTGCGACATTGATCGTCCTCAGGCAAACGCCCACGAACAAATCACATAAGGACATCTTTATGTCAATATGCGATCGGTCTGCCGCCTTCCAAAGGACGATTCCGACCGGGAATGGGATCAAGAGCGCGATGCGTCGCTAAGCAGACTTGCGTGGCTTCGCCCCACAGTACACGACAGCAGCCTGATTTTGCCCCTCATCCGGCGTGGCCGAGCGCAGCAAGGCCGGATGAGGGGTGCACCGGGCGAGGCGCAACGTTCCAGGGCGAAGCGCCGCCGTTCCACACCCTCATTCACCCTCATTCACCCTCATCCGACGTCACGCTTCGCCTCTTGTTTTGTCGCAGGTTTCTGTCGGAAAACCGTGACACACTTTTCCGGAACCTGCTTTAGCCGTCGATCAAAGCCCGGGTGAGCGGATGATGCGGATCGGCGAGGCCGTCGATGACGTTGAAATGATGGCGGTCGGGCTCGACCACGGCATCGGTGATCGCCCCGAGCCCGGTCCAGATGTTGGCCAGCAGCGCATTTTGACGGAGGAACTCGGCGCGCTCGCCACCGCCGACCCAACAGGTGATGCGCGCATTGGCGATGGGGCGCAGCAGGGCCGGGCTCTCGGCAAGCGCCTCCGCCTCGTCGATCGCCAGCGTGCGGTTCATCTCCGTCAGCATGAGGGGCCGCAGATCGTGCAGGCCGGAGATGGACACCACATGACGCAGCCGGGCGCGCACGCCGGGCGCGAGCGGTGTCGGTTCGCAGATCATCCGGCTTGCCAGATGGCCCCCGGCGGAGTGGCCGCCGAGCGTCACGGGTCCGTCGACCATCTCCGCCGCCTTGCCGATCGCGGCGGCGACCTCCCTGACGATTGCCGCGATACGCACGCCCGGGCAAAGCGTGTAGGAGGGCATGGCAACGGCATAGCCGCTCTGCACCGCGCCGGCGGCAAGATGCGACCAATAGCTCTTGTCGAGCGCCTTCCAGAATCCGCCATGGACAAACACGACCAGCCCCTTCGGCGTCCCTTCGGGGAGGAAAAGGTCGAGAACGTTACGCGGCTTGTCGCCATAGGCGATGTCCAGCCGTGCCCGGCCGGCCGACTGAAGCGTGTCGCGAAACGCTTTCGCCGGCTCCACCCATGCCGCCGGCCAGCGGTCGCCGCCGGCGATGTTGGCGCCATTGGCATAGGCGTTGTCCCAATCGGTGTTGTGAAATCCGAGCAAGGGCTTCCCTCCGGCGGCTTGTTGGCGGACCTTTGCAGCAATGGCCCGCGCCCGCGCCTCCGTCAATATTAACGGAGATAAAAACTTTAGGCTTGAAATAATTTTCGACAAGTGTGATGCTGCATGCCGTCAGTCGACATGGGAGGTTTGGCGACAATGGGAGGTTTGGCTGTGCCGCCTGAAATCGCGCCGGGTTCCGTTTCGGCAGGCGCGCGTTTGAGGGTGCCCGCCAATCGCGGCCGCCGGTTGAGCCGCGCCGCGGCTAGCCATAGACAAAACGCAAGACGACCGGGTCCGGCATCGTCATGCCGCGGTCCAGAAGAAACCGGGGAACCGCAGAATGCTTGGGCCGTCCGCGCATGTCGACACATTCACGCGCGACAATCTTCCACCGAGGGAGCAGTGGCCGGATTTTCTGCTCGACGGCTTCGACTATCCCGAATACCTCAACGCCGCGGTCGAACTGACGGATCGGCAGGTCGAAAATGGCTTTGGCGACCGCACCGCGCTGATCGGGAGCGGCCGCATCCGCACCTACAGGGAACTTTCCGCGTGGACGAACCGGCTGGCGAACGCGCTGGTCGAGAACTACGGCGTGAAACCGGGAAACCGGGTCGTGATCCGCTCCCCCAACAACCCGGCAATGGTCGCCTGCTGGCTTGCGGCCACCAAGGCCGGTGCGGTCGTGGTCAACACCATGCCGATGCTGCGCGCCGGTGAAATCGCCAAGATTGTCGACAAGTCGGAGGCCGCGCTGGCGCTGTGCGACACCCGCCTGATGGACGACATGATCGCCTGCGCCAAGGACAGCCGCTTCCTGAAGCAGGTCGTCGGCTTCGACGGCACCGCCAGCCACGACGCCGAGCTCGATCGCGCCGCGCTCTCCCAGCCGGCGACCTTCGATGCGGTGCGCACCGGCCGCGACGATGTCGCCCTGCTCGGCTTCACCTCCGGCACGACCGGCGTGCCGAAAGCGACAATGCATTTTCACCGCGATCTGCTGATCATAGCCGACGGCTATGCAAGAGAAGTCCTGCAGGTGACGCCCGATGACGTTTTCGTCGGCTCGCCGCCGCTCGCCTTCACCTTCGGCCTCGGCGGGCTGGCGATCTTCCCGCTGCGCTTCGGCGCCACCGCGACGCTGCTGGAGCAGGCGACGCCGCCCAACATGATCGACATCATCCAGACCTACAAGGCGACCGTCTCCTTCACCGCGCCCACCGCCTACCGGGCGATGATGAGGGCCATGGACGACGGCGCCGATCTTTCCTCGCTGCGGGTGGCGGTTTCGGCCGGCGAGACCTTGCCCGGACCGGTCTTCGAGGAATGGACCGCAAAGACCGGCAAGCCGATCCTCGATGGTATCGGCGCAACCGAAATGCTGCATATCTTCATCTCGAACCGCTTCCGCGACCGGAAGGCCGCCTCCACCGGCAAACCCGTCCGCGGCTACGAGGCCCGCATCGTCGATCCCGACATGCGGGAGGTGCCGCGTGGCACGGTCGGCCGCCTGGCTGTCCGGGGGCCGACCGGCTGCCGCTACATGTCGGACAGCCGGCAGACCGAATATGTCCGTGACGGATGGAACCTCACGGGCGACGCCTTCACGCAGGACGAGGACGGCTTCTTCCACTTCGCCGCGCGCATGGACGACATGATCATGAGCGCCGGCTACAACATTGCCGGACCCGAGGTCGAGGCCGCCCTCCTGGCTCACGAGGACGTCGCCGAATGCGCAGTGATCGGCGTGCCGGACGTCGAACGCGGCATGATCGTGGAGGCTCATGTCGTGCTGGTGCCGGGCGTGGCCGCCGATGCCGCAACGGTCAAGCGCCTGCAGGATCATGTCAAGGCGACCATCGCGCCCTACAAATATCCGCGCTCGGTGAAGTTCACCGACGGTCTGCCCAAGACACAGACCGGCAAGGTTCAACGCTTTCAGCTGCGCGCCGGGACGACGAAATGATCCATCACCACGATCCGTCCGCCGCGGGCACCCAAATGTCGTTCAAGGGCCGCATGTCCTACGGCGACTATCTCCATCTGGAGGAGACGCTAAAGCAGGTTTCGGAAAAGTGTTCCACGGTTTTCCGACAAAAACCTGCACCAAAACAAGAGGCTAAGCAGGCCAAGCGTGGGCGAAGCCACGCAAGTCTGCTTTGCCGCGCAGGAGCCCCTCTCGACGCCCCACGACGAGACGCTGTTCATCCTTCACCTGAAAAAAATGCTGGCGGTTGAACTGTTTGCGGAACTCTGGAAGCTGCGCACCCGGCTCTAATGTCGAATCAACAGACACTATGGGAGAACGAACATGAATAAAATTATCGCGGCCGGCATCCTCGGCCTTTCACTGGCGACGTCCGGCCTGGCCTATGCCGAGCCGGTCAAGATCGGCGTCATCACGACGCTTTCCGGTGGCGGCGCCGGCCTCGGCATCGACATGCGCGACGCCTTCCAGCTGGCGATCAAGCAGTCCGGAAATACCGACATCGAGCTGGTCGTCGAGGACGACGGGCAGAAGCCCGAACTGGCCGTTCAGATCGCCGAGAAAATGATCCAGAGCGACAAGGTCGATCTGATGACCGGGATCATCTGGTCGAACCTTCTCATGGCGGTTGCGCCCAACGTTCTGGCGCAGGACATCATCTACCTTTCGCCCAATGCCGGTCCGGCCGCGCTTGCCGGCGCCAACTGCAATCCGAATTATTTCAACGTCGCCTACCAGAACGACAATTTCCATGAGGCGATGGGTCAGTACGCCAACCTGGACTACAAGAAGACCTTCATCCTCGCGCCGAACTATCCGGCCGGCAAGGACGCGCTGACCGGCTTCAAGCGCTTCTACAAGGGCGAACTGTCGGGCGAAATCTACACCCAGATCGGCCAGACGGACTACGCCGCCGAAATCGCCCAGATCCGCGACTCGGGCGCCGACTCGGTATTCTTCTTCCTGCCGGGCGGCATGGGCATCGCCTTCATGAAGCAGTACGCCCAGTCGGGCGTGGGAATTCCCGTCATGGGCCCGGGCTTCTCCTTCAGCCAGGACATCCTGCCCGCGATCGGCGAGGCCGCTCTCGGCGTGAGGAACTCCGCTTCCTGGGCGAAGGGTCTCGACAACGAAGCCAACAAGAAGTTTGTCGAAGCCTTCCAGGCCGAATACAACCGCCTGCCCTCGATCTATGCGGCGCAGAGCTGGGATACGGCCAACCTGATCCTCTCGGCCCTTTCCAAGGCGAGCCCGAAGGACAAGGACGCCTTCCGTGCCGCGCTCAAGGCGGCCGACTTCCCGACGGTGCGCGGCCAGTTCAAGTTCAACAACAACAACCACCCGATCCAGAACATCTATGTCCGCGAAGTGGTGAAGGAAGGCGACGTGCTGACCAACAGGATCGTCGCGACGGCCTTCGAAAACCACAAGGACGCCTACGCCGACCAGTGCAAGATGTAGACGGCCGGCCTGCATTTCGTTTTCGCCCGATGCGCCGGCTCTGTCGGCCGGCCATCGGCAACGCGAAACGGGATCCCGGCAGCCCGGCAGCCGCCCTGCGGACGGATCCTGCCGGGACCCGTCCTGAACCGAAACCGGGATCGCCCGCATGTCCATCGCACTTCTGATCGAGCAGCTTCTCAACGGGCTGCAGCTCGGCGTGATGCTGTTCCTGATGGCCGCGGGCCTGACGCTGATCTTCGGCGTCATGGGCCTCATCAACCTCGCGCACGGCTCGCTCTACATGGTCGGCGCCTTCGCCTGCGCGGCGGTCGCGGCAGCCACCGGATCCTTCTGGATCGGACTGGCGGCAAGCCTGGTCGCGGCGGCCGCGGCCGGCGCGATCATGGAAATGACCATCATCCGAAGGCTCTACGAACGCGACCACCTCGACCAGGTGCTGGCGACCTTCGCGCTCATCCTGATATTCTCGGAAGGAACGCGCTGGCTGTTCGGATCCTTTCCGCTCTATCTCGACATACCGCCGCTGCTTCAGGGCGCGGTGCCGCTGCCGGGCGGCGGCCAGTACCAGCTTTACCGGCTCGCGATCATCGCTGTCGGCATCCTGGTAGCCGTCGGTCTCTATTTCCTGATTTCCCGCACCCGGCTCGGCATGCGGATTCGGGCAGGCGAATCCGACCGCGAGATGATCGCCGCGCTCGGCGTCGACATTCGCACGCTCTATACCGTCGTCTTCGCGCTGGGCGCGGCACTTGCCGGGCTTGCCGGCGCGCTGGTCGGCGCCTTGCAGTCGGTGCAGGTCGGCATGGGCGAGCCGGCGCTCATCCTCGCCTTCGTCGTCATCGTCATCGGCGGCATTGGCTCGATCAAGGGCGCTCTGCTCGGCGCCATCCTCGTCGGCGTCGTCGATACGATGGGCCGCTTCCTGCTGCCCAAGACGCTGACGCTGATGATGCCCGCCGCGCAGGCGGGCATGATAGGCGGCGCGCTGGCCTCGATGCTGATCTATATCGTCATGGCCTTGATCCTGGCCTTCAGGCCGCGCGGCCTCTTTGCAGTGCAGTCCTGAGGCCGACATGAGCCGCGAAACCCTCGTCAACGCGCTGCTGGCCCTGCTGCTGCTCGCCGTACCGCTCGGAGCCTTCGCCGTCGGCGAGCCCTTCTACATCACGCTCGCCACGCGCATCGCCGTCCTGGGGCTTGCAGCGGTCGGGCTCAACATCGCGCTCGGCCTCGGCGGGCTCGTGTCCTTCGGCCATGCCGCCTTCTTCGGCCTCGGCGGCTATGCGGCGGGCATTCTGTCAGCCCACGCCTTCAATGCCGAGCCGCTGTTTTTCGGGATACCCGGCACCACGTCCATGCCGGTCATATGGCTGGTGGCGATCGTGGTCTGCGGCCTCGTCGCGCTGCCCATCGGCATTGTCAGCCTGCGCACCGCCGGCGTCTACTTCATCATGATCACGCTGGCCTTCGCGCAGATGATCTACTTCTTCGCCGTCTCCTGGCCTGCCTATGGCGGCGAGGACGGGCTGTCGATGTCGCTTCGCAACAATTTTCCCGGCGTCGAACACGATCGCAGCCCCTGCCTTACTTCCTCATCTGCTATGTCGTGCTGATGGTTGCGCTCGGCCTGTTCCGGCTGCTGCGCGACTCGCGCTTCGGCGCGGCACTCCAGGCGGCGAGGCAGAATGCGACCCGGCTTGCCGCCGTGGGTATCGCTCCCTTCAATATCCGGCTCGTCGCCTTTGCCATTTCCGCGATGGTGACAGGGCTGGCCGGCGCTCTCTATGCCGATCTCAACCGCTTCGCCAGCCCTTCCATGCTGTCGTGGCATATGTCGGGCGAACTGATCGTGCTGATCATTCTTGGCGGCAAGGGCCGGCTGTTCGGCCCGGTCGCGGGCGCGATGCTCTTCGTGCTGATCGAATTCGTTCTCGGCGGCATCACCGAGCGCTGGCAGTTCTTCCTCGGCCTGATCCTGCTCGGCGTCGTATTGTTCGCGCGCGGCGGACTGCTGGGCCTGCTTGCCGGAAAGGCGCGTCATGGCTGAACCGATCCTCGAAATCCGCGATCTCAGGAAGAGCTTCGGCGCGCTGAAGGCCACCGACGGCGTCAGCCTGCAATTGAGGCCGGGCGAGATCCACGCGCTCATCGGCCCCAATGGCGCCGGCAAGAGCACATTGATCCACCAGATATCGGGCTCGCTCATGCCTGACAGCGGTACGATCCATTTCCTCGGACAGGACGTAAGCGCGCTGGACATGGCCGCGCGGGCGCGGCTCGGGCTCGGCCGCAGCTTCCAGATCTCCTCCCTGGCACAGGAGTTTTCGGCGCTGCGCAACGTCATGCTGGCCGAACAGGCGCGGCAGGGATCGAGCTTCCGCTTCTTTCGCCCGGTCATGGCCGACACCAGCCTGACCGAGCCTGCCATGGCCGCCCTGAAACGGGTCGGCCTGGCCGGACGGGCCAATGTGCCGGCGGCGGAACTGTCGCATGGCGAACGCCGGCAGCTCGAGATCGCCATTGCGCTGGCGCTCGGCTCCAAGGCGTTCCTGTTCGACGAGCCCATGGCGGGCATGGGACCGGAGGGCTCGAAAAGCCTGACCCGGTTCCTCGACGACCTGCGCCACGAAGCGCCCATCCTGCTGGTCGAGCATGACATGGACGCCGTTTTCGCCTTGGCCGACCGCATTTCCGTCCTCGTCTATGGCCGCGTCGTCGCCTCGGGCACGGTCGACGAGATCCGCAACGATCCCGAAGTCCGCCGGGCCTATCTCGGAGAAGCCGCGTGAGCCTTCTTGAGCTGAAAGCCGTGCAAACCTTCTACGGTGCCTCGCAGGCGCTGTTCGGCGTCACCCTGGATGTCAGGGAGGGCGAGGTCGTCGCGCTGATGGGCCGCAACGGCATGGGCAAGACGACGACGATCAACTCCGTTCTGGGTCTTGCACGGCCGCGCGCCGGAGCGATCAGCTTCGGCGGCCGCCAGATCGCCGGCATGCGGCCGCACCGCATCGCACGGCTGGGCCTCGGGCTCGTCCCCGAGGGACGGCGTTGCTTTCCCAACCTGACCGTTCTGGAAAACCTGCTTGCCGCCGCGCGCGGCAGCGAGTGGACGCTGGAGAAAATTGTCGAGCTGTTCCCGCGGCTCGGCGAGCGGCGCGAGCAGTTCGCCAATACGCTCTCGGGCGGCGAGCAGCAGATGCTGGCGATCGGCCGGGCGCTGATGACCAATCCCAGCCTGCTGATCCTTGACGAGGCGACGGAGGGCCTTGCACCGGTGATCCGCCTGGACATCTGGGCGGCGATCCGCAAGCTCAAGGCGCGCGGGCAGTCGATCCTCGTGGTCGACAAGACGCTGTCGGAACTGCTGCCGGTGGCGGACCGCTGCTTCGTGCTGGAGAAAGGCCTGACGGTGTTCGAGGGCGCCCCCAAGGCGCTGACCCCGGAACTGCAGGACCGCTACCTCGGCGTATGATCGCTGGCGGCAGGCTCAGCCTATGCCAGCGGCGCAAAGCAAAGTGTCCGCGGTGGGAATTTTCTTGCTCCCGCAGCGCTATTGGCGAAGATCGGAGTCCAGAGCATTTCCGTTGATTACTGGATCACTCTGCCGGAGGCCATTTGGCTCAAGGTCGAGGGTTTCGGTGAAGGTCGTGGTGGCGCCACGGCCGAGCCGGAACCCGAAGGATTTGAGCCAAATGGACCCGGCCCGAAGGGTTTGCCGCTGGCGGGCGCCCGCGGCGTCAGGCGGACTTGGCCGTGCCACCAGCACGACCTGCGCCGCCTTCCTAGCGGATCGCCTCGCCATCGGCGAAACAGAGCGATTCAGTATTCACCGGAAATGCTCTAGTTTCTGCGCGATGCTCTGAACCCTGACCCTTAGCGCTGCTGGTATCACGTAACCGCCGCTCTGGTGGCAAAGCGCCTGTCTTTCCAGACACCGCTGCGCAGGACATCCTGCAGCACTTCGACCGCCCGCCAGACATCCTTGAAGCCGACATAAAGCGGGGCGAAGCCGAAACGCAGAGTGGAGCTCGCACGGAAATCGCCGACCACGTCGCGCTCGATCAAGGCCTGCATGATCTCGTAGGCGTGTGGATGAGCGAAGGCGACCTGGCTGCCGCGCCTGGCGCCGTCGCGAGGGCTTTCCAGTTCCAGACCGTAGCCGGCGCACCTTGCCTCGACGAGTTCGATGAACAGGCCGGTGAGCGCCATGCTCTTTGCCCGAAGCGCCACCATGTCGACGTCGTCCCAAATGTCGAGCGCCCCCTTCAGGGCCCGCATCGACAGCATCGGCTGCGTGCCGCATTGGAAGCCGCGTATGCTTGCGCTTGGATCGAAGCTCCGCTCGAAGGCAAAGGGCCGCGCGTGAGCCCACCAGCCGCTCAGCGGCTGGCGCGCTTCGGCGAGATGGCGGCGGGCGACATAGATAAACGCCGGTGAGCCTGGGCCACCATTCAGGTATTTATAGGTACAGCCGACGGCGAAGTCGGCTTGCGAGCCATCCAGGTCGACCGGCAGCGCGCCGGCGCTGTGGCAAAGATCCCAGACGACGAGCGCGCCGGCCTCGTGGGCCTTGCGGGTCAGCGCCGCCATGTCGCGCAACTCGCCCGTCTTGTAGTTTACGTGGTTGACCAGCACGGCGGCGACGCGCTCGTCGATCAGGTCTTCGATGGTCGGCGCATCGACGCCTTCGAGCCGCAGCGAAACGCCGGTCCGTGTCGACGCCACGCCTTCCGCGGCATAGAGGTCGGTCGGGAAGCTGCCGCCTTCCGCGACAATGACCGAACGGCCGGGCCGCAGCCCGATCGCGGCATGCAGCGCCTTGTAGATGTTGACGGTGGTCGTATCGCAGACCACCGTCTGACCGGCCGCGGCGCCGATCAGGCGGCCGATCCTGTCACCGAGCTCGACGGGAAGCTCGAACCATCCGGCCGAGTTCCAGCTCCTGATGAGGTCCCTCCCCCATTCCAGGGCAGCGGCCTTTTCAAGTTCAGCGAAGGCGACCGGCGAACCCGCCCCCAGCGAGTTGCCATCAAGATAGATCAGGCCGTCAGGCAGGAGGAAACGGTCGCGCAGAGGGCGCAGCACATCGGCTGTATCCATCGCCTCGACCGAGGCAAGATCGGGAATTCCAGTCATGATAGCGATCCTGGTTTACTCGCGAACGGTTGCCCGCGCGGACGCCGGGCCGCGTCCGCGGCGGAGGCTCGGAAGGGCAGGCATGGCAAGCGTCGTTGGCCTCGCCCGGACTGAAGGCACGCCAAAACGCTTGGCGTATCGCCGCAATCGAGCGGCCTGTCAATCCGCCGAATACGAGCTTGCGCGCCGGCCGCGGCTGATTTCCGCGTCGCCGCCGGCAAGCTCCAGGGACCGCCGCTCCGCCTCCGCGAAGTCTGTTTGACTGGCCGTAAATGCGCTATACCGAACGCCGGAGTAGCAAGCACCGGTTCATCGCCCTTGGAGCGCCGCACCCTGGACAATTCGACAGCTTTCCGACCACACAGTGAATCAACCTACTTAACGCAAGGGCAATTCAGGTATTAGATAGTTTTCCAGAGGCGCAGAATCGTCATGTCGGTGATGTTGATCGAGAGGCGGACGAAGAGCAGCGTTCTCGAAGGACGCGTTGGGGTCAAACTTCTGGGCGGCTTCGAGATTCGCAGCGCCGGCAGGGTTTATGGCTTTGACAAGCGCAAGGCTTGCGCGATCCTCGCATATCTCCTCCTAAGCGATCAGCAGCGCGAAACGCGGGGACGACTGTCGGCCCTGCTGTGGAGCGACCGGGACGAACAGCATGCGCGCGCTTCGCTGAGGCAGTCCATTCGTGACCTGCGTCAGATCGAAGCCGAGGTCGGGGTGAAATTCCTTGTCCTCGACAAGCTCTCGGTCGGCATCGATCGCGAGTTGTTTGCAACTGATCTTGCCGAGTTGGAACGCGCACTCACCAAACGCGATTTCGCGGCGGTCGATCGCATCCTGTCCCGGCGAGGCGATTCGCTGTGCGCCGGTCTCGAGGACTGTGATCCGGTTTTCGACAATTGGCTCAGGATGACGACCACGCACTGGTCGGACAGCCTGATCGAGCGGCTGTCGAAGTCGCTCGACGCGCCCGGTTCGACGCTGGATGAACGCAAGGCGATCGCCGCCTGCATCTTGCACCTCGACCCCTTCCACGAATCGGCGGTGGTCGAAACGCTGCGCGCCTCCTATCGCGAGGGTGGCTATGCGCGGGCTCGCGGGGTCTTTGAACGCTATTCGACCGATCTCAGGGCCGAACTCGACATCGCGCCCTCCCGTGAAATCGTCAGGCAGCTCGAAGAGTTCGGGGCGGGAGAAACCGCGCCGGCTCGCATCCCGCTCGAAACGGACGCGGCCTCGAACGCCATCGAACGGCCGACGATCGCGCTGGTCACGGAAAAGGAAAAGGCCAGCGATGCGCATATCCAGTTCGCCCTGGTCAGCGAGTTGTCCGCGGCCTTTTCGCGCTTCCGCCACTGGACGACGATCCAGACGGAACTCGATCGCGATGCCATCCAGTCCGGATCGCTGGATGCCCTGCGCGCCGCGGTGAGCAGCAACGCGGACCTGGCGGTGGTGATCGCCGCCTCCGAGGAGGGAGAGCACCGCTTCTTCGAGATTTCATGCCGCGAACTGGCGACGGGCGAGGTTCATTTCACAACCACCGCGCCCTTCGAGCCTTCGACCTGGAGAATGGTCTTCAACGAGATCTGCGCGCAGGTCGCGTCGCGCCTGCAAGTCGCGATTTCGACCACGCGCCTGCATCGCATCGACCACCAATCGCCGAACTACATAACGGCCTACGACCGCTGGCTCGAAGGACAGCGCCTTTCATTCCTGTGGCGCAACGACACGGAAGCCGCCGCGATTGCCCGCTACGAAGACGCGATCCGCCTCGATCCGCGGCTGGCATGCGCCTATTCGGGTCTGGCCGGGATTCTGAATTCGCGCTGGATCGTGCCGCCGGGCTATCCTCAGGACAGCGCCGACCTCGAACGGGCCTTCGATCTGTCCAAACAGGCGGTCTCGCTTGATCCGCTCGATCATCGCAATCAGGTCAATCTGGCGTGGAGCCATCTCCTGGCGCGGCGCTGGGAACTGGCGGAACTGCATTTCGGCCTCGCCCACGACCTCAATGCGGCCAATCCCGCCACGCTGATCGCCTACGCGCTGGCCAGCGCGTATATGGGCAACCATGCGCGCGCGGTGGAACTGTCGCGGCGGGCATTTCAACTCAATCCGCTGCATGATCCGCACTATTACGGCTACCTGGCGACGGTCTCGTTCCTGGCGGGCGATCTGCCGGGCTGCATCGAAGCGGTCGAACAAAGCGACGGATTGTTTCCCGATATTCGCGGCTGGTCGGCCTCCGCCCATGCCTTGCTCGGCAACGAGAAGGCAGCCGGCGGCGACTTCCGGGTTTTCCTGCGCAGCGTTTCGGCGGCCTGGTACAAGGGCGAGCGCCCCACCGAGCGCATCGCCGTCGATTGGTTCAAGACCATCTTCCCGATCCGGCTCGAAAGCGACCGGCAACGCCTCGCCGAAGGCATCGAGCGCGCCGCGCGCCTGGCTTGACGGCCGCCCGGGCAAGCCGCGCTTGAAGCCGGCGTGAAGCGACAATCCGCCGGCGCTGCGAGCGGACTGGACCGCCGATCTGGGCAATCTGGACCAGCCAAACTGTCTGACATTCGATGGTCTTGGGAGGCAAGTCGGACCGGACGCGCCAATCGTGGGGAGTGTCGATTCTCCGGCTTGTCGTCCGCATCGATATGTTGAGAATGCATCCGGTGCCTTGAAAGCAACTTTCAGGAAACCGGAGCCGATGCGGAAGCTGATCTTTAGCGTAAATTTCCGCGGTTGTTTAGGCTTGAGCCTCACAACCAGTTCGTGAACACTCGAAGTTTGAAAAGAATACCACCGCGCGCGCGATGAGAATTTGCGTGGCGCCGCCTGCCCCCAAATGCACTATGCTGTCAGCAGAACAATAAGAGGACAGGGAGAAAACACCATGAAAGGCAAAACCGTCCTGAACGCCAGCGCCGCGTCCGCCCTGGCGCTGCTGATGATAATGGCCGAGCCAACATCCAACGGCTTTGCGCAGGAGCAGATGGCGGCGGCCGCACCGGCCGAACAGGCGCCGCAGCCGCTTAGCGCCGACGAGCTGGAAGTTCTGGTGGCGCGCATCGCGCTCTATCCGGACGAACTGGTCGCCCTGATCTCAAGCGCCTCGCTGTACCCGCTGCAGATCGTCGAGGCGGAGCGCTTCCTCGACGACTACGCCAAGGACAAGAGCTTGAAGCCCAAGGAAGCCTGGGACGGCAGCGTGGTTTCGCTGCTCAACTATCCGGATATCGTCAAGATGATGAGCGGCGATCTCGACTGGACGCAGGCGCTCGCCGATGCGCTCGCCTACCAGCAGAAGGATGTGCTCATCGCCATCCAGCAATTGCGCGACGAGTCCGTGGCCAAGGGCATCATCAAGACCGACGACAAGGTAACGGTGGTAACACAAAACGACAACATCGTCATCCAGTCGGCGAGCCCGGACAAGGTATACGTGCCGCGCTACGAACCGGAAATGCTGTATGTGCCGGACTACGCCGCGCAGCCGATCAGCTACTATCCGGATCCCTATCCAAACTACTGGTACCCGACGGCGACCTTTTTCGCGGCGGCGGTCACAGGCGTCGCATGGGCCGCGGCGCTCAACTGGGACGATTGGGGGATATGGGGCGGCAATTGGGACGCCGGCGATCTCGATATCGATTGCAACAACTGCCTCAACAACATCAACGGCAAGATCAATTTCAAGGATGTGGACTGGAGGAACATCGACCGTTCCAAGATCAACATCGACCGGGATCAGCTCGCCAAGCTCGACCGCACGAACATCAAAAACAGGATCGAGGCCGATCGCGGCAATCAGGTCCGCGACCGCGCGGCAAACATCAAGCGGGAGCGTGCATCGAATCTTCAGGGCCGGACAGCGCGAGCTCAGGACATACGTAAAAGCACATTGGAAGGTCTCCAGCGGCCGGGCGGCGGCCAGGGGATCGAGCGGCCGGGCGGCGGCCAGGGGATCCAGCGGCCGGGCGGCGGCCAGGGGATCGAGGGGGCGAGCGGCCGGGCGGCGGTCAGGGGATCCAGCGGCCGGGCGGCGGCCAGGGAAGGCCCAATATCGAGCGGCCTGCCGCGCGGCCGGGCCAAGGCAATCGGGACATTTCGCGGGGGGATATCCAGCGCCCGGCAGGCAAGCCAAAGGTCGCCAATCGGGCCGACAACCGGCCTAGAAAGCCTTCGGGGCTTGGCAATGTCGATCGCGGCAAGGCTGCCAAGGTGAAGTCCCACCGGGGCCAGAAATCCATGGGCGGCGGCCAGCGCGGAGGAGGCCGTGCCGCGCGCAGCGGCGGCGGCGGCGGACGAAATATGCATCGTGGCGGCGGAGGGCGGCAGGGCGGTGGTGGCGGGCGTGGCGGGCGCGGTGGTGGCGGACGCAGGCGGTGAGCAGGAAAGGAACAAGGCCATGAACACGATCCTCAAACACGATTTCCTGCGTGCTCTCTGCATCGCCGCCTCCGTGACGGGGCTCGCTGCCTCGGCGCCGGTTGCCGCATGCGCACAGGAGCAGACCGCCCCTGCGGCGGACCAGACCCCGGCGCAGGATGACCCCGGCATCTTCGCCTTTGAATCCGAGGAGGAGCCGCCACTGTTCGACGACCCTGCCGCCGCAATCGACGCCTTCAAAAAGGCATTGGCCGCCGATGACTTCGATGGAACGGCGAAGCTGCTCGGGCTGGACGCTGCCAAACTCAGGGGCGCGGAAGGCGTGATGGACACGTTCGCGCAGATTCGCGACGGCGCGGCCAAGCAACTGGTCGTCGTCGAAACGAAGGATGGAACGGTCCTTCAGATCGGCCGGAAACTGTGGCCATTCCCGTTTCCGCTACTCAAGGGCGAGGATGGCAAATGGGCCTTCGACACCGAGGCGGGGCTGGAGGAGATCGTCAACCGGCGCATCGGCGAGAACGAACTGGAGGCGATTGCGACCATGCGCGCCTATGTCGAGGCGCAGAACGACTATGCGTCTGAGGACCGCGACGATGACGGCGTCGAGGAATTCGCGCAAAAGCTGATCAGCAGCGAGGGCGCCACGGACGGGCTCTATTGGCCGGCCGGCCAGGGTGACGGCGAAAGCCCGGCGGGCGACCTCAACAAGGCGGAGCTCGACGACGCCGCGAAGGGCGAGGGCTATTTCGGCTATCGTTTCCGCATCCTGACCGGCCAGGGCGACCGGATCGCGGGCGGCGCCTATGACTATGTCATCAACGGCAACATGATCGGCGGCTTCGCATTGATTGCCTGGCCGGCCAGATATGCCGAGACCGGCGTGAACACTTTGATGGTCAACCAGCACGGCATCGTCTACGAGGCCGACCTCGGCCCGGCCACCGATGCCATCGTCAAATATATCGACCGCTTCAATCCCGATGACAGTTGGAGCGTCGCTCAGGATTGAGCGGCAGGCGTCACGCTTGTGGCGGAGCATGAAGTTGGTAACTCAAATTTAATGTACCTCTGCTTGCCGGTGTGGGTGAAAAAGGTTGGGATTGCGGCTAGTGACGGATCGTACGCCTGTGCTGTGATGCCGAAATCATCGGGCGTGGGCGGGAAGCAAACGAAGGACACGCAATATGGGAGTTCACTTGAACAAAGGGCTGCCAGGGAAATCCGCGAGGCCATGCAGGGGGCTTTCCCTCATTGGCGTGGCGTGCGCGGCAATTTTCTCGCTTGCGGCGTTTCCCGCCATGACCGCGGATCTGGTCGTCGGCATGCCGAACTGGCCTTCCGGTCAGGCGACGGCCAACATCATCAAGGCGGCGCTGGAGAAGGAACGCGGACTGAAGGTCGATGTCCAGGAAATGGGAACGATGATCGCCTTTGCCGGGCTCGAACTCCGGCGAAGTCGACGTTCACCCGGAGGTCTGGCTGCCTAACCTCAACTCACTGGTGAAAAAATACCGCGACGAGCGCGGCACGGTGAGGCTCAGCAACCATGCCGTGAACGCCACCCAGGGCGAGTGCGTGACCCGGCAAACCTATGACGAGTTTGGCATTCGCAGCATTGCCGATCTGACCGATCCGGCGAAGGCATCGATCTTCGACACCGATGGCGATGGCAAGGGCGAGATCTGGATCGGAGCGGGAAGCTGGTCTTCGACGGTGGTCGAGCGGATTCGCGCCAAGAGCTACGGCTATGACAAGGACATGACGCTTCTGGAGATGCCGGAAGACGTCGGCATGGCGGCGATCGACGCCGCGGTGGCCACGGGCAAGCCGATCGTCTTCTTCTGCTACAGCCCGCACCACGTCTTCGAACTGCACGACATCGTCCATCTCGATGAACCGGCCTTCGATGCGGCCAAATGGAAGGTGGTCCTGCCGGCCGAGGACGCGCTCTGGCTGCAAAAGTCGGAAGCTCCGGTTGCCTGGCCGAATTCCCAGTTCCATGTCGCCTACGCGACCTCGTTGTCGAAGCGCCTGCCCGACGTGGTGAAATTCCTCGAGGCGATCGACTTCAAGCCTGAAGAGATCACCCATATGAGCTATGCGTTGGAAGTGGAGCGCCAGGACCCGGCGGAGTTTGCCAAGCAATGGGTCGCAACGCATGAGGATCGGGTGAAAAAATGGCTCCGGTAATGGCGAGACGACCAATGGCGGACGTTCTCTCCCGAATTTCCTCGATCGGCGGAAAATTTCCGCGTCAGCGAAAGTTCGGTCTCATTGCGGCGGCGGCGCTGGCGATTGGCCTCAGCGGGGCCGTGGCGGCGGCCGCCCAAACCCAGATATTCGATCCAAAGACGCGCAAATGGGTCAATTACGACAAGAAGAAGGCCCGGCAATATTACGCGGCCCACAACGAGGTTCCCGAAGCTTTCCGGCGGCAGGTGGTCACCTTCCGCACCAAGGAGCCGCCGGGCACGATCATCATCGATGGTAACCAGCATTTCCTCTATCTTGTGTTGTCCGGCGGCAAGGCCGTCCGCTATGGCATCGGGGTCGGCAGGGAAGGCTTCGGCTGGGCCGGCATCGTGCGCGTCGGACGAATGGCCGAATGGCCGACCTGGACGCCACCGGCCGAGATGGTGGCCCGCGATCCGAACGCCCGCAAATTCGCCGGCGGCATGCCGGGCGGTCCGGACAATCCGCTGGGCGCGCGCGCTCTGTATCTATACCAGGGCGATCAGGACACGATCTACCGCATCCATGGTACGCCTGAGCCGTGGACGATCGGCCTCGATGTCTCGTCCGGCTGCATCAGAATGAACAATGACGACATTGTCGACCTTTACTCTCGGGTCAAGGTCGGCGCGAAGGTCATTGTCCTTATGCAAGGTGCCGCGCTCTACAAGGGCGTTTGATATCAGGGCAAGGTCCCGATTTCGGAATCGGATACTTTGCCTTAGCGTTTCGTTTCCGCATCGCCTTGCCGAAACCGGCGTCCGGCGCGATGCCCCAGGGGAGAGGGAGAGATCGGATGTTGGAGGGAAGAACGCGCGCGTCAGCGGCCACGGCCGCAATCGGGACGCAACGCTATCTGGTCGCGCTGGCCGCGGTGCTGCTTGCGGGCTGTACGTCGACCAATCCGGAGCCGAGCGAGTCGGCGCGCACCTCGCTGAATACGGCTCCCGCCGACCTCCAGCTAAGCTGCGCCGCCGCCGCCGCCACTCAGTTCGGCGTGGACAGCAACACCGTCCTTCCGGTCAGTTCCGCCCAATTGGATGCGCAACGATACCAGGTTCAACTCGACATGCGCGGCCAGCGTTCGACCTGCATTGTCGATACGTCCGGTAACGTGATTTCGGTCCAGGCGGCCTGAAACTGCCGCTATTCAAGCACCGGGACGGCGGCGCGAAGGCCGCCTCTCCGTCTCATGAGTTGCGGCGGACAAGCGGCCCGCCGCCGGCGCGGCGTCCGCGGGAAAAACTCCTAAAGAAGCTTGCTCAGCGCCATGGCAATGGTCATGTCGCCGTCGACCGTGATCTTGCCGGTCATGAAGGCCATGGTCGGGCTTAGGTCGCCGGCAATCAGGGCTTCGAGGTTTTCGAGCGAGAGCGAGATCGTGCAATCGGCCGGAGCGTCGGTGGTTGAAATCGTTGCGCCGTTGATGACGATGACGCCGTCGCCTCCGGTGTCGAACTTGACCGATTTGTCGAAATCCGAACTCTCGACGCGCGGCCGCAACTGTTCCGCGATTTCCTGAACGCCCATTTTCACGTCTCCTGGTAATGACGACCGCCGGATCGCGGCATGCCCCTGTTGGATCGACCTTTACTGCGCCGGCGCCCGCGTATTTATCGCGGGCAGGGCGAAGAACCGCATGACGGTTACGCCAATGGCGCATTGCCGGTCAACTGCGTTCGCGGCAGTTCCGGTCAGGGCACTGGCCCCCGCATCCAACTCTTGGTAATGCTATCTCAGAGTGGAAAGGATGCTCCCAAATGACCAGCCTCGATGAGGGCATGAGGAGGATGATCCGCCGCAACAAGCTCCTCGGCATGTGGGCGGCGGAGAAATTGGGGCTCGTTGGCGAAGGCGCCAAAGCCTACTCGGACGGTCTCGCTGCCGGCACCCTCGATTTTGAGCGCAGCGACGTGCTTCGCAAGATCCGCGAAGACTTCCGGCTTGCCGGAGTGGTCCAGTCCGATGACGAGGTTCTGCGCGTCGCGAACGAGTTCTGGCTCCAGGCTTCGAGTCCGGGACTGAAAACGCGAGGAGATGCGCGCGACGGCGCAGTGCTGCACCTTGCACGCAATCTGTTGTCGAGATGAGGCCTGATCGCGGATTTTGACGCCGGCCGACTTTTTGCCCCGCCAGCGTCGTCAAGCGCGGCGTCACGGCCACGGCGGACCATCTCCAACTCTCGCTCGACAGCGACGCCGCCTCGGCCGGTCTTGCGGGGCCGGCGTTTCCGGGGCATGAGCTACGCTCCGGGTCGACATGGCAGGAGCAGATCATGAAGCGGTCGCGCATCAACGAAATCATCCGCGAAGGCGATGCCTTCATTCGCTCCTTCGGCTATGTCATGCCGCCTTTCGCCTATTGGACACCGGACGAACTCAAGGCGCGGCAGCCGGACGGCATCCTCGGCGCGCGGCTCGGCTGGGACATCACCGATTACGGCCAGGGCAGGTTCGACGAGCTCGGCCTGTTCCTTTTCACCGTCCGCAACGGCAGGCCCGAGGACCTGTCGCGCGGCACGGGCATGCTCTATGCCGAGAAGATCATGATTTCCCGCAAGGATCAGCTTTCGCCGATGCACCGCCACATCGTGAAGGCGGAAGACATCATCAATCGCGGCGGCGGAAAACTGGTGCTCGAACTGTTCATGCCGGCGGCCGATGGCGGCATCGACCGCCAGGCGGAGGTCGAGGTTCCGACCGACGGGGTGATCCGGCGGCTTCCCGCGGGCGGACTGCTCAAGCTCGATCCGGGCGAGAGCGTGACACTTCTACCGGGCGTCTGGCATGCCTTCTGGGGCGAGGGCGGCGACGTTCTGATCGGCGAGGTCTCGACCGTCAATGACGATCTGACCGATAATATTTTCGCCGATCCGATCGGCCGCTTTTCCACCGTCGAAGAGGACGAGGCGCCGCTGCATCTGCTGGTTTCGGATTACGACCGCCTCGGCAAGGAATGAGGGATCCGCCTTCCGCTGGTCATCGGCTTGGCGGATTTTCGGCGGCGGCGATGCCTGGCTCCCCCTTCTCCCCTTGTGGGAGAAGGTGTCGCCGAAGGCGACGGATGAGGGGTCCGCACAGCCGTTCCGCCGCCGCAGGCAGATGCGGATCGGAGCCGGTTCGGCCGCGTCGCGCTTCTTCCAGCACCCCTCATCCGACCTCGCTTCGCTCGGCCACCTTCTCCCACAAGGGCACAAGGGGAGAAGGAGGCGCCTGGCCGGAGGCCGATACCACCTACAGACCGAGCGGGTGCGGCATGTAGCCGACAAATCCGGCGATCTTCCAGCGGCCGTCCACCCTGCGGCAGAAATAGAGGGTTTGCCAGTTGAGCCTTTCGGCCGCACCGCCCGGCCTGGCGATCGAGCCGTTGAACTTCTTGTGCAGGACGGCGCGGTCGCCGAAAACGTCGATGTCGCGCATGTTGGTGATGCGAAACAGCGCCTCGCGCAGTGGTTCGGCGAATTCCGACGCGGCCGTCTCGCGCGACTGGCGCTGCCATTCGTCGCGATAGGAGTCCAGCGTCGGGAACTGCAGGCGCCATGCGTCGGCATCGCTGAGGAAATGCGCGTGCATGCCGAAGAAGCTTTCGGCGATGAAATCGTCCTTCACCATCGGCCAGTCACCGGCGAGGAAGGCGTCGATATCGCGGCGCACCAGCATCTCCCAAAGGGCGTGCCGGTCGGGATCGCCGGGCGGAAAGGGATTTCTGTCAAAGGTCATTCCGGGTCTTTCACGGTGTTGTAGTGAGCAATCCGAGCGACAAGCATTCAGGCCACGCGGCCGCGCGCGGCCACCGGAAGCTGCTCGACTACCTCGCCGTCCTCCGTCAGATTCACCACATCGAAGAGATTGGAGACGACGCAGACATGGTTGGGAATGATCCGAACCCTGTCGCCGATCGTGGGCCGCGAAGCGCAGCCGGAAAAATCGGCGATGGCGTGCTCCTCATTCAGCGTGACGATGACGGCCTCGGGATATTCGACAATGTGGCCGTGACCCGGGGATGGCGAAAGGTCGGCGGCAAGCGCCTTCGAGCCCGCGTCGAGAATGACCCTGTCCGGCGTCGGGCGGCTGACGACCGTTGCCAGCACCGTCAAGGCGCAATCGGCAAGCGTTCCGTGCCCGAAGGCAACCTGCATGCGGTCCGAGTAGATATAGGTGCCGGGCCGAAGCTCCGTCGCCGACGTGAATGTCTGCGGCGCGTAGAAATCAGGCGAGTTTCCGACCGACACGCGCGGAACCTCTATTCCCTGCGCGTTGAACAGCGCCAGCGCGTCATGCAGCCAGGCGTCGACTTCGGCGACCTTGGCGCGCGGCGGATAGGTCATCAGGCCGCCGAAGCGCAGGCCCGGATGCGACGCGATGCGCCTTGCCAGTTCTGCCGCTTGCGCTGGCGACTGCACGCCGCAGCGGCCGCCGCCGGTGTCGCATTCCACCAGGACGGCGAGCGGGCGCGATTGCTCGGTGAAGGCCGCGCCGTAGCCGTCGACGGTCTCGGCGCTGTCGGCCACGACCGAGAGGGTGACGCGGCGGTGCAGCCCCGACAGGCGTTCGAGCTTTTGCGGCCCTATGATGTTGAAGGTGATGAAGATGTCTTCTATTCCGGCGTCCGCCATCACCTCCGCCTCGCCGATCTTCTGGCAGGTGACGCCGGCCGCGCCGAGTTCAACCTGACGCCGGGCAAAGAGCGGCAGCTTATGGGTCTTGATGTGCGGGCGCAGTTTCACCGCCTGCTCATCGGCGCGTTTCTGCGCGCGCCGCAGATTGGCTTCCGCGATGCGGCGGTCGATGACGACGGCGGGCGTGTCCAGATCCTCTATGCGCATTTCCCGACCTCCCTTTTTTTAGTTGGCTGTCATCCGGGCTAAGGCAAAATCGGCGACGGCCCGGTCGTCGAGCAAGTCGAAATGATGGGCTTCGCCGACGCCCTGGGCGGAACGATCGTTACAATCGATATCGCAGACCACAACCCGTGCGTTGCAGGTTGACAGAATCTCGACCAGCCCCTTGCCAAGGCCGCCGCCCGCGCCGGTGACAATCACGTTACGGCCGTGAAAATCGATCATGCCGTGCTCCCGACCACACGAAAGGGCAAGATGCGAAGCCAAAATATGGTGCTTTCCAACATCGTCCTATGGCGGTTGATCCAGCCTGACATAGAATGTCGCGGTCGGACGTACAAACCGCTCATACCAGCGTAAATTTTAAGGGTGCGGACGGCGGGGCGCGATAGAGGGAGCCGGGTCGGATGCCAAAGCAATGCTTCGGAACGTCGCATGTTCCCCTGTCTCCGGCGGTCAGGGCTGGGGATTTCGTCTATGTGTCGGGGCAGGTGCCGCTCGGCAGCGACGGGCTGGTCGTCAAGGGCGGCATCGCCGAACAGGCGGAACAAGTGCTGCGGAACGTCAAGGCCGCGCTGGCGCTTGCCGGCTGCACCATGGTCGACGTGGTCAAGACGACGGTGTGGCTGGAGGACGCGCGAGACTTCGGCATGTTCAACACCGTCTATGCACGGCATTTTCCGAGCAACCCGCCGGCCCGCACCACGGTCGAGTCGCGTCTCATGATCGACATCAAGATCGAGATCGAAGCCGTCGCCTACCGCCCGGTCTGACATCGCCGTTCGGCAACGGCAACCAACGGAGGCTCCGCGCCCATGCAGCTTGACATTCTCGTGCGCGGCGGGCGCGTCATCGATCCCGCGACGGGCCTCGACGCGCTCCGCGATATAGGCATTGCCGCAGGCCGCATAGCGGCGATCGAGCCCTCCGTTCCAGGCGACCGCGCAAGGCAGGTGATCGAGGCTTCCGGCTGCCTCGTCACGCCCGGCCTGGTCGATCTGCACAGCCATGTCTACTGGGGCGGCACCTCGCTCGGCGTCGATGCCGACAGGCTGGCCGCGCGAAGCGGCACGACCACTTTCGTCGATGCCGGAAGTGCCGGCGCCGGCAACTTCCTCGGCTTCCGCCGCCACGTCATGGAGCGGTCGAAGGTACGCATACTTGCCTATGTGAACATCTCCTTCGGCGGCATATTCGCCTTCTCCAGAACGGTGATGGTCGGGGAGTGCGCCAACCTCAACCTGTGCGAGCCGCGCGAGGTCGTGGCCTGCGCGCGCGAGCATGCGGAAGTGGTCGTCGGCGTGAAGGTGCGGGCGGGACGCAACGCCGGCGGCACCAGCGGCATCGCGCCGGTCGATCTCGCGCTCGAAGCGGCGGACCGGGCCGGACTGCCGCTGATGGCGCATATTGACGAGCCGCCGCCCGGCCGCTCCGAGGTGCTTCCCCGCCTGCGCGGCGGCGACGTGCTCACCCATTGCTTCCGGCCGTTCCCCAATGCGCCGGTCTTCGCGTCGGGCGCGGTGCGGCCCGACATGCGGCTCGCGCGGGAGCGCGGCGTCATCTTCGACATCGGCCACGGCATGGGCTCGTTCGACTTCGGCGTGGCGCGGGCGATGCTGAAGCAGGGTCTCGCGCCGGATGTCATCAGCAGCGACGTGCATCTTTACTGCGTCGACGGCCCGGCCTTCGATATTCTGGTGTGCATGTCGAAGCTGATGGCGCTGGGCATGCCGCTGGCGGATGTGCTCAGCGCCGCGACCCGGCGTCCGGCCGACGCCATCGGGCGGAGCGACCTCGGCAGGCTGGCGGTCGGCGGGCCGGCCGATGTCGCGGTGCTGAAACTTCATACCGGCGAATTCACCTTCATCGATGCCGTGGGTTCGCGCCTGATCGCCCCGGAACGGCTGGTCTCGCAAGGCATCGTCGCCGGCGGCACCTGGTGGCCGAACGGAGCGGCAGGCGATCCGCATGACATCGAGCGCTATCAACCGGGCCACGCCCACAGCCATGTCGAGACAGCCGCCCGGCATTTTGCCTGCACGCGGGTCTAGCGGCCGGTTTCTGCCCACGGCTCCGGACGCAGCTTAACGGGATTCGCTTTGGCCCCCTCTCCGTCTTGCTTCGCAAGCCACCTCTCCCCCGCTTCGCAGGGGCGAGGATAGGCGCCAAGCGTGCCACCGCTTATCCTCGCCCCTGCGAAGCGGGGGAGAGGTGCCGAGCGCAGCGAGGCGGAGAGGGGGACTTTCACTTCGTTGATCTCCCCAGAACAAATCGCATTCGGTGCGAATGTGAGCGCCGATGGCCGTTGCGCCACGATCCATTGTGAGAATTTCTCACATTGATGGCGGTTACAATATCAATTGTATTTTCAACGGCCATGCCCGACACTGTATGAACTCAGCACATGACAAGAGCATCGGATGCGCATCGCCTGTTTCCAAGGTCCCGAGCATGCCGATACGCCTCAGGGCAATCTTGCCCGTCTCGATCGCGTCGCCGAACAGGCGCGGGCCGCCGGCGCGGCACTCCTCATCGCTCCCGAACTGTTTCTTACCGGCTATGCAATCGGCGCGGAAACTGTGGGCCGTCTGGCCGAGCCGATCGACGGCGCTTCGATCCTGGCGGCCCGGCGCATCGCGCGGGAAAAGAGCATCGCGCTGGCCTTCGGCTTTCCGGAGCGTGACGGCGCGCATGTCTACAACACGGCGCTGGTCATCGGCGCCGACGGCGCTGTGGTCGCCAGCTACCGCAAGTCGCATCTGTTCGGCGATGTCGATCGCGCGCAGTTCTCGGAGAGCGGCGTAGAGCCGGGCATTTTCGAGATCGGCGGTTTTCTGGCCGGACTGCTGATCTGCTACGATGTCGAGTTCCCGGAGACCGTCCGGGCGCATGCGCTGAACGGCGCCGAACTGGTGATCGTGCCGACCGCGCTCATGCGGCCCTTCGACGTGGTGGCGCGCATTGTCGTGCCGGCCCGCGCCTATGAGAACCAGCTTTTCATCGCCTATGTCGACCGCTGCGGCCGCGAGGGCCCATTCGACTATTGCGGCCTCTCCTGCGTGGTCGGGCCGGACGGTTCCGACCTTGCGCGCGCCGGCCGCGGAGAGGAACTTATCTTCGCCGACCTCGACCGCTCGGCTTTGGAGCAGTCGCGGAAGATCAACACGCATTTGAACGACAGGCGGCCTGAACTTTACGGCAGATTGAGCGAAGGGACCGAAAGACCATGACCGAGAGAAAGCTGAACCAACCCCTCGGTGGGAACGAGATGCCGCGCTTCGGCGCGCCCGCGACCTTCATGCGTATCCCGGCGCAGCCGACGGCCAAGGGGCTCGACGCCTGCTTCGTCGGCGTTCCGATGGATATCGGCACCTCCAATCGCCCCGGCACGCGCTTCGGCCCGCGCCAGATCCGCGCCGAATCCTGCTTCGTCCGGCCCTACAACATGGCGTCGCGCGCCGCGCCCTTCGACAGCCTGCAGATCGCCGACATAGGCGACGTGGCGATCGATACGTTCAACCTGCCGAAATGCATGGACATCATCACCAACGCCTACAACAGCATACTGGCGGAGGGCTGCATTCCGCTCACTCTTGGCGGCGACCACACCATCGCCTACCCGATTCTCAGGGCCATGGCGAAGCAGCACGGTCCGGTCGGCCTCGTTCATGTCGACGCTCATGCCGACATCAACGAGCACATGTTCGGCGAGCCGATCGCCCATGGCACGCCGTTCCGCCGCGCCGTCGAGGCCGGCGTGCTCGACACAAAACGCTGCATCCAGATCGGCCTGCGCGGCAGCGGCTATGCCGCCGACGATTTCGACTGGCCGCGCAGCCAAGGTTTCCGCGTCGTCCAGGCCGAGGAATGCTGGCACAAGTCGCTGGCGCCGCTGATGGCGGAAGTGCGCGAGCAGATGGGCGATGGCCCCGTCTACCTTTCCTACGACATCGACAGCCTCGATCCGGGCTTCGCGCCCGGCACCGGCACGCCGGAGATCGGCGGCCTGACCACGATCCAGGCGCTGGAAATCATCCGCGGCTGCTGGGGGCTGAACCTCGTCGGCTGCGATCTGGTCGAAGTGTCGCCTCCCTACGACACCACCGGCAATACGGCGCTGACGGCGGCTTACCTGCTTTTCGAGATGCTCTGCGTGCTGCCGGGCGTGCAGCGGCGATAGGCGAAGCATGGCGCCGAAAAGTGGAACCCGGTTTTCGGCAAAAGCGATGCGGAAATAAAAGATAAGGCAAACTCCCGATTCCGAATCGGAAGTTTGCCTTAGAACCGCCGGAAGCGGTCACGGATGCGAGGGAGGAGGAATAATGGCGACCTGCGGAGAATATCTCGTCAAGCTGCTCGAAGCCTATGGCGTCGAACTGATCTTCGGCATTCCCGGCGTCCACACGGTGGAGCTCTATCGCGGCCTTCCGGCAACGAAAATCCGGCACATCACGCCGCGTCACGAGCAGGGTGCGGGCTTCATGGCCGACGGCTATGCGCGCGTCACCGGAAAGCCCGGCGTGTGCTTCATCATCACCGGTCCGGGCATGACCAATATCGCCACCGCCATGGGGCAGGCCTATGCGGATTCGGTGCCGATGCTGGTCATTTCCAGCGTCAATGCGCGCGAGCAACTGGGAATGCGGCACGGCCGCCTGCACGAACTGCCGTCGCAGCAAGGGCTGGTTTCAGGCGTCACCGCCTTCAGCCACACCATCCTCGCGCCTTCCCAGCTTCCCGAAATACTCGCCTGCGCCTTCGCGGTGTTTTCCTCCTCGCGGCCGCGTCCCGTGCATATCGAAATTCCGCTCGACGTGATCGTGGCGGAGGTGGATGACAGCAACCCGATCGCCTGGACGCTGCCCAGCCGGCCGGCGCCGCAGGCTGTGCAGATCGAGAAGGCGGCATCGCTGCTCGGCGGCGCCAGGCGTCCGCTGATCATCGCCGGCGGCGGCGCGCAGGACGCGGCTGGCGACATACGCCTGCTCGCCGAGCGCCTCGACGCGCCGGTGTTCATGACCATCAACGGCAAGGGCATCCTGCCGCCGGGTCACAGGCTGGCGCTCGCCGGCAATCTGGGCATGACGCCGCTCCGGCGGGAACTGGCGGAAGCGGACGTCGTGCTGGCGATCGGCACGGAGTTCGGCGAGACGGAAATGTATCCCGAACCGCATCCGGTCGAAATTGCCGGCACGCTCATTCACATCGACATCGACCCGCTGCAGCTAGTGACGCAGTTTCCCGCCGCCCTGCCGATCGTGGCCGACGCGAAGCTGGCGACGGAGGCGCTGCTTGCCGCGCTTCCCGACGCCAAGACAACGGACGATGGCGCGGCGCGGGCAAGTATGATCCGCGCCGAGGTGGACAAGAATCTCTGGCCGGCGTGTGCCACGCACCGGCGCATCCTGGAAATCGTCGACGAAGCGCTGCCCGGCGCGATCGTTGCCGGCGACCAGACCGAGCCGGTCTATTGCGCGAACCAGTTCTATGAGGCCGCCGAGCCGCGCTCCTACTTCAATTCGAGCACCGGTTACGGCACGCTCGGCTATGGCCTGCCGGCCGCCTTCGGCGCCAAGCTTGGCGCACCGCAGCGGCCCGTGGTCAGCCTGATGGGCGACGGCGGCATCCAGTTCTCCGTCCAGGAGATCGCGGCAGCGGTGGAAGCCGGCATAGCGGTGGCGATCATTGTCTGGAACAATGCAAGCTATGGCGAGATCAAGGCGTTCATGGCCGACCGCGACATCCCGCAGATCGGCGTCGACATTTTCACGCCGGACTTCGTGGCGCTGGCCAAGGCCCTCGGCGGCGAGGGCTCGGCGCCCGCAAGCGTCGCCGAGCTACGGCGTGACCTGGCCGCCTCGACCGGAAGGAAGGTTCCGACGCTCATCGAAATCAAGGAAGGTTCGGCGCTGGCGAACGAACTGAGGGCGTGACGATGCTGACCGACCTATTCATTGATGGTGCATGGCGCAAGCCAGCCGAGGCCGGTGAAATCGACGTATTCAACCCGGCGACCGGCGAGGTGGTTCACCGCGTGGCGGCGGGCGGGCCTCGCGATGTCGATCTGGCGGCGCAGGCGGCGCGCAGGGCGCTGCCCGGATGGCGCAACGCCGGCGGCATCGAGCGCGGCCGCTTCCTTGGGGCGATCGCCGCCCGGCTGAGGGAGCGCGCGGAACAATTGGCGCCGCTTTCGTCCATCAATAACGGCAAACCGCTCGCCGAGGCGCGGGTCGACATGGCGGATGCCGCGGCTTCGTTCGAGTATTACGCCGAAAAGGCAGCCGAGCTGGAGAAGGGACAGAATCGCGACGTTCCCGTCCCCGACGCCGGCTACAAGGCGCGGCTCAAACTGGAGCCGGTCGGGGTGGCGAGCCTGATCGTGCCGTGGAATTTCCCGCTGGTGACGACCTCGTGGAAGGTGGCCCCGGCGCTCGCCGCCGGCTGCACGGTGGTGCTGAAGCCGTCGGAGGTAACGCCGATCGTCGAGCTCGAACTCGCGGCGATCGCCCTGGATGTTGGCCTGCCGCCGGGCGTCCTCAACATCGTCACCGGAACCGGGACGGATGTCGGCGGACCGATGACGGTCCATCCCGGTGTCGCCAAGGTGTCGTTCACCGGCTCGAACGCCGTCGGGGCGCGCGTCATGGCGGCGGCTGCGGCAGGGATAAAGTCGGTCGGCCTGGAGCTTGGCGGCAAGTCGCCGATCGTCGTTCTCGATGACGCCGACGAGGAGATGGCGGCGGAACTGATCTGCGGCGGCATCTTCTACAATGCCGGGCAGATGTGCTCGGCGACCTCGCGGCTGATCATCGACCGCAAGGTGGCGCCGCGCATTCTCGATCGGGTCGTGGAGATGGCGCGCGCGCTGAAGCCGGGCGACCCGCTGGCGCCGGACACGACGATCGGCCCGATGACGACAAAGGCCCAGCATGCCAAGGTGCTGGACTATATCGAGCGGGGCCGCGCCGCGGGCCTCAGCCTGGCGACGGGCGGCGGGCGGCCCGGGGGCGTCGAAGGCGGATGGTTCATCGAGCCGACCATCTTCACCGACGTGCCGGCCTCCAGTCCGCTCTGGCGTGAGGAGATTTTCGGGCCGGTGCTGTGCGTGCGGGTCTTCGACCGCGAGGACGAGGCGATTGCGATGGCCAATGACAGCGATTTCGGCCTGGTGGCTACAATTGTCGGCGCCGACGATACGCGCACGGACCGCGTCGCCGACGCGCTGGAGGCCGGGCATGTGTGGATCAACAGCCCGCAGATGATCTTTGTCGAGACCTCCTGGGGAGGCTTCAAGGCAAGCGGCATCGGCCGGGAGCTCGGCCCGTGGGGACTGTCCAGCTATCTCGAAGTCAAGCATACGACCAGGCGGCTTTAACGCCTGCATTTGAGGGGAGGAATAATGGTCAAGACGATCCGTAATGTGTCCGACCTGAGGGTCGTGATGCACCGCAACGAGCGGCCGATCTATTTCATCTCGGCGACGAACTTCAATCTCATCGGCATAGATCAGTGGGTCCGCAACTTCCGGTTCATCAGCTACATCGACTGCTATGACGGCCGCCATCCCAAGGTGATGGTGCCGCAAAGGATGCCGCACACCGAGTTCGAATCGATCGAGGACATCAACAATTACCTGCTCAGCCACAAGGACGTGATTGACGTGATCCAGCGGCGCGGCGGCAGGCCCGTCGCCACCTTCCTGATGTTCGACGAAAAGACCGAGGAGATCTGCAAGGATATCGGCCTGGAGGTGTGGTTCCCGCCGGCCAGTCTCAGGTCGCGCTGCGACAACAAGATGGAAACGGTGCGCATCGGCAACAAGGCCGGGGTCGCGTCGGTGCCCGAATACGCTCGGCCCCGCCAAGAGCTACGAACAGCTCGTCGCCTCGGCCCGAAAGTCCGGCATCGGCACCGACCTCGTGGTGCAGACCGCCTTCGGCGACAGCGGCCACACCACCTTCTTCATCGCCAATGAGGAAGAATACAATCGTCACGCCGAGGAGATCCAGGCGGAGGACGAAGTCAAGATCATGAAGCGCATCAATTGCCGGGGTGCGACCATGGAGGCCTGCGCCACCCGCTCCGGTACGCTGGTCGGCCCGCTGCTCACCGAAGTAGTCGGTAAGCGTGAACTAACGCCCTACAAGGGCGGCTGGTGCGGCAATGAAATCTTCCCCGGCGCCTTTTCCGAGCGCATCCGCACCAAAGCCCGCGACATGGCGTTCCGGTTCGGCAACCAGCTCATAAAGGAAGGCTATCGCGGCTATTTCGACCTTGATTTCCTAATCGACGAAAAGGATGGCGAAGTCTATCTCGGCGAACTCAATCCGCGCATCTGCGGCGCGAGTTCCATCACCAACCATTCGGCTTTCGCCTACGCCGACGCGCCGCTGTTCCTGTTTCACCTGATGGAGTTCTCGGGCGTCAAATACAATATCGATGTCGAGGAACTGAACGAACGCTGGGCGCGCAAGGAGTTTATCGATTCGTGGTCGCAGGTCGTCATGAAGTCGACGGACAAGAATGTCGATATCATCACCAACGCGCCGCCCACCGGGGTCTACCGCATGTCCGACGACGGGACGGTCTCCTATGACCGCTTCGACTTCGACCGTCAGGCGATCGAATCCGAGCGCGAGGCGTTTTTCCTGCGCATCACCGGTCCCGGCGACTACCGCTACGAGGGCGCCGACCTGGGCATACTGATCACGCGCGGCCGCGTCATGGGTGACGAATTCGACCTGAACGACCGGGCCCGCAACTGGATTCGTGGGATCAAGAAACTCTACGCCGGCAAGCCGCTGCTCGAAGCCGAGATCGAGGAGGCGCCGGCGGCGGGATCGTTCAAGATTTTGTAGGCGTCAGCCTTGGTTGGGGGAAGGAGATGGGCGCAGGCTGTGAGTCATACCGAGGGCTATGAAGGTGGTGCGATGGAGCGTGCTCTGACAAATCGGCGCCGCCCCTCATCGCCCTGCCGGGCAGCGCGGACGGTCAAAGCTTAGGGCCGCCGGTATCAGAGCCTTGTGTCGTCTGTCCGGCTGCGGGGATCGTCTGCGACAGCGGGAGGCCGAGCGGAGCAGTTGATGGAAATTTTGTTCGAGGCGATCGAGGAGGACCGGCCCGCGGAGAAATGGCGCCGGGTTTTCGATCGTCACTGGCACGCCTACAGCCGCTGGTTCCTGCGCGAGGGCCTTCGCCGGCGACCGACCTATCTGGACAGCCTGAAGGCGGTGCGCAAGCACATGCCGGAGCTGCTTCCCGTCTACAAGGAAATCTGTGAGGCCGCCGGTGGCGGCGATCTGGAGGCGCGCTTCCTGTCCATGTGGTGTCCGCCTGCCTATGTCGGCGGTTGCTCGCAGGCGATCGTGGACGGACCACCCGCGGCACTCATCCGCAACTATGACTACAGTCCGAAGCTGCTGGAAGGCACCTGGCTCGCCTCGCGCTTTTGCGGCAAGCGTGTCGTGGCGATGGTCGACTGCCTGTGGGGGGTATTGGACGGCATCAACGAGGACGGCCTTGCAGCCTCGCTGTCCTTCGGCGGGCGCACGGCGGTCGGCGAAGGGTTCGGAATACCGCTGATCCTGCGCTATGTGCTCGAATACGCGTCAAATGTCGGGGAGGCGGTGGCCATACTCGGGCGCGTCCCGGTGCATATGTCCTACTCCATCGCCATGCTGGACCGCTCGGACAGGCATGTGATCGTCTTTGTCACGCCGGACCGCCCGATCGAGGTGATCGACCGACGCGTTGTCACCAACCATCAGCATGGTCCGGAGTGGAAGCGCCACGCTGAGGCCACGCGCTCGGTCGAGCGTGAAGCGGCCCTGCAGCGTGCCATCGGCAAGGTCGCGGACACCGAGTCGATGCTCGACGTGTTCCTGGAACCGCCGGTCTACCAGACCTCCTACGGACGAGGTTATGGTACGCTCTATACGGCGCTCTACCGGCCAGACGAGGCTGCCGTCGAACTGATCTGGCCGTCGTCACGCTGGCGGCAGTCCTGCGCGGCCTTCGAAGAGGGGACGCGGGTCCTTGCTTTCCGCGAAGGTGTAATGGCATGAGGATCATCGTCCTTGGCGCAGGCGTGGTCGGCACGGCCGCTGCCTATTATCTTGCCCGCGACGGCCATGAGGTCACGGTGGTCGAACGCCATGACGCGGCGGCACTTGGCACCAGCTACAGCAATGCCGGGCTCGTCTCGCCCGGCGACGCGACAGCCTGGGCCTCGCCGGCCGCGCTCAAGACGTTCCTGCAATCGCTCTACAAGCCCGACCTCGGGATAAAGGTCAGGCTGCGTTTTGATCCGTATTTCATCCGCTGGAGCCTGCGCTTCCTGGCGCAGTGCACCGAGAAGCGCTGCCGGGCCAACACGGACGTGAAGCTGCGCCTGGCGCTCTATTCGCGCCAGTGCATCAACGAAATCGCGGCCGAGACCGGCATCGACTACGACCAGCGCATGAGCGGGATCATTTATTTCTTCCGCTCCCAGCAGAGCCTGGACGGCGGCACCAGCAATTTGCGCTATCTTGCCGAGCACGGGCTGAAGATCGAAATCGTCGACCGCGACCGGCTGGTCGAACTCGAACCGGGGCTTGCCGGCGCGAAGGAAAAAATAGCCGGCGGCGTCTATTCGCCCATGGACCAGACCGGCGATTCAAACCAGTTCACCCGGAAACTCGCCGCCCATGCGGCCGAGCAGCTCGGCGTGACGTTCCGCTTCGGCACGAATGTCGAGGGTCTGAACATCGAAGGCAACCGCGTGACCGCCGTCAGGACTTCGAAGGGCCCCGTCGCCGGAGACGCGGTGGTGATCGCGCTCGGCCCTGAAAGCGGTCTGCTGGGGCGCAAATACGGCATCGACCTGCCGGTCTATCCGGTCAAGGGCTATACCGCGACCCTGCCGCTGGAGGATGCGGGCAAGGGGCCGACAATGGGCGGCGTCGACGAGGACCGGCTGATCGCCTATTCGCGCCTGGGCGACCGGCTGCGGCTTGCGTCCACCGCCGAGTTTGCCGGCTTCGACCGCAGCCACCGGCCGCAGGATTTTGCCGCCTTGTTCAGCGTGGCGCGCGACCTCTTTCCCGGCGCTTTCGACGAGCGGAAGGCGGAATTATGGGCCGGACTGCGGCCGATGATGCCGAATTCCGTTCCCGTGATCGGCCGCGCGCGTTTCGACAATCTCTATCTGGATACCGGCCACGGCCATGTCGGCTGGACCATGGCGGCCGGATCGGGAAAGTTCCTGGCGGACCAGGTCGCCGGCCGCAAGGCCGAGATCGACCCGAGGGGGTTGGTGTATGCGTTGTAGTGGTTCCACCGAACTGCGGGTATAGCCATGTCCGGACCGCAAGTTACCATCGACCTCGATCGGATCGAGCGCAATGCACGCGCGGTCGTGGCGCGCTGCGCCCAGTCCGGCATCAAGGTCTTCGGCGTCACCAAGGGCACTTGCGGCATGCCGCCGGTGGCGCGCGCGATGCTGCGCGGCGGCGTTGCCGGCATCGCCGAATCACGTTTCGAGAACATAAGGCGGCTGCGCGAGAGCGGCATTTCGGCGCCGATCATGCTGCTGCGCAGCCCACCGGTGGCGCGCGTGGAGGAGGTGGTGCGCACGGTGGATATCAGCCTGCAGTCCGAACTCGCCACCATCCGCGAATTGTCGCGCATCGCCGAGCGCATGGGCCGTGTCCACGACATCATCCTGATGATCGATCTGGGCGATCTGCGCGAGGGAATCTGGCCGAGCGACGTGCTGCCGACCGTCGAACAGGTGCTGGAATTGAAGGGCGTGCGGATCGCGGGCGTCGGCACCAATCTTGGCTGCTTCGGCGCCATCATGCCGACCGAGGACAACCTCGGGCAGCTTGTCGCGCATGCCTACAAGATCGAGCGGCTGACGGGCATGAGCCTCGATTGGCTGTCGGGCGGCAATTCGTCCTCGTTGCCGCTGCTGCTCGAAGGCCGCATGCCGGAGGGCATCAACAATCTTCGCGTCGGCGAGGCAATCATACAGGGCGGGCTGGAAACGTTTCGCGACACGCCGTGGGAGGCGCTCGAACTCGACGCCTGCCGGCTGTCCAGCGACGTCATCGAGGTCAAGAAGAAGCCGTCGCGGCCGATCGGGCGGTCCGGCTATGATGCTTTCGGCAATCAGCCGGTCTTCGTCGACGTAGGCGAGCGGCTGCGCGCCATCGCCAATATCGGCCGGGAGGATGTCTTTCTGGAGGGGCTCGTGCCTCTCGACAAGGACGTGCGCGTGCTCGGCGGGTCGAGCGATCACCTCCTGCTGGATGTCACCGACGCCGATCCGCCGGTCGCCGTTGGCGATCGCATCTCGTTCCGCATGAATTATGGTGCGATGCTGGGCGCCATGACTTCAGAATATGTCGAAAAAATTCCGATTTACGATGTCGAGGTGGCCGTGAACACCAGAATGGCGCAGATCGTCGCCGATCCCGAGGCCGGCGCGGTTCTGGCAAGGCAGGATGCGCGCGGGCGGCTGGAAACGATAGGCTATGACGTCGTCGAACTCGGAGACGCCGCGCGGCCGCCGGCCGGGCTGATGTGCCTTGCTGCCGGAGCCGACCGGCGCATGGCGCTTTCGGCGCTCGCCGCGTCGGTCAAGGCTACGCACTCGCTCGGGTTGATCTGGATCGATTCCAGGGCGGCGCTCGAAGTGCCCGAACGCGCCGAGGAAGGGATCACCGAACGGTCGGTGCTCGCGCAGGCGCTGGGCCTCATCGAGAAGCCGGGGCCGCTTCAGCCGCAGCTTTCGCCGGAGAATGTCGTGCTGGTCGGCCTGCGCGAAGCCACCCCGCGGGAAGCGCAAATCCTGAAGAATTCCCGCGTCACCGCCTTCACCATGACCGACATCGACGCTTCGGGGATGCGCGATGTGATGCGCGAGGCGCTGCGCATCGCCACGACCGGCACGCGCGGCTTCCATGTCAGCTATTCGCCCTCGGTGACGGAGACGCCGGGCTGGGCCGAGGGGTCGGGCGGCATCACGGTGCGCGAAACGCATCAGGCGATGGAGGTGATCGCGCTCAATGGCGGGATGATCTCGATGAGCGTATCGGGGCTGACGCCGGATCTCGATGAGCGGGTGGCCTCCGATGCCATCAGCTTTGTGATGTCGGCTTTCGGAAAGCGGATCCTGTAGGGTGATTCCGGATGACTTCCGAGCGACGCGACGCCTCCGGCAATGCCGAGGCTTGTCCTGAACAGCCATCCGACGTAAAAGACGCGCCGCGCCGTCCCCTGGCGCTTCGGGCTGCCCAGCAGCGAAATCTTCGGCCGGCCTCCCAACTCAACCGCTTCCCTGCCAATCCATCCAGACGTGTGAACCATGCCCGAAGCCGACACCACACCCGGACGCGAATCCGACCGCTTCCTGATTGCCGGCGTGCAGATGCCGGTGCCGATCGCCGGCGGCAATATCGGCGCCATGGCGGCGGAGGTCGAAAAGACCATGGCGATTTTTCCCGGCGTGGACATGATCGTATTCTCGGAACTGGCGGCGCATGGCCCCCTTCATTCCCGCATGTCCGAGGATCCGGAAGCCGACGAGGCGGTGTTCCAGCAGCTCGCCGCGCGGCATCGCGTATGGCTGGTGCCGGGCAGCATGTTCGTCAGGCGCAAGGGCAGGATATACAACCATGCCGTGGTCATCGCGCCGGACGGCACGATTGCCGGCCGCTACGACAAAATGTTTCCGTTCGCCCCTTTCGAAGCGGATGTCGCGGGCGGCACGGAGTTCCTGATATTCGACGTGCCCAAGGTCGGACGCTTCGGCCTCAGCATCTGCTATGACATCTGGTTTCCGGAAACGACGCGCACGCTGACATCCGCCGGGGTCGAGGTGCTGATCCATCCGGTGCTTACGGGCACGACCGACCGGCATGCCGAGATCGCCATCGCGCAGGCGACCGCCGCCATGTTCCAGTGCTATGTGGTCGACGTGAACGGGCTCGATGCCGGCGGAGTGGGCCACTCCCTGGTCGCCGATCCGAGCGGCCGCATCGTTCACCAGGCGGGCCAGACGCCGGAGATCTTTCCGGTCATGGCGGATCTTGGTCTGGTGCGCCAGGCGCGCGCCACCGGTGCCAACGGGCTTGGCCAGGTGCTGAAATCATGGCGCGACCGCAGCGCCGATTTCCCGGTCTATCGCGAATCCGGACCCTCGGCGTATCTCCGGTCGCTCGGTCCGTTGCGGGACATGCCGAAGCGGCGGACATCAGGCGCTTAGCTTTACTATTGTGGCTTGCCGCAATGACCGGCACATCGCATATCAATGCCTGACACCCATAACGCGATCGTTGGGTGAACCGGGACCGAAGCTAGTAGTTGACGATATGAAAAAGCGATCTGAGACGACCCCCGTCAAGGGTGGGTGGGTTAAGCGTGAAGCTGCTACGGGCCGTTTCATGGAAGTTGTCACGCAAGAGGGGTGTGGCCAAGGCTAACCCGAGAACCCAGTCCACAGTCAGGGAAGCTTCGTCCAAGCGCAGTTCTGCGCTGAAGCGCTTGGCAGATCGCTAGCCGCCACTACAGGCTGACTCTCGCCGACGCCATCTCGGCCCATGATGAAGCTCTGACGTATGGAGGGGCTGAAGGGGTTATCAGCCTGCACCTGATAAAGTCCGCGCTGGCTCGTGCCTATTCAGGCTATCATCGGCCCATTTTCCAGAAAGCGGCAGCAATTCTTCACAGCATGAGCCGTAATCACGGATTTCTAGACGGCAACAAGCGAACGGCTTGGCTCCTTGTCGAGATATTGATCGACCGAAGCGGCTACCGCCTGAATATTCCCGACGATGAGCCCGTTGATGATTTGGTGGTGGCCGTCGCCACTGGGCAGATTGAGTTTGGCGAATTGGCTTTCTGGTTCAAGGCTAGGCTGGTGAGGCGCTAACCTGTACGGTCGCGTTGCCGAAGCGTCCACGCGTTCACTCCCGGGTACGCTCCAGCTTTTCCCAATCGATGCGGTTCCCGTCGAGAATGCCGATATCGCGCTGCAGATATTCCGGCAGCGTGCTTACATCGAGATAAGCGCGCCTTTGCCTCGCGGGTGTCCAGAGCTTCCTTAGCGTGCCCCACAGCGTGGGTGAGCTACGTCCGGCGGAAGCGAATTTCTCGTGTGCCATGGTCATGAACGTCAACCTTCTCTATCTTATGGATGTTGATGCACTGACGAGGAAAATGGGCCGGATTGGCCGGGTTTTCCAATTGAATGTCGATGGTCATCCATAAGGGGAGTTAATGCGTCAATGTCCTTCCAGCTTCCCCCGCTCGCCGCGATTCGCGCCTTTGAAGCCGCCGCGCGGCACGGCAGCTTCACCAAGGCGGCCGGCGAACTCGGCATGACGCAGGCTGCCGTCAGCTATCAGATCAAGGTGCTTGAGGACCGGGTCGGCGCGCCGCTCTTCCTGCGCCGACCGCGACAGATCGTGCTGACGGATGTCGGCCAGCGATTGGCGCCGGCAGTCGCCGACGCGTTCGAACTGCTGAGTACGGCCTATGCCGCTGCCCGCACCGGTGCACGCGGCACGCTGGTCATCAACACGCTCACTACCTTCGCCGGCAACTGGCTCGCGCGGCGTCTCGGCTCGTTCCAGATCGCGCATCCTTCGCTCGCAGTAAGGCTGGAGACATCGGACCACATCGTGGATTTCGCGCGCGAGGAAGTGGACATCGGGATACGCTCGGGAGACGGGCATTGGCCGGGACTGGCGGTGCACCGGCTCTTCGGCGCGGATTTCACGCCGATGCTCAGCCCCAAACTGCTTGCACACAGCGGCGCCATCGAAACCCCCGCCGACCTGCTCCGCTTGCCGATTCTTGATCCGGGCGATCCGTGGTGGACGCAGTGGTTTGCCGCCGCGAAGGTTCCCGTCGAGGGCCTCGAATGCCGCCCTGGCGCCAGCTTGGGCGTGCAGACCTATATAGGCAGTGCGGCCGTCGCCGGGCAGGGCGTAGCGATCCTGACGCCCGCCTTCTTTGCCGAGGAACTGGCCGACGGCCGGTTGGTTCGGCCGTTCGACCTGGTCTGCGACGACGGACACGCATATTGGCTCGTCTATCCCGAAGCGCGGCGGAACGCGCCGAAGATCGCTGCCTTTCGCGACTGGATCCTCGCCGAACTCGCGACCGCCAAGGGTAAGCAGGACGCTTGAAACAAAAGGTTCGTGATGGAGGCAATGTTCGCGGAGATGGCGTTGGACAGCTTCGCTGGCCTCGGGCAAGATGGCATCGCCTGTGCTGGCTCGGAAAAGTGTCCCACGGCTTTCCGACAGAACCTGCGATAACAAAAAGCCCAGCAGGCGAAGCCACGCAAGCCTGCTTGGACAAGGAGGGCGCCGTGAGCCTTGATGAGCAAACAGTCAGGCGGATCTTTGCCGGTCTGGAACACGGCGATGGCGATGCTTTCTTCAGCCATGTCGCCGACGATGTCGACTGGACGGTGATGGGTACTCATCCGCTTGCCGGTCACTACACCTCCAAGGCCGCTTTCAGGGCGGGTACATTCAGCAAGCTTGGCAAGGTCTTGACTGACGGCGCGCAACTGCGTGTGACCCACGCATTTGTGGCTGGCAGCGTGGCGGTGGTCGAACTGGAATCGGGCGCAACGGCGCGAAACGGCATGCGCTTCGACAACCACTATTGCTGGGTCGTTCGCTTCGACGGCGAGACGATCATTGAGGTCCGGGCCTATCTCGATTCCGCGCTGGTTGCCGAATTGTTCAGACAGAATCCGATTTGAACACAGGACTCCGAAGCCGGATTGATGGGACGGCCATGCGATCCCGTCTCTGGCCTGCGAAGTAACGCCAATGGCTGAAGTTTCACCGTCTGGCACGTATACCGCACCAGACGGTGAAACTGCATAGGCCTTGGTATCAGGCGGCGGGCGCGGCAATCCTGACGAACCTCACGCCGCCCGCATGAGGCGTTCCGGCCTTTTCCTCCCGGCCGGACGCAGAACGCCCTTGGCATTGTCCAGCGCGCCGCCGACAAGTTCCAAAGCGAGGAAGCGGTGCCGCTCATACGGTCCCGGCATGGCCAGCGAGCCGGTCTTGCCCGCCGAGAAACCGAAGCGCTGATAGTAGGGCGCGTCGCCAACCAGCAGGATCGCCTTGTGTCCGAGCCGCTTCGCCTCGGCTATGGCATGGCGAATCAGCGCGGAGCCGATGCCGGCGCTCTTCAACTCCGGATCGACCGCCAGCGGGCCGAGCAGAAGCATTCCGCATCCTGCCCCCTCGCAAGGCTGGTGGCGCCCGGAAGAGATGGTTTTTCCGAACGCTACGTCCCACAGCCTGACGGTGCCGACGACGCGGCCGGCGCCGTCCCTGGCAATGAATGCCAGCCCCTCGGACGGCATTCTGCCGCGCCGCAGTTTCTCCGACGATTTGCGCCGGCGTCCCGGTCCCATGGCGCGGTCGAGCAGCGCTTCGCGCGCCGATCTGTCCGCCGGCTGCTCGGCGATGATGGCGAACACGGGCGATGCGCCTTCTCCCAGGTTGAAAGAGGAAGTCGCAAGCATCGTTGGCCAGGTCTCTCCGGAGCGGAGAAACTGGCCCGAAGATGCAGACGGGAAGTCGGTGCCGGCGGCCGGCGGCAGGGTCATCAGGAAGTCCATTGTCCACGATCCTTCACAAGCGGAGGTCTGTTCCACGAGCGAGCCCGCCGCCGGCACATGTACCGGCGGCGGGACGATCCGACGGCGCGAGCCGTCAGATCACGTAGGATCGGAGAGGCTCGAAGCCGTTGAAGGCGACCGCCGAGTAGGTGGTCGTGTAGGCGCCCGTGCCTTCGATCAGAACATCGTCGCCGATGGTGAGCGACAGCGGCAGCGGATAGGGCGTCTTCTCGTACAAAACATCGGCCGAATCGCAGGTCGGGCCGGCAAGCACGCAAGGCGCCACCGCGTCGCCGTCGCGCGGCGTGACGATCGCGTAGCGGATCGCCTCGTCCATCGTCTCGGCGAGGCCGCCGAACTTGCCGATGTCGAGATAGACCCAGCGCACATTGTCGTTGTCGGCCTTCTTGGAGATCAGCACGACTTCCGACTTGATGACGCCGGCATTGCCCACCATTCCACGCCCCGGCTCGATGATCGTCTCCGGGATGCGGTTGCCGAAATGCTTGCGAAGCGCGGCAAAGATCGCCTGGCCGTAGGCCTGCGCCGCCGGCACGTCCTTGAGGTAGCGGGTCGGGAAGCCGCCGCCCATATTGACCATGCGCAGCACGATGCCCTCCTCAGCCAGCGTCTCGAAGACGACGCGGGCGTCGCCCAGCGCGCGGTCCCATGCCGACAGGTCGGTCTGCTGGGAGCCGACATGGAAGGACACGCCAAAGGCGTCGAGGCCGAGCGCCCTGGCGTGGCGCAGCACGTCGACGGCCATCGCCGGCACGCAGCCGAACTTGCGCGACAGCGGCCATTCCGCGCCCGCGCCGTCGGTCAGCACGCGGCAGAACACGCGGGCGCCGGGAGCGGCACGCGCCACCTTTTCCACCTCCTCGACGCAGTCGACGGCAAACAGCCGGATGCCGAGTTCGAAGGCGCGCTGAATGTCGCGCTCCTTCTTGATCGTGTTGCCGAAGGAGATGCGGTCGGCGGTCGCACCCGCATCGAGCGCCATCTCGACTTCGGCAACGGACGCGGTGTCGAAGGACGAGCCCATCGAGGCAAGCAGGCGCAGGATCTCGGGCGCCGGGTTTGCCTTCACCGCGTAGTAAATCCTGCTGTCCGGCAGCGCCTTCTCGAAGGCGCGGAAATTGTCGCGCACGACATCCAGGTCGACGATGAGGCAAGGGCCGTTCGGGCGTCGGGTCGCAAGGAAATCGTGGATACGCTGGGTTGCCATCGGGTCTCTCCAAATCGCGCCTTGCGGCGCGCAAAAAGGCTCGCGGGTCGCGCTGGTTAGGCGAACGCGCTATGGACAAAGGCGGGACGGAAAATCCATGGAACCAGCCGGTGGAGACACCGGAACCATGAAAAGCCGTCTCGCGGCGGGTGAATCCTTGGCCTTGCCCGGCCAAAAATTCGCTTTGTCTGCCTTGGCTTGGAGGGGAGACCCGTCCGCACTGCCGGCAATGAAGGTGTGCCTCTTCAGTAACCCCGATCTATGGACGATCGGCAGACACCAGAAAGGCCCGCACCGTCGTTGCTTCAAGACGTCCTCGGATCGGCGGTTGGCCGCTGAACCGACCGGGCTCGTTATTTCCCGGGTACCTTCCCGACTGCCTCGCCATTTCGAGGGTCGGGGGACGCCCACAGGCACGTGCGACTTTGGGCAAGCGCGATATAAGAAAGTCGACCGTCACAATCAACCAAAAATCGCATGGCGCTTGCAAATCGATCCATGTCGAACAATGCTGGTTAAGACATCGCAATCTGGTGAACGATGACCGGCGCGCGCGACGCTCTCAACGCATTCCTCGATTTTCGCCAAGTGGCTGTTCCCAATGCCGAATCCGGCATTCTCGCCGGCCTGCGGCTGGCGGTGAAGGACATCTTCGATGTCGCGGGCTATCCGACCGGCTGCGGCAACCCGCAAAAGCTCGCCGAAGCGGTGCCTGCCCGGCGCAGTGCTTCCTGCGTTCAGACCCTGCTTGATTCGGGCGCGCGGTTCGTCGGCAAGACCGTGACGGACGAGCTTGCCTTCTCCCTGATGGGTAACAATGTGCATTTCCCCTTCCCCATCAATCCCAGGGCGCGGGACCGCTACACCGGCGGCTCGTCCTGCGGGTCGGCGGCGGCGGTCGCCGGCGGTCTCGCCGACATCGCGCTCGGTTCCGACACCGGCGGGTCCATACGCGCGCCGGCCAGCTTTTGCGGTCTGATCGGGCTGAGGACGACGCATGGCCGCATTCCGATCGACGGCACGATGCCGCTCGCTCCGTCCCTGGATACGGTCGGCTGGTTCGCCGCCGACATCGACATTTTCGAGGCGGTCGGGAATGTCCTGCTCGGCGAGGACCGGCACCGCGCCGCCTTCACGCGCGCTGTGACGCTTGCCACGATGGATTCCTTCGTGGCGGGACCCGAGGAAGCTGCCGAGTACGAGCGAATGAAGGGTTTTCTTGGCCTGCCGGTCGAGCGTCGCCCTGCCCTTCCCTTCACCGCCTCGCCGGAAGAACTCTATTCCTGCTTCCGGAAGTTCCAGGCTTACGAGGCGTGGCAGGCGCATGGCGAATGGGTCACGCGGCACGCAGAGTCGATCGGCGCCGGAACACTCGAACGGTTTCGCTATGGCGCGACGATCGGCGAGGAGGTGATCCGGGTTGAGCACGCGCGCCGGCTCGCCTTCCGCACTGAAATGGCCGCGCTGCTCGGTGACGGCGCGGTGCTGGTTCTACCGACCGTGGCAAGTGCGGCGCCCTTGAAAAGTGCGACGCCCGAAGCGCTTCAGGCCTATCGCGAGCGCGCCCTGCATCTGCTTTGCCTCGCCGGCCTGTCCGGCTTCCCGCAGATCACGCTGCCGCTCGGCAGCGTTCACGGCGCGCCCTTCGGCATGTCGATCCTCGGCCCGCCGGACAGCGACCTCGGCCTCATCAAACTCGGCCGCCGCATCCTCGCGAACGCCGGAAAGGCCTGACAGGGATGGACACGCTCACCCGCATGCGCGCCTACATCGATGTCGTGGAAGCGGAAGGCTTTTCCGCCGCCGGCCGCAAGATCGGACGGTCGAAGGCATTGCTGTCCAAATATGTGCGCGAGCTGGAGGACGAGCTTGGCGCGCTGCTCCTCAACCGCACGACCCGGCAGTTCTCGCTGACCGAAGCCGGCCACACCTATTACAAACGCGCCTCCGAGATCGTTCGCGAGATCGACAGCCTCGCCGATTCCGTGCGCGAATCCTCGGGCGACGTGCGCGGCCGCATAAAATTGTCGGCGCCGCGCACTTTCGCCGACGCACCGATCGGCCAGTCGCTGATCGATTTCGCCAAGCAGCATCCGGAGATCATTCTGGAGATCCATCTCGACGACCGATTCGTCGACCTTGTCGAGGAAGGCTTCGACCTTGCCGTGCGCATAACCCGGCTGGAAAGCTCGTCGCTGATCGCCCGCCGGCTCGCGCCCTTCTCGATCCGTCTTTGCGCCTCTCCGGAGATCATCGAAAAATACGGGCTTCCCCTCCGTCCGCAGGACCTTGCCAACAAGCCATGCGTCATCGACACCAATGGCCGCTGGCTTTCGAACTGGCCGTTCGTGGGCGAGGATGGCGAGACAAGCACCGTTTCGGTCAATGGCCGTATCGAGGTCAACAGCCCGATGGCGGCGCGCGCGGCGGCTCTCTCCGGCATCGGCTGGGCGATCCTGCCCGACTTCATCGCCGAACCCGACATAGCGGCCGGCCGGCTGGTCGCGGTTTTCGACGATCGCGTTCCGCGCGGCGGCGGCATTTTCGCCGTCTACCCGCACCGCCGCTACCTGCCGGCAAAGGTGCGGGTGCTCGTTGATTTTCTGGTGCAGTGGTTCCGCCGCAGCGGCGCGGCGTGAGGCGCCGACAAAAGATGGGCCACGGCATAGCTGATCGCCGTCCCAATTTCGCCCCGTTTCTGATAATCCTCTGCCCAGCAAATCAGCCGGACAACAGCTCAGGATGAGTTTTCACAATCTGTCCGCCAAGGCGGCCGCCCTCGCTATCCTGTTCGCCGTGACGAGCGCAACGGCAACAGCCCATCCGCATGTCTTTGCCGAAGCCCGCCTCGACGTGGTCATCAATCCCGACCGTACGGTAAAGTCGCTGCGCCATCTCTGGCGCTTCGACGACGTGTTCTCCTCGACGGTCCTGGTGGAATTCGACACGAATTCCGACCTGAAGCTTGACGACGCCGAGTTGCAGGAGGTGGCGAACACGGTTCATGCGTCGCTCGCCGAGTACAATTATTTTCAGGTCGTGACCGCCGACGGCCAGGATGTCGCCATGCAGCCGCCGCCGACGCTGATGGCGAATTTCGAGAATGAACAGCTCATCATCCTGTTCGAAACTTCGCCGAAGGAACGCCTGAAGCTTGCGGGAAAGCTGGATTTCGGCATCTATGATCCGACTTTTTACACCGCGATCGAATATGTCGAAGACAGTAGCATGGCGGTCGCCGCCATGCCGGCTGACTGCAAGACCAGCGTGATCCGGCCCGATCCGGACGAGGTGCTCGCGCAAAACCAGTCGACGCTCACCGAAGCCTTCTTCAACGATCCGGCCGGCACGAATATGAGCAAGATCTTCGCCACCAAGCTGGAACTCACCTGCCAGGCGAGCGGCTAGGAGCATCACTTGTGAAAAAATGGGCCACGCGCGCGATCTTCGCCCTGCTCGCCATCGCCTATGTGGCGACGCATTTCCTGGGCCATGCGCATGCCCAGAGTTCTCTCGGCATCGGCACCAGCGAAGCCATTGTCCCGTCATCCGGCCTGTTTGGCGGCTTGATGAACTGGATAAACCTTCAGCAGCAGGGCTTTTACCGCTCGCTGACCGGAGCGCTGAGGGCCATGCGCGAAGACGGCGGCAAGCTGTGGATTCTGATCGGCCTGTCCTTCGCCTATGGCGTTTTCCACGCCGCCGGCCCGGGTCACGGCAAGGCCGTGATTTCCTCCTATATGCTGGCCAATGAAGTGACGTTGAAACGCGGCATCGTGCTCTCCTTCGTTTCGGCCTTCCTGCAGGCGCTGACGGCGATCACGGTCATGACGCTGGTGTTCTTGGTGCTGCGCGGCACGGCGGTGTCGATGACCGACGCGACCTGGTTCCTTGAGGTCGCAAGCTATGGCCTGATCACGCTGTTCGGCGCCTGGCTGCTGTGGAAGAAAGCCGGGCCGCGTGTCGCGGGCCTCCTTGGCCTGAACCCTACCCGCAGCCTGTCGGCGGCGCATGCGCATAGCCATGGACATCACGGCCACGCTGACGCTTCGGCCCATGCCCACCACGGACACGCGCATGGTCACGCGCACGGCACCACGCCGACCATCACTTTCAGGCTAACCACCATCATGGCACGGGCGAGCATGCCCATGCCTCCGCTCATGCGCATCACGCCCATGCCGCATGGCGAGGTGTGCGAGAGTTGCGGCCATTCCCACGCGCCCGACCCGGCGATGATCTCCGGTGAGCGCTTCAACTGGCGCACGGCCTGGTCGGCCGTCGCGGCCGTCGGGCTGCGTCCCTGCACAGGCGCATTGATCGTGCTTTCCTTCGCCTTTCTAAACGGGCTGTGGGTGGGCGGCGTGCTGTCGGTCTTCGCCATGGCCGTCGGTACGGCGATCACCGTGTCCGCCCTGGCCACGCTCGCGGTGACGGCAAAGAACTGGGCGGTGGCTGTCGCGGGTGATGGCCGCGCCGGCAATCGCATCCATGCGGCAATTGAGATATTCGGGGCGGCGCTGGTGTTCCTGCTCGGACTGACCTTGCTCGGGGCGAGCCTCGGCGCGTAGGGCTACCGCTTGCGATTCCTCTGGCTGCGTCCGCGCAGCCAGAACACCATGAAGAACGCCGCGACGAACAAGACGCCGAAAATCCCGGCAATGACGGTCGAATAATTGCCGAGCGCCAGCATGATCGTCGGCAGGTAGAAGGCGCCGAGACCGAAGGCCAGCATGATAATGAAGGCGGCGAGCGCGGCGCTCCGGTTCTCGCGATCCATCACAATGAGAAGCCGCCATCGACCGCCATCACGGTGCCGGTCGTGAAGGCCGCCTCGTCCGACGCCAGATAGACCACGATCGGCGCGATCTCGGCGGCGTCTGCGACGCGGCCCATCGGCTGCCGCTGCACGAACATTTCCAGCGCTTTTTCCTTGCTTCCCCACGATTTGCCCAGTTGCTCGACACGCTCCTCCCACGACGGCGAGCGAAATGTGCCGGGCGCGACCGCATTGCAACGGATGCCCTGGCGTATGAAATCGGCGGCCACCGACTTGGTAAGGCCGATCACCGCGGCCTTGCTCGCGCCATAGGCGTAGCGATTGGGGATGCCGCGCACCGACGACGCGCCCGAAGCGATGTTGACGATCGACGACGTCTTTCCGCTTTCCCTGGCCCGTTCGAGCATGCCGGGCAGGAAGGCCCTTATCGTGCGGTGCATCGACTTCACGTTGAGGTCGAAGGAGAAATCCCAATCCTTTTCGCTCGTGTCGAGCACCGTGCCGTGATGCACATAGCCCGCGACATTGACGAGGACATCGATCGGCCCGACCTTCGCCGCATAGGCGTTTACCGCCTTGGTGGACAGAACGTCGAGCTTTTGCTTCCTGGCCCGCGCCAGCCCGTCCAGTCTGTCGCGGGCAATGTCCGAGGCATGGACGATGGCGCCCTCGGCCAGGAATGCCTCGGCGATGGCGCGGCCTATGCCCTGCCCCGCGGCGGTGACCACCGCGACCTTGCCCTTCAAGCGCCCGCTCATGCCCTCTCCTGGCTAATGCCGGTGCGCGTGCTTGGAATCCGCACAGACGCCGAATTCCGGCTCGACCGTCGCATGGTTGATTCCATGGGTCGCCGCAAGCCGCGACTTGATGCCGGTAACCGCCCGATGCGGGTCCGTCTCTTCGGTCAGGCAGGCATGCAGGGTCGCCATGTTGGTTTCGCCGTCGAGCGACCAGACATGCATGTGGTGGATCTCGCGCACGCCTTCGACATGCGCGACCAGATCGCGCGCAATGCCGTCGCGGTCGAGCCCGGCGGGCGTGCCTTCGAGCAGGAGATGCGCTGCCTCGCGCATCAGCGACCAGGCCGTCGACAGGATAAGCAAAGCGACGAGGACGGAAAGGATCGGGTCGATCGGCATCCATCCCGTGGCGAGGATGACAAGCGCGGCGGCGATCGCGGCGAGCGAACCCAGCAGATCGCCCAGCACATGGACGATGGCGCCGCGCATGTTGAGGCTTTCCCGGTTTCCGCCGCGCAGGATGAGGAAGCAGCCTATATTGACGAGGAGCCCGGCCACCGCGACCACCAGCATCGGCCCGCCGAGCACCGGCACGGGATTGAGGAACCGCACCGAGGCCTCATAGACGATCCACAGCGCGACGGCGAAAATGGTGACGCCATTGGTGTAGGCGACCAGCGTCTTGACCCGGCCAAGGCCGTAGGTGTGGTTCTTGGTCGCCGGCCGCTCGGCAAGGTGGAACGCATACCAGGCGAGCCAGAGCGCGATCGAATTGGTCAGCATATGGCCTGCATCGGCCAGCAGCGCCAGCGAACCGGTGAGGAAGCCGCCGACCGCCTCGGCCACCATGAAGCCGCCCGTCAGCAGTGCCGCGATCAGAACGCGCTTCTTGTCCGCGCCGCGCAGGTCATGACCGTGATCGTGCGCAGGTCCGGCACCATGTACATGATTGTGCGCGTGGGCATGGCTCATCATTCAGCTTTCCGTGGCCGTGAACGCCTCCAGCCGCTTCTTCTGGTTTCCGGCGGCGTCGAAATTCCCCGGATCCAGCCATTCCTCATAGGCGCGCCGCAGCGGCGGCCATTCCTTGTCGATGATCGAATACCACGCCGAATCGCGGCTTTCACCCTTCACCACGAAATGCTGGCGGAATACACCCTCGAATTGATAGCCGAAGCGCAGCGCGGCGCGCTTGGATGGCTCGTTGCGGTTGTTGCACTTCCATTCGAAGCGCCGGTAGCCCAGTTCGTCGAATGCGTATCGGGCGAACAGGAAATGCGCTTCCGTCGCCGCCGGTTTGCGAGAGACCAGCGGTCCCCAATAGATGTTGCCGATCTCGATGGAGCCGTTGGCCGCGTCGATGCGCATCAGTGTCTGGCGCCCGGCCACCTTGCCGCTCGCCTTGTCGATGACGGCGAAAAACAGCGGGTCCTCGCTCGGCACCGCCTTGTCCAGCCATGGCTGAAAGGCTTCGCGGCTTTCGGGCGGATAGTCGAACAGCCAGCGGAAGCGGTCGGCCGCGTCCTCGACCGACGACGCCTCGTAAAGGCCGTCGCCATGCCGTGCGGCGTCGAGCGGCTCAAGGCGGACGAACCTCCCCTCCAGCACCTTGCGCTCGGGGCGCGGACACCCGGTCCAATTCTTGAGGTCGCTCACGAAGACTCCATTTCCTTTGACTTTACGCGCGCGACCATCTCAAAAGCAGGATAGCCGTCACAGCGCCAGTTGGGATACTGACATGCTCCAGACGATTGCCGCCTTCGACCGCATGGGCGAGGAAAACGCCTTCGCCGTGCTTGCCCGCGCCACCGCGCTTGCGGCAGCCGGCAAGGACATCATCAATCTCGGCATCGGCCAGCCGGACTTCCGCACGCCGGAGCACATTGTCGAGGCGGCGATCAAGGCGCTGCGCGACGGCCACCACGGCTACACGCCGGCGACCGGCCTTTTGGCGACCCGCGAGGCCGTGTCGCGCCGAACGCTGACTACCACCGGCGTCGAGGTTTCGCCGGAAAACATCATGATCCTGCCCGGCGGCAAGCCGACCATGTATGCGGCGATCATGATGTTCGGCGAGCCCGGCGCCGAAATTCTCTATCCCGATCCGGGCTTTCCGATCTACCGCTCGATGATCGAGTTTACCGGCGCGACGCCGGTGCCGGTGCCGATCCGCGAGGCCAACGGCTTCGCCTTCTCGGCCGAGGAAACGCTCTCGCTGATCACGCCGAGGACGCGGCTGCTGATCCTGAATTCCCCGGCCAACCCGACCGGCGGCGTTACCCCGCGCGACGCGATCGAAAAGCTTGCAAAGGGGCTGGAGAACCACCCTGACGTGGCGGTGCTGTCGGACGAGATCTACGACGTCATGACCTATGACGGCGAGGCGCACTGCTCGCTGCTGCAATTCCCGGAACTGCGCGAGCGGCTGATCGTGCTCAACGGCTGGTCGAAGACCTGGGCGATGACCGGGTGGCGGCTTGGCTGGTCGATCTGGCCGAATTCGGAAGCCGGCGGCCGGCTCTACGACAAGGTGCGCAAGCTGGCGGTCAATTGCTGGTCCTGCGTCAACGCGCCGGCTCAATATGCCGGCATCGCTGCGATCGACGGCCCGCAGGACGCGGTTGCCGCCATGATGAAGGCCTTCGACCGCCGGCGAAAACTGGTGGTCGAGGGGCTGAATACACTGCCGGGCATATCATGCATCACGCCGAAGGGCGCCTTCTACGCCTTTCCCAACATCTCAGGCGACCGGCTGGAAGGCGAAGGAACTCGCCTCGGCGCTGCTGGACCAGGCCGGCGTCGCCCTGATCGGCGGACCGGATTTCGGAATACTCGGCGAAGGCTATATCCGGCTGTCATACGCCAATTCGGAAGAGAATATTTCGCGCGCGCTGGAGCGGATAAGGGTGTTTTTGGAACGCTGAAGCGACAGCGAACGGGAACGACTTTTGCGGCCTCTTCCGAATGGCGCAGTTTGCTCAGGCCAGATAGTCGTGCACGACCTTGCCGAGGGGGAGCGTGAGATCGGCGATGATGTGGACCCCGGAGACGATTTCCAGCACCGGCAGCTCGGCAAGCGGCGCCAGGGCGTGGGAAAACAGAGTAAGCTGGGCCGGTCCGGTCCATGCGCCCTTCAGATTGATATCCTCAAGCCGGTATTCGACCAGTTCGCAGACGCGCGCCGTGCCGTCGACATGCGGCAGGATCTTGAGCAGGAAATTGGGTGCCTTGAGAGAGGCTTCGACCGCGGCGAGGTCGGCCTGCTTGTGCTTGTAACCCATCGTGCCCACGGCGATCTGCAGCGGACCGTAATGAAGCGTGCCGACCAGCGTGTCGACTTCCGCCTTGAGCGTCGGCTCGGCGAGCTTCTTGGGAAAGCCCCATAGCTCGCGGCCGCCCGCGATCGGAGGATGGTCGTTGAGAAACATGCAATGCGTGTAGCCGCCCTTGCGGCCGTTGAACGACACGGGAATGACCTGTCCGCTCTCCGAGTAGTCGCCGAAGCCTGTCGAGTTCGGCATGCGGATGAATTCGAACTTCACCAGCGGGTCTTCGATCTCCAGCGGTGCCGGCACAAGCTCGCGCAGTTTCTGCGGATCGGTACGGTAGGTGATGATCAGAAATTCGCGGTTGTAGAACCGGTAGGGGCCGATCGGGTAGGCCGGACTTGTCAGGGGCATCGCATATGCCCTCTGCCGCACTTCATCCTCGTTCATAGGCGTCGCTCTCCAATCTTGATCGGATTACCCTATCCCCTTCCCACGTAAGGCATTTTGGTTGCCATCACGGTCATGAACAGCACGTTGGTGTCGAGCGGCAGGCTCGCCATGTGCAGCACGGCATCGGCGACGCGTTCGACGTCCATGGTCGGCTCCGCGGCCATCGTGCCGTTGGCCTGAGGCACGCCGACCGTCATCGGCCGCGCCATGTCGGTCAGCGCATTGCCGATGTCGATCTGGCCGCAGGCGATGTCGAAGGGGCGGCCGTCGAGCGCCAGGGTCTTGGTGAGGCCTGTAATGGCGTGCTTTGTCGCCGTGTAGGGCACCGACCCCGGACGCGGCGCATGCGCGGAGACCGAGCCGTTGTTGATGATGCGGCCGCCCATCGGCTGCTGGCGCCGCATGACGCCGAACGCGGCCCGCGCGCAGAGGAACGATCCCGTGAGGTTGACCGCGACGATGTCGTTCCACACCGAGACGGGGATCTCGTCGATCAGGGTCGATTTGTAGCCCGATCCGGCATTGTTGAAGAGCAGGTCGACACGGCCGAAACGGTCGACCGCCGTCTTGAACAGGGCGTCTACCTCGTCCTGCTTCGTAATGTCGCAGGCAATGGCGAGCGCCCTCGCCTCGCCCGGCTCCGTCGCCGCGACCGCTTCGTCGAGGACGGCCTGCCGCCTGCCGCAGAAAACCGTGTTCCAGCCGTGGCGATGCAGGCTTGCGGCAACGGCCTTGCCGATACCCGTGCCCGCGCCGGTAACGATTGCTGTCTTGCCGCTGCTCATGCCTCGTCTCCCGGTCACGCGGCAAAGCTACACGAGAGCCGGCCAGACAAAAAGGGCGGTCATTGGCGACCGCCCCAATCTGGATCACGCCTTGGGAGGAGAGAGCGGACCCGACTGCCAGAATTATGCGCCTCAAGGGTTAACTGAGCGTTAACGCCCTTTGCCGGCTTGCTTGTCGGAATGCAGGCTGGCTTGCGCGGGCTACCAGCGCGGATTGACGCTGGGATTGGTGGATGCCGGCGCGGCTGCCGGCGTTGGCTGGGGTGCCTTGGCTGCCGAGACCGTGGCTTCGACATGGTCGATAAGGGCATCGGGCAGTCCAAGCCGGCCGGCAAGCAGGTCGAGATAGCCGCGCTCGGCGCGCGAATTGGCATCGACCGCCAGCCGCGACGCGGTATAGAGCTCGACTTTCTGCTCCTCGGTCTTGGCCGCCGCCGTGAGCGTGTCTAGATCGAGCGGCGCGTCGAGTTCCGCCATCAGGAACTGTTCGGCATCCGCCCCGATTCCCGCCAGGCTGAGCTTGCCGGCGATCTTTTGCCGTTCCGCCTCGTCGATATGCCCGTCCGCCTTCGCCGCCGAAATCATGGCGCGGATCAGGGTGAGCGTGAACTCGCCCTCGCCTTGCGGCGCTTGATCGGGATGGAAACCTGTGTCGGAGGGCGGCGGCAGCAGTTCCGGCTGCGCTTCCGGCACCTTGGTCGGCTGCTGGCCGGCCTGGTAGTTCTTGTACGCCTGGTAGGCGAGCCCGCCAATGGCCGCGAGCCCGCCCAGCGTGGCGGCCTTGCCGGTTACACTGCGGCCGGTCTGGGTCCCGAGCAGCACAGCCACGAGCGCGCCGGTGGCCAGCGGATTGTCCTTCGCCATCTGAGCAGCCTTGCCGGCGCCGTCGCGGACGGTCGAAGTGGTCCCGGGAACGTTGGAACCGAGCAGATCGTTCAGCAGCTTCTTGGGGTCGAACATCATAGCCTCCGCATTTCGGGACCCGTCTCTTCGCGGGCATGCCGCTTCAAGCACAATTAGGCAGGACATGCGACAATGCAATGTCCGTTCACCGAGCCCGAAAAGCGGCGGTCAGGCGCCGATCGGAAAGGCGAGCCCGCGCGCCTCGGCGCGTTCAACCTGACGCTGACGCTCGGCGTAGCGCGCGCGGTCCTTGTCGGTGCGCCGGTCGTGGCAGTGCTCACAGGAGATTCCCTGCCGGTATTTCGGCGAACGGCGTTCCTCCGGCGTAACCGGCATGCGGCAGGCACGGCAAAGCTCCGCCTCGCCTGCGGCGAGGCCATGCGTCACCGCGACACGCTCGTCGAACACGAAGCACTCGCCCCGCCACAGACTTTGGCTGGCCGGCACCGCCTCCAGATATTTCAGGATGCCGCCCTTGAGGTGGAACACCTCCTCGATACCCAGCGACTTTACGTAGGCCGTCGCCTTTTCGCAGCGGATGCCGCCGGTGCAGAACATCGCCACCTTGCGGCCGCTCAGTTCATCTCGATGCGACCGCGCCCATGCGGGAAAATCGCGAAAGCTGCGCGTGCCGGGGTCCACAGCGCCCGCGAAAGTGCCCAGCCGGATTTCGTAGTCGTTGCGCGTATCGACTATCACCGTTTCAGGATCGCAGATCAGCTCGTTCCATGCGCTGGCATCGACATAGGTGCCGGCGCTGGCGGTGGGATCGATGCCCGCGACGCCCATCGTCACGATCTCGCGCTTCAGCCGAACCTTCATGCGATGGAAAGGCATTTCACGGGCCGAACTGTATTTCACATCCAGGCCCGTCACTTCGGGAACGCCCTCCAGACGGCCGATCAGGGCGGCGACAGCGTCCGGGGTGCCGGCGACCGTGCCATTGATACCCTCCGGCGCCAGCAGCAGCGTCCCTTTGATGCCATGCCCGCGGCAGAAGGCGGCGAGCGGCGCGCGCAGGTCCTCGAAGCCGTCGAGCCGGCAGAAGCGATAGAGCGCCGCAACGCGGAATTCCGGCTGGAGGGGGGATAGATTCATGGGAATGCCCGTAACCCCTTCAAAACGACATTTCAAGAGAGGCCACGATTTGCACGGCTTCGCGGATAAGTTGCGGCCGCCAGGCCGCTTCAGTCCAGGTAGCGCTCCGGCGATTTGTTCCCACCGTCCGTTTCTCGTCCAGACTCCGGTGATTGAAGGAGTTCCGGGCCGATGTTCACCCAAGAGACCATTTCGGAAATCACGGCGGTCGCCCGCGAAATCGGCATCGAGCCGGCCGCGCTCCTCGCGGTGGCGGAAGTCGAAAGCGGCGGCAAGGCCTTCGCCAGCGTCGAAGGCCGGCTCGAACCGCTCATTCGCTTCGAGGGGCACTATTTCGACCGGCGGCTGACACCCGCCAAACGCGAGGCGGCCCGCCGGGAAGGGCTTGCCTCGCCGCTTGCCGGCGCGGTGATCAACCCGCGCATGCAGGCGGCGCGTTGGAAGCTGCTTGCCCGCGCCGCGGCGATCGACCGCAAGGCCGCCCTCGAATTGGTGTCGTGGGGCCTCGGCCAGGTTATGGGCGCGCATTGGGCCTGGCTCGGCTATGCCAGCGTCGAAGCCCTGGCCGGCGAGGCCCGCGACAGCGTGGCCGGGCAGGCGCGGCTGATGGCGCGCTATATCGGCAAGGCCGAACTGCAGGCAGCCCTGGCCGGCCACGATTGGCACGCTTTCGCGCGCGGCTACAACGGTCCGGCCTACCGGCGCTTCGGCTATCACACCAAGCTGGCCGCCGCCTACAAGCGTCACGCCGCTTCACAGTCTCACTAAGCAGGTTCCGGAAAAGCGTGTCACGGTTTTCCGACAGAAACCTGCGACAAAACAAGAGGCTAAGCAGGCGAAGCGTGGGCGAAGCCACGCAAGTCTGCTTAGACCGCAAAAGCCCCGGCCTCCTCGCAGCCGTCGCCGACGGGGCTCCCGACGGCTGCGGCCGATAGTCCAAGCAAGCCGGACGAATAGCGTTCTAACGCAACCGGCCATTTTCCGCGCCGGCCGCGTGGTTTGATCACCTCGGCCGGCAAGTGACATGGACTTGGCCGACCCGCTTTGCTAAATCGGTTGAAGTCCGGAATGGTAACTGAACCATCCGCCGTTGAGCAAATCGGATCTTTCAATGTCACAGAAAACCGACCATCTCCTGTCGCTTCTCGATGGCCAGCCGGTCATTCCCGTCCTCAAGATCGACAATGTCGAGGACGCCGTGCCGCTGGCCCGCGCGCTGGCGCGGGGCGGGCTGAAGGTGATCGAGATAACGCTGCGCACCGAGAGCGCCCTGGAAAGCATCCGCCGCGCGGCGGCCGAGGTGCCGGAGGCGGTCGTCGGCGCCGGAACGATCCTCGACGGCGCGCAGTTCGATCAAGCCGCCAGGGCGGGCTCCCGCTTCATCGTAAGCCCCGGTGTCACGCAAGGTCTGCTCTCGGCCGCGTCCGGCAGCGAGGTCCCGCTGCTGCCCGGTGCGATCACGCCGGGTGAAATCATGACCGCCCGCGAGGCCGGTCTCGACTTCCTCAAGTTTTTTCCGGCCGAACAGGCCGGCGGCGTTGCGTTCCTGAAATCCTTGGCTTCGCCATTCGCCGGCATACGCTTTTGCCCCACGGGCGGCGTCACTCAAAAGAACGTGAAGGACTATTTGTCGCTGCCGAACGTCATCTGCGTCGGCGGCTCGTGGGTGGCGCCCGACGATCTCGTCAAAGCGAAGGACTGGGCCGCGATCGAGGTCCTGGCGCGCGAGGCGGTCACGCAGGGCAAAGGTTAGAGCAAGTTGCGGTTGGATTGAATCATTCTGTTTCTCGGACGGCGCGGCGATCCACCAGGAGGGTCGCGAGGGTCGTACCGGTGGTACGGCCGAGCGAGCCGACGCCGTGGGCGCCCGCCGCCCGGAAACCCGGAGGGCCGGGCCGGTTTGGGGCAAATCCATCGGGCTTCGGCTCGGCCGTACCACCGGTACGACCTTCGCCGTGACCTTGACCCAAACCGTCGTCGGCAGAATGGTTCAATCCAATCGCAACTTGCTCTACGGCCAATCTTTTTTCCCGCGCCTGGACGCCTTCTTCCACACATCCGAGAAAATCAAAAAAGGCGCCGGACAAGCCGGCGCCTTTTGTTTTCGAGCAACGGTCCCGCCGCTTCTATTCGAACCGCGCGACCGAAAGAAACTCGACGGCCTTGCCGCTAAAACGGTTGATGTCGGGCGTGGCCTCGCCACCCTTCTTGAAACCGGCCGTATAGACCGCCTGCGGCGCCGTGACGACGGCGTTATAGGCAAAGGACGGGGCCGTGGTGCTCTGGGTGACGTTCGTCACATAGTCCTTGCCGAGAACCCAGCGCGCCGCCCTGGGCTCGGCCGCCTTCACCCTGACCTTGCGATCCGGGCGCGCGTCGCCCGCCGTGGCGCGTGCCGTCTTGCGGGTCGTCTTGACGCCAGGTGACGCAACCGGCCGCGGATCCACGCCCGCGGCGACCGTCCGACCTTGCCCGGAGACCACGTCGTTGGCGAGCGCGGCGACACGGGCATTGTTCGCCTTGATCGCCGCGGCGATGGCGGCGCGCTTGTCCGCGCTCCGCGGGTCCTCCGACAACCCCTGCTGCTCCGTTGCCGCCGCCATATCCATTTCCGGACCGTTGGCCGGGCGCCCGAAAGGCAGCGGCACGGCGGCGGCGTCGCTCGCCGTCATCGTATCGCGGTCCGCCGACGCGAGCGCCAGCAGGATCTCATCCTGAGGCTTGGACGCGGCGTCGGACTTACCGAGATCCGGACGCGGTGTCGGCAGCGGCACATTGAACGCCATCTCGGCTGGCTGCCCCGCCTCTGCGTCGAGGGGCTGCCCCGCGAGCTCCGGCGGAGGCGGCTGCGGCATGCCGAAGGGAACGGCGGCGGGCGTTTCGGTGACCGAAGCCGTGGCCATGTCGGCAATGCCGGCCTCGTCATTGGAACGCGGGGCATGAGCCGGAAGCGGTATGGCGCGCATCGGCAGCGACGCGATGATCGCCTCGGGCGTCAGCGGCGTTTCCTCGCCCGGCCCCTCAGGCTTCGCGGCAACCGGCAGCTCGGCGCGATTGGCGTCCTGTGGCGAGACGATCTGAATGCCCGGCGCCTTCCGCTGCGGCGCCGGCTTGGCCTCCAGTTTGGCCACCTGTTTGGCTTCCGGCTTGGCTTCCTGCTTTGCCGCCGTCATGACCTGGGGCTTCGCCCGCTCGATCTTCGCCGCCGGAGCCGGAGCGGCGCCTTCCTCATCCTCGTCCTCGCCGCCGCCGAACAGCGCCGCGAGCAATCCCTTGGACGGTCTGCTGCCGCCTGAACCGGCCAGCGCCATCGCGACGGTGCCATTCTTCTTGCGCGCCTGATAGGAGGCGACCGCCTGTTCGAAACCAGGCAGGGGCTTTCCGTCGCTCGGCACATGCAAGGTCTTGCCGTTCGGGAACATGGCCACGAGTTCGCGGCGGCTCATGCGGGGCCAGTGGCGCACATTGCCGACATCCATATGCACGAAGGGCGAACCGGAGCGCGGATAGTAGCCGACGCCGCCGATCTGCATCTTCATTCCAGCTTCGCGCAGCCTCCTGAGGCTGACGCCGGGAATGAAGAAATCCATCGCCCTGCCGAGCATATGCTGGCTTTTCCTGGCCACGCCCTTGCTGCGGCTGCGCAGCATCGAGTTCGTGGCCGGCGAACGGTAGCCCGACACGACATGGATATAATCCCGCGCGCCGACGGACCTGTAGACGGACCAGACGAGGTCGATCAGGCGCGGATCCATCCTGGTCGGCTCGTTGCGGCGCCAGTCCCGAACTATCTGACTGATCCTGCGCAAACCGGCCTGATCGTAGCGCCCGTTGCGCTTGAAGACGATTTCAGCCTTCTCGCCGGTGTGGGTGAAATAGAGCTTGAGGGAGCGTGTTTCCGCGCCGGCCGAACCGGCCCCGGACAAGACCGCGCACAGCACGATCCCCAGTCCGACAAGCCAACTGATCCAGCGGGTGTTTTGGTGGGCTCGCCGGTATTTGTGTTGCTCGATTCTGATCAAATCAAAAGGCCTTGTAGTCTGCCGTTTGTCCCCGGATTTGAACACCGGATGCGGAGATTCGTTGAGATTCCTCGCATTCGAATATCGATCCTAATGGTTAATCACAACTTATTGAAGCCGAATTGCGGTAAGACCGTGGCGACATGCCGCCTAAAATCGGCATGCGCACAGCATGGTTAACAATGCTGTGTCGCCGCCCACGCCGCGCCCGCCGCCGTTAACCACCCCAGCCGCGCCAGCTTGGCCTTGCCCGCCTAGCCTATTGTTTTAGCTAGCATTTTTCTGAGAGAAACCCGCAGGTGCACATCCGCGAAAACCACCTAGGCAGAGCTTGCGTGGCTTCGCCTGCTTAGCCTCTTGTTTTGTCGCACGTTTCTGTCGGAGAACCGTAAGACACTTTTCCGGAACCTGCTCAGGAAGCGAGCCTTTCCGAGCGGCCGGTTTCGGGGTCGATGCCATATTCCTTGAGCTTGCGATAGAGTGTCGAGCGGCCGATGCCCAGGCGGCGGGCGACCTCGCTCATCTGGCCCCCATAGCGGTCGATCGCCATGACGATCATGTCGTATTCGACCGCCGACAGGGAGCGCATTTCCCCTTGTTCGTCGAGAGCCCGCAACGTTCCCGCGGCCGGAACCGGGAGGGCCGACGGATGCTCCGGGCCCTGGCCCTCGCGGGAAGCAGGAACGGCGGCGGAGAACCGGTGCGGCTCACTCGCGGCCTCCCGCGCTGGTTCGGCGAACGGATCGGCCGCCGTGCCGCGACTGAGGTCCACGGTGCCTTCGACCTGCGCCCTGATCTGCGGGAACTCGTCCTCGCTCAGCGTATCGCCGTCGCAGAGCACGACGGCTCGGAAAATGGCGTTTTCGAGCTGGCGGATATTTCCCGGCCAGTCGTAGGCCACGAGCATGGCAAGGGCGTGCGGCGTTATGGCCTTGACCCGCCCGCGGGTCTCGGCCGCTGAGAACCGCGACAGGAAATGCCGCACCAGCGGCTCTATGTCCTCGCGGCGGCGTCGCAGCGGCGGCACGGCGATGGGGTAGACATTGAGGCGATAGAATAAATCCTCGCGGAAACTGCCTGCCTTGACCTGCTGCATGAGGTCGCGATGGGTCGCGGAGATCAGCCTGATGTCGACCTTGACGGTGGAGCGGCCACCGACCGGGTCGACCTCGCCCTCCTGCACGGCGCGCAACAGCTTGACCTGCACCTCCAGCGGCAGATCGCCGATCTCGTCGAGGAAAAGCGTGCCGCTGTTTGCTTCGACGAATTTGCCGGCGTGTTTCTCCGTCGCGCCGGTGAACGAACCTTTCTCGTGGCCGAACAGGATGGACTCGACCAGATTGGCCGGGATCGCACCGCAATTGACGGTGACGAAGGGCCGTGACGCCCTGTCGCTGGCGCTTTGGATGGCGCGCGCCACCATTTCCTTGCCGACGCCGGATTCGCCCTCGATCAGTATCGGGATATGCGATCCGGCCGCCTTGCGGGCGAGCCGCAGCGTCCGCTCCATTGCCGCGCTGCGGGTGACGATATCGTCGAAGCCGAGCTTGCCGGCCGTGCGCCGCGCCGAGCGGCGCGCTTCATCGCCGCGCGCTTCGACCTTGAGCGCATTGGCCAGCGCAACCTTGAGCCGTTCCGGCGAGACCGGCTTCACGACGAAATCGAAAGCGCCGTTGCGCATGGCGTTTACGACGGTCTCGATGCCGCCTTGCGCGGTCTGCACGATCACCGGAAGTTCAAGGCCCCGTTCCGCCATCGCCTTGAGCACGGCCAGACCGTCCAGGCCAGGCATCATCAGGTCGAGAATCACCGCCGAGACGGCTCTTCCGTCGGCCCCGTCGAGCACGCCAAGCGCCGCCTCGCCGTCGGCGACCGTGGTCGCGACATAGCCAAGCCGCGTCACCGCCGCCTCAAGCAGGCGCCGCTGCACCGGATCGTCGTCAACCAGAAGGATGCGTGACGTCATGACCTCTTCGACAGCCGCGGAAAAACCATACTGGCCAGTGATGCCGTCTGGATGATACTGGCGGCGGACCTAAATAAGCGTTTAAGCGTTCGGCTCCAATTACGTCGGGACAGGGACCGCAAGATGATGATTTCATGCGTGCCGCGCCTCGGCAATACTAGTCTAATGCGGACTGCGCTCCAGCGTACCCGAGATCACCATTTCCAAAGCCGTATGTCGAGCTTCGGATCGAACGGCGCGCGTCCGGCCGGAGTTCTCACCAGCGCGGCCGTCGCGGCAACGCAAGGAGACTGCGATGCAACTGAACGCTGAGCCCGAGACCCGGGCGGCCGCCGGCGCGATTGGAGCGGCATCGCTGGCCGATCTGCCGGAGTGGGATCTGGCCGATCTCTATCCGGGAATGGAAGCCCCCGAATTGAAGCGTGACCTGGCGATGGCGGCCGAGCAGGCCGTCGCGTTCGAGAAGCGCTGGAAGGGAACGCTCGCCTCCGAGGCGGCGGCCGGCGCCTCCGGCCGGCTCGGACTGGCGCTGAAGCACTACGAGGCCCTGGAAGAACTGATGGGCCGCATCGCTTCCTATGCCGGCCTGGTCTATGCCGGCGATACCGCCGATCCGCGGCGCGCCAAGCTCTATGGCGACGTGCAGGAGAAACTGACGGACGCCAGCGCGCATCTGCTCTTCTTCGCGCTCGAACTCAACCTCATCGACGACGCGCCGATCGCCGGCGCGCTCGATGCCGACCCCGGCTTCGGCCATTACCGGCCGTGGGTTCTCGATCTGAGGAAGGAGAAGCCCTTCCAGCTCGAGGACCGGATCGAGCAGCTTTTCCACGAAAAATCGATCACCGGCCGAGGCGCCTGGAACCGGCTGTTCGACGAGACCATGACGGCGCTGCGCTTCCAGGTCGACGGCGAGGAACTGACGCTCGAACCGGCGCTCAACAAGCTGCAGGATCCGAGCCCGAGGGTCCGCCAGAACGCCGCCGATGCGCTGGCGGAGACTTTCAAGCAAAACCTGCGCGTCTTCACGCTGATCACCAACACGCTGGCCAAGGACAAGGAGATCTCCGACCGCTGGCGCGGCTTCAAGGACATCGCGGACTCGCGCCATCTCGCCAATCGCGTGGAACGCGAGGTCGTCGACGCGCTTGCCGCCGCCGTGCACGACGCCTACCCGCGCCTGTCGCATCGCTACTATGCGATGAAGGCGCGCTGGCTGGGCATGGACAGGATGAACCACTGGGACCGCAACGCTCCCCTGCCGGAAACCCCGCAGGCGACGATCGGCTGGGACGAAGCGAAGAACACGGTGCTTGCCGCCTACCATGGCTTCTCGCCCGATATGGCCGAGATCGCCCGATCCTTCTTCGATCGCAAATGGATTGACGCGCCGGTCAGGCCCGGCAAGGCGCCGGGGGCTTTCGCGCATCCGACCGTGCCCTCGGTGCATCCCTATGTGCTGCTCAACTACATGGGCAAGCCGCGCGACGTGATGACGCTGGCGCACGAGCTCGGCCATGGCGTGCACCAGGTGCTGGCGGGCGCCCAGGGCGCGCTCATGGCATCGACCCCGCTGACGCTCGCCGAAACGGCATCGGTTTTCGGCGAGATGCTTACCTTCCGGTCGCTGCTCGACAAAACGACGGACCGGCGCGAGCGCAAGGCGATGCTCGCCCAGAAGGTCGAGGACATGATCAACACGGTCGTGCGCCAGATCGCCTTCTACGAATTCGAGCGCAAGGTGCACACGGAGCGGCGCAACGGCGAACTGACCGCCGACCGGCTCGGCCAGTTCTGGCTGGAGGTGCAGAAGGAGAGCCTCGGCGACGCGATCGATCTGAAGCCCGGCTACGAGACCTTCTGGACCTATATCCCGCACTTCATTCACTCGCCCTTCTATGTCTACGCCTACGCCTTCGGCGATTGCCTGGTGAATTCAATGTTTGCCGTCTATCAGAACGCCGAGCGCGGCTTTCAGGAGAAATATTTCAACATGCTGCGGGCGGGCGGCACGAAGCATCACTCGGAACTGCTCGCGCCGTTCGGGCTGGATGCCTCCGATCCGACCTTCTGGCAAAAGGGCCTCTCCGTCATTTCCGGCTTCATCGACGAATTGGAGGGATTGGAGTGAGGCGTCCGTCGATCGTGGCAGGTCCACAACCCCGCCAGGCAGGCTTCGGAAAAGTGTGTCACGATTTTCCGACCCAAACCCGTGACAATACAGGAGGCTAAGCAGGCCAAGCGCCGGCGAAGCCACGCAAGTCCGCTTAGAGCTGGGATAATGGAGAATCCGGCATATTCCGAAATGCCTTGCCCGCCAGCCGCTCCAGCCGGCGCCGGCCCGGATGAATTCGCCCGCCGCAGCGCCCATGTCCGCCTTGACACCTCCCACCTCTCCTTTCGTCCTCATCCGCGACGATCTTTCCGGCCGCGGCGTGGTTTTCGAGCGTCCCGGTGAGATAATCTCGGCCGACAGCCCGGAGACGTTTTCTGCCGCCCTGGCGGCGGCCGAAGCCGCGCGGAAGAAGGGTAAGTGGCTGGCCGGCTATTTTTCCTATGAGGCGGGTTATCTGCTGGAGCCGAAGCTCGTCCCCCTTCTGCCTGGCGGTCGGCGCGTCCCGCTCGTTTGCCTCGGCGTCTTCGACGCGCCGGCGGACGCCCCCATGCCGAGCGCCGAGCCGATGCCGACGAACGGCCCGATCTTCGACGCCAGGGCGGCCTGGTCGTTCGAGGATTACAGGCAGCGATTCGAACGGCTGCACAATCATTTGCGGGCCGGCGACTGTTACCAGGGCAACCTGACCTTTCCCATCCGGGCGCGGTGGACCGGCGAGCCGTTTGCCGCCTTCAACGCACTGACATCGCGCCAGCCCGTGCGCTACGCCTCGCTGGTCGATCTTGGCGGACCGATCATACTGTCGCGTTCGCCGGAACTGTTCTTCGCGATCGACGAACACGGATGGATCGAGACGCATCCCATGAAGGGCACGGCGCCGCGCGGCGCGACCAAGGCGCAGGACCGGCGGCTCCGGGAGGGCCTGCGCAACGACCCGAAGAACCAGGCCGAAAACCGCATGATCGTCGATCTGCTGCGCAACGATATTTCGCTGCTTAGCGAAGTCGGCACGCTCGATGTGCCGGAACTCTTCCGCATCGAAACCTATCCGACCGTCCACCAGATGGTGAGCCGCGTGCGCGCCAAACTGCTGGCGGACCGCACGATCCGCGATGTATTTTCGGCGCTGTTCCCATGCGGCTCCATCACGGGAGCGCCGAAGATCCGCGCGATGGAAATCCTCCACGAGTTGGAGGGCACGCCGCGCGACGCCTATTGCGGGGCGATCGGCTGGATCGCTCCGGGCGGCCCCATGCGCTTTTCGGTGGGGATCCGTACCATAACGCTCTTCTCGGACGGCAAGGCAGTCTACAATGTCGGTGGTGGCATCGTATTCGATTCCACCGTTGAAGCGGAGTATCAGGAATGTCTTCTCAAGGCGCGTTTCGCGACTGGAACGGTCCCGGCTTCGAGTTGATCGAGACTCTGCGCTGGGAGCCGCAAGCCGGCTTCGTGCGGCGGGAACGCCACCTGGCGCGGCTCTTTCGTTCGGTTGTGGAACTCGGCTTCGAGCGCAACCGCATAGCCATTGAAAAGGTCCTGGCTTCCGTCGGCGGCCATGCCGCCTTGCGCGTCAGACTGACCGTTGCGGCAAACGGCGCGGCCAGAGTGACCGCACAATCCTTCGCGCCTTTGGCGAGCGATTCGGTCTGGACGCTGCGCATTGCCGAGACGCGGCTGAATTCGTCCGATCCGCTGCTGCGCCACAAGACGACGCGCCGCGACCTCTATCAAGCCGCGCGCGCCGAATATCCCGTCTCCGATGCCGACGAAGTCATCCTGCTCAATGAACGCCGCGAGGTTTGCGATGGTACGATTACGAACCTCTTCCTCCATAACGATGAAAACGGCCCGCTGCTGACGCCGCGGCTCGCAGCCGGGCTGTTGCCCGGCATCTTGCGTCAGGAATTGCTGGACGCGGGCAAGGCGCGCGAGGCCACGCTGACGCCCGCCGATCTGAGGGCAGCCAGGCGGCTTTTCGTCGGCAATTCGCTGCGCGGTCTGACCAGGGCCCGGTTCCTGGATGGCGGTTGACCACGATGTTCATCGTGTTTCAGACGACATGGTCGAGATGATGAATATCCGGCGCGCGAGCCACCGACGACGGAAAGAATGTTGCAACACCTGCCCGTCCACACGCCCTATGACGGCTCCTCGAAGCTGTTCGCGACCGGCCTGAAGCCGCTCGATCCCGCCGACTGGATCGAAATCGACGCGCGCTTCGATCACCAATTGCGCGAGAAGCGCCGCCTTTACGCGGAGAGGGAGGGCGACGTATTTGTCGCCGAGCCCGGAAGCGAAGATGGCCAGCGCGAAGTCCTGCGCCTCTTGCAGGAGCATTTGACCGCGCGTTTTCCGGAGCGCTATCGGCGGCACGCGACGGGCATCGCGATCGCCGGTCAGCCTGCCTCGGCCGCCGAGGCGATGCTCACCTTGCCGCCGCTGCGCGCCGCCTCACTGCTGGTGCAGGAGGACCTGATCCTGATGCGCAAGGGCGAAAACGGCTGGCGGCTCGCGGCGGGATCTTTGTGTTTCCCGTCGTCGTGGTCGTTGCGGGAGAAATTCGGCAAGCCTTTGCAGGAAATCCACGCCCCGGTGCCCGCCTTCGGACCGGGCACGCGCATGGCCGAGCTGATCGGGCGCATGTTCGGCAGCCTCAGGGTCGAACAACCGGTGCAGCGCTTCAACTGGTCGATCCAGGCGGGAAGCGATCTTTACCTTCCACTCTCCAACGATGAGCGCAACGAACGCGCCACGGCGCGCCCGTCGAAATTCCCCGGCGGCGACATGGCGGCGCGCGCCTTCATCCGGGTGGAGCGCCAGACTCTGCGCAAGCTCGCCGTCTCCGGCGACATCCTGTTCACCATCCGCATCCATCTCGATCCGCTGGCCATGCTCATCCGCCATCCGGACCGCGCGGCGCTGGCGCAATCGTTCGCCGACCAGATCGGCGCGCTCGACGAGGCGCAGCTCGACTACAAGGGGCTGACCGCCGATCGCGACCGGCTGATCGCGATTCTTGACAAAATAGCATCGACCCCGGCTGGACCGCCGGATTCCGCTTTATTTTGACAGTGTTCTGTGTTCTTGCGCCTGTTGCTCGCAGTCTGGGCATCATTTCCAAGACCAATGGAGGGACTTGCATAAAATGGCGAAAGAAAAATGGCCGGTATACGGTGAGATAACCGGACCCGTCGTCATCATCGGCTTCGGTTCGATCGGACGGGGAACACTTCCTCTCATCGAGCGCCATTTCAAATTCGACAAATCGCGCATGGTGGTTATCGACCCCAGCGACGAGAACCGCAAGATTCTGGACGAGCGCGGGATCGCCTTCATCCAGGAGGCTGTCACAAAGGACAATTACAAGGACCTGCTGACCCCGCTTCTGAGCAAGGGCGACGGCCAGGGATTTTGCGTCAACCTGTCGGTCGACACAGGGTCCGTCGAGATCATGCGTCTTTGCCGCAAACTGGACGCCCTCTACATCGACACCGTCATCGAGCCATGGCTGGGATTCTACTTCGACAAGAAGGTCAGCAACGACCAGCGCACCAACTACGCGCTGCGCGAGAAGCTGCGCGCCGAGAAGCGCAAGCACCCCGGCGGCGCGACCGCCGTTTCGACCTGCGGCGCCAATCCCGGCATGGTCTCATGGCTCGTCAAGCAGGCGCTGGTCAATTTGTGCAAGGATATCGGCCTGAAGTTCGTTGAACCGGAGCAGCATGATCGCGAGGGCTGGGCCAAGCTGATGAAGAAGGCCGGCGTGAAGGGCATCCACGTCGCCGAGCGCGACACCCAGCGCACCAAGAAGCCGAAGCCCTTGAATGTCTTCTGGAACACCTGGTCGGTGGAGGGCTTCATCTCCGAGGGCTTGCAGCCGGCCGAGCTCGGCTGGGGCACGCATGAGAAATGGATGCCGAAGAACGGCAGGAAACACAAAAAGGGCTGCAAGGCGGCGATCTATATCGAGCAGCCGGGCGCCAATACGCGCGTGCGCAGCTGGTGCCCGACACCCGGCGCCCATTACGGTTTCCTGGTCACCCACAACGAAGCGATTTCGATCTCCGATTTCTTCACGGTGCGCGACAAGCATGGCGACGTGACGTATCGGCCGACCTGCCACTACGCATATCATCCATGCAACGACGCGGTGCTTTCCCTGCATGAGATGTTCGGCGCGGCCGGAAAGTCGCAACCCGTCCACCACGTTCTCGACGAGAACGAACTGGTCGACGGCGGTGACGAACTTGGCGTGCTGCTCTATGGCCATGAGAAGAATGCCTATTGGTATGGCTCTCAGCTCGCGCTCGAAGAGGCACGCAAACTGGCGCCCTACCAGAATGCCACGGGCCTGCAAGTGAGCTCTGCCGTGCTCTCGGGAATGGTCTGGGCACTGGAGCATCCGAAGGCCGGCATAGTCGAAGCCGACGAGATGGACTATCGCCGCTGTCTGGAGGTTCAGATGACTTATCTCGGACCGGTCAAGGGATATTACACCGACTGGACGCCGCTTCAGGATCGTCCGGGCCTTTTCCCGGAAGATATCGACGAGAAGGATCCCTGGCAGTTCAGGAACATCCTGGTTCGCTGACGGATAAATCCCGTGGCGAACCATGGACTTGCAATCGCCCGGAATTCGGGCGATTGCTTTCCGTGGGTGCGGATCAAGGAGAGGATCGAAACGATGATCGAAGCGCGCAAGCTGCTCGGCGCAACAGCCATCGCATTAATGGCTGCGATCGCTTCCGGTTGCGTCAGCGGTGGTTCGTCCGGCCAGAATGCTGCGGGGTCGGGGATCGAGGGCGACTGGGTAAGCAATGACGGCGTTGCCGTCTCCCGTTTCTCGGGCGGAATCTTCACCACGACGGCTCTGGACACAGGCAACAAGCTTGCCGACGGCAACTACCGACTCAATGGCGGCATGGTCGAGATCACCGTGATGTCGTTGATCCGCAAAACCACCAGCAACGTGAACTGTTCGCAGGTCACGCAGGACCAGCTTAATTGCACCAGTTCGACCGGGCAGAGCTTCGTGCTGACGCGGCGCAGCGCCGGCACCGCCTGACCTGGAGCGAAGAGCCGCCACCGCTAGCCTGTCGACCCGGCCATCCCGATTCCGCTTGCATCCACCGGGGGGCCGATGGAAACATGCGGCCATCAGCTATATCGGAAACGGTCAAGACGGCGCGCCAGAGGTGCGGGCATGGCCATATCGGGGAGACGAACGATGAAGAAAATTTCCGCTCTTGCCGCATTGTCCGCATCGGCGCTGGCCATGTCCGCCGGAACATCCTTTGCCGACTACACACTCAACATCCTTCACATCAATGACTGGCACAGCCGCATCGAATCGAACAACAAATTCGAATCGACCTGCTCGGCCGAAGAGGAAGGCAAGGGCGAGTGCATAGGCGGCGCGGCGCGGCTGGTAACGGCAATCGGCCAGGCGCGCGAGAAACTGAAGGACCAGAACGTTCTTCTGCTCAACGGCGGAGACAATTTCCAGGGTTCGCTTTTCTATACCACCTACAAGGGCGCCGTTGAGGCGGAGTTCCTCAACCAGATGAAGTTCGACGCCATGACCGTCGGCAATCACGAGTTCGACGACGGCGAGGACGCGCTGGCGCCGTTTCTCGACGTCGTCAACTTCCCGGTGCTCAGCGCCAATGTGACGGCCAGCGCCGCTTCGAAGGTGGGCGACCGGATAAAGCCGTCGATCGTCGTCGAAGTCGGCGGCCAGAAGATCGGCATCATCGGCGCGGTCACCACCGACACACCGACAGTCTCCTCGCCTGGTCCGAACATCACGATCGAGGACGATATCAAGACCATCACCGCCGAAGTGGAGAAGCTGAAAGCCCAGGGGATCAACAAGATCATCGCGCTGACCCATGTCGGCTACCCACGCGACAAGGAGATGATCGCCAGGATACCGGGTGTCGACATTGTTGTCGGCGGGCACTCGCATTCGCTTCTGTCGAACACGGACGCGAAGGCGGAAGGTCCCTATCCGACCATGGTCGACAATCCGGACGGCTACAAGGTTCCGGTGACGCAGGCGGCCTCCTATTCGAAATATCTCGGCGAGTTCCAGGTGGTGTTCGACGACAACGGCGTCGTCAAGCAGGCCGCCGGCGACCCGATTCATCTCGACAATTCGGTCAAGCCGGACGAAGCGGTGCTTGCCCGCATCAAGGAACTCGCCGCGCCGATCGCGGAACTCATGGCGAAGGAGATCTCGGAGGCCACCGGGCCGATCGACGGGAGCCGCGACAATTGCCGGGCGCGGGAATGCGAGATGGGCAATCTCGTCGCGGACGCCATGCTCGACCGGGTGAAAGGTCAGGGCGTTCAGATCGCGGTCCAGAACGGCGGCGGCGTGCGCGCCTCGATCGATCAGGGCGTCATTAGGATGGGTGATGTGCTGACGGTACTGCCGTTCCAGAACACGCTGGCGACATTCCAGATTTCGGGCAAGGACATCGTGGCTTCGCTGGAGGCAGGCGTCAGCGAGATCGAGGAAGTCAAAGGGAGGTTCCCGCAGGTGGCCGGCCTGAAATATGCCTTCGACAAATCGGTCGCCCCCAATGCCGGGCGTGTAAAATCCGTGGAAGTCATGGAGAACGGCGCCTGGGCGCCTATCGATCCGGCCAAGAATTATGTCGTGGCGACCAATAATTTCGTTCGCCAGGGCGGCGACGGCTACACGCTCTTCGCCAACAATGCCCAGAGCGCCTATGATTTCGGCCCGGGCCTCGAACAGGTCGTCGCGGATTACCTCGCCGCGAACCGGCCCTTCACGCCGAAACTCGACGGCCGCATCACGGAAATTGCCCAGGCCGCGCCAGCCGAGGCCGCGCCTGCGCAGCCGGCCGCGCCGGCGGCGACACCGGACGTGACGTTGCCCGAGTTGCCGGCCGGATCCGGCAACATCGCGGCCGAGCCGCCCAAGGTCGAGGTCCCTGCCCCGGCCGCACCGGCACAACCGGCCGCCCCTGCCGCGGCTCAGCCCGCTGCGGCCGCTCCGGCAGCCACGACCCATCTGGTGGTGCGCGGCGACAATTACTGGAACCTTGCTGAAAAATTCTATGGCGACGGCTTCAAATGGAATCTGATCGCCGACGCCAACAACTACAGGCCGCTGTTCCTGCCTGTTGGTGCCACGCTGACCATCCCCCCGGCGAACTGATCCGCCGTCGGCCGGCGATCAGCGGGCCCCGTTCAGGCTTTGATCAACTCGGCGAGGCGCGTAATGTCGGCTTCGGTCGTGGCAAAGCTCGTCACCAGCCGGCACAAGGTCTCGTCCTCGCCGATCGGATCGGCGAAGCCGCGCGGCTGAGGCCAGTCGTAGAAGGCCGCCCCAGCCGACAGCGCCTTCGCCATCGCCCGCTTCTTCATGATGGCGAACACCTCGTTGGCCTGAGGCTCCCAGGCCAGCCGCGCCTTCGCCGACGCCGTGATCGCCTCGGCCAGGCGTGCCGCCATCGCGTTGGCGTGGGCGGCGGTCTCAAGCCACAGGCCGCCGGCGAAATAGGCTTCGAACTGGGCCGCGATGAAGCGGGACTTCGAGAAAAGCTGCGCGGCGCGCTTGCGGATGAAAGCCAGTTCCTCGGCCTTGCCGCGGTCGAACAGAACGACGGCCTCGGCGCACCAGCAGCCATTCTTGGTGCCGCCGAAGGACACTATGTCCACGCCATGTTTCCACGTCATTTCGGCGGGCGTTGCGTTCAGCGAGACCAGCGCATTGGCGAAGCGGGCGCCGTCCATATGCAGCGGCACGCCGTATTTCTTCGTCACCGCCGAAATCGCCGCAATTTCGTCCAGCGAATAGACGGTGCCGGATTCCGTCGCCTGGGTAAGGGTGACCGCGGCCGGCCGGCCGCCATGGACGTTGCCCGGCGCAAACGCGCCGATGGCGCGGTCGAGATTGTCCGCGCTCATGCGGCCATTCGCCCCGTCCACCGCGCGAAGCCGCCCGCCGCCCGTGAAATACTCCGGCGCGCCGCACTCATCCACCATCACATGGGCCTCGCGATGGCAGAAGGAAACGCCGCCCGGGCGATTGAACAGCGTTAGCGACAGGGCGTTCGCCGCCGTGCCGGTGCCGACGAAGAAGACTTCGACGTCGCGCTCGAAAACCTCGCTGAATTTCGCGGCAACCGCCCTGTCCAGCGCGCCTCCGCCATAGGCTGCGTCATATCCGCCGGCGTGGCGCTGAAGGTTCTCGGCGATCCTCGGGTGAACGCCAGCCCAGTTGTCGGAAGAAAATTGCATCGGAATGTCCGTGAGGTTCGTCGGCGGGAGCGGCGACAAGACGGGATTCCGGGGCCGGATTCAAGGTCCAGGCGGATCGACAGGTGTTCCGACGGGAGCGCGACCTAAAGATGCGCAATTCAGCCCCCGGGCGACAGATTATGTCGCGGTGGCCCTCGATTGTTTCCGATTCGGTCTTGTGTGGGGCGGCGGTTTCTGCCATAAGAAATTTAGGACAGTAGTGCTGTCTTATTTATTCCGCGCAGGCGTTGCCGGATCGAGTGCCGCAAGGCGCCGTTCCGGCTGCTTCCGCGACCGGTATCCGGCAACGGGTGCTATCAACTCTTGACGGCGGGCAGTAGATTTCGACCGCAACTCGACTAGTCTCCGCCTTGGCGCGGACGATCGGGAAGCGGAACACCAGCGGAGGACCGGGCAATGACAAACATGCCTTTTGCGAAGCGCGCGGCGTTTGCGGCCTCGACCAATGGCGTCACCGCCAACGGCATGCCCGAAGCTCAGGGCCTTTATGATCCGCGCAACGAACACGACGCCTGCGGTGTCGGCTTCGTCGCCCAGATGAAGGGCGTCAAGTCGCACCAGATCATCAAGGACGGGCTGTTCATGCTCGAAAACCTGACCCATCGCGGCGCCGTCGGCGCCGATCCCTTGATGGGCGACGGCGCCGGCGTGCTGGTACAGATTCCCGACGGGTTCTTCCGCGCGGAGATGGGCAAGCAGGGCATCGAGCTGCCGCCGCCCGGACAGTACGGCGTCGGCCATTGGTTCATGCCGCAGGACCCCGCGCAACGCGCGCGCATGGACGATATCATCCGCGAGTCGGCGCACTCCGAGGGCCTGCCGCTGATCGGCTTCCGCGATGTTCCGGTTGACAATTCCTCCTTGTCGAAGGCGCCGGAAATCGTGGCGGCCGAGCCGTTCCACCGCCAGGTATTCGTCGGGCGCACGCCGGAAATCGACAATGACGAGGAGTATGAAGCGCGGCTCTACCTGCTGCGCAAGGTCATATCCGGACGCGTCTACGCGGAGAACAACAACAAGGATATCGGCGCCTATTGCGTGTCGCTGTCGGCGCGGACGATCGTCTACAAGGGCTTGTTCCTCGCCTACCAGGTCGGCGCCTATTACAAGGATCTGACCGATCAGCGCTTCGAATCGGCGCTGATCCTGGTCCACCAGCGTTTTTCGACCAACACCTTCCCGTCGTGGAAGCTGGCGCATCCATACCGGATGGTCGCGCATAATGGCGAGATCAACACGGTGCGCGGCAACAACAATTGGATGGCGGCGCGGCAGGCATCGGTCGACAGCGAGTTCTTCGGCAACGACATCTCGAAGCTCTGGCCGATCTCCTATGAAGGCCAGTCGGACACCGCGTGCTTCGACAACGCGCTCGAATTCCTTTTCCAGGGCGGCTACAGCCTGGCCCATTCCATGATGATGCTGATCCCGGAGGCCTGGGCCGGCAACAAGTCGATGGATGCCGGCCGCAAGGCCTTCTACGAGTACCACGCCGCCCTGATGGAGCCGTGGGACGGGCCGGCGGCGGTCTGCTTCACGGACGGCCGCCAGATCGGCGCGACGCTCGACCGCAACGGACTGCGCCCCGCGCGCTACATCGTGACCGACGACGACCGGGTCATCCTCGCCTCGGAAGCAGGCGTGCTGCCCGTCGCCGAGAAGAACATCGTCAGGAAGTGGCGGCTGCAGCCGGGCAAGATGCTGCTGATCGACCTGGTTGAGGGCCGCATCATTTCCGATGAGGAAATCAAGCAGGAGGTCGCCGGGCAGCATCCTTATCGCGAGTGGCTGAAGCGGACGCAGCTCGTCCTGGAGGACCTCAGCCCGGTCGAGCCGCGCGCGCTGCGCAGGGACGTCGACCTGCTCGATCGCCAGCAGGCCTTCGGCTACACGCAGGAGGACGTGAAGCTCCTGATGTCGCCAATGGCGACGACCGGCCAGGAGGCCGTCGGCTCGATGGGCACCGATACGCCGATTTCGGCTATGTCGGACAAGTCGAAGCTGCTTTTCACCTATTTCAAGCAGAACTTCGCGCAGGTCACCAACCCGCCGATCGATCCGATCCGCGAGGAACTGGTGATGAGCCTGGTTTCCTTCATCGGGCCGCGCCCCAACATCTTCGATCTCATCGGCTCTTCGCGCAGGAAGCGGCTGGAAGTGCGTCAGCCGATCCTTACCAATGGCGATCTGGAGAAGATCCGCTCGATCGGTCACACCGAGGATCGGTTCGACACGAAGACCATCGACATCACCTATTCGGCAAGCGAGGGCGCCGCCGGCATGGCGGGGGCCGTCGAGCGGCTTTGCGACCGGTCCGAGGCCGCCGTCGCGGGCGGCTACAACATCATCATCCTTTCCGACCGGCAGGCCGGGCCGGATCGCATCGCGATTCCGGCGCTGCTGGCGACGGCCGCCGTTCACCACCATTTGATCCGCAAGGGACTGCGCACGTCGGTCGGGCTGGTGGTGGAATCCGGAGAACCGCGCGAGGTGCATCATTTCTGCTGCCTCGCCGGATACGGCGCGGAAGCGATCAACCCGTATCTGGCGTTCGACACCTTGCTGGACATGCACAAGCGCGGCGAACTGCCGGCCGAGGTGGATGCCTACGAGGTCGTTACGCGCTACATCAAGTCGCTCGGCAAGGGCATTCTCAAGGTCATGTCCAAGATGGGCATTTCGACCTACCAGTCCTATTGCGGCGCGCAGATCTTCGACGCCGTCGGGCTGAAGTCCGACTTCGTCGCCAAATACTTCACCGGTACGGCGACCACGATCGAGGGCGTCGGACTGGACGAGGTCGCGACCGAGACGGTCGCCCGCCATGCCGACGCTTTCGGTGACGATCCGGTCCTGCGCAACAATCTGGAAGTCGGCGGCGAGTATCTTTTCCGTATGCGCGGCGAGGCCCATATCTGGTCACCCGACGCCGTGGCTTCCCTTCAGCATGCGGTGCGGCAGGGATCGTGGGATACTTTCAAGGAGTTCTCCCGCCAGATCGACAGCCATGCGGCGCAGGCAAAGGCCATTCGCGGCCTGTTCAACATACGGATGGCCGCGGATACGGGCCGTCGCAAGGTTCCGCTCGACGAGGTCATGCCCACCTCCGAAATCGTCAGGCGCTTCTCCACCGGGGCGATGTCTTTCGGCTCGATTTCGCGCGAGGCGCACAGCACGCTGGCGCGCGCCATGAACAGGATCGGCGGAAAGTCGAACACCGGGGAGGGCGGCGAGGAGCCGGACCGCTATCTGCCGCTGCCCGGCGGCGGCGCCAACCCCGAACGTTCGGCGATCAAGCAGGTGGCATCCGGGCGCTTCGGCGTGACGGCGGAGTATCTCGTCAACTCGGACATGATGCAGATCAAGGTCGCGCAAGGCGCCAAGCCCGGCGAGGGCGGGCAATTGCCTGGCCACAAGGTTGACGCGACCATTGCCAAGACCCGGCATTCGACGCCGGGCGTGGGCCTGATTTCGCCGCCGCCGCACCACGACATCTATTCGATCGAGGACCTGGCGCAGCTCATCTTCGACCTGAAGAACGTCAACCCTTCCGCCGACGTATCGGTCAAGCTGGTGTCGGAGGTCGGCGTCGGAACGGTGGCGGCCGGCGTTGCGAAAGCGCGCGCCGACCACATCACGATCGCCGGCTATGACGGCGGCACCGGCGCCTCGCCGCTGACCTCGCTGAAGCATGCCGGCTCGCCCTGGGAGATGGGGCTGGCCGAGACGCACCAGACGCTGGTGCTGAACGGTCTGCGCAGCCGCATTGCCTTGCAGGTCGACGGCGGTCTGCGCACGGGCCGCGACGTCATCATCGGCGCGCTGCTCGGTGCCGACGAGTTCGGTTTCTCGACGGCGCCGCTGATCGCCGCCGGCTGCATCATGATGCGCAAATGCCACCTCAACACCTGCCCGGTCGGTGTCGCCACGCAGGATCCGGTGCTGCGCAAGCGCTTCAAGGGAACGCCGGAGCACGTCATCAACTATTTCTTCTACGTGGCGGAAGAGGTTCGCGAGCTGCTGTCGGAAATGGGCTTCTCCCATCTCGACCAGATTATCGGCGCTTCCGACCTTCTGGAGAAGCGGCAACTGATCGACCATTGGAAGGCCAAGGGCCTCGACTTCAGCCGCGTCTTCTTCAAGCCGGACGCTCCGGCGGAGGCGACGCACTGGACCCAGCGCCAGAAGCACCCGATCGATGACGTGCTCGACCGCAAGCTGATCGAACTCGCCCGGCCGGCGCTGGAGAGCAAGCTACCGGTGAGGATCGAGGTGCCGATCCGCAACGTGGATCGCTCCGCCGGTGCCATGCTTGCCGGCGAAGTCGCCAAGCGCTTCAAGCACAAGGGGCTCAAGGACGGTACGATTTCGGTCAAGCTGACCGGAACGGCCGGCCAGTCGTTCGGCGCCTTCCTGACCCGCGGCATCTCCTTCGAGCTTACGGGCGACAGCAACGACTATGTCGCCAAGGGACTGTCGGGCGGCCGCATCGTCATCCGGCCCGCCGACGACGCGCGCATCGTCGCGGAGGACTCCATCATTGTCGGCAACACCGTCCTCTATGGCGCCATCGAGGGCGAATGCTACTTCCGCGGCGTGGCCGGCGAGCGCTTTGCGGTGCGCAATTCCGGCGCGTTGGCGGTGGTCGAGGGTGTCGGCGACCATGGCTGCGAATACATGACCGGCGGCGTGGTGGTGGTCATCGGCAAGACCGGACGCAATTTCGCGGCCGGCATGTCGGGTGGCGTCGCCTATGTCCTTGATGAGGAGGGCGACTTCGCGGAGCGCTGCAACATGGCGATGGTCGAGCTCGAACCGGTGCCGGAAGAGGATTACCTGCTCGAAAAGCTCCACCACCATGGCGGAGACATCGATCACAAGGGCCGTGTCGACGTGTCGGGCGACATGACCAGCCATGACGAGGAGCGGCTGCACCAGCTCATCTCGAACCATGTGCACTATACGGGTTCGGCAAAAGCCAAGACGATCCTGGAAAATTGGGCGGCCTATCGTCCGAAATTCCGCAAGATCATGCCGGTCGAATACAAGCGCGCGCTGGAGGAAATGGCGCGCATGCGCATCAGCGTGGCGGCGGAATAAGGGATCCCGGTGAACGGCCGGTCGTCTGGCATTTGTCTTGCATATGCAAGTTGGAGCGCCGGCGAGGCCAGACGCGGCAGGCACCACGGCATTGGCCGCAGCCCTCGAATCGACCCGGCGGCGCCCAAAAAACCGGCGGCCTGGCGCGCCGGTATTGAGGGTCGGGAATTGGCCGCGGGCAGTTTCCGCGACATATGTGTTAGGTGAGACCGATAATGGGCAAGGTAACAGGCTTTCTCGAGATCGACCGGCAGGTGCACAAGTACCAGCCGGCGTCCGACCGCATTCGGCATTTCGGCGAGTTCACGCTGCCGATGTCGGACAAGGAGGTCGAGAAACAGGCGGCGCGCTGCATGGATTGCGGCGTGCCGTTCTGCCATGGACCGACCGGCTGCCCGATTCATAACCAGATCCCGGACTGGAACGACCTCGTCTACAATGGCGACTGGGAGACAGCGATCCGCAATCTCCACTCCACCAATAATTTCCCGGAATTCACCGGACGCATTTGTCCCGCGCCCTGCGAGGAAGCGTGCACCCTCAACCTCGAGGATATTCCGGTCGCCATCAAGACCATCGAGCAGGCACTTGCCGACAAGGCCTATGAACTCGGCCTGGTCCGGCCGCAGCCGCCCGAAAGCAAGACCGGCAGGCGCGTCGCCGTTATCGGGTCCGGTCCGGCGGGCATGGCCGCGGCCCAGCAGCTCGCGCGGGTCGGCCACGACGTCCACGTCTACGAACGCGAGAGCAAGGCGGGCGGCCTCATGCGGTTCGGCATACCCGATTTCAAGATGGAGAAGCACTTCATCGACCGGCGCGTCGAGCAGATGCGGGGCGAGGGAGTGACCTTCCACTGCGGCATCAATGTCGGCGTGGACAAGACGGTCGACGAGCTGCTGGCCGGCCATGACGCCGTGCTCTACTGCGGCGGCTCCGAGACACCGCGGGCGGCAGGCATACCGGGTGCCGATCTCCACGGCGTGCATGACGCGATGCCTTACCTCGTACAGCAGAACAAGCGCGTCGGCGGCGAACATATCCAGTCCGTCGCCTGGCCGGAGCAGCCGATAGTGGCCGGCGGCAAGCATATCGTGGTCGTGGGCGGCGGCGACACGGCCTCCGACTGCGTCGGCACCGCGTTCCGTCAAGGAGCGGTCCGGGTCACGCAGCTCGATATCCGCCCGCAGCCGCCGGAAAAGGAGAACAAACTGACGGTGTGGCCGTATTGGGCGACCAAGATGCGTACGTCCTCCTCGCAAGCCGAGGGTGCGGAACGCGAATTCCAGGTCGCCACGCTCGAATTCATCGGCGAGGACGGGGAACTTACCGGTGTGAAGTGCTGCGAGGTTGATGAGAGGCGACGGCCGATCGCCGGCACCGAATTCGTCATTCGCGCCGACCTTGCGTTCATCGCCATCGGCTTCGCCGGTCCCTTCGAGGACGGTGTGCTGAGGGAACTCGGGCCCCGGCTCAAGCTGGCCAAGGACAGCCGGCGCTCGACCAATGTCGGAGCCGATGAAAAGGACTATCGGACCAGCGTCGACCGCCTGTTCGCCGCCGGCGATGCGCGCCGAGGCCAGTCGCTGGTCGTATGGGCGATTCGCGAGGGCAGGCAGGCGGCACGCTCGATCGATGAGGCGTTGATGGGCGCCAGCGTCCTGCCGCGCTGAGCGATTTGCGAGAGCGAGCGCTGGCCGAGTCCGCGCTGCAAACGGTCAGAACTCAAGGCCGCTGGCTTCGTATCATATCAGTCCGTCGTGGCCGGCGCGGGAGCGATGCCGGCGCCGGTGGATGCCGTCGCGGTGGTATCGGATGCCGGCGCGGGCGCGGCGTCCCTGCCCCGCCACGAAAAATCGTCGACCCGACCCGCGGCGGTGGCGGGGGCAGCACTATCCGCCGAGGGTCGATCGCCGGCCGGCCGGGCGACAGACTTGAACGTGACCGTGGCCCCGAGAAGTTCGGTTCCCCCGTCGAGTTCCGGATCGGTGAGCGCGATCGGCTGGGTCCGGTCGGTCGGCATGCCCGGACCCGGTCCGACGGAGGGGACACCCTCCGATCCCGGCAAGGGTGGCCCGCCGAGACCGGCCTCGCCCAGCAGCCGCTTCAACGTTTTTTCCGTATAGAAGGCCAGCTTGCGCTTTCCGGCGGTGGTCAGGTTTACGCCGTCGCTGCTGCGCAGCCGGGCCGGCTGGCCGCTGATGTCGGGGCCGGTGGTGACGAAGGCGCCGTTCTCGTCGACGAACCCATCCCAGACGTCGATGAACTCGGCACCCGCATCGGCCGATACCCGGCGGTAGATCTCGTTCAGCGCCAGCATGTCGGAGGAGGATTTCGACGAGCTGAACGGAATTGTGCCGACCCAGACGAGCGGCACGTCCGACGCGGAGGCCGAACTGGCGAAATTTGCCGCGCGGGCGGAGTACTCGCGCGTCCAGGCATCGGATCGCACCGTCTCGCGCGCGGCGCCGATACGCATCCGCTGGCGATCGTTGGCGCCGACAAGGACGACGACCGCCGCCGGTTTCTCGGCGGCGATGATCTCGGCGATGTTGCCCGGCCAGTCGAAATGATCCTCGCGGACAAAACCGGATGCGTTCTTGGTCCGGTCGACGATGCGCACCCGCGTGTTGGACGCGAAAAGCATGTTCAGCCCTTCGGCAAGATCGCTGGCGATGAAGTCGCCCACCACGAGAATGGTCTTGGCGTCGGCCGCCTTGGATGCGATGACGACCTCGGGCTCCGCGATCCTTCGGGCCGGCTTCGCCCGCTGTTTGGCTTTTCTCCTGGGCCTTGCGACGCGCTCCCGCGGATCGACACGTTGGAACTTGCGAGGAAAGAACAGATCGCGAAGCGTCCAGCCGCGAACGCGTTCCTGCGCGAAGGCGGGAGGGGCCGAAACGGCCGCGAGACCGACGACGACCAGCGCGGCGACCGTGATCGCGACCACCAGGCCAAGTCGGACAAACGGGCGCCTTGGACGCTCCTGCAATTCGCAGCTCCAATCTACCTTTGCCGCAGGGTCCGCAGCACTTCCATGCTCGGATGGCCATCCGTCGCCATGCCGACTTGCGCTTGGAACGCCTTGATGGCGGAACGCGAGCCCTCGCCGATCTTGCCGTCGGCCTTGCCGTCATAATAGCCGTGCGCGCTGAGCCGCTTCTGCAGTTCCTGCTTCTCGGTGAAGGTGAGCTTGGTGAAGGGACGCTTCCAATCGCGGGCGAGCTGGCCGTAGCCGGCGATCTGGTCAGCCAGGATCCCGACCGCCAGCGCATATTTGTCGGCATTGTTGTAGCGCTTGAGGACAAAGAAGTTCCTGGTCAACAAAAACGCCGGACCGCCGCGGCCATCGGGCAGCTTCAACTCGGCCTTGTCGCCGCCGTTGCGGAACGGCCTGCCGTCCGGACGCTTGACGCCCAGGCTCGCCCATTGCGAAAGCGACCTCGAGCCTTTCGGATATTTGCCGCCGGCCGGCAGCGTCACCTCGTATCCCCAGGTCTTGCCGCTCTGCCAGCCGTTCTTCCTCAGCAAATTGGCGGCGGTGGCCAGCGCATCGGGAACGGAGTTCCAGATGTCGCGATGCCCGTTGCCGTCCATGTCCACCGCATAGGCCTGATAGGAGGTCGGGATGAACTGGGTGTGGCCCATGGCGCCGGCCCAGGAGCCGGTCAGGTGGCTTTCGTCTATATCGCCCGACTGGAGGATCTTGAGCGCCGCGATGAGCTGGGTGCGCGCGAACTTCGCCCGGCGCTTGTCGGCATAGGCGAGCGTCGACAGCGAACGCACGACGTTGCGCATTGCCGCTTCGTTCTTCAGAATCTCGCCGTAATTCGACTCCATCGACCAGATGGCGAGCAGAATGTAGCGGTCCACGCCGAAGCGCGACTCGATCCGATCCAGCCAGGGCTTGTATTTGCGCGCCATGGCACGGCCGACGGCCACCGACTGCTCATGCACCCTGTTGTCGAAATAGTCCCAGACGGGCGCGGTGAACTCCGGCTGGTAGCGCGCTTTCTCGATGACCTCCGGATCCGGCGATTCGATGCCGCGGAAGGCCCGGTCATAGGTGGACTTCGAGATGCCGCTTTGCGCGGCCGTGGCCCGGAACCCCGCTATCCAGCGCTGAAAGCCGGCATCGGCGAAGGCCGGGCTGGCCGAGGCGAGAATGGCCAGCGACAGGCCGGCCATTGCAAGCACGCTGGCAATGCGTCTTGCGGTCGTGCGAACGAGCATGTTTTCCTCCAACTGGATATGCTGAAGACTTATTCATCGCCGGAGGCGGTTAGCAATCGGTTTACCATAGGCCGGCCTGAACCAAAATTCCTGAAAACTGTTGTGTGGGACGCCGCATGTCGTTTGCGCTGGAATTATTCTCAAATTCCGGCATGAAGATGTCTGGACCTCATTGCGGCCATCCTCTTGAAACGGATATTTGCGGCATGAAAAGAGTCAGAAAAGCTGTCTTCCCCGTCGCCGGGCTCGGCACCCGGTTTCTCCCGGCCACCAAATCAATCCCGAAGGAGATGCTCACCGTCGTCGACCGACCCGTCATCCAGTATGTGGTGGACGAGGCGCGGGAAGCCGGCATCGAACATTTCATCTTCGTCACCGGCCGCAACAAGGGCGTGATCGAGGACCATTTCGATCTGCAGTTCGAGCTTTACGATACGCTCGCGCAGCGCGGCAAGACCGAGCAGCTCGAATACCTCAAGCGGTTGCAGCCAGGGCCGGGCCAGACAAGCTTCACGCGCCAGCAGGTCCCGCTCGGCCTCGGCCACGCGGTTTGGTGCGCGCGCGACCTGGTGGGCGACGAGCCGTTCGCGCTGCTGCTGCCGGACATGATCATGCAGTCGGAGAAGAGCTGCCTCAAGCAGATGGTCGAACTCTACGGCGAGACAGGAAGCAACATCGTCGCCGTTCAGGAATGCGATCCGGCGGAGACCCACAAATACGGCATCGTCGGAAGGGGACGGGACGTCCACAACGGGTTCGAGATCACCCAGATGGTGGAGAAGCCGAAGCCGGGGACCGCGCCTTCGAACCTTTACATCAACGGGCGATATGTCCTGCAGCCGGAAATATTCAAGGTACTCGAAAATCAGGAGCGCGGCGCGGGCAACGAAATCCAGCTTACCGACGCGATGCTGAAGCTGCGGGAACGGCAAGCCTTCTTCGGCTACCACTATCGCGGCAGCACCTATGACTGCGGCTCGCCGGAAGGATTCGTCGAGGCCAACATCGCCTTCGCGCTGGCCCGCAAGGACATGCGCGCCGGGGTGCTCGCCATGCTGGAACGGCTGATCGCCGAGCTCGATCCGTCGGATCGATCGCGGGCCGCCGAATAAAGCATCGCGCCGAAAAGTGGACCCGGTTTTCGGCAAAAAGCGATGCGAAAACAAGAAACTAAAGCAAAATGACCGATTCCAATCACAGTACACGACAGCAGCCTGATTTTGCCCCTCATCCGGCGTGGCCGAGCGCAGCGAGGTCGGTTGAGGGGTGCCACCGGGCGAGGCGCAACGTTCCAGGGCGAAGCGCCGCCGTTCCACACCCTCATCCGCCTCACTTCGTTCAGGCACATTCTCCCACAAGGGGAGAGGGTAAGGGTGAGGAGCAAAAGCGGCCTCGAAACAAGGACGTGATCCTTGTGTCGTGTACGGTGGATTCCAATTTCGGGCACTTTGCTTCAGGCTTCGGTCGCGGCGCCCGCCCGGACCGCCGGATCAGCGCTGCACCTTCAGCCCGAGGAAGAAGCTGTTGGCGGTATAGTCGCGATCCTCGATCGTGCTTGACTGGCTCTCATAGCGCCAGCGTCCGCTTAAGCCGGCGTATCTGTTCAGCCACCAGGTCGCGCCGACCTGTGCGTTGAACAGGATGTCGTGGCCTTCCTCGCCGGTGTAATCGCGGTAGCCGCCGCCGATCACGGCGTTGGCCGTCAGGTTCGATCTGATTTGCCGCTCGACCGCGAGTTCACCCAGATAGAGGATCGACCCGCTTTCGTTGGCGCCGGTCGAACCCTCCAGAATGGTCGACGCCACGGCATCGACCTTGGTCAGCCGCTCCGGCGACCAGGACAGCAAGGCGCTGAATGTCGGTCCCTCGACCGGCGCGAGGCGGTCGTCCTCGAACGTCTCGCTGATCCAGCCGGCCGAGATCTCGCCGGTGAGCTTCTCGCCGAGATCGAGCTCGACGCCGCCGCGCGCGCCCAGAATGTCCCCGGTACGGCGGAAACCGGCGCTGTCTTCTTCCTGTCTGTAGAATCTGCGACCTGCCTCGACCTCGACGAACGGGACAAGTGCCGGCGAAATCTCATATCCGCCACGCAGCGTCACCGTCGCCAGCGTCGAATCGCGATCCTCCTGCGAAAGCTCGGTGCCATCCACGAGTTCGGCATCGCCATAGGTGTCGTTCTCGAAGCGGCCGGTGAGCGCGAGGCGCGCCTTGCCGGCATCCTTTTCGATCCCGAGACTGCCGCTGACGGTCTGGCGGATCGGCTCGTCCAGAACCCCCACGATCGTTACCGGCGACGAGGCGGTTTCCGGCGCGGTCTCATAGCCGAGGACAGCGCGCGCGGTCCACTCGTCGGTCAGGTCGAGTTCGAATGTGCCGACCGCCGCGCCGCGAAAATCGCTGACCTCTTCGCCCGACAGCGATTCGCGAAATGTGCCGAAGGCGTCGATCACGGCGCTGTTGCGGCTCCAGTCCGAAACGGCATTGAGCCGCAGCGTCGTTTCCGACAGCACCGCCTCGGATCCGTCGACGCTGTAGTCGGCATTGCTCGTGGCGGTCACGCCCTGTTCGATCGACGGGCGCAGGATGAAGGTGCCCACTCTGATGCCAAGCGGCGCGAACGGGTTTTCCTCCGGCTGGGGAAGATCAAGCGCTTCGATCGCCTCGACGCGACCCTCCGGAACGCCGGTACTCTGGACGGGAGCCGTCGCCTGGACGCGGACCGTACCCGTCGCCGCTTCCCGGTCTTCCGCCACATCCCCCGTGCTGCCGGCCGCCGCGCCGGCCTGGCGGCCTTCACCCCTTCGGGCAAAATCTCTTTCGCGGGCGGTCAGCGCCGTGCGGGGAGCGGGCGTGGGCACACGCTCGACGAAGCTTCCAGCATCTTCGTCCCGTGGCGCGGCGAAACCCTCGCTGCCGTCCCCAACCGCGATGGAGACCGCTTCGCTGCCGTCGCCGGCAGGGATATAGGCCGGCCAAGGCTGGTTTGCCGCGGCAGCCTGGCTGTCCGCGCCGGGCTGCAGCGCGCCGCGCAGGCCGCCAGCCTCCTGGGCGGACGCCATCGCGACGACCGCCACGGCGCTTGCCGAGGCGAGCATCAGGCAAAATGCCGCGCGCAGGCTGGACGATATCTTGGTGCGGACCCGCGGCATGAACACCCAATGCTTCGGCGGCGCATTCGCGCAATGCTTACCGAATCGTAAATTGTGATGGTTAACGATGGGTTGAGGAACCGCCGCAAGGCGCCGCCGGCGTGCTGCTTGCGGCTCTAGCGGCCGGAAATCCTCTTCACCATGGACAGAACGGCGCGAACGCGCTAAGCGCGTCGGTCATGTCTGTGAGAGTGCTTAAACCGCAGCCGGACCACTCTTCGTCGATCGCCTCGGCGCTGCGCACGGTCTCGATTGAGCAGGCCGGCGTTGCCGCCCTGGCCGAAGCCCTGAATAACGGCCTGTCCCAGCCCTTTGCAAGGGCCGTCGAACTGATCGCTCGAATCGAGGGCCGGGTGATTGTGACAGGCGTTGGCAAGAGCGGTCATATCGGCTCGAAGATCGCGGCCACGCTGGCGTCGACCGGAACACCGGCATTCTTCGTGCACCCGGTGGAGGCCAATCACGGCGATCTGGGAATGATCGCGCGCGACGACGCCATCATTGCCATGTCCTGGTCTGGTGAATCCGCCGAACTCAAGGGCATCATCGCCTATTCCCGCCGCTTCGCCATTCCGCTGATCGCAGTCACGGCCGGCGCCGATTCCGCCCTGGCGCGGGCATCCGACATTGTGCTCCTGCTTCCGAAAATGCCGGAAGCCTGCCCGCACGGCCTTGCGCCGACGACATCGACGCTCCAGCAACTTGTTATCGGCGATGCGCTGGCGATCGCGCTCCTGGAAATGCGCGGCTTCACCCCGGACCATTTCCGCACCTTCCATCCAGGCGGGCAACTCGGCGCCAGCCTGATCAAAATCCGCGACGTCATGCATCAGGGCGACGAAATTCCGATCGTGCCGGCCGGCACGAGCATGATGGATGCGGTTACGGCGATATCGCGCAAGCGCTTCGGCTGCGCCGTGATCGTCAATTCGGACGCCAGCCTGGCCGGCATCATTACGGATGGCGACCTCAGGCGCAGGATTGGCGAGGACCTGCCCTCGAAGATCGTCGATCAGGTCATGACGCGCAATCCCAAGACGGTCGGACCGGATGCCTTGGCCGCGGGCGCGCTCCAGCTCATCCAGGCTGCATCAATCACCACGCTTGTCGTGGTCGAGGACAATAAGGTCGTGGGCCTGGTTCACCTCCACGATCTTCTCAAGATCGGCGCCGCCTGAGCGGGAATCTTCGAAGGGTGCGGCTTGGCCAGCCTCGGGCAGGCGCGAGCGAACGCCAAGCAGACTTGCGTGGCTTCGCCCACGCTTCGCCTGCTTAGCCTCTTGTTTTGTCGCAGGTTTCTGTCGGAAAACCGTGACACACCTTTCCGGAACCTGCTTAGCCGACGGCGACCACCACCAGTTCCAGATCGTTCACCGACACAACCTTGACACGCGCGCCGGCCGGCAGGTCCGGACCGGACACGCGCCATGTGGTGTCCCCAAGCTGAATGCGGCCATATCCTTCGCGGATCGGCTCGGTCAGCGTCGCCGTGCGGCCGATGAGTTGCTCGCCGCGCCGATTGAGCAGCGGCTGATCGGTTTGCGCCTCGCCGCCGGCCATAAGTCTGCGCCCGAGATAGGCCGATGTCAGCGACAAGGCCAGAAACACGATCACCTGCGCGTGCCAGCCCCAGAAAGCCGCGTCCCCCAGCGCCAGCGAGAGCGCACCGACGATCAGCGCCGCCAGCCCGATCCACAGCAGGTAGAAGCCGGGGGTAAGGATCTCGATCGCCAGCAGCGCGAGGCCGAGCACCACCCAGTTCCAGGGTCCGAGCTCGCGCGCAAGCCATTCGATCATCGCGAAGCTCCGTCAGCTCTGCTCGGGCGTGCGTGTCGCCGGCGGACGCCCGGGCGAGCGCGTCGCGCTGGTCGAGCCGTCGGTGCCAAATGCATCGCGCGCGATCGCGCCGATGCCGCCCAGCGCGCCGATCAGCGCCGAGGCCTCGAGCGGCATCAGCACGAGCTTGCTGTTGTTGGAGCTTGCGATCTTCGCCAGCGCCTCCGTGTATTTCTGCGCGACGAAATAGTTGATCGCCTGAACGTCGCCCTTGGCGATCGCCTCCGACACGACCTGGGTGGCGCGCGCCTCCGCTTCCGCCGCGCGTTCGCGCGCCTCGGCATCGCGGAAGGCGGCTTCCTTGCGCCCCTCCGCCTCCAGCACCTGCGCCTGCTTCAAGCCCTCGGCCTCGAGAATCTGCGCGCGTTTGTTGCGCTCGGCCATCATCTGGCGCGCCATGGATTCGACCAGGTTTGCCGGCGGATTGATGTCCTTGATCTCGACGCGGGTGACCTTGAGGCCCCAGACATGCGCCGCTTCGTCGACAATGCGCAGCAGGCGCTCGTTGATCTGATCGCGGTTGGACAGCAGTTCGTCGAGATCCATCGAGCCCATCACCGAGCGGATATTGGTCATGGTCAGGTTGAGAATGGCATTCTGCAGGTTGGAAACCTGGTAGGCCGCCTGCGCCGCGTTCAGGATCTGGTAGAAGGCCACGCCATCCACGTCCACTGTCGCGTTGTCGCGGGTGATTACCTCCTGGGTCGGCACGTCGAGCACTTGCTCCATCATGTTCATCCTGGCGCCGACGCGGTCGATGAACGGGATGATCAGGTTGAGGCCCGGCGTCAGGGTCTTGGTGTAGCGGCCGAACCGCTCAACCGTATGGTTGTAGCCTTGGCCCACGGTCTTGATGCCCATGAAGAGTATGAGCAGCACCAGAACGACAAGCACCGGTATAACGATGTCATAACCCGTGAACGGCATGGTTCCCCCTTCGCCTTGCGTGACGGCCAAGCGGATATCCGCCAAGCGTCTCGAATCACTTAAGCAGACTTGCGTGGCTTCGCCCACGCTTCGCCTGCTTAGCCTCTTGTTTTGTCGCAGGTTCCTGTCGGAAAACCGTGACACACTTTTCCGGAACCTGCTTAAGTCGCTTCGTCCGGCTGCACAATCGGCTGGGCGTCGAAACGGCTACGAACTCTGGCGCGGCAGGGCGAACAGAGACGCATCGGCGTCGTCGTCTCCGTTGAGGGCGGTGGTCAGCAGTTCGGAAGCGATCTGCGAAAATGTGATGCCATTGCCGCCGTACCCCATGACCGCGAACAGCCGGGGGTGGCGCGGAACAGGTCCGATGAAGGGCAGGCCGGTCGCCGTGGTGCCGAACGCTCCGGCCCAGGCGAATTGCGGCTCCGCGTCGATGTTCGGGAACAGGGCCAGAAGTTTGTCGGCGATCCGGCGCGATTTTTCCTGGATGAGCCGGTCGCGGCGCTTCTCGTCCTGGAACGGTTCATCCTCGCCGCCGCAGATGATCCGGCCGTCCGACGTGGCGCGCATATAGAGATACGGGTCGGAGGCCTCCCAGATCAGCGCTTCGCCCGGCCAGAGCGAGCGCTTTTGCGGACGCGTCGCAATGGCATAGGTGGAAACCACGTTGTGATGCGTGGCGGGAACGACATTCATCAACTCGTAGCCCGTGGCCAGCACGACGTGACCGGCGGCGATCAACGGACCGTCTTTGGTCGCCACGGTGACAATATCCTTGCTCGCCTCGATCGCGGTCGCCTCGACCGGGGCGTAGAAACGCGCCTTGTTTTCCACGGCTCTCAGAATCAAACCGGCGGTGAGCTTGCGCGGGTCAAGGGCGATGTTGCCGTCGCTGAGCAGCGCCGACCGGCCTCGTATGCCGAAGCGCTGCTCCAGAACCCTGGGCGGCAGGTAGGTTGCACGCAGGCCCGTGCGGTTCCGCGCGTCGCCCTCCGCCCGCAATGCCGAAGGAGACAGAACATCGCCATCCAGAAGCAGCGACTGGCGCGTTGCCGCGTTGCACCGGATGGCGAGTTCGTCGATGCGCGCGCCGAGATTGGAGACAGCCAGGCGCGCCCGCCGCCATGCGCGCTCGGCCCTCTCGCGACCGATTTTGGCTGTCAGCATCGACAGCGGCTGGTCGATTTCATGCTGGATCAACGCCGTCGTGGCGGATGTCGAGCCGGCAATAGGGCCTCGCCGGTCGATGCAGGCCACCTGATGGCCGGCTTCGGCGAGAGCCTGCGCAATCATCGCGCCGCTTATGCCCATACCGATAACCAGCACCTCCGTCCTGATGTCGCGACTAAGCTTCGCGCAAGGAATTCCCGGAGCACGATAGGCGGACCACACCGGACGACCAGTGCGCAGATCGAGTTTGCGACCCATCATGTCCCCGCCTTTGGAGTCAGCGGTTTAACAGCGCGCCGCTCTATGTTCACTATTGTCGAAAGGCCGGGTTCAGAGCCAGCCGGAAAGTTCGCGCCGCACGACCGCTTCGATCACCGCCATGCCTTCGGGGCTGTCGTTGAGGCAGGGGATATGCGCGAAATTCTTGCCGCCGGCATGCTGGAAGATCTCGGCGGCCTCCTCGGCGATTTCCTCCAGCGTCTCAATGCAGTCGGCGGAAAAGCCCGGATTGATGACGGCGATCGACTTCACGCCGTCGCGCGCCAGTTTCTCCACCGTCTTGTCGGTGTAGGGCTGCAACCATTCCTGGGCGCCGAAGCGCGACTGGAAGGTCGTCATAAGCTTATCCTCGCCCCAGCCAAGACGGTCGCGCAGCCGCCGCGTGGTCTCCAGGCAATGCTCGCGATAGGGGTCGCCTTTATCCGAATAGGGCTTGGGAATGCCGTGAAAGGAAGCGAGCACGATCTCCGGCTGGAAGTCCAGTTTTGCAAGACACGCTTCGACCGAGCGCGCCAGCGCGTCGATATAGACGGGCTCGTCGTAGTAGGGCGGCACGGTGCGGACAGCCGGCGCGCGCCGCATCGTCATCAGCACGCTAAACAGCTTGTCGTTGGCGGTCGCCGTCGTCGTCGCCGAATATTGCGGATAGAGCGGGACCGTGAGGATGCGGTCGCAGCCTTGCGCGCAAAGCCGTTCGACGACGCTGCGTATCGACGGGTTGCCGTAGCGCATCGCCCAGTCGACGACGACTTGCGGATTGCCGGCGAATGCGGCCGCGAGCTTTTCGCCCTGGGCGCGCGTGATCGTGCGCAGCGGGGATTCGTTGCGCTGGCGGTTCCAGATTTTGGCATAGTTGGCGCCGGACTTGCGCGGCCGCGTCGTCAGGACCAGCCCGTAAAGTATCGGATACCAGACTATGCGCGGCAACTCGATGACGCGCGGGTCTGACAGGAATTCGCGCAGATAGCGCCACATCGGGCCGAAATCCGTGCCGTCAGGCGTGCCGAGATTGACAAGCAGCACACCGATTTTCGACCGGTCCGGCGGTTGGCCGGACGACAACGCGCCACGCGCCGCGCTTGCTGTTCGGCTCAATTCGAGTTGGCTCATCCGGCTAATCTCCACGACAGCCGTTACGTAACCGCAAAACGCACGATTTCAATGCAGCGTCTCGCCGCAGCGTCTCGCCGCACGACCAACATGCGCCTGCGTTCAGGGCCGCCGCCGGCCGAATCAAGGGGCGGTCCTGCGCCCGTCGCGATCGGGGACCGGTCATTCATGCAAGCCATCTTCTGGAACTCCCCGACCGGAGAATGATGGCATTACCTGTCAAATTTCCGCCAACAAAAACGGCGCCCGAAGGCGCCGTCAGTCCTGGGCCACTATGGGACCTAAGCAGGTTCCGGAAAAGTGTGTCACGGTTTTCCGACAGAAACCTGCGACAAAACAAGTAGCTAAGCAGGCGAAGCGTGGGCGAAGCCACGCAAGTCTGCTTGGCGCTCAGGCGGCGTTGGCTTCGATCTGCTTGGCCTGGGCCGGGGCCGCGGCGATCGCGATCTTGCGCGGCTTCAGTTCCTCGGGAACGTTGCGCTTCAGATCGATATGCAGCAGGCCGTTCTTGAGGGTGGCGCCCGTGACCTCGACGTGGTCGGCGAGCTGGAAGCGGCGCTCGAAAGCGCGCGCGGCAATACCGCGATAGATCACTTCGCTGCCTTCACCGCTGTTCTCTTCCTTGCGCTCGCCCTTCACGCTGAGCACATTGCGGTGCGACTGGATATAGATGTCGCTGTCCGAATAGCCGGCGACAGCCATCGAAATCCGGTAGGAGAATCCTCGCCGGTGCGCTCAATGTTGTAAGGCGGGAAAGACTGGCCCGTCTCGGGCTGTCCGAGCGAGTCGAGCATGGTAAAGAGCCGGTCAAAGCCGACGGTCGAGCGATAGAGGGGCGAAAAATCAAGGTGACGCATGATGTGTTCTCCGGTTGAGCAACAATTTGGCGCTTGATCCGATGCAAAATCCGAATGGACTTTCGCGGGGATCAGCGGTCCCGTTCTGGCGACCGCACCAGCTATTTGGGTGGGCAACCCAGGCCTTTCAAGGGATTTTGGCATCTTTCCGATGGAAATCCGCGCTCATGGTCCGCGGAATGGCTGCCGGATGAACCATCCGCAATCGGCGTTCAATCTGTTCGCGCCGCCTTGATTTTGACGGCAGCGCGATGGGTTCCGCCACGGTGCGACAGGGATCGAAACGGGTGCGTCGTCCCTCCACCCGCGCGAAAGGCTCAAGGTTGCGCCAGACGGCTTGCGGCTTGTTCCTGCTTCGCCATTTCAACATCGGCGACTATGTTGCATTTGCCGGCTCTCATCCTGTCCCGGAGGGGAACGCGGCTGACACTCACGATCGACTGTTCCTGATGACGGATTTCTTTTTCGACATCCCCGGCAATCCGCGACCGGACAATGCCGCCGGCGGTTTCCTGACGACGCCCGGCGGCCATCGCCTGCGCTATGCCTGCTTCAGGCCGGCTGTTCGTCCAACCAAGGGCACGGTGGTGATCCTGCCGGGCCGCAACGAATGCATCGAAAAATACTTCGAGACGATCCGCGACCTGGAGGCGCGCGGGCTCGGCAGCGCGATCATGGACTGGCGCGGCCAGGGCGCTTCCGACCGGCTTATCCGCAACCCGATGCCCGGCCACGTCATCTCCTTCAACGATTATGTCGCGGACCTCGACCAGTTCTTCACCGAAATCGTCCTGCCCGATTGCCGTGGGCCCCATTTCATCCTCGCCCATTCGACCGGCGCGCTGATTGCCCTGCTCGCCGCGCCGTCGCTCACCAACCGCGTGCAGCGCATGGTGCTGGTGGCGCCCTTCCTCGGCGTCGTCGGCATGCCGCTGTCGATGAAGAACATCAAACGCGTGGTCAGCGTGCTTTACTGGATGGGTGTCCGCCGCATCTATGCCTATGGCGGCAAGCGCCCGCCGCAGACTCCGCCATTCGCGACCAACAAGCTCACCACCGACCCCGCCCGCTATCGCCGCAACACGCTGCTCTACGAGACACATCCGCGGCTTGCGCTGGGCGGCCCGACCGTGTCCTGGGTGCGCGCGGCCTGCATCGCCGCCGACATGATCCAGGATCGGTCCTTCACCCAGAAGTTCCGCGTGCCGACGCTGTTTGTGGCCGCGGGCGCGGACGAAGTGGTATCGACACCGGCGATCGAGGATTTTGCCCGCCGCCTGAAGACCGCCTCGCTGATCACCCTTGACGGCGCCCGCCACGAAATTCTCCAGGAAGCGGACATCTACCGGGAACAGCTGCTCGCGGCCTTCGACGCCTTCGTGCCCGGCTCGACCGTGGAAAGCGCGGACAGTCCGTCCGCCACCCCGCCTTCGTAACTGCTTATCATTTCTCGATAATTTGATAGGAGGCATTTCTGGTCCTGCATAACGTTCGCCTTTCCAAGCGCCTGCCAGCCCACCAGCCATCATGACACAAACCACCGCGGGGAAGCACGGCGACGCTCGCGACGCTTCGCGGGTGCCAGTGTCCTTCCTGATAGATTTTTAGTTATTCTCTGTCTTGCGGAACAACCCGCCACACTTTGTTGCCAACATCATCAGCGACCAGCAGCCCACCGTCCCTGTCCGCCGCAACACCGACGGGCCGGCCCAATGCTTCGCCACGGTCATTCACGAAACCCGTCAATATATCGCGCGGCCGGTTGACAGCCTCACCGTTTCGGAAGGCCACGAAGATCACCTTGTAGCCGCTGCGCGGATTGCGGTTCCATGAGCCATGTTGGCCGACAAAGGCCCCGTTCCTCATTTTCGGACCAAACAGGTCGCCCGTGTTGAAGGTGAGGCCGAGCGAGGCGGTGTGCGGGCCCAGGGCATAGTCAGGCACTATCGCCTTTGCGACGAGTTCCGGTCGCGGCGGCTGTACCCGGTCATCGACATGCTGGCCGTAATAGCTGTAAGGCCAGCCATAGAAGCCGCCATCCTTCACGGAGGTCATGTAGTCGGGAACGAGGTCGCTGCCGATCTCGTCGCGTTCGTTGACGACGACCCAAAGCTGACCGTTCTCCGGATTCCAGGAGAGGCCGTTCGGGTTGCGCAGGCCCGATGCGAAAACGCGTTTCTGCCGCGTTGCGAGATCGATCTCAAGAATACTCGCCCGGCTCTTTTCAACCTCCATGCCTTTTTCGCCGACATTGCTGTTCGATCCAACTGTGACGTAGAGCCTGGTTCCGTCAGGACTTCCGATCACGTCCTTTGTCCAATGATGGTTGATTGGCCCAGAGGGTAAGGTCACGATCCTCTCGCCCGGCGCGGAAATTGTGGTCTCTCCATCTGAATAGGGGAAGGCGACAATCGCATCGGTATTGGCCACGTAAAGCTTGTGGCCGACGAGCGTCATTCCGAACGGCGAGTTGAGCCCCTGGAGAAACGTCGTTCGAGTTTCGGCCCGCCCATCGCCATCCGCATCCCGAAGAAGCGAAATGCGATCAGCGCTTTTCGTGGCGGCTCCGGCAGTTTTCATCGCAGCGCTCTGGATCAGTCCCCTCAGACTGAAACCGCTTTCGCGCTTGGGGGGTCGATTGGTCTCTGCCACCAAAATGTCCCCGTTGGGAAGCACGTGAAGCCATCGTGGATGGTCGAGACCACCGGCGAACTCGTTGACCACTATTCCCGGAGCCGCTTTAGGTGTTTGGCCCTTGGCCCATCCCCTGGCGGGTGCGACCTTGATGGTCGGGATGAGGGTCGGGTGCGGCTTCGGAAGGACCGGTCGTGTTCCGTATCCTCGTTCGACAGCTATTCTTGCGGATTCCACGGAAAGGCCCGAGCATCCGGCTGCCGTAATGATCCACAGTGCTGCTACGGAGACCGCAGCGAACGCTTTCATAAGATCAAATCCTCCTGCAGCGCATAACGCTCGGCGCGAAGGGTCTATTCCCGTCTATGCCCGAACCTGACATTGCTCCCGCCCAAACCGCCGTCCCGACGGTATTGTCGGTAATCCGCCGCCCGGCCTCTTGCTTCAGTCTACTCCGCCGAGGAGCACCCACCCGCGCGTCTCGGTGACAGTTGACCGAACAGTCCGAGTGGTTCTTTTCCCAGCGTTGATGGGTTGGACTGTGTTTCGGCGTGCAAAATTCACGAAAATTCACACCGGAGGCGGTGGTGCTCGACATCGACGACACGGTTCACGGCCACCAGCAGCTGTCGATCTTCAATGCCCACTACGACGAACGCTGATTTCTGCCGATCCACTTCTACGACACGGCGACTGGCCGTCCTGTGGCATGATCCTGGAGCCGGGCAAGACGCCATTGCCAAAGGCCCAAGCCCCCGCCAAGGCCGGACGCCGTCCTCCCTCCTGGCAAGCGCGATCAGGCCCGCCGTCCCCTGGGCAGCCGGGCGTCAGGGGCGCGCTTGCCGCCCCGCCCGAAGAGATCGTGCTCGATCTGGACGCCACCGACGATCCCCTGCACGGCAGCCAGGAGGGGCGCTTCTTCCACGGCTATTATGGTAACTACTGCTACCTATCTGCCGTTCTGCATCTTTGGCGGCGATCTCCTGTTGTGTGGCAAGCTGCGGCGCGCCAACATCGATGCGTGCGGCGCGGGCTAGGAGGTCGAGCGCATCGTGCGCCAGCTGCGCGAACGTCGTTGCACACGTTGGCGCGCAGCCCGAACATCAGCATAAGGCTTTCGACCTCGAATGGGACTATGACCCCGGCGATGGCAGAACGGAAACCCGATTGACAACCACCCGCAATAAAGGGCCGTTTAACACTTTTCAGGTCTTCCCTCGTGTGCCATCACCGCTTCGACAGACTGGATCCGGCCTCCGCCGGGAAGCTGATCAAACTGCGGCAGGGCGTCTTCAACGCAATCATGGTTCGACCGCTCGCTTGGTGTCAGCATTTGCCGGCAGCGATGACCCGGGGCCGTAGCGAACCGGGTCTGGCATCAAACTCTGGAAGATCGCATCGTTCGTCGCCCTCCAATCCTCATCTGCTAGCCAGAGATAGTCCTGGTCTGGCATTAGCGGCACGGCTTTGACGTCGGCGCTGGAGATGCGCAGGTAGAAGCTGTTCCGCTCCTGATTTACTTGCAGATAGCGAAGGGGAACGACGATGCTGTCCTTGCCGGAAATGAAGAACCCACCTGATGCAACGACTGCATAATCCCAACGGTCCTTGGTACCGATGACGACATTTCGGACTTCGCCGACGATCTTGTCGTCCGAACTGCGAACCTCGGAGCCGACGATCTCGTCGACGCGCAGACCGGGGCCGAGTTCATTGATGTCGACGAGGGGACGCGCGTCGGGGGCATTACGATTGCCCTGGATTTCGCCACCTTGGTGCGTTTGGGGTTCGCCCGCCGCAAGCTGTTGATCAACCTCGTCCTCGTCGCTGTTGCCGAGCTGAGCCATCGATGGGGCAGCTATCAGTTGTCGGATGTTGGCAAGCACGCGCTCGCAATCGTCGTGCAGACCGTAAGACCACAACAGGAACGCAGCATCACGCAGCGTACGCAGATCGCGCACGAGATACCGATTTCCGGGATCGCGCAGCTCCGGGCTTTTGAGGACTGCTTCTTCGAGCTTTGCATCGGAAATGTTGCATACAGCGAAAGCCGGGCTAATGCCGAGCGCGCAGAACAATGCCAGAGGCGCTGCAATCTTGATCAATTTCATTGGATGTTCCGCTCGGCGGCTTCTTGTTTGACTTCGTTGTGTCGAGACGCCTCGGGTGTGAACGGGCCGCAAAAACACTCGTACCAGCACTGTTCAACAGTCAGAAGGAATTTTGGTTCCAGTGATTTGCGGCCATCAGGGTCGCAGGCGAGATGTTGCTTGCCAGATGATGCAATACCTATCTCAGGTCATCTGCATTTGACGGGGATCGTGCGGCAAAGCCGACGTCAATTGGCTGGCGACGGAGAATGGACCACGACCGTCGCCGATATGCCTGCTGCAAGCTCCACATCCTCGGGCACGTCTTCCAGCGTGATGCGCATGGGAATGCGTTGCGCGAGACGTATCCACTCGAAGTTCGGGTCTACCGTGGCCAGCTGGCCGGCGCCGACCGCGGTCGGGTTGACGATCGCGTGGCTTATGCCTTGCCCGTTGCCGTTCAGGACCGTCCCGCCGGCCATCCGGCGGATCTCGGCATCGCCGCCGATCGTGATCCCGGGAAGCTCGGTCTCCATGAAGTACGCGTAGACATAGAAGGAATTGCTATATCGACCAGCGCGAGCACGCGGGTTCCGGCGATCGCATGGTCGCCGGCACCGGCCGTGAGGTTGGTGTCGAAGCTGTTCACCGAAGAGCGCACGGTCCTCACCCACTTGCCTCGCCGCGAGGTATCCCGCAACCAATCCGTCCACGCCTCGCTGATACCCTTCCCCAGTTCGCGCGGATGTTGCTGAACATACATGAGGAGCGGATTGGAGACCTGCTCATTCGGGCCGAAGCGCTGACAAACTCGATGCGGAAGGGCGGCTTGTGGTGCGGTTGCTGATATTCGCGGGCGCTCGCGATATCGCCTCTGGTCATCATGCCATGAGCAATCTGCGACAGTCAGAGGAGAGTCTTGGCGAGCCTGACTGGCAAAATCATTGTGAAGCTAAACTTCGCCCGCAAGTATTTTCCGTACTAAACGATGAATTGATGGTAAACGATGAATTGATCAGTCGCGGCTACAAGGGTGGCCGATTGCGCTTTCATGAACCGAGGAAAAGGGCATGCTTGACGCATTGTTGCGGCAGAGCGCCTTGATCACCTTCGTCGCCGGATTCACCGCTGTGGCAACATCGCAAGCTGCGCTCGCCGTCTGTCCGGCAGAACGCGCGGCGCCGATGTCGGCCTCGGATGCCGGGCTTTGCGAGCGGCTCGAGCGGGTCGTTCGCCGTCCGTCCGCGTTTCCGCTGCCGGTTTTCGAGCAGCAACTCGACCAGTATTTCGGCCACTACTGCCATCGCAATGCCGCTTCCGGCTGGGTGCGCGACAAGTATGTTCGCGATACCGGCCCCTTTACCGCAAGCTTCGCCAATGGTGCCTGGGAGGGAGTCGGCCGCGGCACCCATGCGCCGGTCGTCATCTGGTATTCGCCTGAGATGGCGAACTGGCTGCGCAAATATCGTCCCGCCGTCGGCAGCGGATCCGCTGAGCCGCCTGCGGTTCCGGACGGCGCGATAATGGTCAAGGAGATGTTTCCAGCTCCGGCTTCCGCATGCCGCGACGTCGACCCGCTCAAGCTGTTTCCGACCAACGGTGCAGCGATCATGATCCGCGACGCCGGCGCATCGCATGACGGCTGGTTCTGGGGCTGGTACGGCTTCGGCGGCGAGAGCGGCTGGGCTCCGGACTGGCCACCCCTGCCCACCGACAATAGCCTGCCGAATATGGGTTTTGCCCAGTATTGCACGAACTGTCACGCCTCGGCTGCCGACAATCTGACCTTTGCCTCGCCGAAGAACATTCAGGGCGAGCCGGGCGAGCCGCTGGTGTTCCTCAGCCAGGGCTTTTTTACGCCTCCGCCGCCGGGCCCATCCATCCATGAGGCCGCTGTGCTGCCAGCCAACGCCGAGCCTCGCCTCGGCGAACCGCTCCACGCGCCCGACGATGATGTGATTGCCGCACTCAGGGCCTACGCCCAGGCGATGCCGAGCTATGACAGTGTCTCGAGGATGCCGTCGGAGACCTTCGACAACACATGGGTCGGAGCCGGCGGTCCGGACGCCTCCGACACGTTTGTCACGTCGAGCCAATGCCTCGGCTGCCACGATGCCGGCAGCACAGGATTGCAGTTCGACATGACCGTGCCCAATCCGCATGGCGACGGCATCCTCAACCTTTCGCCTTTCGCGACGTGGCGGACATCGCCAATGGGATTGGGCGGCCGCGATCCGATCTTCTTCGCACAGCTTGCCAGCGAGACGCAGAGCTTCCACCCGGGCGAATCCGGCAAGGTACAGGACATCTGCCTAGGCTGTCACGGAATTGCCGGCGAGCGCCAATTCCACATCGACAAGAAGGCGACCTCCGGCGAATGCCCGGATTTCACCCGCGAAATGGTGAATGCGATTCCGTGGCCGGCCGACAGCCCGGGCGCCGCGCATGCCAACTACGGCATGCTGGCGCGCGACGGAGTCACGTGCACGTCGTGCCACCGCATGGTCCTCAACACCGACGCCGCCTTGAAGGTCTCCCGAGCGCCGCAGAATGGCTGCGTGGCGGAGCGCCAGGCGCTGCTCAATCCGGAGGCGTCGCAATTCGCCAAAACTTTCACCGGCAGCTTCATGGTCGGCGCTCCTGATACGCTGATCGGTCCGTTCGAAAAGCCCGAGGCTGGGCCGATGCTCGCCGCGCTCGGCAACAAGCCGGTGCACGATTCGACTATTTCCAGCCCCGAGGTTTGCGGCACCTGTCACACGGTGCATCTGCCGGTCCTGAAAGACGGCAAGACGCTCGCCCACATCTATGAGCAGACGACCTATCCGGAATGGGCGTTCAGCGCCTACCGGACCGGCGTGACGCCGGATGGCGGCCTGCCTCTCGGCCCGGGCGCCACGCCGCGGACCTGCCAGCATTGCCACATGTCGGCCAAGGACGCTGACGGCTCGCCGACGATGAGCAAGATCGCCAGCATCCAGGAACGGTCGAATTTTCCGCAGGTGGAGAACGGCGACGCGCCCGACCTCGCCGTACGCGAAGGCTTTGCGCGCCACACGCTGGTCGGGCTGAATGTCTTCCTGGTCAAGATGGCGCAGCAGTTTCCCGACGTGTTCGGCATAAGGGTCCAGGATCCGATGATCGGCAAGAGAAGCGTCGCGCCGCTGGCGCTGACTGAACAGGCGATGCTCGATCAGGCTTCGCAAGCGACCGCGACGATTGCCGTCGATCATGTCGGAGTGACCGCCGACGTGTTGAGTGCGAAGGTGACGATCAGCAGCCTCACCGGTCACAAGTTTCCGTCCGGCGTTGGTTTCCGGCGCGCCTTCGTCGCGTTCAGCGTGCTCGACCGAAATGGCGCTACGCTGTGGGAATCGGGCCGCACCAACGCCGCTGGCGTGCTGGTCGATCAGCATGGCACGCCGTTGGAGGGGGAGCTGTGGTGGAAGGACGATTGCTCGGGCTATGCGCGTCCCCGCGAACGGCCGCATCAGCCGCATTACCAGGAGATCATCGGCCAGGACGAGGCGCAGATCTATCAGGAGCTGGCTTCGACGCCGCCGGCAGTTCCCTCCTCGGAGCCGATTTGCGGCGCCGATGCACCGCCGTCCGGCGAACTGACGACGAGCTTCCTGTCGATCTGTGCCGAGGTAAAGGACAATCGCATCTTGCCGAAGGGCTTCCTGCCGCTGCAAAGCCGCCTGGAAATCGCACATGCGCTGGGCGCCGATGACGAGCTCGCCATCGACACCGGCACCACCGCGGTCGGCGACGATCCCGACTACGTCTCGGGCGGGGGCGATTCGCTTGTCTACAAGGTCCCTCTCGCCGACATGCCGGGAGGCGCGCGCCCGGCAAGCGTCATGGCGAGCCTCTACTACCAGGCGACACCGCCCTTCTATCTTCAGGACCGCTTCTGCACGGCCAAGGGTCCGGATGTCGAGCGCCTGCGCTTCCTGGTCGGTCATCTCAACCTCAATGGTACTGCGGCCGAAGGATGGAAACTGAAGGTCGTCGATAGTCGGGAGGTGTCGCTGCCGCAGTAAGGCGGGGACACGACATGGTGCTAATCGGTCGGATGCTCTCGATCAGACTACGCTAGAACAGGGCGACAGATCTTCCGTTCCGTCAACGCGGGTGATGTCGATTTGAGCAGTGGGTTGGGCGGGACGAGGCAGCATGTCAAACATGTGTGAGCTGAGTTGCAACAGGGAGACTCCCCGTGTCGGAAAAGGTCGACCGCTACAACACCACCTATGAAAATTTTGCCAGCGAACTCAGTGCCGAGATCAGAAGCGAGGCTTTTGGCCAGGATATAGGCCAGAATAGCTGGACAACCGCACAGGAACAGCTTGGGTTTGCCAATATATCCTCGCTCACTCGTGACTCGCATTTGCTAGAGGTCGGTTGCGGTGCCGGTGGTCCAGCCATGTTCCTTGCCAGGTCCGTTGGGCTCAGCGTTACTGGCATCGACATCAATGAGGCCGCGATTGCCGCAGCCAGTGAAGCGGCGGCTCGTGGCGGCCTGGGTGATCGCGCGTCGTTCCTCTGTGCTGACTGCGGCGGGACATTTCCATTCGCGAACCAATCCTTTGATGCCGCGCAAATGACGGACGCGATCAATCATATCCCCGACCGGCGGTCATTGCTTGCAGAACTGTATCGCGTCATTCGTCGAGATGGCACCCTGTTGTATACGGACCCAGTCGTTATCACCGGAGCCGTCAGCAGCGAGGAAATCGCTGCGCGTAGCTCCATTGGCTTCTTCTTGTTCCTGCCCACAGGAGAGAACGAGCGGATGCTGCGCCAAAGCGGCTTTTCGGTAGAGCGCGTAGAGAATGTTACCGAAAGCGTAGCGCAAACCTCGCTTTCTCGGCTCGAAGCTCGTGAGAAACGGCGTGTCCCGCTGATAGAGGTCGAAGGAGAAAAGGTCTTCAACGAATCACAAGTCTTCCTTCGCTCGGTTCATGCACTGTCCAACAGCGGCAGGCTTTCTCGCTTCATGTTCTTGGCCAGGCGACAGTAGCGAATTCCGCCACGTCGGCATCATCGACGATCACCTTCCTCAACAGCACATCGTTCCAGTCTTCATCGACGTTCGGCGGAATCTCCGCCAACGCCGCGATGCCCTTCGCCGTGAGCCGCTGAGCCAGGGTGTAGGCGGCAGCCTGCCCGGTACTGCTGGCATCGTTGTCGCCGAACACGAACACCGTTGTGACATTGGCAGGCGGTGCTCATTCCTGGAGCAGGCCGGCGGTCAGCGCCGCCCAGCACGGGACGTTGAACAGGTCGAGGCCGACAGCGCTGTTTCAATGCCTTCCTCGTCGCACTGTTCGAAGCTGGACCTTCGCCCTACGGGCCGCCGTCGAACCTGAGAAGTCCGAACATGCTGAACCGGCTAGTCTTGGTAAACCGTAGATATGGTGTTAGTTGACTCAGACAGGGCGCTGCCGTGGCATACACCAGACTGGCCCGATGTGCTCCCTGCAGGAGGGCTGATATGGACGAAGGGTCGGTCGAAGGCCGCCCTGTCCCAACGATATCAGGAGATTGACATGCCACACCCTAATCAGGAGAAACTGGACGCGTTCTTGGGGAAAATGGTGGGCGATCTGGGCGCAATCGCGACGGGCGCCGGGGTGGTCTTGGGGGATCGACTAGGCCTGTTCGCAGCTATGCGCGAAGGTGGCAAAATGACCGCCGCTGAGATTGCGGTGCGAACGGGCACTAATCAACGCATGATCCAAGAATGGCTCTCCGGGCAGGCAGCAGCCGGTTACATAGAATACGAAGAAGCGACCGACCGGTTCTATCTCAACCCCGAGCAGGAGTTGGTCTTCGCAGATGAGGAGAGCCCAGCCTTTATGGCGGGTGCATTCGAGGTTCTATCCGCGCTTTGGCTTGATGAGGAGAAGGTGCGTGAGTCGTTTCGTTCGGGAAAAGGAGTTGCTTGGCATGAACACAGCGCCTGCCTGTTTCGGGGCACGGAGCGCTTCTTCCGTCCGGGTTACAACGCCAATTTGATCGAATCCTGGTTGCCCTCCCTCGACGGTGTGGTCGAAAAACTCGAACTCGGCTGTGAGGTAGCGGATGTCGGATGCGGTCACGGTGCGTCAACCATACTCATGGCGCGCGCATTTCCGCGCTCCCGTTTCCTTGGCTTCGACTATCACGGTCCCTCAATCGAGCGCGCCAGTGATGCCGCCGCGGAAGCCGGCGTTTCTGGCAACACGCGGTTCGAGGTCGCATCGGCCAAGGCCTATCCAGGAACCTATGATTTCGTAGCCTTCTTCGACTGTCTGCACGACATGGGAGACCCGGAGGGGGCCGCTGCGCACGTCCACCAATCGCTCAAGCCGGACGGCACGTGGATGATTGTCGAGCCGTTCGCGCATGATCATCTGTCGGCCAACCTCAATCCCGTAGGAAGGGTCTACTATGCCGCTTCCACCTTCGTCTGCACGCCCGCGTCTCTTTCCCAGGAAGTCGGCCTTGGGCTTGGCGCACAAGCCGGAGAGGCGAGGTTGCGCCGAGTGGTAACAAGCGGTGGCTTTACGCGTTTCCGCCGCGCCGCTGAGACCCCCTTCAATATGGTTCTAGAAGCGCGTCCCTGAGGGCGTAGGGCGAGCGGTGTCCGACCACGCAGGCCCACGGGCTCGCAGCCTACGTTCAGGGAACGACCTCCAGATTCTCTTGACCCAGCCGTGCTCTCGACTTTGTCCGTGCCCTGTCCCGCGGCCTCGACCACCGTGTCGCCCGAATGGTTGACTGTGTAGGTGTCGTTGCCGCCGCGGCCCTCCATCCTGTCGGCGCCGTCCGTGCCGGGGAGCGAATCATTGCGGACGTACCGATCTTCTTGTCAGCCAAGTTTCGAGACGAAGGCGTCGTTGCCGTCCTCGTAGCTGGCGGCGATCATCTTCATGCGGAAGCCGATCACGTCGGCCAGGCTGTGGACGACCTGACCGGAGCCCCGCGCCTGGAGCCGCTCCGGTCAAAATCCTGACGGAGTGCGCTCCGCCATCCGGGTTCGTGCCTCGTTATATCTGCGCGCCCGCCCCGTGGCCGATGACGAAATGCTCGGCGAAGGGGCCGCCCGCCATGTCGATGCGCCCGGCATCGCCCTCGATCAGCCGGACGCCGGGGAGCAGGAGAATCTGCCGGATCGTCTCCGGAATGATGGCATAGGCGACGAACTGGCCGAGGCATTCGTGCGGCCCGAAGCCCGTATGCAAATAGGATGTGCGGCGGCGGACGCGAAATTCGTTCGGCTCGGGGAAGGCACCGGCATCGAACATGGCCGAGCCGATGCCGACTGCAATAACCGACCCGGCCGCCACCGCTGTCTCGTGCGCGCTGCCCGGCGCAAGCACCGCCTGTTCGGCGGCGACGCGGGTAACGAAAGTGGCCATCGGGTTGAACCGCAGCGCTTCCCAGACGATCGCGTCGAATGCCGCACTATCCGGTGATTGAGCCGCTTCGATCGCGCGCGCGATGATGTCGTCACGCAGCAGTATCTGCTCGGTTGCGTTGACGATAGCTTGCGACGTCGTTTCAATCGCACCAACCAGCAGGCCACAGATGTTGCTCACCACCTGCTCGGTATTGAGGCCAGAGAGATCGCCCGCGGTCATTCGCAGCAAACGCGAGACGCTGTCCTCGCCCTGCGCGTCGCACCAAGGCTCGCGTTCGACAAGAAACCCACGGATCCACTTCCGCATCTCGGCGCCGGCCGCGTTGCAGGCGTCAATCAGGGAGCGGTCGTTTGACGGGTTGTGGAACATATCGGCCTGCGTCGCCCACGACCAGCGCAACATTTGCCCATCGTCCGGCCCCGGGAAACCGAAGCTCCGCTGCACGATGCGCAGCGGTACGAGCCGGGAGACGGTCTGCACCACGTCAACCGTGGGCGGCGGCACGGCGGCGAGCGCTGCGGCCGCGGTGTCTGTCGCCAGCGCACGGATTGCCGGCACGTCCTCCCAACGGAGCAGCGTGCGCATCACTGATTTGTCGCGCCAGTTCTCCACCGCTCCGTCGCGAGCCAGCATGAACGGACCGACAAAGTCGTCCATATGCGGCTTGTAGGGCACGCGGAACGTCTCGTTGCGGGAAAGCGTATCGACGACGTCCAACCAGCGCGCCACAACCGTGAAGGTCGGCAGTGTCAGGACCGGGCGGTTCGCGCGCAACTCGCCGAACAGCGCCCTCCAGTCGCGTCTGAGCCACTGAAAGAACAGTTGCGTGCGTTCGGGGTCGTCCGCGGGCAAGGCATCGAGCGCTTCGAGGAATGGCATGACTTCCCCCTAATTGCTGTGGCCAGAAGGCAGAGACTTTTGCCGGTCGATTACAAAGGCATATCTCAGAATTAGATCATGCCCCACTTCCAGATCGGATCAAATATTGCCAGAACTGGCTTCGGGCTTGCTCTAGACTAGAACACCGGCTTGGTTGGTGGATTACGCGGATCCTGGGGTTCTATATTCACCTCATAGGCCAAGGGCCGAGTGGTAATGACTTGGAATCGGCCGTCGACGATTCTCATCGAAAAGAGACCAGCGCTGGCGCCTCTCGGCGGTATGCACGATCTGGTTTCGCCGACGCGACGGGTGTTCAGATCGATGGTTCTGAAGATGCTGTTTTCATAATCGATGTTGTCCTTGGTCATGCGCGCAGTGCCGACCGCTGTGCCGAAACCTGCATTGGAGTCCCTCACGCACGCACCATGATTGCCGACCTTGCGCGTCGTTACATCGTCATAATGGCAGGATCCGTCCGGCGATTTAGCCCACATCTTGTGGGCATATTGCAGTACCCCGCCTTCAAACTTGATGAATGCGAGTGCCAGGCATTGATAGTGGCCGCCGACCCGCATGGAGCGCGCATTGACGTTTCTGACCTCGCCATAATAAACCGGGTCGCCCGTCTCCTGCGTCCACAACTTGAGACGTGATACAACCTCGGCAGGGTCGGTGACAGTCTGCGCGGCAACACTCGACGACGCGCCGGCAATCGTAATGGTCAAGATCAATTCTCTCCACATGATACATCCTCCCCGACAAAATCAGGCACCTAGGTTCTCACGGTCTTCGGACTTGGGCAAGAAACTTTGCGCAGTTGGAAAACTCATGCGCTGTCTTCCCACCGCCGCTCTCTGCATCGGCGACGGCTCATATCGTCTTTAAAAATTCAATCAGTGCCCGCCGCTCGTCCGGTGCAAGCTTGCGTCCGATTATCCCATTCGTATGTGGCCCATCGTTGAATTCGTGGCCTGTATTGCCGTTGCCTCGCAACGCTGTATCCAGCCTGAAACCGCCAGTAAACCGCCCGGCTTCCGGGTCAGTCTTTGAGCCGAGGCAACGCAGGTCAAGGTCGTCCCCAGGCGCGGCCGATGCCGCTATCTGGTAGCCCATGCAGACGGGATCGTACTCGCGCCGCCCCAGGTAAAAGATCTTCGGCCGTTCCGAAACCGGTGAAAGCAGCGCGTAGATATTGGGGACAGCGCCGTTATGAATGAAAGGCGGCGTTGCCCACACTCCGTTCAGAGGCCGCATTCTGTAGGCGAGCGGACTTTGGATTGCGTTTGGCCGGAACCCATTCAACGCGTGGCGATCGGCTTCGGGAACGTTGTGGGCGGTATACCATTGAGTGAGCACCTTCTCGACCAGTTGGCCGAGGGCTGGCCCAAACTCGTCGGTGGTAATTCCTAAATTGGCTGGAATCACGACCTTCCGATTCCTCATGTCCTCCGCGTGTGCCGGATCGGTGCCGAGGTCGTTGATCGCCTTCGTTTCAATTTCAAGATAGCGCTGGTTGAAGTTGTTTGGTGGCAACCACGCCTTCGAGTCCCAGAATGCCTTGGTGCCGACCGGCGGCAGGTGGCAGTCCCTGCACAAACTGTCATAGAGTACACCGCCCCTCTGAGCGAGTGCTTGGTCGATGGGTCCCAGGATCTCCACTGGCCATTTCGGCGCCTTCAGTCCCGTGAAGCCGTTTGTTTCGTTTGGCTGATTCCCCGCGATCCACATCTCAATCTCGGCAAGCGTCTTCACCTGAACCTCGGAACTGAACAATCCTCCCGCAGGGTCGGTTAGATTGGTAAACGCAGAAACCCCGATCGCCTCGCCCGCGTTGCGCACCATCGGCTGCATGATCGACGCGTTGTACTGCACCCAGTCGAACCAGGGAGTGCTCCAGATGTGAGGGTAGTTCACTGGAGCCGTGGTGGCGGCGTAGTTTCTTTCTCTTCCCTCAGGACCCATGGAGAGCCCGAACACCTGGTTCCCTATACGGTTCAGGGCGTCCAGTCGGCCGTAGCCTTCTTCAACGCTCGTCTCAGCGACTTTCTTGTCGAGTTTCCTGACGACATCGAGTTGGCCCCACACCGCGGTCAGCTGTTCGCGCAATTCCGCCTTGTCCTCCTGACTGGCGTCCTCCCCGAGAACATTTTTCGCAAATCGATCGAAGCGGTTGGAGAAAAGGCTTAGAAAGCGGTTGGAAGAGAGGCGCGTAAACAGAACCGAAATCCCGACTCCCTGTCGGAACTTGCCGAGGTCGGTCAGAGCCGGGCCACCCTCTATGAGGATGGTCGTGCCGCGATAGGTGAGCCGGCCGGTGTGGCAGGCGGCGCAGGTGAATCCGAGCCGGGTCAAAGGCTCCTTGGTTCGCGGGTTGAGCCACGGCTGCCCTGCCGCCGTGCGCATCACCCCGCCTCGTGCGAAGCCTACAGGCAGCTGATTCTCGCCGCCCCTGGTGGCGCCGGGGATAAAGCCATATCGGTCAAGATAGGCCGCGTCGCTAAGGCGACCGACGTCGCCCACGAGCGACAGCCGTGGCTGCTCCAGTGCGATGAACCATTCATAGGGAATGTTGATGGTCTGGGTGCCCTGGTCGGCATGGTGGAATTCTTCGAGTTGACTCTGGTCCCAACCTTGATCGAGCCACACGGCTTTCTTGATCGGCGGGTAATCTGGCAAGCTGACCGTAAGTCTATCTCGATAAAGCTTAAAGCCGATAAGCGCCACGGCGACAACCGCGACCGCGACGAGGCCAATTCCTATCTTGACGCCACGTTTCGTAATCACCTTTCGCTCCCGTGTGCGAAGAAAGCTGCCGTTGCTTCGACCGCTCCATTCGATACGACAGAATAATACTTCTAGTTGACCACTCGACCACCGATGCGGTCTCTCGAAACCATAGGTTAACAATCGATCTGCCGCCTTGAATGTAGTCGGTCCGATCGCCGGGGGCTAGCGCGATGTGTTGGGATGGACAACGGTCAGTGAAAACCCCCGAGGGGCACCGTAAAGTTGTTGGCGAAAGGACGCGGTCGGGCCAACTGTGCTGATTTCATCCGGCAGCGATGTGCGTGGTTTCGTGCCGCGTTGCCATGGCTGCACTACGACGATGCTGCACTATGAACGCCTTTAAGGAGCAGGGGACCGAGCCCCTGACGCGGCAGATGGTGCGCCGGTTTGAGCTCGACCAAGGCATCTCGACTGGTCTGCAAGCCTGGGTCAAAACTAAGCCGGCGATCTTCAGACGAACCCGGTTACCGCACGAATGCCTCCAACTCTCGTTGCGCAAACGGTTGATGAGATCGCTGGAAAGCGCGTAGCCCGGCCATGCATCGGCGTACAAGTTCCACGCCGCGTGCAGCGAAAGATACCCGTGCAGACCGCGAGAGTTACCGCCGGATACGCGCCTAGCCCCATCTCCCTCCGCTTGCCATCCCTAGCCCAAATGAAGAGCCAGCTCTTGGTCCCTGTCGGCGAGACGTTCAGATAAAGGCCACCACCGTCGCTGTGCCGACCGGGCTTCCTTGCAGCTTTCGCTGCGGCATCTGAGAGTTTGTTGAGCGTGCGGGCCATCCCCACCTTCTTCCCCATTGGGAAGTCGGGATAATAGCACACACGCTAGGACAATGAGAGACAGATCATTCGTAGAAAACCACAAGAATTCAGAGGGTTTGCGAACGTCAGAGGACACCCATAAGCAATCGCTACGCGGACAGTCCGGCCGCGTGACGCGGTGTGTCAGATAGCGAGCCTCGGCTATCCCGCAAGGATTGCGCAGGCGGCGGCATGCAGCTCCGGCGTCGCGGCGGCAATCACGTCGCCGCCCTGTTCGGCCGGGCCGCCGTCGAATGTGGTGACCACGCCGCCGGCCTGTTCGATGATCGGGATCAGCGCCGCTATGTCGTAGGATTGCAGGCCAGGATCGGCGACGATATCGACATGCCCCGCCGCGACCATCGCGAAGGCGTAGCAGTCGGTGCCGTAGCGGGCCAGCCGCACGCGGCTCTCCAGACGGTCATAGCGGGCGCGCATCTCGCCCCGAAACAGCGCCGGCGTGGTCGTGAACAGGGTGGCGTGCGACAGCTCCGTCACCCGGCGGGTCGATAGCGCGCGCGCTCCGCCAGGGCCTTCGTAGCGTGAGGCGGACCCGGTCGCATAAAACAGTTCCCCGGTGAAGGGCTGCGACATCAGACCGGCCACCGCGTCGCCGTCGACCGTCAGGCCGACCAGCGTGCCCCACACCGGGATGCCGGAGATGAAGGCGCGTGTCCCGTCGATCGGGTCGATGATCCAGTGATGCCGGCTGGACAGGTTTTCCGCGCCATGCTCCTCGCCCAATATGCCGTGTTCGGGATATTCGGCCTTGATCAGCGTCCGGATTGCCCGTTCCGCCTCCCGGTCGGCTTCCGTCACGGGATCGAAGCCAGCGGCCAGCTTGTTGGCGACGGCGCCCTGGGCGCGGAAGCGCGGCAGCGTCTCGGCGGCCGCCGCGGCGGCGATGCGGCGCAGGAATTCCGCTGGAACGGTCACTTCGGGTCCTTTCTATCGCTGCAGCGGGCAGGGTATTACGACGCAGGGTGTTACGACAATGTCACAGCCATGCCGCTCAGGACGTAAAATCGTCATTTTGAATGGGGAAGTCGATCGCGACGCTTGACATTTGTGCGATGCACAATATCCTTGATGTTGAACAGGGCTTCCTGTTCATGCCCTCCTTGGGCGTTTCCTCCCTAGACTTGAGCCGCGTTGTGCAAACAACGCGGTTTTTTTCGCGCGGCATTCGTGCCGGCACCATCGCGTAGATCATTCGGCGGCGAGCGGCAATCCCCCGAAAAAATCATCCGGCAGCGACATCAGGTCGGCCGAGAACCGCGTCAGATCCTGGGCAAGCGCTTCAAAGCCGGCGGATTTCTCGAATGTTCGCTCGTTCATGTAGAGGCCGCGATTGACCTCGATCTGCAGGGCGTGCAGTCCCCTGGCCGGACGGCCGTAATGTTCGGTGATGAAGCCGCCCGCATAGGGCTTGTTGTGCGCGACCGTGTAGCCCATCGCCGAGAGCAGCGAGATGGCGGTCTCGACGACCGCCGCCGAAGCGGACGCCCCGAAGCGGTCGCCGACGATGAAGTCCGGCCGCACGCCGCTTTCGCTCACACGGATACCGGCGGGCATGGAGTGGCAATCGACGAGCATGGCGTAGCCGAATCGGGCATGGGTCGCCGTCACCAGGCGCTTCAGCGTATCGTGGTAGGGTTTGTAGACGCCGTTGATGCGGTCGGCCGCTTCGCTCAGCGGCAGACGCGAGCGATAGATGTCGAGGCCCTCGCCCACAAGTTTCGGGATCGTGCCCAGCCCTCCGGCCACCCTGGCCGAGCGGATGTTCGCATAGGGCGGCACCGGCTCGTGGAACATGCGCGGATCGAGTTCCCAGGGCTCGCGGTTCACGTCAAGATAGGCGCGCGGGAAATTGGCCGCCAGCATGGGGGCGCCGAGCGCCACCGCGCCGGCGAAAAGCTCGTCCACGAAGCAATCCTCCGAGCGGCGAATCGCGGTCGTGTCGAGCCGGGTCATCGCCAGGAACCGCGCGGGATAGTGTCGGCCGCTGTGCGGCGAGTTGAACACGAAGGGAACGCGCTGTTCAGCGGCGGCACGAATCTCGAAAGGCGCGACCGCGCCAAAGTCGTCGGCCGCCGTCATTTCCGCTTTTCCACCCCCAGGACTCGATACGCCATAGTCGCGAAAGTGCCATCGGGCGCATCGTATGTCCAGATTGGCGCGATTGGCCGGACACTGTACACGCGTAAGACAACCGGGTGGCCGGGATGCCGGCATTCACTTGATATTTACCCGCCGCTCTTCATATACAGAAATGGTTAACGGGCCGCCGCGGCGCGGCGCGGCGGACTGATTCGGACGGGAAGACATGGCACGTATTCTTCTGGCGGAAGACGACAACGACATGCGCCGGTTTCTGGTCAAGGCGCTGGAGCGCGCCGGCTACGACGTAAGCGACTTCGACAATGGCGCCAGCGCCTATGAGCGTCTGCGCGAGGAGCCGTTCTCATTGCTTCTGACCGACATCGTCATGCCGGAGATGGACGGTATCGAACTCGCCCGCCGCGCCACGGAGATCGACCCCGACCTGAAGGTCATGTTCATCACCGGCTTCGCCGCCGTAGCGCTCAATCCCGACTCCAAGGCGCCCCGCGACGCAAAGATCCTGTCCAAGCCCTTCCACTTGCGCGACCTCGTCAACGAGGTCGAGAAGATGCTGCAGGCTGCCTGAACACCATCCCGGCAGCGCCGCCCGGCGGGCAGCCCGACGCAGCCGCGTCCCCCGGGCCGCGGGTTCATCGAGGCAGCATACCAGGCGTCACCGCGGCTATTGACGTGCCTAACCAAAAATGGTGTATGCGCGGCATTCGGATGGGCGTGTAGCTCAGCGGGAGAGCACTACGTTGACATCGTAGGGGTCACAGGTTCAATCCCTGTCACGCCCACCATCCAAATCAATTGGCTTGGCTACTCAATTGGCTTGGCTACCGATCGCCAAGTGGCCGGCGGGTTCGGTGAACTGAAACCAGCGCAAAATCAGATGGCACCGGCCCTGAAGCGAACTGTGTCTCACACTTGAAGCAGGCGACGAACTTGTTGATGCCGATTGGCCGCTGAAGCGCGTTCTCTCGCATCCGGGACAGGCGAATCGAGGAAGCAAAGCAGGACAGCGGCAGGGGCCGCGCCCTCGTGCGATGATGCGATCGCCGCCCGCATTTCTCACACTGGACCTGGCCGATATTGGCGCCGCCAAGGGCGGAGCGAAACCGTGTAGACCGGACCCGAGGCGGCAGGCCGCCTGCCCTACCCGGATCGGGCGGCAGGCGGCGCCGTCTCCCCGCTTATAAGACGAAGTCAGACGTGGTCAGATTTGAAGTTCACGCCCTGCAGATCGACTTGAAACTGATAACCTCCCGTCCTTCCGTAGACGTGGGTAACGCCGGCAGCTTCGTCCTCGACTGCCCACAGGTGACCGTTGCTGGCACCATCGTCGTAGCCATCGAAGATGAAGGACTGGTCGCCGCTCTGTGAGGTGTTGGCGTCGATCTTGCTGAAGTCGAGTTCGTCGGCGCCATGCACGAAGTCCATCACCTTGTCGCCGTCCGCGCTGTATTGCGAGGAGAATTGGAAGGTGTCGTTTCCGCTGTCGCCGTAGAGGGTGTCCTTTCCGCCCCAGCCGTTGAGCGTATCGTTGCCGGCGCCGCCCCTCATGACGTTGGCGACGTCGTTGCCCAAGATCGTGTTCGCGAGTCCGTTGCCGGTGCCGTTGATGGTCCCGGTCCCGATGAGCTGCAGGTTCTCGACATTCGCGGCGAGGGTATGGCTGATCGTGCTCTCGACCTTGTCCGTGCCCTGTCCCGCGGCCTCGACCACCGTGTCGCCGAATGGTTGACTGTGTAGGTGTCGTCGCCGCCGAGGCCCGCCATGGTGTCGGCGCCGTCCGTGCCGTCGAGCGTATCGTTGCCGGGCGTGCCGTGTGCCCGTTCCGGGGTCGAGCCGCCGGATCAGTCGGCGGCTCAGTCGGCCAGTCTCGGCCGATCTCGTCATTGCCCGTCAGCGTCGGGCTGTTGCCCCTGAAGTAGTAGTAGCCCCAATAGCCCTCGCCCAGCACGTTGTTGGTGAACTGTACGCCCGAGATTTGGTCGGTGCTGCTGAAGCTGCCGTCCGAATACAGGGTGTAGCCGCCGCCGGCGAGGTAGTTGCCGTCGACAGTGATGTTCGAGACCGGGCCGAAGTCGTTGTTGATCATCACGGCCGACGTCTGACCGTTGTCGTTGATGATCGTGTTGTGCTGATGGTGACGTTCGAAACGCCACCATTGATCTCGATGCCGTCGTAGTGAGGTCCGCCCCACGTGTTCCGGCGCGCACGTTTGGCGCTACATGTCGTGGACGTAGTTGTCTTGGATGGTGCTCGGTCCCGAGATATTGAAGCCGTTCTCGACGTGGTGGATGTCGTTGCGCAGGAACGTGCCAGCGCCAACGATGCCGTTCGCGCCGTCCGGGCTGCTGCCGACATTCGAGATCTCGCAATCCTTGACGATCGTTCCCGTGATGCCGGGCTTGATCCAGATGCTCGTCCAATCGGTGGAGGTGATCCTGCAGTTCTGAATGGTCACGTTGGGCGCCAGGACCCAGATCGTGCCTTTCACGTCGAGTGCATTGATCACGGTCCCCGCCGTCGTGACGTTGACGTCTCCCGAAGTGGTCAGCGTCACGCCCTGCCGGGATGCCGGTGTTCGCCGCGTTGGGGAAGGCTGACACAGGAGTTCGGATCGCTGCCGTCGCTGTCCACGGTGACGGACAGTGCGAAGAAGCGTGCTCGTAGGTTGCCGGCCACGTCCGTCGCCCTGGCCGTGAAGCTATGGGTGGCGTCCGCCAACGTGCCGGTGGAATAATTCCACGCCCCGTTGCCGTTGGCCGTCGTCGTGCCGAGCAAGGTTGTCCCGTCATACACCCTTATAGTGCTGTTCGCCGCCGCCGAGCCAGCAAACGTAAGCGTGTTGTCACTTGTGATCCCATCTCCCACCGTGCCGGTGTCGTTGGAGAACGAGGCAATTGTCGGCGCGCCCGGTGCAACCGTGTCGACCGTGACAGAGCGGGGAGCCGAGGCAGCACTCGTCGTGCCCCCGGAAGTCGCCGTCGCGGTGAACTCGTGACCGCCGTTGGACAAGCTGGCCGTGGTGTAGCTCCAGGCGCCGCTGCCATTCGCCGTCACGGTGCCCAGTTGCGTCGCCCCGTCGTACACTCTCACGGTGCTGTTCGACAACGCCGTGCCGGTCAGCGTAAGTGTGGTGTCACTGGTGATCCCATCTCCCGCCACGCCGGTGTCGTTGGAGAAGTTGGTAATCGTCGGTATACTCGTCCCTGCCGTATTCACCGTAATGGCCAGTGCGGCTGAAGCCGCGCTGGCATTGCCCGCCGCATCGGCGGCCGTCGCGGTGAAACTGTGGCCGCCGTTGGGCAGGACCGCCGTCGTGTAACTCCACGCCCCGCTACCGTTGGCCGTCGCCGTGCCGAGCAAGGTTGCCCCGTCGAGCACCCTCACTGTGCTGTTCGCCTCGCCGTGCCAGTCAGCGTAAGCGTGTTGTCACTCGTGATCCCATCTCCCACCGTGCCGGTGTCGTTGGAGAACGTGGTAATCGTCGGTGCGCTCGGTGCAACCGTGTCAACCGTGACAGAGCGAGGAGCCGAGGCAGCACTCGTCGTGCCCCCGGAAGTCGCGGTCGCGGTAAAGTTATGACTGCCGTTCGCCAAGGTGGCCGTGGTGTAGCTCCAGGCGCCGCTGCTGTTCGCCGTCACCGTGCCCAGTTGCGTCGACCCGTCCGACACCCTCACAGTGCTGTTGGCCGCCGCCGTGCCGGTCAGCGTAAGCGTGTTGTCACTCGTGATCCCGTCTCCCGCCGTGCCGGTGTCGTTGGAGAAGTTGGTAATCGTCGGTACACTCGTGCCTGCCGTAGTCACCGTGATGGCCAGTGCGGTTGAAGCCACGCTGGCATTGCCCGCCGCATCGGTCGCCGTCGCGGTGAAACTGTGGCCGCCGTTGGGCAGGACCGCCGTCGTGTAACTCCACGCTCCGTTACCGTTGGCCGTCGCCGTGCCGAGCAAAGTTGGCCCGTCATACACCCTCACAGTGCTGTTCGCCGCCGCCGAGCCGGTCAACGTAAGCGTGTTGTCGCTCGTGATCCCATCTCCCACCGTGCCGGTGTCTGAAGAGAGAGAGTGGGCAATCGACGGAGCGGTCGGCGCGACCGTGTCAATCGTGACAGACCGAGTAGGAGAGCGTGCACTCGTCGTGCCCCCGGAAGTCGCGGTCGCGGCAAAATTATGGCTGCCGTTAGACAAGGCGGCCGTGGTGAAGCTCCAGGCGCCACTGCCATTCGCCGTCACCGTGCCCAGTTGCGACGCCCCGTCGTACACTCTCACAGTGCTGTTGGCCGCCGCGGTGCCGGTCAGCGTCAGCGTGGTGTCACTCGTGATCCCATCTCCCGCCGCGCCGGTGTCATTGGAGAAGTTGGTGATCGCCGGCGCACCCAAGGGCGGAGTACCGGGCTGATCAGGATCCACCTCGGTATTGTTTTGCCAGACAGGTGAATTATTCCTGATCGACGAAACTCCGTATTGGCCTTCGACCAGGTAGTTGTTGGTAAAAGATACTCCTGAAATCGTTCCATTATTGAACTGGCCGTCCGAGTACACGGTGTAACCACCGCCCTCAAGCCAGTTGTTGTCAACGGTGACGTTAGTGACCGATCCGAAATAGTTGCTGAGCATCAAGGCCGATGTCTGGCCGTGGTCATTGATAATTGTGTTATGGCGGATGACGATA
>CAWFYS010000004.1:0-210005 GCA_963820075.1 uncultured Alphaproteobacteria bacterium
GGCAGGGCGATGAGGGGCGGGCGCCCGCTTGCCAGAGCACGCTCCATCGCATCAGACGGTCATCCTTCATGGCCCTTGGCATTTTTCCGCGCTCAGACGCACCGCCCGCCGTCGACCTCCAGCGCTACGCCGGTTATGAACTCCGCCTCGTCGGAGGCGAGCCACAGCGCGGCGTTGGCAATGTCGAGCGGGGTCGAGAATCGGCCGAGCGGGATGGTGGTCCTGAATTGCGCGCGCCGCTCAGGCGTGTCCTCGCCCATGAACCGCGCCAGCATTCCGGTCTCGCCGGCCACCGGACAGAGGCAATTGACGCGTATCTTTTTCGGCGCGAGTTCGACCGCCATCGATTTGGTCGCCGTGATCGCCCAGCCTTTCGAGGCATTGTACCAGGTCAGGCCGGGACGCGGCCGCAGACCGGCGGTGGACGCGGTGGTGATGATGACGCCACCGCCCTGGCGCTCCATGACAGGCACGACGGCAAGGGTCGAGTAATAGATCGCCTTCATATTGATCGCGGTGATCAGGTCGAAGCTCACCTCGTCGACCTTCAGCAGGTCGCCGTTGCGGTGGGTGAAGCCGGCATTGTTGACCATGATGTCCACCCGCCCGAATGCATTCTGGGCGGCATGGACCATCTCGTCCACCTCGGAGCGCTGCGAAACGTCGGTCGCAATCGCAATCGCGTTCGCGCCGATCTCTTGGGCGACCCGCTCGGCGCCCTTGGCGTTCAGATCGGCGACGACGATGCTGGCCCCCTCCTCCGCGAAGCGTCTCGCCATGCCCTCGCCGAAGCCCGAAGCTGCGCCGGTGATGATTGCGACCTTGTCTTTCAGGCGGTCCATGCCGCACCCTCCCGGCGTATGATCTCACGTTCCCGCGCCGCTCTCTACCGCGGCATTAGCTTCTGAAAAAGCTCCGGCGTACTGATTTCGTCAGCCATGGTTGAACACGACCGTCTTGGTCGCCGACATATCGTAGAGCGCCTCAAAACCCTTCTCGCGGCCGTGGCCGGACCTGCGGAACCCGCCAAAGGGCAATTCGATGCCGCCGCCGGCGCCATAGCCATTCACAAATACCTGCCCGGCGCGAACGCGTTTTGCCACACGGTGCTGGCGTGCGCCGTCGCGTGTCCAGATGCCGGCGATGAGGCCATACTCCGTTCCGTTGGCGAGCCGTATCGCATCGGCCTCGTCGTCGAAGGCAAACAGGGTGAGCACCGGTCCGAATACTTCTTCCTGGGCGATTGGTGCCTTCGGATCCGTTGCGCCGAAAAGAACCGGGGCAAAATAGAAGCCGCCCTCCGGCGCGTCCGCATGAACCGAGCCGCGCGCCAGCACCGGCGCGCCGGCGCCTTGCGCAGCCGCAACCATGCCGGCCACGCGTTCGCGCTGGCGCGGACTGATCAGCGCGCCGAGGTCGAGGTCGGCATCGTGCGGGCCTGCCACCAGCGCCGAGAATCGCGCTGCCAGCGCCTCGGCGACCCGGTCGAAGATTTTGCGCTCCACCAGGATGCGGCTGCCGGCCGAGCAGGTCTGGCCACCATTCTGGATGATGGCGTTGACCAGAATTGGAACCGCCGCCTCGATGTCGGCGTCGGCAAAGACGATCTGCGGCGACTTGCCGCCAAGTTCCATCGTGACGCCGCGATTATTGTCGGCCGCCGCCCTCTGGATCGCCGCACCGGTCGCCGGCGAGCCGGTAAAGGTCACGTAGTCGACCATCGGATGTCCGGCCAGCGCCGCGCCGGCCTCGCGCCCATAGCCGGTGACGACATTGAAAACGCCTTCCGGAATGCCTGCCTGAAGCGCCAGCTCCGCGATTTTCAGGGCGGAAAGCGAAGCGTCCTCGGCCGGCTTCACCACCAGCGTGTTACCCATGGCGAGTGCGGCACCGGCGACGCGGGCGAGAATCTGCAGCGGATAGTTCCATGGGATGATGCTTGCCACCACGCCATGCGGCTCGCGCAGCGTCAGCGCGGTATAGCCGTCGAGGAATGGAATTGTGTCGCCATGGATCTTGTCGGCGGCGCCGCCGTAGAACTCGTAGTAGCGCATCGTCGCCGTGACATCCGCCCTGCCCTGCCGCACCGGCTTGCCGGTATCGCGCGACTCCATCGCCGCCAGTCCGGCGCCCTCGGCTTCCACAAGCTGCGACAGCTTGGTCAGAAGCCGCCCGCGCTCCACCGCCGGCATCCGGCCCCACGGCTCTTCATCGAAGGCCTTGCGCGCGGCCCGCACGGCAAGGTCGACATCGGCGGCGCCGCTGGCCGGAATCGACGCAAAATCCTTGCCGTCGGAAGGGCAGACCACCGCGATGCGCCGGCCCGACAGCGAATCGACCGCCCTGCCGCCCACCCACTGCATGAACGCCCTGCCTTCCCCGATCGTCCGGGAGAGATGAGCAGACATCTCGAACTCCTTTGCGTTCCGCCCGCCGCCTACTATGCTGCAACCTGGCGAGAACCTGAAGGACGTCCCTGAAAACGATCCGCCAAAGGGGGCGAGCCAACGGCCGAGACGCCTGTGACACCGTGACGCTGGGCGGAATTCAATCGATTAGATTACATTGTTGACAGCCATTAAGCCGTTCTATCGCACGGAAACACCATGACCAGTCAGCTTATTCCCGTAGACCCGTTCGACTTCGTGATCTTCGGCGGCACGGGCGATCTCGCCGAACGCAAGCTGCTGCCGGCGCTGTATTACCGGCAGAGCCAGTTCTCGGAACCGACGCGCATCATCAGCGCCTCGCGCGCCAAACTCAGCGAGAGCGAATTCAAGGAATTCTCCAGGAAGGCCATCGTCGAGCATGTCAAGGAATCCGATATAAACGAAACGGAGCTCAACACCTTTCTCGGCCGCATGTCCTATGTGCCCGTGGACGCCATAACCGGCGAAGGCTTCAGCAAGCTGAAAAAGGTGCTGGGCAACAGCAACGCAATCCGGGCCTTCTATCTGGCGGTTGCACCGAGCCTGTTCGGGGAAATCTCGCACCGCCTGAAGGAGACCGACCTGATCACCGCGAATTCCCGCATCGTCGTCGAAAAGCCGATCGGGCGCGACCTTGCCTCGGCGCGCGCGCTCAACGACCAGATCGGCGCCGATTTCGGCGAGCACCAGATCTTCCGCATCGACCACTATCTCGGCAAGGAGACGGTGCAGAACCTGATGGCGCTGCGCTTCGCCAACATGCTCTTCGAGCCGCTGTGGAACTCGGCGCATATCGACCACGTTCAGATAACCGTCGCCGAGACGGTCGGGCTCGAGGACCGCGTCACCTATTACGACAAGGCGGGCGCGCTGCGCGACATGGTGCAGAACCATATATTACAGCTCCTGTGCCTGGTGGCGATGGAAGCGCCGTCGTCGATGGATGCCAATGCGGTGCGCGACGAAAAGCTGAAGGTGCTGCATTCGCTGAAGCGCATCAACGGCGCCGAAGCGCCGAAATCGACGGTGCGCGGCCAGTACCGGGCCGGCGCGTCGTCGGGCGGCGCGGTGAAGGGCTATCTGGAGGAACTCGGCAACCCCAACAGTTCGACCGAGACCTTCGTCGCCATCAAGGCGGATATCGCCAACTGGCGCTGGGCGGGCGTGCCGTTCTACCTGCGCACCGGCAAGCGCCTCGCTTCGCGCGTCTCGGAGATCGTCATCGAATTCAAGGCCATACCTCACTCGATCTTCGGGGAGAACGCCGGCCGCATCCAGCCGAACCAACTCGTCATCCGGCTGCAACCCGACGAAGGCGTGAAGCAATGGATCATGATCAAGGATCCGGGTCCGGGCGGCATGCGGCTGCGCCAGATCGCGCTCGACATGACCTTCGCCGACACGTTCCAGGAGCGCAATCCCGACGCTTACGAGCGGCTGATCATGGACGTCATCCGCGGCAACCAGACGCTGTTCATGCGCCGCGACGAGGTGGAGGCGGCCTGGAGATGGATCGACCCGATCTTCAACGCCTGGGCCGACAGCCGTCAGGATGTTCAGAACTATACTTCGGGCACCTGGGGTCCATCCGCTTCCATCGCGTTGATCGAGCGCGACGGACGCACCTGGCACGAGGGCTGACACAACGCCATGACCACCGTGTCGGTGACGTTCCGGGAGTTTGCCTCGCGCCAGTCGCTTGCTGAAAGCCTGGCGGAGCAGGTCGCGGCCACGCTGGCCGACGCGATTGCCGCGCGTGGACGGGCGTTGATCGCGGTCTCGGGGGGAACGACGCCGGTGCTGTTTTTCCGGGCGCTGTCCCGAGCCGGCCTCGACTGGTCGCGGGTGACCGTCACGCTTGTCGACGAACGCTTCGTCGAGCCGTCTTCGGAGCGCTCCAACGAGGGACTGGTGCGGCGCACGCTGCTTCAGGGGCCGGCGGCGGCCGCGCGTTTCGTCCCGCTCTATCGCACCGCGCCGGACGCGCCGGACGCCTTCCGGGAAACCGCCGACGAGCTTTCCGGGCTGGAATGGCCGCTCGACATTGCCGTGCTCGGCATGGGCAGCGACGGCCACACCGCATCCTTCTTCCCGGATGCGCCGAACCTTGGCGATCTGCTCGACCCGGATGGCGGCGGCGACCTGAAATATGTGACGTCGCCGAGCGCGGTCGAAACGCGCTTGACCCTGTCGCTCGCTCGCCTCGCCGCGGCCCGTTTCATCGCGCTGCACATCGAGGGCGAGGCGAAGCGAAAGGTGCTGGCATCCGTTCTGGAAGGTGAGAAACTGCCCGTTCGCGCCGTGCTGGAGCAGGCGCGAAGGCCCGTCGAGGTGTTCTGGGCAGCCTAACCAATACCGGCCGGCTCGCCTGCGGCGAACGGCCCGACGCCGAAGAGGAATGAGCGCAATGACCGCCAGGAAAGACATCCAAGCCATCACGGAGCGCATCCGCCACCGCTCGCAGCGAAGCCGCGAAATCTATCTGGAAAGGATCGGCGCCCTGGCAAGCCGCGCCGCCAACCGCGCGGTGCTGTCCTGCGGCAACCTCGCCCACGGCTTTGCCGTGTGCAGCCCGAGCGAGAAGGTGGCATTGGGCGGCGACAAGGTGCCCAACCTCGGCATCATCACCTCCTACAACGACATGCTGTCGGCGCATCAGCCATTCGAGACCTTTCCGGCCCTGATCAAGCAGGCGGCAAAGGAGGCGGGAGGCATCGCCCAGGTCGCGGGCGGCGTGCCGGCAATGTGCGACGGCGTCACCCAGGGCCAGCCCGGCATGGAGCTGTCGCTGTTTTCGCGCGACGTGATCGCCATGGCGGCCGCCGTCGGGCTCAGCCACAATATGTTCGACGCGGCGGTTTATCTCGGCGTCTGCGACAAGATCGTGCCCGGACTGGTCATCGCGGCGCTCAGCTTCGGTCATCTGCCCGCCGTTTTCATTCCGGCCGGACCGATGACATCGGGAATACCGAATGACCAAAAGGCGAAAATCCGCCAGCTTTTCGCGGAGGGCAAGGTCGGCCGCGCCGAACTGCTGGAGGCGGAATCGAAGTCCTATCACGGCCCCGGCACCTGCACCTTCTACGGCACCGCCAACTCCAACCAGATGCTGATGGAGATCATGGGGCTGCATACGCCGGGCGGTTCATTCATCAACCCCGGCACGCCGCTGCGCGACGCGCTGACCAAGGAAGCGGCCAAGCGCGCGCTCGCCATCACCGCGCTCGGCAATGCCTACACGCCGGTGGGCCGCATGATCGACGAACGCTCCATCGTCAATGGCGTCGTCGGCCTGCACGCCACCGGCGGCTCGACCAACCACACCATTCACCTGATCGCGATGGCGGCGGCGGCCGGCATACAGCTTACCTGGCAGGACATCTCCGACCTGTCCGACGCGGTCCCGCTGCTTGCCCGCGTCTATCCGAACGGGCTCGCCGACGTGAACCATTTCAACGCGGCCGGCGGCATGGGCTTCCTGATCCGCGAGTTGCTCGACGCCGGCTTCCTGCATGACGACGTGCGGACCGTGTGGGGCGAAGGGCTGCGCGGATATACGGTGGAAGCCAGGCTCGGCGAGGACGGCGGCGTGGTTCGCGAGGCGGCTCCCCCGATCAGCGGCGACGAGAAGGTGCTGGCCACGGTCGCCAAGGCGTTCCAGCCGACGGGCGGACTGAAGGTGCTGGAGGGCAATCTCGGCCACGCGATCATCAAGACCTCGGCGGTCAAGCCCGACCGTCGCATCGTCGAGGCGCCGGCCGTGGTCTTCGACAGCCAGCAGGCGCTGAACGATGCCTTCAAGGCCGGCAGCCTCGACCGCGACTTCATCGCCGTCGTGCGCTTCCAGGGGCCGAAGGCGAACGGCATGCCTGAACTGCACAAGCTGACCACCGTGCTCGGCGTGCTGCAGGACCGTGGTCGGCATGTCGCGCTGGTGACTGACGGGCGCATGTCGGGCGCTTCCGGCAAGGTGCCGGCGGCGATCCACGTGACGCCGGAAGCGCTGGAGGGCGGGGCGATCGCACGCATCCGCGATGGCGACCTGATCCGGCTCGACGCCGACGCCGGCCTGCTTGAAGTCCTCGTTCCTGCGTCGGAACTGGCTTCCCGCGACCTTCCGGACCCCGACCTGTCAGGCAATGAGCATGGTTTCGGCCGCGAATTGTTCGCCGCGTTCCGGCAAACGGTCGGGCGGGCCGACCAGGGCGCCAGCGCTTTCGCGATGTGAGGCTGCTGCCGAAATCAGGGAGGCGGAAGAACGCACTTCGGCCCCCTCTTCGCTGAAACAAAGTGCGGAGTCCAGGTCCTGGCGGCGGTCCTACGGTACGGCGATCTCCACTTTCGCGCCGGCCCTGACTGTCACCGGCACTTCCTTCGATCTGCTGTCCGCGGTCTGGCCGACCACCACGTAGTCGCCCGCCGGCAAGGCGGTGCGAAGCTTGCCGCCGAACTCGTAGACGACCTCCTTGCGGTCGCCGGCGGCATCCTTGCTCACCTGGTAGACGACGATATTGGTGCTGCCGGGCGCGGTGGCTGTCAGTTCGCCAGCGTTGAGCACGATACTGACGTTGATGTGTTCGCCGGCCTTCACGGAGAACGGCCGCTCCGCTTTCGCGCCGCCTACCGACGCCACCGCGACATAGTCCCCCGGCGGCAGGTCATGTTCCCGGCCGGAACCGTACTGGCGGGAGATCGGCTCGCGCGTGCCGTCGGCCTGGTATCCGGCCCCGACTATCTCCACCAAAAGGGAGGAGTCGTCGATCTTCTGGCCTTCGACAAGGTAGGTTTCGATCATGGCCTGGCCGACACCGACCACGATGTCCTTCTCGATCGTCCGGCCCGCCGCAAGCTTCAACGTTGCGGAAGCCTCCGCCTTGCCGATCCTCACCGTGATCTTCTGCTCGCCGGCCGGCAAAACAATGCTTGTCTCGCCATATCCGGTCGCGTTGCCGCCGGGATAGTCGAAGCGCACGACCGCATTCGGGTCCGGCTCCCTGCCGGGAGCGGCGACCGCCCTGACCTTGAGCGTGCCGGCATTGAGCACGACAACCGGTTCAACGGCCTTGCCGGCCTCCACGGTGAGCCGCTGGTCGGCCTCGGCGCGGCCGAGTTGGGCGACCAGGACATAGAGGCCGGGCGCAAGGTTGCCCTTCCAGTCGCCGTACTCCGTCGAAACATACGCCCCGCGCGAACCATCGGGCTCGGCGCGATAGACGGTCCAGGATTGCCCGGCGCGGCCATCGAGCGGCGGGGCGTCCTCGGCCAGCTTGAGCGTCGGCACGATGTTGAATTCGGGCGACGCCGCTTGCGCATTGTCGGGCTGGACCGGCGGCAAGGGTTCCGGCTGCCTCGCGACAGCGGGTTCTGACGCGGGCTCCGCCGCGACAGCCTGTTCCAGCGCCGATGCGAGTTGCCCGGCGTCGCTTGCCTGAAGATATTTTCCGCCGGTGTTCTCGGCCAGGCATGCGACCCGCGAGCCCTCCTCGGCCGTTAGGCCGAAGCCGAGGACATGGACCGTGAAATCCATGCCGCTCGCCTCGAGTTCCTCGCCGAGCGCGCAAGGATCGGCTTCGCAGCTCTCGATCCCGTCGGTGATCAGAATGACGGTGGCTCTGTCCTTCGTGTAGTCGAGAACCCGCGCCGCCTGGCGCACGGCCGCCGTCAGCGGCGTCCTGCCCCGGAACGCAAGCCGGTCGGCGGCGGCGGCGATCGCGTCAGCCGCGCCGGGCGCCGGCGGCACGACAAGCTCGATGTCTTGGCAGCTATCCTTCTCGCGATGCCCATAGGCCATCAGGCCGACCGCGCGGTCGCGCGGCAAGGTCTGCAGCACGCTCCGCAACGCATCGCGGGCAATCTCCTGCTTCGGCCTGCCGCCCATCCCCGCCCACATGGAGCCGGAAGCGTCGAGAACGACCATGGTTCGGTCGGCGGCGAAACCAGGCGCGGCCGCAAGGCCGAGCAGCGCCAATATTGGAAGACGAACCAATCCTGCCATCAACAAACCCCGGCGATTCGGCCTGCAAGCTAATTCAAGGCGCCTTCGATTGAAACCCGAGGCAAGTTTTCCGCAATCACGCGAATGGCGGCGGCGTGCGCGGCACATCGCGGAGCGAAGCTTCGGCGCTTCGCCTCAATAGGTGGTCCGGCGCTCCTCGCTCGGCGGACGGCCGAATTGCAGGCGGTAGCTCTGGGCGAAGTAGGAATGCGAGGTGAAGCCGGTGGCGATCGCCACGTCGAGGATCGGCATGTTGGTCTGGCGCAGGAGTTCGCGCGCGCGCTCCAATCTGAGGCGCATATAGTAGCGTCCCGGCGTGACGCCGAGATGGCGCAGGAACAGGCGCTCCACCTGGCGGACGGACAGGCCCGCCGATTTCGCAAGGTGAACGGCGGAAAAGGGCTCGTCCAGATTGTCGGCCATCAGCTCGGCGATCTTCTTCAATTTTTCCGACTTGCCGGAGAGATCGCGCTCCGGTCCGACGCGCTGGCGATCGCCCGCCGAACGGATGCGCTCGTGCTGGAACTGGTTGGCCACCCCGTTGGCAAGGTTGGCGCCGTGATCCCGTCGGATGATCTCCAGCATCAGGTCGATCGAGGTCGTGCCGCCGGCGCAGGTGTAACGCTTGCGGTCGATCTCGAAGACGTTGCCGGTGCATTCGATATGCGGGAATTTTTCCATGAAGCCGGCGCGGTTTTCCCAATGGATGGTGCATCGAAGCCCTTCCAGCTGGCCAGCCTCGGCGAGGATATGGGAGCCGACCGAAAGCGCCCCAAGCGCCGCGCCGCGCCGTCCGAGGCTGCGCAGCGCCGCAAGCACCTTGCTCTTGCCGGGGAATTCCGTGGTCAGCCCGACGCAGACGAACAGAATGTCGACAGGCGGCAGATCGGCGACGGCGTAGTCGACCTTGAGCGGCAGGCCGTTCGAGGCCATGACGGCATCGCCATCGGCCGAGATCGTGGTCCAGCTATAGACGTCGCGGCCAAGCAGGCGGTTCGCCAGGCGGAAGGCATCGATGGCCGCGGCGAGCGAGAACATCGAGAACTTGTCGACCAGCAAAAAACCAAGCTGCCGTCCGGCCTTTAAATCATCCGTCATGGCCGGCCTTCTATAGCAACGCCGTTCGGGCACAAGGCGGCACGCGTCCGGCTCGATTTCCGCAGGCTAAGCAGGTTCCGGAAAAGTGTGTCATGGTTTTCCGACAGAAACCTGCGAAAAAACAAGAGGCTAAGCAGGCGAAGCGTGGGCGAAGCCACGCAAGTCTGCTTAGAACGACGGCCTGGCCAGCCCCGCGTACCGGCAGGCGGAAACCAGCGTATTGGCCATCAGCATGGCGATGGTCATCGGGCCGACGCCGCCCGGCACGGGCGTTATGGCGCCGGCGTTCTTCGCGGCATCCGCGAAGGCCACGTCACCCACCAGCCTCGTCCTGCCTTCGCCCTTGTCCGGCGCCGGAACGCGATTGATGCCGACATCGATGACGGTGGCGCCCGGCTTCACCCAGTCGCCCTTGACCATCTCCGGCCGGCCCACGGCCGCGACCAGTATGTCGGCGCGGCGGCAAACCTCCGGCAGGTTCTTCGTCCGGCTATGCGCCACGGTGACCGTGCAGTTGGCCGCAAGCAGAAGGTTCGCCATGGGCTTGCCGACTATATTGGAGCGGCCGACCACGACCGCTTCGAGGCCCGAAAGGTCCTTGCCGCGAACCCGCTCGATCAGCAGCATGGAACCGGCGGGCGTACAAGGCACGAAGGCGGTTTCCAGTTCGCCGGTGCCGAGCTTGCCGACATTGACGAAATGGAAGCCGTCCACGTCCTTGTCGGGCGAAATCGTCTGGATGATGCGGCCCGAATCGACGTGCCTGGGCAGCGGCAACTGCACCAGAATGCCGTGAATCGCCGCGTCGCGATTCAAAGTCTCGATCAAGCCGACCAGATCGGCCTCGGTCGTCTCAACCGGCAATGAGTGCTGGACGGAATGGAAGCCGCATTGCTTGGCCATCCTGCCCTTCGACGACACATAGACCTGGCTGGCCGGATCCTCGCCGACAATGACCACGGCCAGGCCGGGCACGATACCCTTGCTGCTTCGCAGTTCGACGGCAAGCTGCCTGACCCGTGCGACCACGTCTTCCGCAACCGCCCTGCCGTCGATGATTTCCGTCATTGCTGATCCCGACATGCTCGTCCACACCACGCGCATACGCCTCAAAAAACGCGGGCGCGATCCCGTCGGAGCGTCGTACGGTGCCGCAAACCCGTCACGCGGCGCGATTTCCCCCTGATCAAAAGTAGCGCCTGCGGGTGCGGGTTTCGGTGAGTTCGCGGATCGCCTCTCGCAGTTCGCGCAGGTTCGACTGAATCTCCTCGATCGACAATTGCGCGTCCGCCGATGCCTTCCGCGGCGCGGCATCGACTGGCCGCTCCGACCTTTCGGGGGGCGCATGCCGGGGGTTCGATACGGGCGTGTACTCGCGGGAATAGGCATCGCCCGGCCCCGGCTCCGGATAGGCATGGCCCGCCGGCTCCCGGAAAAGCTCGGTCCAATGGGCGGCCTGGCCGGACCTTGGAGAGGAAGCGGGCGCGACAGGCTCCGACTGTTCGAAATCGATGGGGCGATGGATGCTGCGGTTGCGGCGCGTGCGGCGGAGAGAGCGGTGCATAGCCCGCGGCCCGAGGCTGCGTATCGGCGGGCGCGGCGGCGTCGGGTTCGGCGGGAGGCAGCCGCTGCGCCGCGTAGGAGGGCGCCGGCGGCATCGTCGAATATTCGTATCTGGCCCTCTCCCTCGGCTGGCTAGGCTCCGGAGGCGGAAACCTGCCCGCGTCCAGTTCCGCCTCGGCCGGCGGATCTGTCCGGTGCGCCTCAACGCGATCCCCTGCCGGTCCGCTGTCGAAGCCGGCCTGCGCTCCGTCGTCGGGACTGAACATCGTGGCCGTGGAGGTTCCACGCCATGCGACGGTGGGACGACGCCGGTGCACCGTCTGGCGCAGGCCATCCAGCGTGCCGCGCGCGCCGCCTATGCCAATGCCGGTCAGCAGACCCAGGAGCATTCCGGCCAGAACGATTGTGACGCGCGAAGGCGGCAAGGCTTCGATCGGCGGAAACGCTTTCGAGATGACGCTGATATTGGCGGCATTGATGCCTTGCTGTTCGCCGGTCTCCCGCGCGCGCAGCAGATACGCCTCGTAGACCGCCCGCTGTGCCGTCGCGCCACGCTCCAACTCGCGCAGTGTTACCATTTCGCTGCTGAGGTCGCCCTGGCGCACCTTGAGTTGGGCGAGGCGGGAGGCAAGCTCCTGCTCCAGTTGCACGGCGCGCTTCAGCTCGGTCTGGGTCGCGGCCTCGATCCGCCTGATCTCGGTATCGATCAGGCCGCGCGCGCCGCCGAGTTGCGACTGGATCGCCTGAAGCTGCGGATGCCTTGGACCGAGCCGCGCCGAAAGCCGATCCACCTCGCCCTTCAACTGCGAATATTGCGCCAGCAGTTCCTGCATGGTCGGCGACGAAAGCTCTTCCGGCAGCGCGCCACCCAGAATCGCATCGGCGCTCGCGCCACGCGTGGAGGCGGCCCGCGCGTTGAGTTCGAGCGCGCGCGCCCGCGCGGTCGAGAGCTGATCGTTGAGCTTGAGAATCTCTTCGTCCGTGATCAGGCGCCCCTGGGCGTCGATGAGATCGTTCTCCGCCTTGAACGCTTCCACCTTGCGTTCGGCCGCCTCGACGCCGGCGCGCAATTCGTCGAGCCTGCCAGTCAGTTCGCCCGCCGCCCGGCCGGCGGCATCGGACTGGATCTGGCCATAGCTTTGCAGAAACACCTCGGTCATGGTGTTGGCGATCAAGGCGGATTTTTCGGCGCTCCGCGTGGTGACACCGACCACGATGACGAAGGTCTTGCCGCTCCTTTCGATGGAAAGGTCCCTGCCGAGATTGTTTACGGTGAGTGAATGGCGGCGTCCGGGTTCGTCCTGGCCTGCTTGTGGAGACAAAAAGGAACGGATCGCTGCGATCACGGCGCGCGGGCCGAAGCCGCCGCCCTGGCCGTTGAACTCCGGATCGTCGACCAGGTTCAGCTTCTCCACGACCTTGGCGAGGACGGTTCCGGAGGTGAGGATGCGAACCTGGTTCTCGACGATCGCCAGCGTCGCCTCGGTCGAAAGGCCGGATTGAGTCAGTTCGCGATCGACCAGGCGAAGGTCGCGCGGATCGGCAAGCAATTCCGCCTCGGCCAGATACCTCTTGGGCGTGTTCATCGCGACGAGCACGCCGAGGATGGCGCCGAGCAGGGTTGTGAAGAGTATCAGCCGCTTGGCTCGCGCGATCCCGGATAGCACAGTGACCGGATCGACAAGCGGCCGCCAGAATCCCGAAGTCTCGCCGGCATCGGCGATGGCGGCGAATTCGACTGGCGGCGTTGACGATCCGGCCCGCGCGGGCCGTGACGGCAGGGCCGTCTCCGCCGCCGGTGCGGCGGCCGAACGCGCCCTGCCCGTCTCATGCCCGGCACGCGGCGCGCCGGCCTTGTCGGCGGGGCGTTCCGGCGCCGACCGGGAAATCGGCGGCACGGGTGGATCCGGCGCCGGCTGCCGCGAAGCTGGCCGAGGGCTTGCCGGAGCCGTGTTCAACGCACTCGGCCGCGGTGCCTCGCGTCCCTCCCGGCGCGCGCGCGCCGGCCTATGCCTTGCCACCGCATCCTTTTCGGCCCGGACATCGGCGATAGCGCGGGCTAGCCGCGACGGCGCGGGCGTCACTTCGTCGCGCAGCGCATCGCCCAGCGAAAGCAGCGACCGGTGTCGCCCTTGGGAATCGCTTTTGTCGCGGTGCGGCATGAATCGCGCTTTTCAGTCGGCCGGCGGAGGATGATCGATCGGTTAATTGACCTTAAAGTGACATGGAAAACAAATCGTTAATCTTCCACAATCGCCAGTTGCATGGAGAGCGGCAATGGCCATGGTCGGGCCTATTTAATGCAACCTTTCCGGAACGCCAAGTTAATCTTTCCGGCCTAGCTTAGGCGAAGCCACGCAAGTCTGCTTAGGGTTACGCCACCGCGCGCGCCAGCGCGCATTGCGACCACAGGTCCGACAGCGAGCGCGACCAGATGGTCGATGTCGGCGTCGGTGTGCAGCGGCGACGGCGTGATGCGCAGACGCTCGGTCTTGCGCGGCACCGTCGGATAGTTGATCGGCTGCACATAGATGCCGTAGCGGTCGAGCAGGATGTCGCTGATCCATTTGCACTTGGCGGCGTCGCCCACCATCACCGGCACGATGTGGCTCGGGTTGCGCATGTAGGGAATGCCGATGCGGTCGAGGCCGGCGCGCACCTTGCGCACCCGGTCCTGATGCGCGCGCGCTCGAACGGGCTCGCCTTGAGGTGGCGGATCGAGGTCAGCGCGCCGGCCGCGACATGCGGCGGCAGCGCGGTGGTGAAGATGAAGCCGCTGGCGAAGGAGCGAACGAAGTCGATGAGCTTGGTCGAGCCGGTGATGTAGCCGCCGACCACGCCGAACGCCTTGCCCAGCGTGCCTTCGATGATGGTGATGCGGTCCATCAGGCCGTCGCGCTCGGCGACGCCGCCGCCGCGCGGACCGTACATGCCGACCGCATGGACCTCGTCGAGATAGGTCATGGCGCCGTGCTTTTCGGCCACCGCCACGATCTCGGCGATCGGCGCGATGTCGCCATCCATCGAATAGACGCTCTCGAAGGCGACGATCTTCGGCACGTGCCGGCCCGTATTCGGACAGCACGCGGTCGAGATCCTTCGGATCATTGTGCTTGAAGATGCGCTTCTCGGCCTTGGAATGGCGGATGCCCTCGATCATCGAGGCGTGGTTGCCCTCGTCGGAGAAGATGACGCAGCCGGGAATGTTGGCGCCGAGCGTCGACAGCGTCGTCCAGTTGGAGACGTAGCCGGAGGTGAACAGCAGCGCGCGCTTCCTTGCCGTGCAGGTCGGCGAGCTCGCGCTCCAGCAGCACGTGGTAGTGGTTGGTGCCGGAAATGTTGCGCGTGCCGCCGGCGCCTGCGCCGCATTTGTCCAGCGCGTCGTGCATGGCGGCGATCACCGCCGGATGCTGGCCCATGCCGAGATAGTCGTTCGAGCACCAGACGGTGACTTCGCGGGCCTCCTCGCCCGAATAGCGCAGGGCCCGCGGAAAACTGCCGGCGCGGCGCTCCAGATCGGCGAAAACACGGTAGCGGCCTTCCTTGTGCAGGCCTTCCAGCTTTTCCGCGAAGAATGTCTCGAAATCCATCGGTACATGCTCCCTGGGGGATCATCCCTTGGTACTGGGCTTTCGGGAGCGTATCGCGCCCTTGCCTGCCGATTTCAACCTGCAGTCAGGCTCGGCGTCGAAATGCCGCAAACCAATGGTCGCGCCGGTCATTTCCCCGTTAGCCGGCACCGCGCGCGGCCGTCTTGATCTCCGTCAATCGCGTAGAACGTATCAGATCGCTGTTTCCATTCACATCCGCAAAATTCTCAAGGCGTATCAAGAAAAAACGCGTAGTCTTCCGCTGCGACGCCCAGCCGATCCTCATGCCGCCTGTTTCCATTTGATCGAGCAGCCGATTGAGGCGGTCTGGTCGCGCGGCCCCAGGCCGGTGCGCGGCAACCTCGACCATCGCCTCGAAAAGATCGCGGCGCATGTCCGCGGGTCCGACTTCCCGGCGCGAGGCGTCGAGCCGCCCGCGATACTGCAATTCGAGATCGCGGTTGAAGCCGAAGAAATCAGGCGTGCAGGCCGCGCCATAGGCGCGCGCCAGCGACTGGTCCTCGTCATAAAGGTAGGGAAAGCCGAAACGGTGGACGGCGGAAAAACGCGCCATATTGTCGAAGGAGTCTTCCGGATAGGCATCCGCGTCATTGGAGCTCACCGCGACGAAGCCGATACCATGCGCCTTGAGGTCGGCGGCGTCGCGGACCATGCGGTCTATCACGGCGCGCACATAGGGGCAGTGGTTGCAGATGAAGGCGACGACCAGGCCGTTCGGCCCGGCCAGATCGAACAGACGATGACGCTTGCCGTCGACTCCCGGGCAGTTCCGCGTCGACCGCCTTCCAGCCGAAATCGCAGACAGATGGTTGCACCGGCATGACCGCTTCCTCCACGAGCCGTGATCCTACCTCCTTTCCGGCGCCTTTTGAACCGCTTGCGGGCAAATCGTGCAAACAGAAAGGAAATAGCCGCTCATTCACGCAAGTGCCGGAACCATCGCTGGCGCCGTCCATGTTCGGAACGGCGCCGGTGCTCGATGGCGAGGGTTGGCTACTCCGCCGCGGCGCCCATCGTCGGCGCCTGCTGCCAGCGGGTGAATAGCGCCTTGAGATCGCCGCCGGCGACCTGGTCCGGGCGTCGGCGAAAAGCCGTCGGCGATCATCTTTCGGCCGAGCATATGGTCGGCCGGGCGGTTCACCAACTCGATCGCGGTCAGCACCGGGCCGCTGATAGTGGAAGAGCGAGAAGCGGTTGTCGGCGGCGTCGCCCGCCACGACGGTGCGGTCGGTCGCCGTCGGCAGGCCGACCATCTGCAGCTTCATATCGCCGATGTCGGACCAGAACCACGGCACGCCATGTAGGGCTCCTCGTGGCCGATGATGGTGCGGGCGGCGAGCTTCGCCTGATCGGTGGCGTTCTGCACCGATTCCAGCCGGACATCGGCGCCGGAATGCCAGTGGCGGAAGTTCACGGCGTCGCCGATTGCAAGGATTTCCGGCGTACGACGTCGCGCATCTGCGGATCGACGCGAATGCCGTTGCCGATCGCAAGGCCGGCAGTCTCGGCAAGCTCGGTGCTGGCAACCGCACCGATGCCGACCAGCACCATGTCCGCCGCGATGCGCTCGCCGGTCGATGTCACGACCGCCGCTCACCCGGCCATCGTCTTCCTCTAGCCGATCGACCGTCGTCTGCGTCAGCAGCCGGATGCCGCTGTCGGCCAGCCGTCCGCGCAACATGGGCGGAAATCGAACGGCGCAACGGCCCGGCCGAGCATGCGGTCCTGCGCCTCGACAACCGTCACGCGGCGCCCGCCCGCGGCGAGCGTCGCGGCGATTTCCAGTCCGATAAATCCGCCGCCCAGCACGACCACGTTGCCGGCATTCGCCGCGTGGTCGCGGATGGCGCGCGCGTCGGCGACCGTGCGCAGCGAAAAGACGCCGCCGGCTTCGCGCCGGCCAGCGGCAGGCCGCGCGGGCGCGAGCCCGTCGCGAGGATCAGCCGGTCGAAGCCGAGTTGCGCGCCGTCGGTCGAATGTCGAGCCGCCGGGCCGCCTTGTCGATCGCCGCGACGCGTCCGCCGAAGCGCAGGCCGATATCTGCGCCGGTATAGAACGCCTCGGCGCGCAGCATCTGCGGCTTCGTCTGCGCGTCCTTCAGGAAGGCCTTCGACAGCGGCGGCTTGTGATAGGGCAGTTCGTTCTCGTCGCCGACCAGCGTCACCGGGCCGGAAAATCCCTCCTCGCGCAGGCTTGCCGCCGCCTGCACGCCCGCATGTCCCGCGCCAACGATGACAACGCCGTTGTTCATGATTCCAGTCACCCATTTCTGCATGAAGCGCCGTCGCGGCTGGCCGAGCCTCCAGCCCCGCACCTTCAGCCGCCGTTCCTGAATTGCCTGACTGCTGTCGGCCGGACGAAGGGACTGACGCAGGCCTCACCATCGGTGATTTTAGGCCGGGCTGGCGCGCCTGACCGTTCCGGCGCCGACATCGACGTGCGGCGGTGCGTCGCACTTTGGCCATGCCGGTGTCAAGCCGCGAGGCGGCCGCGCCACGCCGATCAGGCGCCAAGCATCTGTCGCGCTTGGGTAAAGCGTGACTACTTTAGAATAGTTCTAACATATTGATTCGAAGATACTTTTCCAAGATTTGCGTTGACTTTGCAGGGGCCGTGGCCTAAACGGCGACGAGAGCTACGGTGACGCACAGCCTTTGATGTTTGGGCCTTGACCCCATGCAATTGGAGGGAATTCTGCCGCATTTCGAGCCCGAGCCATGCGCGAAGCAGGCATTCGGAATGCCCGTGCCGCCGGCCAGCGCAAATCCTCGCCGCGACGCGGGTTCCGTGCGAGCGGTAGCGAAGCTGCGCCCACAGCCATCACTACGATTTGCAAGTTCGTACAAGTGAGGAGGCTATCCATGACGCGCGCATTTTCCGGATCCGGCATTCGGCCCGGCTCGCCGCGCTGGCGGCGACGGTGGCGCTGACCGCCGCGGTCTTCGTGCTGCCGGCGAAAGCCGAGACCGATCCGAAGGCGGTGATCACCACCTATGCCGACATCGCGCTCGCCAACTATGAGGATGCGCTGACCACGGCCAGGCTCTCGACACGGCGGTCGACGCGCTGATCGCGAAACCGTCGGCCGAGACGCTCGACGCGGCCAAGGCAGCCTGGAAGGCGGCGCGCATTCCCTACCAGCAGACGGAAGCCTACCGCTTCGGCAATGCGATCGTCGACGACTGGGAAGGCCGCGTCAACGCCTGGCCTCTGGACGAGGGCCTGATCGACTATGTCGACAAGAGCTACGGCACGGAGTCGGACGAGAACACGCTCTACACGGCGAATGTGATCGCCAACACCGTCGATCGAGATCAATGGCGAGAAGGTCGATGCCACGAAGCTCACGCCGGAACTGCTGTCCGGCACGCTTCAGGAAGCCGGCGACATCGAAGCCAATGTCGCCACCGGCTACCATGCGATCGAGTTCCTGCTGTGGGGCCAGGACCTGAACGGCACGAAGGCCGGCTGCCGGCGCGCGTCCTTACACCGATTTCGACGAGGCGAACTGCACGGGCGGCAATTGCGACCGCCGCGCCGCCTATCTCGCCGCCGCCAGCGACCTGCTGGTCACCGACCTGGAGGAGATGGTCGCCAACTGGAAAGCCGACGGCGCCGGCCCGCAAGGCGCTGACCGAAGGCGATGCCGATGCAAGGCATCGCGACCATCCTGACCGGCATGGGCTCGCTGTCCTACGGCGAACTGGCCGGCGAGCGCATGAAGCTCGGCCTGCTGCTGCACGATCCGGAGGAGGAGCATGACTGCTTCTCCGACAACACCTATATTTCGCATCTCTACGACTCGGTCGGCGTCCGCAACGTCTATACCGGCAGCTACACGCGCATCGACGGCAGCAAGGTCGAAGGTCCGTCGGTCTCGGCAATGGTCAAGGATACCGACGCGGCCGTCGATGCCGAACTTGCTCGGCAAGCTGAACACCACCGTCGCAGAAGATGGAAGCGATCAAGGCGCGCGCCGAGGGCGGCGAGGCCTACGACCAGCAGATCGGCGAAGGCAATGCCGAGGGCAACGCCACCGTGCAGGCGGCGATCGACGCGCTGGTCGATCAGACCAAGTCGATCGAACGCGCCGTCGCGGCGCTCAAGCTGGACGCGATCGCCTTCGAGGGCTCGGACAGCCTCGATGCGCCGGACAAGGTGTTCCAGTAGAGCGCCGCCTCACCATGAGCCACGTGGCGCGGCGCAAGGCCGCACCGCCAGCCAGATCCTGACCCAAGATGCTGATTTGCCACTGCAACCTCATCACCGAAAAGGAGATCGAAGAGGCAATTCTTGACCTGCTCGACCAGGATCCGTGGACGCTCATCGTGCCTGCGAAGGTTTATCACAGCCTGCGCAAGCGTGGACGCTGTTGCGGCTGCTTTCCAAATGTGGTGGAAACGATCATTCGGGTAACCGAAGCCTACCATCTTCGCTCGGAGGCGAGCGGGGTGGATGTCGTTTCACACCTGGACCGCGTCAGAGGACTGCGGGCCGAATATGGGAGCAGGCGCCATGAAGGGCGAAAAACAAGTCATCGAGCGGCTTAACGAAGCGCTGTTTCTGGAGCTCGGCGCCGTCAACCAATACTGGCTCCACTTTCGCCTTCTTGAGGACTGGGGTTACCAGAAGCTCGCCAAGAAAGAGCGCGCGGAATTGATCGAGGAAATGCACCACGCCGACAAGATCGTCGCCCGCATCATCTTCCTGGAAGGGCACCCCAACCTGCAGTCGCTGGCGCCGCTGCGTATCGGACAGAACGTCAAGGAAGTCCTGGAATCCGATCTTGCCGGCGAATACGACGCCCGCACCTCCTACAAGAAGTCGCGCGAAATCTGCCACGACCTCGGCGATTACGTCACGATGGAACTCTTCGAGGATCTGTTGAAGGACGAGGAAGGCCATATCGACTTCCTCGAAACCCAGCTCGACCTGCTCGCCTCGATCGGCGAGGAAAAGTACGGCCAGCTCAACGCCGAGCCGGCGAACAACGTCGACTGAGCATGCGAATATGCGGCGCATAGGGTTTCTTAGGCGCCGCGCCAGGCTTTCGGGAATTACGGCCGGGGCGATGCCCCGTATTGCGGTTGCATCGCTGCTGTTCGCCCTGTCCGTTGTTCCAAACCGCGCCGACGACGTTTCCCCCGGACTGGCCACGACGCGCGACGACGTTTCGGCCGCCGACCTCGCAAGGGTGAAGGCCGTGACCGCGCCGGCCTCCGACTTTTCGAAGGCCGAGCCGTTCGAGCTGCTGCCCGGCGGCGCGGCCACCTCGAAGAAGCGGCCCAACCAGGATGCCTTCTCGCAATCCTCGGCCAACATCACCTTCGAGCAGGAGGGAAATTTCAAGCTCGGCAACGGGCTGTTCCGCAAAGTGTGGGTGTCGTCGCCGTCTTCGACCCAGGCGTCGGACGGCCTCGGTCCGCTGTTCAACGCGCGCGCCTGCCAGAGCTGCCATCTCAAGGACGGCCGGGGTCATCCGCCGGAAAACAGCGCCGACGCCACGTCGATGTTCTTCCGGCTGGCTCGAGCCGCCGCTACCGAGGAGGAGAAGCAGGCGGTCGCCGACCGGAAGGTGCTCAACCTGCCGGATCCGGTCTATGGCGGGCAGTTGCAGGATCTGGCCGTGCCGGGGCTCTCCGGCGAAGGCAGGATGGGCATCTCCTACGAGGAAATACCGGTCAGCGCTCGGCGACGGCACGGCCGTTCAACTGCGCAAGCCGACCTACTCCGTCAGCCGATCTGGCCTATGGCCCGCTGCATCCTGATACGACGCTGTCGCCGCGGGTAACGCCCCAGATGATCGGCCTCGGTCTTGTCGAGCAGATCCATCCCGCCGACATTCTGGCCCGCGCCGATCCGGACGACACGGATGGCGACGGCATCTCCGGAAAGCCGAACATCGTGCGCGACGGCATGAGCGGCGAATTGACGCTCGGCCGCTTCGGCTGGAAGGCGCAGACGCCGTCGATCCGCCAGCAATCGGCGGATGCCTTCGCCGGCGACATCGGCATTTCCACGCCCGAAGTGCCGCGGCATTGGGGCGACTGCACCGATGCGCAGACCGAGTGCCTGGCCATGCCCACCGGCGTGCAGGAACGGCTCGGCGAATGTCGAGGCGCCGCCGCCGATCATGGATCTCGTTACCTTCTATTCGCAGAATCTCGCCGTGCCGGCGCGCCGCGACATGAACAAGGCGGATGTGCTCAAGGGCAAGAAGGTCTTCTACATCTCGGCTGCGCCTCCTGCCACACGCCGAAATTCGTGACGCGCCGCGACGCGCCGGACAAGGCGTTCGTCGTTCCAGCTGATCTGGCCCTATTCCGATTTCCTGCTGCACGATCTGGGCGACGGCCTGGCCGACGGCCAGCAGGTCGGCGACGCGACCGGCAGCGAATGGCGCACGCCGCCGCTCTGGGGCATCGGGCTGACCAAGCGCGTCAGCGGCCATACCTTCTTCCTGCATGACGGACGGGCGCGCAATCTGACCGAGGCGATCCTCTGGCATGGCGGCGAGGCGCAGAAGGCCCGCGACGGCTTTGCCGCGCTCGCGGCGGACGACCGGGAGGCGCTGATCAAGTTTCTGGAGTCGCTGTGATGCTGACCTCATCGACTGCTAGATCGGCCATCTGCAAGGGTCGACGATCGCGGCATTCGACCCCCTCATCCGACCTCGCTTCGCTCGGCCACCCTCTCCCCACAAGGGGAGAGGAGGAGTCTGGCGTAGCCGCACTGCTATCGCCAAACGTTGGAGACTTGGCGAAGCCAGGACGCGAGGCTCCGCCTTCTCCCCTTGTGGGGAGAGGGTGGCCGAGCGAAGCGAGGTCGGATGAGGGGTCGTCGAGGCAGCACGGCAGCACAAATCTGCATGCCCTTGCCCTCCATCTGATCGCCCTGATCCTTGCGCTTCTCTCCTTCCAACTCCCGGCGCTGGCCGCCGACAGCACCGTCCAAGGCGACGATCGAGGACTTCGTCGTCCCGGCCTATGGCGCGTTTCATGCCGCTTCGCGGAACACTATGGAAACGAGAATGCAGGCGCTCTGCGCCAATCCAGTCGCCGGACACGCTGTCTCCGACGCGCAATCGACCTTCGTTGCCTGGTCAACGCCTGGTGGAAAGGTGGAGACCGATCCGCTTCGGCCCGATCACCGAGGAAAACCGGCTGGAGCGGATCCTGTATCTGGCCGGACCGCAAGAGCATCGGCCTGAAACAGGTGCAGGCGGCCCTTGCCGACCAGGACGCATCCGTGACCGATGCGGCGAGGCTCAAGCAAAAGAGCGTCGCCATGCAGGGATTGGGCGCGCTGGAGTTCGTGCTGTTCGGAACCGGTTCGGAGAGCCTCGGCCGAACCGGGCGACCCGCACCGTTGCGCCTACGGTCTGGCGGTTGCGCAAAACGTCGAGGATATGGCGGAGGCAGTGCTCGATGCATGGCAGGCGCCCGACGGCATTTCCCGGCAATGGGCCAACGCCCGGCGCCGACAACCCGCTCTACCGCAGCGACGACGAGGCGATGACGGAGCTTTTCAACGTCTTCGTCCATGGGCTGGAAATGATCCGCGACGTGCGCCTCAACGGCTTTCTCGGCGACGCGCCCGCCGACGACAAGCCGAAGCAGGCGATCTTCTGGCGTTCCGAGGCGACGTCGTCTCGCTTGGCGCCAATTTGACGGCATGCGCAAGGACTGTTCGAGGCCTCGAAACTCGGCGGGAAAGCTGCCCTCCAATTCCGCCTGGATCGCCGAGTTCGATCAATTTCGAGTTCAACACGGCCGAGCGGATGTTCGACACGGCCGCCGGTCCCATCGTCGACGTGCTTGACGGACGACCGCCGCAGCGGCTTGCCAGCCGTTCCGCCTGATCACCTCGCATCTGTCGGAGCTCTTCGGGGTCAATCTTTCCGGCGCATTGGGCCTGACGGCCGGCTTCTCCTCGCTGGACGGGGATTGACGATGACCACGCAGATTGTTCGACCGGCGGCATTTCCTCAAGGCGGCGGGCGCCTCGTTCCTGGCCGCGCTCGCTTCCGCGGCTGCGCCGCGCGCCAAGCCGACCTTCAGCCGACGCGCTGTTCGCCACGGCCTATCATGTCGCGCGACGGGCGCTATGGCGTCGGCGTGCTGACGGAGCAGGGCCGGCTTGTCCATGCGCTTGACCTGCCGGAACGCGGCCACGACATCACCTTCGATCCCGTATCGCGCCGCTCGGTGGTATTCGCGCGTCAGCCTGGAACCTTTGCCGTCGTCTTCGACCATACCGGCGAGGCAGAGCCGGTCACGATCGCCACCGTCGAGGGCCGGCACTTCTACGGCCACGGCGTGTTTTCGCCGGACGGCGCGCTGCTCTATGCGACCGAGAACGACTTCGACAATGCCGCCGGCGTGATCGGCGTCTACGACGCGACGGACGGGTTCCGCCGCATCGGCGAGTTCGCGACGCACGGCGTCGGCCCGCACGAATTGCTGCTTTGCCCGGACGGCAAGACGCTGGCCATCGCCAATGGCGGCATCGAGACGCATCCGGATTTCGGCCGCGCCAAGCTCAACATCGCGACGATGCAGCCGTCGCTGGTATTCGTCGACGGCGCGACACGGCGCGCTGGTTGAGAAGCACGCGCTCGACGCCGTCGCTGCACCAGCTTTCGATCCGCCATATGGCCTTCGACGGCGACGGCACGCTGTGGTTCGGCTGCCAGCACGAAGGCCCGATGTCCGAGCGGCCGTCACTGGTCGGCCGCGCCCGCATCGGCGAGCGCTTCGATCTCATCGAACTGCCGCAAGACGTGCTCCACGCTTTGCAGAACTATGTCGGCTCGGTCGCCGCCAACCCGGCCGCCGGCACTGTCGCGGTGTCCTCGCCGCAGGGCAATTCGCTGGTCGTCATCGACGCGGGCAAAGGCACGGTGCTTGCGGCGCGTGACCTCACCGAAGTCTGCGGCATCGCGCCCGACGGCCCCGGCTTCATGGCGAGCACCGGCAAGGGCGACATTGTCGGGCCGGAAGGTCGCAAGACACTCGGATTCCGGGCATGTCTGGGACAATCATATGCTGCGGATCGGCGGTTAGGCGACACCCGGCCGCTGGCCGCCGCCCCGATTTCCAATGCTCCGAAATCGAGTCAACGAAGAGTGAAAGCCCCCCTCTCCGGCCGCTTCGCGGCCACCTCTCCCCGCTTATCGCGGGGGCGAGGAAGGGCGCAAGCAGCCCGGCCGGCGTTTCCTCGCCCCCACGAAGTGGGGGAGAGGTGGGCGCGAAGCGGCCGGAGAGGGGCGAAACTGACACCTGTAACCCGGGCTCGGGGCACTGGAACGAACTTTGGAGACCTTTCTTCAGACCCGCTCGCGTCTTACGTTGCGCCCTTCGCCCGGCCGCAAGGCTGCGAAGCCGCCATCGCAAAGCCACACAACCCGCATGAACCTCGCCGACCTGCCTGTCCTGCCCGTCACCGAAGCGCTTCCCGCGCTGCTTGCCGCGCTTGAAACCGGCAACAGCGCAGTGCTGGTCGCGCCGCCCGGCGCCGGCAAGACCACGCTTGTGCCGCCGGCGCTGCTGTCGGCCGCATGGCGCGGCGACTGCACTATCCTGCTGCTCGAGCCGCGCCGGCTTGCCGCCCGCGCCGCCGCCCGGCGCATGGCGGAAATCCTCGGCGAGCAGCCAGGCGAAACCGTTGGCTTTGCCATGCGCATGGAGCGCAAGGCGTCGGACAAAACCCGCATCCTGGTCGTAACCGAGGGCATTCTGGCGCGCATGATCCTCGACGATCCCGAACTCCCCGGGATTGCCGCCATCCTCTTCGACGAATTCCACGAGCGTTCCCTCGACGGCGATTTCGGGCTGGCGCTCGCCCTCGACGTGCAGGGAGCGTTGCGGGCCGACCTCAGGCTCGTCGTCATGTCGGCCACCGTCGACGGCGCGCGGGTCGCTGGACTGCTCGGCGGCGCGCCGGTGATCGAAAGCGCCGGGCGCAGCTTTCCGGTGGAAATCCGGCATGCCGAACGGGCACCCGGCGTCGGCGTCGAGGATGCGGTCGCGCGCCGCGATACGTCAGTCGCTGGCGGCGGAGGCAGGCAGCGTGCTCGCCTTCCTGCCCGGCCAGCGCGAGATAGTGCGCACGGCCGAACGCCTCGAAGGCCGGGTCGCGGAAAATGTCGACATCGTGCCGCTCTACGGCCAGCTCGATGTGCGCGCCCAGGATGCAGCAATCAGGCCCGCACCGGCCGGACGGCGCAAGGTCGTGCTCGCCACATCGATTGCCGAGACATCGATCACCATCGACGGCGTGCGCGTCGTGGTCGATTCCGGCCTGTCGCGCGTGCCGCGCTACGAGCCGGCGTCGGGCCTGACACGGCTGGAGACGGTGCGCGTCAGCAAGGCGTCCGCCGACCAGCGCGCCGGCCGCGCCGGCCGCACCGCGCCGGGCGTGGCGATCCGATTGTGGCGGGCCGAGCAGACCGCCGCGCTTTTACCCTACAACACGCCCGAGATCCTGGAGGCCGACCTTTCGTCGCTCGTGCTCGACTGCGCCGCCTTCGGGGTCGCCGATCCTCGTGCGCTGGCCTTCCTCGATCCGCCGCCGGCGGCCGCACTCGCCGAAGCGCGGACGCTGCTTGCCGCTCTCGACGCGATCGACGCCGCCGGCCGGCTGACCGAAGCGGGCACGGCAATGCGCAGGCTCGCCCTGCCGGTGCGGCTGGCGCATATGGTGGCGGAGGCGGCGCGCTCGGGGCTGGCGCGCGAGGCGGCCGAACTTGCCGTGCTCATCACCGAGCGCGGCCTCGGCGGGGACAGCGCCGATCTGGAGCGGCGGCTGGAGCGCTTTCGCACGGAGAAGTCTCCCCGCGCCATGGCGGCGCGGCAGCTCGCGGATCGGCTGGCGCGGGCTTCATCCGCTCTTTTGCGGGCAGGACCGGCGGCGGAACGCGCTAAGCAGGTTCCGGAAAAGTCTGTCACGGTTTTCCGACAGAAACCTGCGACAGAACAAGAGGCTAAGCAGGCGAAGCGTGGGCGAAGCCACGCAATTCTGCTTAGTCCCGGAGCGCTCCTGCTCCACGCCTGGCCGGATCGCGTCGCCAAGGCGCGCGGCGAGCGCGGACGTTTCGTGCTGTCCAATGGCGGCGGGGCGATGCTGGACGCCGCCGACCCGCTCGCCGGGGAGGCGTATCTCGTCGTCGCCGATGTGCAGGGCAAGGCGCAAAACCCGCGTATAACGGCAGCGGCGGCGGTCAGCGAAGCCGACATCCGCGCTGGGCTCGGCAGCCGGCTGGAGCGGCGGCGCATCACCGAATTCGACACGGAGCGCCGCACCGTGCGCAGCCGCGAGGCGGTGCGGCTCGGCGCGGTGATCCTGTCCGAGCAGATGCTGCCGCCGCCGAAGGGCGCCGACGCGGACGGAGCGATACTGGACGCGCTGCGCCAGCACGGCCTGTCGCTGCTGCCGTGGAGCAAGGATGCCGAGGCGCTGCGCGCGCGGCTCGACTGGCTGTACAGGGCGGTCGGCCGGCCCTGGCCGGACGTATCCGACGCGGCGCTGCTTTCGTCGCTCGATGACTGGCTGCTGCCATATCTGACCGGTGAGGCGGCCTTTTCCCGCATCGATCCCGGCGCGGTCACGGCCGGGCTGATGTCGATCCTGCCGCATGATCTGCGGCGGCGGCTCGACAAGGCGGCGCCGACGCACTTTGCGGCGCCGTCGGGAAGCAACGTGCCGATCCGCTATGACGGCGAAACGCCGGTTCTGGCGATCCGCGTGCAGGAGCTGTTCGGCCTCACTCGGCATCCAACAATCGGCGACGGCGTTGTGCCGCTGACCCTGGAATTGCTGTCGCCCGCCCATCGGCCAATCCAGACCACGCGGGATCTTCCCGCCTTCTGGCGCGGTTCATGGTCCGATGTGCGGGCGGATATGCGCGGACGCTACCCCAAGCATGTGTGGCCCGAGGATCCCGCCGGCGCGGCCGCCACCAGCCGGGCGAAGCCCCGCGTCAAATAGCGCTTGGCGCGATGGCCTCGCGGCGCGATAAACCGGCATGATCAAGTCGTTCACCACACCGGATTTCGCCCAGACCCACCGGCTCAGGCTGAACACGCTGATCCGCCTGCGCTGGCTGGCGATCATCGGCCAGAGCGCGACGGTCATCGTGGTGGCCTACTGGCTGGAATTCCCCCTGCCGGTCAGCCTCTGCTTCGCGCTGATCGCCTGTTCGGCCTGGCTCAATCTGTTCCTCACCTTCCGCTTTCCGTCCACGCACCGGCTGCCGCCCAATTCGGCGCTTGCGACGCTGCTGTTCAATTCGCTGCAGCTTGCCGGCCTGCTCTATCTCACTGGCGGCCTCACCAATCCGTTCGCGCTGCTGCTCACCGTGCCGGTCGTCATCTCCGCCACCACGCTGTCGCTCCAGATGACGGCCATTCTGGGCTTCCTCGTCATGGCGATGGCGAGCGTGCTCGTCTTCCGCCACCTGCCCTTGCCATGGACCGAAGGGGAGCGGCTGTCGATGCCGTTCGTCTATGTGGCCGGCATGTGGATGGCGGTGTTTTCTTCCATCACTTTCACGGCCGTCTACGCCTGGCGCGTCGCCGAGGAGGCGCGGCTGCTGGCCAACGCGCTCTCCGCCACCGAACTGGTGCTGCAGCGCGAGCAGCACCTGTCCGCCCTCGACGGACTGGCGGCTGCGGCCGCGCACGAACTGGGGACGCCGCTGGCGACCATAACGGTCGTCGCCAAGGAGATGGAGCGGGCGCTGGGCGACGATCCGAAGATTCCGCGAGGATGTCACGCTGCTGCGTTCGCAGAGCGAGCGCTGCCGCGGCATCCTGAAGCGGCTGGCCAGCCTGTCGTCGGAGGGCGAGGTCCACCTCGACCGCCTGCCGCTGACATCGCTTATCGAGGAAGTGATCGCGCCGCATCGCGATTTCGGCATCGCGATTCGTCTCGAGCCGGGCGACTCTATCGGCCGCGAGCCGGTCGGACACCGCAATCCGGGCGTCATCTACGGTCTTGGCAACCTCGTCGAAAACGCCGTCGATTTCGCTTCCAAGATCGTCACGGTGCACTGGCGCTGGAACGACGAGGCCGTCACCATCGAGGTGGTCGACGACGGCCCGGGCTTTCCGCCGGAAATCCTCGACCGCATCGGCGAGCCCTATATGTCGACCAGGCAGGGCGCGGAGCGCGGCGGCGGCCTCGGCCTCGGCCTGTTCATCGCCAAGACGCTGCTGGAGCGGTCGGGCGCCACCCTGTCCTTCTTCAACGCCAATGAGCGCGGCAAGGGCGCCGTGGCGCAGGTCGCCTGGCGCCGTGATCAGTTCGTCAACCGGCGCTCGCTGCCGAACGCCATGTACGACACCGCCTGATGTGGAATTTGCGGCCCCGGGAGGATATAACCGGCGCCGGACTCGATAACAAAAGGACGCCAATGGGTGCCGAAGAGACGACTCCCGAGGCAACGGGCATCGGGCCTGACGCGTCGTTGCTTCTGGTCGACGACGACAAGCCGTTCCTGACCCGGCTGGCCCGCGCCATGGAGGCGCGCGGCTTCTCGGTCGATACGGCCGAAAGCGTCGAGGAAGCGGTCGCCAAGGCGAAAGCCGTCGCGCCCGCCTATGCGGTCGTTGATATGCGGCTCGGCGACGGCAACGGGCTGGATGTCGTGGCGGCGATCCGGGAAAGCCGGGCCGATGCGCGCACGGTGATTCTGACCGGCTACGGCAACATCGCCACCGCAGTAACGGCGGTGAAGCTCGGCGCGATCGACTATCTGTCCAAGCCCGCCGATGCCGACGACATATTCGCCGCCCTGACGCGCACCGTCGGCGAGCGCGCGGCCCCTCCGGAAAATCCGATGTCGGCCGACCGCGTGCGCTGGGAACACATCCAGCGCGTCTACGAAATGTGCGAGCGCAACGTCTCGGAAACCGCCCGGCGGCTCAATATGCACCGCCGCACGCTGCAGCGCATCCTCGCCAAGCGCGCCCCGCGCTGAGCCGTGACGCCAAATCGTTCGTCCGCGCCTGCCGTCGATCGTAAGACGGCCGGTGGCGCGAAGGGCGGTTGTCGCGACTGGCTCAGGGCTCCGTGTCCGGGTTGACGGCCATCGCCCCCCTCTCCGGCCGCTTCGCGGCCACCTCTCCCCCGCTTCGCAGGGGCGAGGAAACGCGCGGCCGGACTGCTCGGCGCCCTTCCTCGCCCCCGCAGGGGAGAACTGGCTTGCGAGCAAGTCGAAGAGGGGACTTCATCACTTCGTTAGCCCGAGTTCGGGAGCCCTGGCGACCGGGTTTCACTCCTTGCCTGAACGCTAAGCGATTTGCCGCTATGGCGCTCTTCAGGGTTGCAAAGCACGGCTTCGCGGGCCATTCAGGTTCGACATAATTATCCCTGAGGAGAGTGGATTGAGAGATCGCCCGGCCCGCCCAATTTCGGTCTTCCGCGAATTTCTCGACGGCGAGGCCTCGGGCGGTATTATCCTGATGGGGGCGGCGCTGTTTGCGCTGATCATCGCCAATTCGCCGCTGTCGGGCGCCTATTTCGCCGCGCTGAAGACCTATGTCGGCCCGCTCAATGTCGAGCACTGGATCAATGACGGCCTGATGGCGGCGTTCTTTCTGCTGGTCGGGCTGGAGATCAAGCGCGAGATGCTCGACGGCCAGCTTTCCACCTGGCCGCGCCGCGCCCTTCCGGGCATCGCCGCGCTTGGCGGCATGGTCGCGCCCGCCCTCATCTATGTTGCGATAAATGCCCGCAATCCCCAGGCCCTGCCCGGATGGGCGATCCCCACGGCCACCGACATTGCTTTCGCGCTTGGCGTGCTGTCGCTGCTCGGCAGCAGGGTTCCGGCCTCCCTGAAGGTCTTCCTCACCGCGCTTGCCATCATCGACGACCTCGGCGCCGTCATCATTATCGCGCTGTTCTATACGGCCGGCCTGTCGCTGCCCTACCTCGCCGGCGCGGCGCTGGTGCTGGCCCTGCTGATCGTGCTCAACCGCATGAAAATACTCACGCTCGCGCCCTATGTCATACTGGGACTGGTGCTTTGGGTGCTGGTGCTGAAATCCGGCGTGCACGCCACGCTGGCCGGCGTTGCGCTGGCGCTCACCATCCCGCTGCGCGCGTCTCCCGGCCTGGCGCGCGACCTCGAAACATCGCCCTTGCACCGCATGGAGCACGCCTTGCACAAGGTCGTGCCATTCGTCGTTATTCCGGTCTTCGGCTTCGCCAATGCGGGCGTTTCCTTTGCCGGCATGAGCATGTCCTCGCTGACCGAGCCCTTGACGCTGGGCGTGGTCGGCGGCCTGGTCGTGGGCAAGCTCGTCGGCGTGCTGGGCACCTCGGCGCTCGCCATCAGGCTCGGCCTTGCCGATCTGCCGGTCAGGGCGGGCTGGTCGCACATGGCGGGCGTGGCGCTCCTGTGCGGCATCGGCTTCACCATGAGCCTGTTCATCGGCCTGCTCGCCTTCGCCTACGACCCGGAGATGCAGAAGGCGGTCAAGCTCGGGATACTCGCGGGCTCGCTTGTCGCGGCGCTCCTCGGCACGGCCGTGCTGCTGGCATCGCCGCGTCCCGGCGTGGATGATGATGACGACGCGTGAGCCGATCCCGGGCCTTGCGCTCACCGATGAGCGCCGATGCGGCAATAGGGCAGACTTGCGCCGCTCCAGACAATCTGTCGGCTCGTGCCGGCGCGTTTCGCCTTGTCATCGCGCAAGCTTCAAGGCGCGACTTGCCGAGAAATGAAGTAAACTGTCGCCATTCTCCCGCAGGAGCGCTTCGATGCCCCATCCCGTCCTCACCCCTGGCGGCGTCGCCGTCATCACCGGCGGCGCCTCCGGCATCGGCCTCGCCGCCGCCAAAAAATTAGCTGGTCTGGGCATGCGCGTCTGCATCGCCGATATCGGCGTGGAAAGGCTGGCCCGCGCGCGGAACGAAATCGTGACCGCTGCCAACATTCCCGACGCCGACGTTATGGCGGTCGAGGCCGACGTCAGCCGGATCGCGGATCTGATCAATCTGGAAAAGGCGGTCGGCGAGCATTTCGGCGGAACCGACCTCCTTATGAACAATGCCGGCATCCAGCCGGGCAGCGCCATGTTCGGCCCTGCCGAGAACTGGGAGCGTGTCTTCGCCGTCAATCTTTGGGGCGTCATTCACGGCTGCCGCGTCTTCGCGCCGGGCATGATCGCGCGCGGCCGGCCCGGCCTGATTATCAACACCGGTTCCAAGCAGGGCGTCACCACGCCGCCCGGCGACCCCGCCTATAATGTCGCCAAGGCAGGCTTGAAGGCCTTCACCGAGGCGCTGCAGCACGAGTTGCGCAATACGCCCGGCTGCCTGATCAATGCCCATCTACTCTTGCCCGGCTTCGTTTTCACGGGCCTGACCGCCCACGGCCGTACGCGAAAAGCCGGCGGGTGCCTGGACGCCCGAACAGACGGTCGAATTCATGGTGGAGAGCCTGGAGACTGGCGACTTCTACATTCTGTGCCCCGACAATGACGTGCCGCGCGCACTGGATGAGCGTCGCATTCTCTGGGCCGCCGGCGACATCGTCGAGAACCGGCCGGCGCTGTCGCGCTGGCACCCGGATTTCGGCGCGGCTTTCGCCGAATTTGCGCGCGGAAAGGGGTGAGCCTCGCTTTCCGGCGGATGAAGGCCGACGCTTATCCGCCTGCCGGCGGGCTCCATTTCTCGGCGGTCCCGCCGCGCTTCAGCACATAGAAATTGTCCGCATCAACGGGGTGCCAGCCGCCATCGGTGCCGTCCGGCCAGAGCACCCGCAGCTCGGCCCTGCCGGTGTCGCCGAGCCCGAAATGCCACCAGCCGCTCTGGCCGCCGGCATGGCCGCCGCCTGACGTGATTTCCCGGCGCATCACCGACGCGCCGTCGCAGCGCACCTCCACCCAGGCGCCGATGGCATCGCGGTTGGGCGCCGGCTGATCGAGCTTCACCTCGATCCAGCGGCCGGCATTGGCGCTGGTGTTGCGCCAGAGTTCTGCCTTCGTCCAGCGGTTGACGACGACGAGATCGACCAGGCCGTCAAGGTTGAAATCGGCAAGCGCCGCGCCGCGCGCGATCGCCATGCTGGCGACGCCGGCCTTGTCGCCCGCCTCCTGGAACTTGCCGTCGGGCTGCTGCAGGAGGAGGTTGTTCGGGTCCTTGGCGGCGAAATCCGGCATTTCCGCCACATTGCCCTTGGCGATGAACAGATCGGCCAGCCCGTCATTGTTCACGTCCTCGAACTGCGTGTGCCAGGCGGTGGAGGGGTGCCAATCGCCGCCGGTATAGGGCCGGTGCGCGGTGGCGCCGCGAGCGAAGGCGATGTCGGCGTAGGAGGGCTTCGGCTTGCCTTCGGCCGGCACCGCCGCCAGCGTCTGCAACTTGTTGTCGGCCATGCTGGTGAGGAAATATTCCGGATAGCCGTCGCCGGTGAGATCATAGGAGGCGATGCCCATGCCCCAGATGCGCAGGTATTTCCAACCCTCTTCGGCGGTGTAGAGCGCCGGCGCCTTGCCGGGTTCGACATGCCACATCTGCTCCTGGCCGCCCTTGTAATATTCGCGGTCGTTGGATACGCGCAGCGACGGCGTGCCGGAGCGGTTCCAGTCGGTGAACAGCATGGAGAGCGCGCAATGGCTCGGCTGCAGCGGCAGCGGCGCGGCGAAGCGGCGCCGGCCGGCTTCCATGGGCCGGTGCAGCCAGTTGTCCGTGCAGGAGCCCCAGGGCATGATATCCTGCGTGCGGTCGATATAGTTGCCGATGGCGAGCGTCGGCCAGTCGGCGCCGCGTTCCCAGGTGGCGGAGAACGCCGTCGACCAGGCGTTGCCGCCGTCAAAGCCCCATGCCTCGTTGGCGCGCTCGAAGCGGCAGCTTCCGGTGCCGCGCATGGCGAGGTTCTCGCCGACCCGCAGCAGCACCAGATCCATGATGCCGTCGCTGTCGATGTCGAGCGGATAGGCGCCGCTGACGGCATCGAACTCCAGCCCGCTCTTTTCGGCGGCGAACCTCAGAGGCCCGCCGCGCGTGCTGATGTTGCGATAGAATTTAGCCGGCTTCTCTCCGCCGGCAAGCAACAGGTCGGGATAGCCGTCGTCGTTGCAGTCGAAAGTGGCCGCGCCGCCGCCCACCATATACTCCCAGTCGCCGGCATAGATGCTGTCGATACCGGCAGTCTTCGTCTCTTCGCTGAAGGACGGGATGTCCACGGCCGAATCGGCGGCGCGGCACGGCGCGGCGGCGAAAGACAGCGCGGCCAGGGCAAGCCCGAAACATGCGACGCGCATCGTCTACCTCCGCGTCTTCAGCGCAACGACATAGGCGCCGATGCACTTGCCCTGTTCGAGCCCGCGCGCGATGGCCGCGCGGAAATGGATGCCGCCATAGAGCCGCGAGATGCCGGCTTCCTCGGCCGCCGCCCAGAAGCTCGGATATTTGCGCGGGATCAGGCCGTCCGCCTCATGCGCGCGGTCCTCGAAGGCGTAGGCCTCGCCGAACAGGCCGGCCAGCACCACGGCCGCCGCGCCGGACTGCGTGCTGTGGCCCGAGGGGTATTCCGGGAAGGGCGGGGTAATCAGCAGCGTCTCCCATTTCTGGTCGATCAGCCTGCGTATGTAAGTGACCGGTCGCACCAGGTCGTATTTGTATTTGGCGTCCCAGCAGCCGATGAAGGCGTCGGCGAGTGCGACGCCGAGCCGTGCCAGCGTTTCGACGCTGCGGTCGAGGTCGGCCTGCTCGCGCTCCAGCACCTGCAGGGCGATCGAAATCCAGTGGCCGGGCGGGGTCGGCGACAGCATCGGGTCGTCCGACCAGAAGCGGGCGATGGCGCGCTGCTCCGGCGTGAGCGTGTTGACGGTTTCGTAGACCTCGATCGCCTCCTTGTAGAAGGCCGAGTTCGGGTCCTCGCTATAGTCGAGTGCCGCCGGCAGCGGGCAGGCCGCGCCGTTCGGCATGGCGAAGGTGCGGTTCCTGCCCCAGTCGGGAAGCAGCGGGAATTGCTGCTGGGCGATGGTGCTGGTCGGCACCCAATGCGCCGGGCCGGGCGTGAGAGCGTATTCGAGCGGGAAGCCCATATTCTCGACGACGGCGCCGCCGTCGCCCTGCGACCAGGCGAGGATGTGCCCGCTGACCGCCTCGCCATAGGCCTCGCTCAGCGCGACCACATCCTGCGGCAGCCCGGCCGCGACTTCCCGCTGCATCTTCTTGGCCATGGCGGCGAGCGCGCGCTGGCCGGTCGGCCCGGTATGGGTGAAGAGATTGCGTGCGGCATGGGCCATGGCGGCGTTGATGATCACGGCGTCGTCATAGGCCTTGCCGGCAGCGCGCGGCGGCAGCGGTGTGAGGTCGTGCAGCTGCCCGGCAAGCGATTGCAGGTCCGGCGATCCGCTCGCCGTCGCCTCGTATGCCGCGATGCCGAGATAGGCGAAAGCGCGGCTGGCGACCGGCGGCGAATAGGTGGGCGTATGCCGCACCAGTTCGAGCACCAGCCCGTACCATTTCAGGAGTGCTTCCTGGGCGCCGGGCCGCTCGGCGGCGGCGACGGGCGCTGATACAAGCGCAAACAGGATTGCCGCGCCGAACGCGGCCTTTTGCAGCATGCTTATCACGTGAGTTCCCAAGCTGTGACCCTTGTCAGCAAATACAATGACGGGGACGCCGGCAAGAGGCCGACACGGTAAATGAGATAGGAGATCCGTCCGTCTGAAGCTTGAGCGCTCGTCAAAACCGCAGCCGTAGCCGCCGTCCATGGCGACGGCGAACTGCGGGCTCAGAAGCCGCCAAAGCCGCATCAGGCGGCGGCACCCCAGGCGATCTTTCCGAGAATGGTTTCAATGAGGCGCGCGCCCGCCTCGGTCTGCGCGACCGTCAGCGGCGTTTCGCCGCCCAGTTCGGCCAGTTCCTTGCGCAGCCAGCGGTTTGCCTTGCCGGCGTCGCCAAAGGTCTCTTCCGCCAGCGACTGGGTGCGCACAAGCCGCACCGCCCGGTCGGATTCCTCGGCTGTCAAAGGTTGGTTCCGCTCGGCGCGATGCCGCGACTGTTCGATTTGCATCAAAAATCGCCGAGCTTCATCGAACGGTCGTACGCCTGGCCGTCGACGTCCTTCACCACGGCCTGGCCGCACATCATGGTTTTGGTGTCGGCGTTGAAGGAAAAGGTGGGCGAGCCGAACAGGTGCCAGCCCTTGTCCAGCGCTGCCGTCACCTTGTGGCAGAAGGTCGAATCATCCGGTCCGGTCAGGAAGCGATAGAGCTTCATTGTCTCCTCCGATCAGCGAATTGACGGCTCATCTATGCGAGGCCGCCCGCGCCAGGAGCCGCTCCGCCTGGGCGAGATGGAGCCGCTCGACCATGCGGCCGTCGAGCACGATCACGCCCTTGCCTTCATTCTCGGGAAGCGCGAAGGCATCGACGATCCGCCTGGCATCCGCTATCGCCGTGTCGGACGGCGAGAATGCCGCGTTGGCCGGGCCGATCTGGCTCGGATGGATCAGCGTCTTGCCGTCGAAGCCCATCGCCGCGGCGTCGGCGCATTCGCGCTTGAAGGCATCCAGCGCGCGAAAATCATTCATGACGCCATCCAGCGCGACAAGTCCGCCGGCGCGCGCGGCAAGCACGATCTGCATCAGCCAGGGCATGAGGTAGCGGCGGTCGGGCGTGGCGAGCACGCCGGTGTCCTTGACCAGATCGTTGGTGCCGGCGATCAGGCCGGCCAGCCGCGACGCCCGATCGCGCCCCAGCTCGGCGATCGGGCCGAGATTGAGCAGCGTGCGCGGCGTCTCGACCATCGCCCAGAGTTTGACGCGATCCGCGACGGATTCGTCGTCAAGCGCATCTCCGGCTTCAAGAATGACGCGCGGCGTGTCGACCTTGGGCAGGAGGATGCCATCGGGCTCCAGCGACCGGACAAAGGCGAAATCCTCCGCGCCCCACTCGCTCGACAGTGGGTTGACGCGCACGATCGCGGTGGCGGAGAGTTGGGCGCGCGATTCGAACCAGTCCTTGAGATTGGCGCGCGCGGCCGCTTTCTCGCCCGGCGCCACGGCATCCTCAAGGTCGAGTATGACAGCGTCGCAGGACAGCGTTGCCAGCTTCGCCAGCGCCTTCGGATTGGAAGCCGGGACGTAGAGAACCGAACGGAACGGTTTTTCGGCTGGCGTGCGCATGGAGCCTACTTGCCCCGCCCGGCGCGCCCTTGCAAGAGCTTGCCTTATTCCGCCGTTGCTGTTTGGTTGCGCGTATCTGAACCCGGACGGCAGGCATCATGGCACGGTACGATATCGTCATCATCGGCGGCGCGATCGTCGGCAGTTCGATCGCCTGGTATCTGCGCGAGGAAGGCTTTACCGGGACGATCGCGCTGGTCGAGCGCGATCCGCAATTCACCTTGTCCGCCACGACCTTGTCCATGGCCTCCATCCGCCAGCAATTCTCGATTCCCGAAAACATCCGCCTGTCGCAATTCACGCTCGACCTGTTCCGCCGGCTGAAAGAAGTGTTCGGCGAAGACGCCGACATAGGCTTCCGCGAAAAGGGCTATCTGATCCTTGCCAGCGAAGAAGGTCTGCCGGTGCTCAAGGCCAATCACGCGGTCGAGATGGCCGAGGGTTCCGACATCGTGCTGGAGGAGCCCGAGGCGCTGCGCCGCCGTTTCGCCTGGCTGTCGACGGAGGGCATTTCGCTCGGCGCCTTCGGCCGCTCCGGCGAAGGCTGGTTCGACGCCCATGCCCTGCTGATGTTGTTCCGTAAGGCGTTACGAACCAAAGGCGTCGATTTCGTCAGCGCCTCGGTAAGCGGGATCGAGCGCGACGGCCAGCGCGTGACCGGCGTGAATCTCGACAATGGCGAGCGGCTGGAGGCGGGCATCGTCATCAACGCCGCCGGCCCCGAATGCCGGCAAGGTGGCGGCGCTCGCCGGCATTAAGCTTCCGGTCGAGCCGCGCAAGCGCAGCGTCTTCGTCTTCGAGGCGCGGGACCGGTTCGACGACATGCCGCTGCTGGTTGACCCGTCCGGCATCTATGTCCGGCCCGAAGGCTCGGTCTACCTCACCGGCGGGGCCGAGCCGGAGGCAACCGACGGCCCCGCCGATCCGGCGGATTTCGATCCGGACTGGCCGCTGTTCGAGGATGTGATCTGGCCGGTGCTCGCCACCCGCATTCCCGCCTTCGAGGCAATCAAGCCGACGCGCGCCTGGGCCGGCCACTATGATTACAACACGCTCGACCAGAACGCCGTGATCGGCCCGCATCCGGACATTGCGAACTTCCTGTTCGCCAACGGCTTTTCCGGCCACGGGCTGCAACAGGCCCCGGCGGTCGGCAAGGCGCTGGCCGAACTGGTGGTGCATGGCGCCTATCGGACGGTCGACTGCACGCCGTTCGGCTACGAGCGGATCGCGGCGGGAAGGGCGTTTCGCGAACTCAACGTCATTTGAGAAAGCGCCAGACGGTCGTGCGCTTGACTTCGGAATCTTCCAGCGCGCGGGTGACCGGGACTTCGTAGACGGCAAGCCGTTCCAGCCGCGTCTTCGGCAGATAGGCGCGGCCCGGATCGCCGACGATGACGGCGGCGCCGCGCTCGGCAAGCGCGCAAAACCAGGGTTCGAGGCGGTCGGCAAAGGCGCGTTCATAGAAGACGTCGCCGGCGAGCACGACCTCCCAGCCCTCGTCATCCCCCACGAGGTCGTCCCCCCGAAACGCGATCCCAACGGCATTGGCGTCCGCGTTCAGCCTCACGGCGGTTCGCGAGAACGGATCGATGTCGGCGGCGGTCACATGCGCCGCGCCCGCCTTCACGGCGGCGATCGCGACCAGGCCGGAGCCGGTGGCGAAATCGAGAATCTTCCGGCCATTCACGGCGTCCGGATTGTCGAGGACGTAGCGTGCCAGTCCCTGGCCGCCCGCCCAGGCGAAGGCCCAGTAAGGCGGCGGCAGGCCGATTGCCTGAAGCTCCGCCTCGGTGCGGTGCCACAAATCATGCGCCTCGTCCGCGAGGTGGAGCCGGATTTCCGGCACATGGGGCGGCGCCATCAGGTTCGTATTGGCCAGAATGAAAGGGCTTTTGTCCGCGAGAGGCGGCTGCGGTTCGGTCACGGCGCCGGGTCGACCCCACCCAGGCGGCAGATCTCGTGCCATTCCTCCGGCTGAACGGGCTGCACCGACAGCCGCGAATTGTTGACCAGCACCATCTTTTCGAGCTTCGGATTGGTCTTGCAATCGTCCAGCGTCACCGGTTTCGGCACGTCCTTGACCGCCCGGATGTCGACGCATTCCCAGCGCGGATCGTCGGTCGTGCTGTCAGGGTGCGCGAGTTTGCAGACCTCGGCGATGCCGACGACCGCCAGGCCCTCATTGGAATGGTAGAAGAAACCGAGGTCGCCGATCTGCATGGCGCGCATATTGTTGCGCGCCTGATAGTTGCGGATGCCATCCCACTCGGTGCCGTCCGCGCCTTTCGCCTTCAGCATGTCCCAGGAGAATTTGTGGGGCTCGGATTTGAAAAGCCAGTATTGCACGGCGCTTTCCTCGCTATTGGCGGACGGCGTTCTTATGCCGCCGGATTGTTGAACACCCAGTTCCAAGGCTGGATCTGGACCGATTCGAACAGGCCGGCCTGCGCAAAGGGATCATTGGTCGCCATGGCCTGCGCGGCTGCCAGGTCGGCCGCCTCGACCGCCACAAGGCTGCCGCAAGGCTTTCCGGCCGCATCAAGGAAGGGCCCGGCGAATTTCAGCCTGCCGGCGGCGTTGAGTTCGTCGAGGTATGCGACATGGGCGGGACGATTATCCAGCCTGACCTGGAGATGATCGGCCTTGTCCTTGCACGTGAACACAAAAATCATTGCGGGCTGCTCCCTTCGTTTCAATCGGCTTCCGCCTTCAGCGGCCTCGACATCAGGCTTTCCACCGCCTCGGCGATCGTCAGCCTGCCATCCAGAATCATGGCGGTCGCAGCGATGATGGGCGCTTCGACGCCCTTTTCCTTGGCGATGCGCACCGCGATGGCCGCCGTCGCGACCCCTTCCGCCAGCGGCCTGTTGGCGAGCGGCTCGCCGCGCCCCAGCGCCAGGCCGTAGGCGAAGTTGCGCGACTGGGCGGAGGCGCAGGTGAGCACCAGGTCGCCGAGGCCGGACAGGCCCATCAGCGTTTCCGGCAGGGCGCCGTAGGCCGCGCCGATGCGCCTCAGTTCCACGAAACCGCGCGTCACCAGCGCCGCCTGCGCGCTGGCGCCGAGGCCGGCTCCGAGCGCGGCGCCCGAGGCGATCGCCAGCACATTCTTCAGCGCCCCGCCAATCTCGACGCCGACCTGGTCGCCGGTCGAATAGCAGCGGAAGGCGCGCGTCGACAACAGCGCCGCAAGGTCGGCCGCCATGGTCTCGTCGGGAGCGGCGACGACCACCGCCGTCGGCATGCCGCGCGCCACATCGGTGGCAAAGCTCGGGCCGGACAGCGTGGCGGCGGGATTGTCCGGGCAGGCTTCCGCGGCGATGCCGGAAAGCAGCCTGCCGGTGTCGCGCTCGATGCCCTTGGCGCAGAGCACCAGCGGCACGCCCGGCCGGCAGATGCGGCGGGGCCTGCGACAGCACCTGACGCAGCGACTGCGCCGGAACGACGACGAGCACGGCGTCGGCGCCCGCGAGCGCCGGCGGCGATATCCGTCGTCGCTTCTATGCCGGCCTCGAAGGCGATATCCGGAAGGTAGCGCGGGTTGCTTCCCGCCGTTATGGCTCGCACAGCCTCCGGCTCGCGCGCCCACAGCCGGACGGCGTGCCCGGCGCGCATCGCGGTGAGGGCCAGCGCGGTTCCCCAGGCGCCTCCGCCAAGCACGCTGACCCGCTTCATGCCTTGGCACCCCTGCGGCCGGAGCCGACGACCGGCGCCGAAACGCTGTCGAGCGGCCAGCGCGAGCGCGGCACGAAATCCATGCCGTCCGTTTCCGCCAGCCCGGCGCGCAGGCGCTCGATGCCGGCCCAGGCGATCATCGCCGCATTGTCGGTGCACAGCGCCAGCGGCGGCGCGACGAAGCCGAAGCCGCGTTCGGCGCACAGCGCCTCCAGGGTCGCCCGCACGAGCCGGTTGGCGGCCACGCCTCCGGCAACCACCAGCGTCGGCCGGGAGGCATCGGGATACTCGGCCTTGAAGCGTGCCAGGGAACGCGACACGCGGTCCTGCAGCGCGTCGGTTACCGCCGCCTGGAAGGAGGCACAGATGTCGGCGACATCGCGGTCGGTCAGCGGCGCGATGGCCGTAGCGGCCTGCCGCACCGCCGTCTTCAGGCCCGAGAACGAAAAATCCGGCCGTGCCTCGCCCTTCATCGGGCGCGGGAAGGCAAAGCGGGCGGGGTCGCCGTCTTGTGCCGCCTTCTCGACATTCGGACCGCCGGGATAGGGCAGGCCGAGCATCTTCGCCGTCTTGTCGAAAGCCTCGCCCAGCGCGTCGTCGATCGTGGTTGCCCAGCGCTGATAGTCGCCGACGCCGCGCACCAGCACGATCTGCGTGTGGCCGCCGGAGACCAGCAGCAGCAGATAGGGGAAGGCCAGGCCATCGGTGAGGCGCGGCGTCAGCGCGTGGCCTTCCAGATGGTTGATGGCCAGCAGCGGCTTGCCCGCCGCCGCCGCGATCGCCTTCGCCGTCATCAGCCCGACGATCAGCCCGCCGACCAGGCCGGGACCGGCCGTTGCCGCAATCGCATCGACTTCCGACAGCTTCGTGCGCGCATCGGATAAGTGCCGCCTCGATCAGCCCGTCCAGCGCCTCGACATGGGCGCGCGCCGCGATCTCCGGCACCACGCCGCCGAAGGCCGCATGCTCCTCGATCTGGCTGAGCACCACATTGGAAAGGATTTGCGGCCGGCCGTCATGGCCAAGCGCCACGACGCTTGCGGCGGTCTCGTCGCAACTGGTCTCTATGCCCAGAACGCGGATCGTCGCCAAGGTCTGACCTCTATCCTCCGGGGCTCCGAACTCGAACTAACAACCCGTACTCACTGCGTGCCCTAAGATGCTCCACGATTGTCCGGCAGGCGTTTCCCCGTTAGGAGAGGCCCGGCCGGGCATGTTCGCCGGGCTGCCTATCATGGACCGGGCATGATGCAAACAGCGACGCTCAGAATTGGAACACGCGGCAGTCCGCTGGCGCTCGCCCAGGCGCATGAGAGCGCGCCTGCGCCTGATGGAAGCCCACGGCCTGCCGGAGGAAGCCTTCGCGGTCGAGGTGATCGCGACCAGCGGCGACCGAATCCAGGACCGGCCGCTGTCGGAAGCCGGCGGCAAGGGCCTGTTCACCAAGGAACTGGAGGAAGCGCTTTTTTCCGGCAAGGATCGACATCGCCGTGCATTCCGTCAAGGACATGCCGACCCAACTGCCGGCCGGGCTTGAGCTTTCCGCCTTCCTGCCGCGCGAGGATGCGCGCGACGGCTTTATCGGCAAGGCGGCGGCGACCATCGCCGCGCTGCCGCATGGCGCGACGATCGGCTCGTCGTCGCTCAGGCGCCAGGCGCTGATCCGGCGCATGCGGCCCGACCTCGCCGTCGTGATGTTTCGCGGCAATGTGCAGACCCGGCTGCGCAAGCTGGACGAAGGGATCGTCGACGGCACAATCCTCGCCAATGCCGGCCTGCGGCGGCTGGGCATCACCGATGTCGTCACCGACCTGATGCCGCTGGACGTTTTTCCGCCGGCTCCCGGACAGGGCGCGATCTGCATCGAGAGCCGCGTCGGCGACACAAATGCGCGCGATCTGCTGGAAGCGATCCATCATCGCGATACCGGCCTCGCACTTGCCTGCGAGCGCGCCTTTTTGGCGGCGCTCGACGGCTCCTGCCGCACGCCGCTTGCCGGCTACGCGACCATCGACGCCGATCGCCTGACCTTCAGCGGCCTGATCCTCACGCCGGACGGGCAGACCTCCCACGACATCGCCCTCGACGGCCGCGCCGACGATGCCGGCCGGATCGGCCGCCACGCGGGCGCCGCCATTCGGGAGCGGGCCGGTACCGCCTTCTTCGAGGGCTGGGGCTGAATGCCGCGCCGCGTGCTGGTGACACGGCCGGGGCCGCAGGCGGTGCGCACGGCCCGGCGCCTGGCCGAACTCGGTTACGAGCCTGTCATACTGCCGCTGACGCAAACCGTGGCGCTCCCGGTCGACGTAGCGTCGCTGCCCGACCGCATCGACGCCGTCGCGGTCACAAGCGCCAATGCGCTGCGCTGCGCGCCGGCCGCGCTGCTTGCGAGGCTGGCCGGCGAACGCTGCTTCGCGGTCGGCGAAAAGACGGCGCGGCAGGCACGGTCGCTGGACCTTTCTCAGAGGGCACGAACCCGGATCAATGGAGAGTGAACGACACCCCCTCTCCGGCTTGCTTCGCAAGCCACCTCTCCCCCCGAGGGGGCGAGGAAAGGCGCCAACCGGCGCGGCCGGCGTTTCCTCGCCCCTGCGAAGCGGGGGAGAGGTGGCCGCGAAGCGGCCGGAGAGGGGGGGCGATCCTGTTCACTCAAGTTCAGAACCCTTGCGCTTCGTACAGCGTCGAGCACGGGAGCGGCGACGCCGAAGGCCTCGCCGATCTCGTCATCCGACGGCTGGGTGCCGGCGCAAGCGTCGTCTATCTGTGCGGGCGCGTGCGGCTGAGCGGCTTCGAGGCGCGGCTGATCCATGCCGGGATCACCGTCCACGCCATCGAAACCTACGACACGCGCGCCATCGACTACGGTCCGCGCGAACTGTCCGGGGCGATCGGCATGGAACCCGTCGATGCGGTTCTGCTTTACTCCGCCAGGGCCGCGCGCCAGTTCCGCCTGCTGGATTGGCCGCAACCGATACGGCGCCTGCTGGCGGAGGCGGCGTATCTGTGCCTGTCGCCGCGTGTCGCCGAAGGACTTGCGGCCGTCGGCGGGTTACAAATACTGGTGGCTGCGGAGCCGACGGAGGCCGCGCTGCTGCGGCTGCTTGAACGGCTGGAGCATTGAGCCCCTCAGGGTGACGAGCCGGCCTCTTTTCAGGGCGGGCTGTTGTGATAGGTATCGAACAGGCACCGGCGCGCCGGTGCCAGGACAGATAACGGAGCGGAGGCCAAGGCATGGTCAAGACGCCGAGAACACGGCACTCGAAATCCCGACGCGAACCGCTGACGATCGAGCTTGATCCGGCCGATGTCGCGCGCGTTCCGGAAGGGGAAGGCGTGCCGTCGACTGCTCCCGAAGCGGAAAGCCCCGACAGCATCCTGGCGGCTGCCGACGAAGCGCCCGAGGCGAACACGCAAGCGCCGGATGCCGCGGCCGACGAGCCGCTGGCATCCGCTTCCGAATCGGACTTTGCCACGGAAACCGGCACCGCTGCCCAGCCGGAACAGGAATATCAGCCGGCCGAAGCCTTGCAGGAAGCGACCGGCAGCCGCCTTGACGAGGCGGAGCAGGCCGAGCCGGACGCACCCGGTCCGCAGGCGCCTTCGGTTGCGCCTCCGGCGCAGCCGCGACGCGATGGATTCTCCCGCGTGGCCGCCGGCCTCATCGGCGCGGTTGTGGCGCTGGCAGGTGCCGCCGGCCTGCAATATGCGGGCCTGCTCGGCGTTCCAGGCGCGAGTTCGGGCGGCGGACCCGCCGCCGCCGACATCGAGAGCCTGCGTCAGGAGATCGCGGCGGCAAGGAGCGGCACCGGCGCGGAGGATCTCGGCGCACGGATCGACGGCGTCGCCGCCGGCCTTGACGCCGTCAAGGCGGAGGTCGCGAGCCTGCGCGAGACGGCGTCCGCGGGCGCGGGCGGCGGAGACGGCGCGGGACTTCAGGCGCTGGACGCCCGCATCAAGGAGATCGAAGCCGGCATTGCCTCGCTCGGTCGGAACGGCGCGCCGGACGCTGCCGCCCTGACCGCGCTCGGCGAGCGCCTTGCGGCGATCGAGACATTGACCAAAACGGAAGGTGATGCCGTTGCGCAAGTCGACAAGCGGATCGCCGGTCTAGACCAGTCCGTCGCCGCGCTGACGGGCCGCGTCGACGCCCAGGCGCAGCAGCCGAAGATCGCGCTTGCCATTGCCACCGCCGCATTGAAGGCGGCGGTTGACCGGGGCGCGCCGTTCACCGCCGAACTGGAAGCTTTCGCGGCGATTGCGCCCGATGCGCCGGGAATTGCGCCCCTGCGGACATTCGCCGAGCAGGGGGTGCCGACCAGGGAGGTCCTGCTGGCCGAGGTCGAACCCGCGGCCGCCGCAATGATCGCTGCGTCGAGGCCGGTCGATCCGAATGCCGGTTTCTTCGACCGGCTGCTGCAAAGCGCCAAGTCGCTGGTGACGGTGCGGCCGATCGGCGCGGTCGAGGGGTCCGGCGTGCCGGAGATCGTCGCCCGCATGCAGGTCGCGATGACGGCCGGCGATCTCGCCAAGGCGCTTGCGGAGTTCGACACGCTTCCGGATGCGGCCAAGGCGGCGGCCGGCACCTTCGCCGAGAAGCTGAAGGCGCGCCGCGATGCCGAAGAGCTGGTCGATCAGGCGATCGCCGGCGCGATGAAGGCTTGAGGAAAGCGGCAGATGACCCGTATCTTGTTCTTCCTGCTCGTAGTCTTCCTTCTCGGCCTCGGCTTCGCCTGGCTCGCGGACAAGCCGGGCGACATGGTGGTCACCCTCGAGGGCTATCAATACAGGGTCAGCCTGATGGTCGCCGCGGTGGGCGTCGTTGCCGTCGTCGCGGCGGTGATGATCGGCTGGTGGCTGGTAAAATCGGTCTGGAACAGCCCCTATTCGGTCAGCCGGTATTTTCGCGCCCGGCGGCGCGACCGGGGCTACCAGGCGCTATCGACCGGCATGATCGCGGCCGGCGCCGGCGACGCCGCCTTGGCGCGCAAGAAGAACAAGGAGGCGGCCAAGCTGATCCGCTCGGACCAGGAGCCGCTGATCCATCTCCTCGACGCACAGGCCGCGCTGCTCGAAGGCGATCATGCCGGCGCCCGCAAGAAATTCGAGGCGATGCTGGACGATCCGGAGATGCGCGTGCTTGGCCTGCGCGGCCTTTACCTCGAAGCCGAACGGCTGGGCGACCGCTCGGCGGCCCGCCACTATGCCGGCCGGGCCGCCGACATCGCCCCGCAACTCGCCTGGGCGGCGGACTCGACCATCGAGGCGAAAGCCACAAGCGGCGACTGGGACGGCGCGCTCAAGCTCGTCGACGCGCGGAAAGGGACCCAGAAGGCGGAACGGGACGCAGGCAGCCGCCGCCGCGCCGTGCTTTTGACGGCCAAGGCGATGGCGCTGTTCGACAGCAATTTCGCGGCGGCCAGGACCGCGGCCCTGGAGGCCAATCGGCTGAGGCCGGATTTCGTGCCGGCCGCGCTGATGGCGGCAAAAGCGCTGTTTCGCGGCGAGGATACCCGCAAGGGCGCGAAGATACTTGAGACGGTGTGGAAAGCCGCGCCGCATCCGGACGTCGCCGACCTCTATGTGCATGCCCGCCACGGCGACTCGATAACGGATCGCCTGATTCGGGCCAAGCGCCTGCAATCTATCAAGCAGAACCACCCCGAATCCTCGCTCGCCGTCGCGCGCGCCGCCCTCGACGCCTCCGACTACCGGCTGGCGCGCGCCGAGGCCGAAGCGGCAATCCGCATGCAGCCGCGCGAGAGCGCCTGGCTGCTGCTTGCCGACATCGAGGAGGCCGACACCGGCGATGTCGGCAAGGCGCGGCAATTGCTGGCGAAGGCCGTGCGCGCGCCGCGCGATCCGGCCTGGGTCGCCGACGGCTTCGAAACCGACAAATGGGCGCCGTTTTCGCCGGTCAGCGGGCGCCTCGACGCTTTCGAGTGGCGCGTGCCGGTCGAGCGGCTCGGCGCCTTGATCGAGGAGGAGAAGCAGCCGGCCGTAAAGGTCGAAGCCCCGGTGGTGCTCGCCGCGCCGCCTCCTGCCCCGGTGCCTGCTGATCCGATGCCGGAACCGGTGATCGAAATCGCCGCGCCCGAGCCACCGGCGCCGCAGCCTCAGAACGCTGCGGTCGTGGAGGCGATCGAGCCGGCAAACGACCGCGGACAACCGGAGAAGGCTGCCGCGGCGCCTGCCGATGCATCCGTGTCGAGCGATGAGGCCACGCCGGCCGAAGCGACCGTCGAGGATGAGGAACGGCCACCGCCGCTGCCGGACGATCCGGGCGTCGACCCGGCCGAAGTGGTCAAGCCGCGCCGGCGGTTTGGGCTGTTCTGACAGGGTGTACCGAGATGCTCGAGCGTATGATCTCGTTCCTGAAGGAACTCCCGCGCGCCGGCGCCAACAGCAAGCTTCGCGACGATGACCCGCGCATTGCCGCGTCCGCGCTCCTTTACCACGTCATGAATGTCGACGGGGTCCGCCAGGATGCCGAGTGGGACAAGATCAAGCAGATCCTCGGCGACACCTACGATCTGGAGGGGCGCGAACTCGACGCACTGGCAGTCGCCGGAGAAATCGCGGAGGGCGCGGCGATAGACCTCTACGCCTTCACCAGCGTCCTCAATCGTCATCTCGACGAGGGCGGCCGCATCGCCTTCATCCGGCTGATGTGGGAAGTGGTCTACGCCGACGGCCTGTTGCACGAACTGGAGGACAACACGCTGTGGCGCGTCGCCGAACTGCTGGGAGTCGACCGGCGGGACCGGATTCAGGCGCGCCAGGATGCGGCGCGGAAGGTTCCGGACGCAAAGGGCACGCCATCGGATGAATAGCAGGTCGAGGGCCGGCACAGGTAAGCCGCCTATTCTCGTCGTCCTCCATCAGGAAACATCCAGCCCCGGACGGGTCGGACATTTGCTGATGGAGGCCGGTTTCGACCTCGACATAAGGCGGCCGCCGCTCGGCGATCCCCTGCCGGAGACGCTGGCCGACCACGCCGGCGCCGTCATATTCGGCGGCCCGATGAGCGCCAATGACGGCGAGGAGTTCGTGAGGCGCGAGACCGACTGGCTCGCCGTGCCGCTGAAGGAGAAGCGGCCCTTTCTCGGCATCTGCCTCGGCGCGCAGATGCTGGTCAATCATCTTGGCGGGAAGGTCGAAGGCCGCCACGACGGCGTGGTCGAGATCGGCTGGTATCCGCTGCGCGCGACGGAGGCGGGCAAGGAACTGATGCACTGGCCGGAAATGGTCTATCAGTTCCATCGCGAGGGTTTTTCGCTGCCTTCCGGCGCCACGCTGCTCGCCACCGCCGAAAGCTATCCGAACCAGGCCTTCCGCTACGGCGACCACGCCTGGGGCATCCAGTTCCATGCCGAGCTGACGCGCCTGATGATGCATCGCTGGGTGGTGCGCGGCGCCCAACGCTTCGAGCTTCCGGGCGCTCAGCCGGGCCGCGATCACCTCGGCGGCCGCCTGATCTGGGATATGCACCTGAAGCGCTGGCTGACCGAGTTCCTGGAGACCGTGTTCGGCCGGCCGGAAGACGGCTGACCACCGGCGACGTCGCGATCCTAATCCCGCCCGCCGAGATGACGGATATTCCGCAACTTGGGGAACAGCACCGCCCAGATGCCGGCGACGGCGATTGCGCCGACACCGCCGAACACGACCGCCGGTACGGTGCCGATCACCGCCGCCATGGTGCCGGCGCGGAACTCGCCCAGTTCGTTCGACGCGCCGACGAATACCATGTTGACCGCGTTGACGCGGCCGCGCACCTCGTCCGGCGTCCAGAGCTGGATCAAGGTCTCGCGCACATAGACGCTGATCATGTCGGTCGCGCCCACCATGGCGAGCGCGAGGATCGACAGCCAGGGCATGGTCGAGACGCCGAAAACGATGGTGAAGCCGCCGAACAGCGCAACGAAGACAAGCAGGATGACCCCGGCATGGTCGCGCAGCGGATGGCCGGCCAGCCAGATCGCCACGAGAATCGCGCCGATGCCGGGCGCGGCGCGCAGCAGACCCAGTCCCCACGGTCCCAGTTCAAGAATGTCGCGGGCATAGACGGGCAGCAGCGCCACCGCGCCTGACAGAAGCACGGCGAAAAGGTCGAGCGAGATGGCGCCGAGCACGACTTTTTCGCTCCAGATGTAGCGGAATCCGGCGAACAGGCTGTCGAGGGACGGCCGGTCGGTGGCGGTGCGTTGCGCCGGCTTCGGAATGGAGAAGACCAGCAGCGCGCTTGCCACCATCAGCAGCGCGGCCGTTCCGTAGGCGGCCTCGGACGACAATCCATAGAGCAGGCCGCCCGCCACCGGGCCGACGATGGTCGCCGTCTGCCAGGCCGATGAATTCCAGGCGACCGCGTTGGCGAAGTCCTCGGGCGGTACGAGATTGGCGACAAGCGAGGCCGACGCCGGGCCGAAGAAGGCGCGCGCCACGCCGAAGATGGCGAGCACGGCGAAGACCGGGCCGACGCCCGTCAACCCGCGAAACGAGAGCACCAGCAGCGCCAGCGCGCAGACCGCCTCAAGCGCCGCGGAAAGCCCCATGATGCGCCGCCGGCCGAAGCGGTCGGCTATTGCTCCCGTAACGAGGACCAGCAATAGCGATGGAGCGAATTGAATGACGCCGACCAGACCAAGATCGAAGGGATCGCGCGTCAGATCGTATACCTGCCAGCCGACCGCGACGGAAACGATCTGGGTCGAGAAGGTCGCCAGGAACCGCGCTATCCAGAAGCTGAGGAAGGGGCGATGCCGAAAGGCGGCATATTGCTGGCTGGCGGTCGCGGCTTGGGATGGCATCGGCTCGGGACCTGGCGGAAGGACGGACGCGGTCACGTCCTTTAGAGCAAGTTGCGGTTGGATTGAACCATTCTGCCGGTGACGGTTTGGGTCAAGGTCACGGCGAAGGTCGCACCGGTCGTACGGCCGAGCCGAGGCCCGATGGATTTGGCCCAAACCGGCCCGGCCTCGGGGTTTCCGGGCGGCGGTGCGCGACCCTCGGCCGCCGGCGCGTTCGGTTCAGTGCTGGGTCAGAGCCTCGTTGAGCAGATCGAGATCCACGTAGAAATAGCGCACCAGACAGCGCGCGACCTCTTCCTCGTCGAAACCCTGGCTGCGCAGATAGGCAACCGACTCGAATATGGAGTTGCGGTCTATCAGCTTCATCTTGATCCCGCCCTGCGCCTCGACGAAGGCGTCGGTCTCCGCAAAGATCAAATTCCTGGACAAGCTTTGCATGTGAGCCCCTCGACCTATCACACACATGCATAGCTTATTAGGGATAATAAAATACTAACTCCAGCACGGGCGATGCCTACGCAGGGACAGCCCTTGCAAAGACAGCAGCGCCGGCCTCCCCGGTGGTCCTATTCGTCGCTGATGGCGTAGCCGGCGCCCCGAACGGTGCGGATGACGTCGGGCAGGCGGCCGGTGTTGACCGCCTTGCGCAGCCGGCCGACATGCACATCGACCGTGCGCTCGTCGATATAGATCGTCTCGCCCCAGACATTGTCGAGCAACTGCCCGCGCGAGAACACGCGCCCCGGATGCTGCATCATGAATTCCAGGAGCCGGAACTCGGTCGGGCCGAGCCTGATCTCGCTCTTCTTGCGATAGACCCGGTGCGATTCGCGATCGAGCAGGATGTCGCCGACCTTGAGCACGGAGGACAGCACCTCGGGCTTGGCGCGCCGCAGCAGCGCCTTGACCCGCGCGACGAATTCGGGCGTCGAAAACGGCTTGACCAGATAGTCGTCCGCGCCGGTCGCCAGCCCGCGAACCCGGTCGCTTTCCTCGCCGCGCGCCGTCAGCATGATGATCGGCAGGCGCTCGGTTTCGGGCCGCATCCTGAGCCTGCGGCATAGCTCGATGCCGGAAACGGCCGGCAGCATCCAGTCGAGCACCAGAAGATCCGGCACATTCTCCTGCAGCCGGATTTCCGCCTCGTCCCCGCGCGTCACGACCTCGACCTGATAGCCCTCCGATTCCAGATTGTAGCGGAGAAGCACGCCCAGCGACTCCTCGTCCTCCACCACCATGATCTTGGGAGCTATCATCGCATCTCGCTGGATCGTTTACTCGGCCAGGATTGCCGCTGTCTCGTCTAGCTTGGGGCGATTGGCCGGAAGCTGCTCGCCGGTCAGGACATAATAGGCGTTTTCGGCAATATTCGTCATGTGGTCGCCGATGCGCTCCAGGTTCTTCGCGCAAAACAGCAGGTGCGTGCAGGCCGTGATGTTGCGCGGATCCTCCATCATGTAGGTTAGGAGTTCACGAAACACCGAGGTGTATTTGAGGTCGATCTTCTCGTCGTCGATGCGCAGCGCGCGCAAGGCATCGGGCTTGCGCGACGTATAGGCATCGATCACGTCCGAAATCTGCGCAAGCACCAGCGTCGCCATTTCGTCTATGCCGTGCGAAAGCGTTCGCGGCGTCGAGCCTTCGGCGATCACGCCGACGCGCTTGGCGACGTTCTTGGCCAGGTCGCCGATCCGCTCCAGGTCGCCGGCCATGCGGATGGCGCCGAGAACGGCGCGCAGATCCTGCGCCATGGGCTGGCGCTTGGCGATCAGCGTGATGGCGCGGTCGTCAAGCTGGCGCTGCTTGGCGTCCATCACCGCGTCTTCCGAAATGATCCGCTGGGCAGCGGCGGAGTCGGTGTGGAGCAGCGCGCTGATGGAGGCACCGACCATGGAGCCGGCCAGATCCGACATTTCGCGGATGAGGTTGTCGATGTTTTCCAGGTCGTGGTCGAAGGAGGATACTGTATGTTCGCCCATTGCGGTTCCTTCAAAAACGCGCTCAGCCGAAACGGCCGGTGATGTAGTCCTGCGTGCGCTTGTCGTCAGGGTTGGTGAACATCTTGTCGGTGGCGCCTTCCTCGACCAGGTAGCCGAGATGGAACATCGCGGTGCGCTGCGACACGCGTGCCGCCTGCTGCATGGAATGCGTCACGATGACAATGGTGTAGTTGGTTCGGAGTTCGTCGATCAGTTCCTCGACCTTCGCGGTGGCGATCGGATCAAGGGCCGAGCACGGCTCGTCCATCAGGATGACCTCGGGCGACACGGCGATGGCGCGGGCGATGCACAGGCGCTGCTGCTGGCCGCCGGACAGGCCCGTGCCGGCCTCTTGCAGGCGGTCCTTTGCCTCGTTCCACAGCGCCGCCTTCTTCAGGCTGGACTCGACGATCTGGTCGAGGTCCGCCTTGCTCTTCGCCAGCCCGTGGATGCGCGGCCCATAGGCGACGTTCTCGTAGATCGACTTGGGGAACGGATTGGGCTTCTGGAAGACCATGCCGATGCGGGCGCGCAGTTCCACCACGTCGATCCTGGGATCGTAGACGTCTTCGCCGTCCAGCGTGATCTTGCCGGCGACCCGGCAGCCCGGAATCGTGTCGTTCATCCGGTTTAGGCAGCGCAGGAAGGTCGACTTGCCGCAGCCGGAAGGGCCGATCAGCGCCGTTACCTGGTGTTCGCGCACGTCGAGATTGACATCGAACAAGGCCTGCTTCTGGCCGTAGTGAACGGTGACTTTCTCGCCCTTGACCTTGACCTTCGGGCCGGCCGGCTGGCTCTGCACCTGTTTCTCCATCGCCGCTTCCGTCATGATGTTCATGTCCTGTAACTCCTTACCAGCGGCGCTCGAAGCGCTTGCGCAGAACGACGGCGATGGCGTTCATCACGATCAGGAACGCCAGCAGGATGAGAATTGCCGCGGACGTCTTCTGCTGGAAACCGGGCTCCGGAAAATCCGCCCACATGAAGATCTGCACGGGCAGGATCGTTGCCGGATCGGTGATGCCGCCGGGAATGTCGACGATGAAGGCCACCATGCCGATCATCAGCAGCGGCGCGGTTTCGCCGAGCGCGTGCGCCATGCCGAGAATGGTGCCTGTCATGATGCCGGGCATGGCCAGCGGCAGCACGTGGTGGAACACGGTCTGCACTTTCGAGGCGCCGATGCCGAGCGCGGCTTCCCGGATGGATGGCGGCACGGCACGCAAGGAGGCGCGCGAGGCGATAATGATGATCGGCAGCGTCATCAGCGACAGCACCATGCCGCCGACCAGCGGAGCCGAGCGCGGCAGGCCGAAGAAATTGAGAAACACGGCAAGGCCGAGGAGACCGAACACGATCGAGGGCACCGCGGCGAGGTTGTTGATGTTGACCTCGATCAGGGTCGTCAAGCGGTTCTTCGGAGCGAACTCCTCCAGATAAATGGCTGCGGAAACGCCGATCGGGAAGGCGATGGCCACCGTGACTATCATCGTCAGGAACGAACCGACTACCGCGCCCCAGATGCCGGCGAGTTCCGGCTCGCGGCTTGCGCCGGAGAAGAAAAAGATCGAGTTGAAGCGGGTCTCGGTCAAATGTTGCGACCGCAGGTCGTCAAGCCAGACGATCTCCTTGTCGGAGATTTTGCGCTGCGCCTCCGGTGCGTCGATGATCCGCAGCGAAGCGGCGGCGGCGGGCGCGGTGTCGGCCAGCGCCTTGATGACGGTGCCCTTTGCGACGGTTCCGCCCGGCGCGAAGCCCGTGAGCTTCACGACGCCACCATTGATCGTCAGCAGCATGGATGCGATGCCGGAGCCCAACTGCACGGAGCCGCCCTCGCCTTCCGCGGCGCCGAGGCCGCGCGCCAGACGGGCGAGCGAGTCGTCGCCGAGCGCGAGATCGATTTCGCCCGTCGTCGCGGACGGCGTGACCGTGGTGGCGATCTGCTCCACCGTAGCCTTGTCCGCGAGCAGGCCCTTCAGATAGAGATCGGCGAAATCGTCGACCGGAAACGCATAGTCGACGGTCTTGCCAAGCATTGCCGGGTCGGCGGCGATATCCGTGCGCAGCATGACGCCGGCGCCTGTCGAGATAAGTCCGCGCAGGAGGCGGCGGTCCTGCCGGCTCGTGGCATCGGGAAACTTCGCCGCCAGGGCGTCCTGCAGAATGGCGTCGTAGTTCACCCCGTCGAGCTTCGCCGGATCGACCTTCGCCGCGGACAGATCGACCGGCAACACCATGTAGTTCATGCGCAGCGCCGGAATCGCCTGGAAGACCACCGTGGAAAGCAGCAGGACCAGGAAGAACCCGGCCAAGGCAACGGCGCCCGCGCCCAGCCATTTGAAGCGCCACTCGGCGGCATAGCGGGCCTTGAGGCGCGCCTTGGCGGCATCGCCCGTGTGGAGGCTTGCCGGACGCTTGGCCGCGCCGGGGGTCAGGATCGCGTCAGTCATATTGCTCTCGATACTTCCGGACCACGTGAAGGGCAATTACGTTGAGGGCGAGCGTAATGCAGAACAGCACCAGGCCGAGCGCGAAGGCGGCGAGCGTCTTGGCGCTGTCGAATTCCTGGTCGCCGACCAGCAGCGTAACGATCTGCACGGTCACGGTGGTGACCGCCTCAAGCGGATTGAGGGTGAGATTGGCGGCAAGGCCGGCCGCCATGACCACGATCATCGTCTCGCCGATGGCGCGGCTGACGGCGAGCAGCATGGCGGACACGACGCCCGGCAGGGCGGCGGGGAGCACGACCTTGCGGATCGTTTCCGATTTGGTCGCCCCGAGGCCGGCCGAACCGTCCCGAAGCGACTGCGGCACGGCGTTGATCACATCGTCGGAAAGCGACGACACGAACGGGATGATCATGATGCCCATCACGACGCCAGCGGCCAGGGCCGATTCCGAGGCCACTCCCAGACCGACGCTCTCGCCGAGACCACGGAAGAAGGGCGCGACCGTCAGCGCGGCGAAAAAGCCGTAGACCACTGTCGGGATGCCGGCGAGAATTTCCAGGACGGGCTTGGCGACGGCGCGAACCTGCTTGGAGGCATAGTCGGAAAGGTAGATCGCAGCCATCAGGCCGACTGGTGCGGCGACGACCATGGCGATCAGCGTGATCAGCAGCGTGCCGACGAAAAGCGGAACAATGCCGAAAATATCCTCGTTGACGGCGCCGGCCTCGGTGCCCGCGCCGGTGAAGGCGCTCTGCGGCGACCAGTGCGTGCCGAACAGGAATTTGTAGATCGGGACCTGCTGGAAGAAGCGCAGCGATTCGAAGATCAGGGACAGGACGATGCCGACCGTGGTCAGGATCGCCACGACGGAGCATGCGATGAGGAAGGCCTTGAGTATGCGCTCCACGACATGGCGGGCGCGATATTTCGGCTCGATGCGCGTCCAGGCGAACCAGCCGCCGGCGGCGGCAAGCGCAAGCGAGACGATCCAGATTATTCCGGCGCTCCAGGCATGGACCGATTTGAACGCCTCGGCAGCCGCCATCTTGGTCGCGTCGGTGAAGCCGACGATGCCACCGAACGCGATGGCGCGCGCGTCGCGGATAAAAGCCTCCACCTGCGGAAGCCCCATCGCGGAAAGCTCGGAAGCGAAACGGCCGGCAACGATCCGGGACTCGATCCCAGGAGTGACGACCGCCCAGATAGCAATCGCGAGCAAGGCTGGCCCGGCCGCGAATAGGGCCAGGAACATTCCGTGCGTGCCGGGAAGCGAGTGCAGGCGCGAAATCTCGCCGTCCACCTTGGCGAGCGCGCGCGAACGGCCGGCGAAAAAGCAGCCGGCAAAAAGAACTAGGAGAAGAAGCACGAGATAGAAAATCATTGCCAACGGCCCCTGAACCCCGCACGGCGGGAAACGGGCACGGCGCCGGTGCGCCATGCCCCAATTCGCGGTCAGATGGCCCGGAGCAAGGTCCGGTCCGGGCCGGGCATCAGGAACCCATGCCCTTCAGCGCCTTCGCCTGCTCGGCGACTGCGGCGCGGTCGGCATCCGGCAGCGGGATCAAGCCCTTGTCGGCGAGATAGCCTTCCGGCCCCCAGGCCGCGTCGGAGGTGTATTCGGCAATGAACTCGTTCATGCCGGGAATGACGCCGACATGCTCCTTCTTGGCATAGACGAACAGCGATCGGGATACTCCGTAGTCGCCCGACGCGATGTTCTCGAAGGTCGGCTCGACGCCGTCGATCTTGTGGCCCTGCAGCTTGTCGGCGTTCTGGTCGAGGAAGGAGAAGCCGAACACGCCGAAGGCGTTCGGGTTGGCTTCGAGCTTCTGGACGATGAGGTTGTCATTCTCGCCGGCTTCCACGAAGGTGCCATCCTCCCGGATCTCGCCGCAGCCCTTCTCGTTTGCGGCCTTGACCTCTTCCTGGCAGGCGGCGTCCATGACCAGTTCGACGAAGGCGTCGCGCGTGCCCGATGTCGGCGGCGGACCCAGGACCTCGATCTTGGTGGCCGGCAGCGAGGCATCGATGTCGGACCAGTTGATGTACGGGTTGGCCACGACCTTGCCGTCCACGGCGACATTCTTGGCGAGCGCCTTGAAAATCTGCTCCTTGGTCAGGTCGACGGCCGCGCCGCTCTTGGAATTGGCCAGCACGATGCCGTCGAAACCGACCTTGATTTCGACCGGCGTGACGCCGGCGGACTTGCAGCTTTCCAACTCGCCGTCCTTCATGGCGCGCGAGGCGTTGGTGAAGTCGGGCGTCTTCTCGCCTACGCCGCTGCAGAACAGCTTCATGCCGCCGCCGGTGCCGGTCGACTCGACCACTGGCGTCTTGAACTGGCCGCCCTGACCGAGCTTCTCGGCGACGGCGGTGGTGAACGGAAACACGGTGGACGAGCCGACGATCTGGATCTGGTCGCGGGCGGCGGCATAGCCGGCCGAGGCGGCAAGCGCCAGGGCGGCGGTCGACGCCGTAAGAATAGCTTTTTTCATTTGCCTGCTCCTGTCGGAAATTTTTTGGCTTCGGACGCTTTCAGCGGCGTCGTGGAGAGGCATTAGCGGGGCACTGTAACAGTTGCATGACAGTTTCGTGTCTAACGGATTGCCGAACTCCGCTGGTCCCGACGCCTGCGAACGGTCATTATCCGCCCCGGTTGCCGTTGCGACAACAGCATAAATGCAAGCTAAGCAGGATTCGGAAAAATGTCTCACGGCTTTCCGACAGAAACGTGCGACAAAACAAGAGGCTAGCAGGCGAAGCGTGGGCGAAGCCACGCAAGTCTGCTTAGGGCAGATCTCGCCGGCTGGATCACGAGCGGCGGCTCAGCCGCGTGAAATGCCCCATCTTGCGGCCCGGCCGCGCCTGCGCCTTGCCGTAGAGATGAAGCAGCAGGTCCGGCTCGGCGAGCAGCGCCGGCGCGCGCCGGATGTCGTGCCCGATCAGGTTTTCCATCACGCAGTCGCTGTGGCGGTTGGCTGTGCCCAACGGCAGTCCGGCGACCGCCCGAATATGCTGTTCGAATTGCGAGACGGCGCAGGCAGCCTCCGTCCAATGGCCCGAATTGTGGACACGCGGCGCGATCTCGTTGGCGAGAAGCCGCCCGCCGGGCAACACGAAGAACTCGACGCCGATCACGCCGACATAGTCCAGCGCTTTCAGGATCGAGAAGGCGGCGTTTCGCGCCGCATCGGACGTCGCCGGCGAAACGGCCGCCGGCACGGTGGATTTATGCAGTATGCCGTCGCGGTGAATATTCTCGGCCGGATCGTAGGACGCCATCGCACCGTCCGCGCCGCGCGCGGCTATGATCGAAATCTCGCGCTCGAACGGCACGAGACTTTCAAGGATCAGCGGCACGCCGCCCATGGCCGCGAAGGCGCCGGCCGGATCGCCGGCAAAATCGCGGAAAAAGCGTTGACCCTTGCCGTCATAACCCAGGCGCCGCGTCTTCAGAATCCCGTTACCGCCGAACGCCGCGAGGCCGGCGACGACATCGTCGTCGCTGTCGATCGCCCGGTAGGCCGCTGTCGCGACGCCGACGCCGTTGAGGAACGACTTTTCAGCAAGGCGGTCCTGGGCGGTTTCGAGGGCCGCGGCCGGCGGATGGACCGGCACCTGACCGGATAGCCGCCGGGCCGCCTCGACCGGTACGTTCTCGAACTCATATGTAACCGCGTCGGACTGCCGCGCCAGCTCGTCCAGGGCCGCCGGCTCGTCATAGGCTGCCGTGATCTGAAGATTGGCGACCTGTGCTGCGGGACAATCCGCCTGCGGCTCCAGAATGACGGTACGGTAGCCGAGACGAGCCGCGGCCATCGCCAGCATGCGGCCGAGCTGGCCGCCGCCAAGAATGCCGATGGTGGAACCGGGAGGAAGCGGCCGGCTCATGCTTCGGAAGGAATTTCGGCAACGGCCGCCGTCTGGCGCGCCCGCCAATCGTCAAGCCGTGCCGCCAGCGCCGTCGTCGCCAAGCGCCAGCACCGCCGCCGCGAGCAGCGCCGCGTTGACGGCGCCGGCTCGCCCGATCGCCAGCGTCCCCACCGGGATGCCGGCCGGCATCTGCACGATCGAAAGCAAGGAGTCCTGCCCGGACAATGCCTTTGACTCGACCGGCACGCCGAACACCGGCAGCGGCGTCAGCGCGGCTGTCATGCCGGGAAGATGCGCCGCACCGCCCGCGCCCGCGACGATCACCTTGTAGCCCGCGGCCTTCGCGCCGGTCGCGAATTCGTAGAGCCGCGCCGGCGTCCGGTGCGCGGATACGATCCGGTCATCATGCGAAACGCCGAGCGCGTCCAGCGTCTCGGCGGCGTGGCGCATCGTTTCCCAGTCGGACTGGCTGCCCATGATGATCGCCACGTCTGCTCTGTTTTCGGCCACGATCCTGCTCCCGGCGCAATGTCGGCGCTTAGCCGAAATCCGCCGTGGCGGCAAGGAAAGCCGTCAGGCGATGATGTCCGGGATGATCCGGTCCTCGAGCTTCGCCAGCCGGTCCTTGATCAGAAGTTTTTTCTTCTTCATGCGCTGGATCTGCAGCGGATCGCACGACATGGCGATCATGGCGTTTATGGCGGCGTCGAAATCGGCGTGTTCCTGCTTTAATTTCGCAAACTCAAGACGAATCTCGGTCTGATCCTGGTCCGACATGGTTTCCGTCAGCAGAAAGTCGGCGCTGCGTGCGCCAATCAGGGCGGGTCCGGGCGCGCTAGCCCACCCGGCGCGGATTGAATAGCACATTTCATCGTGTCAGGAAATGCTACCAGATCGTATTCGACAACGCCGCAATCTGGTGGCAGAGTGTCATCGTACCGTCACAGCCGGGAAGGGCGGACGACTGTCGGGCGTGTGCGATCGAGGAAACCATTAAGGGAGCACCAACTATGTCTCTTGCCAACCATCTTGACGAACTGCAGCGGAAGCACGGCGAGATAGAGCGGCAAATCGACGAGGCCATGAGCCATCCTTCGGTTGACGACTTGGAAATCGTGAATCTCAAGCGGCGCAAGTTGGCCATCAAGGACGAGATTCAGAAGCTTCAACTGCACACTACGCACTAAGGAGCAAGGAGGCCCTTGTCGTAGGGCCTATTTCCGACGGCCGGCAGTGCCCGACGCGTGCCGGGAGCGGATAAAAATATCGCCCGCCGTCGTCGGCGTCGGATGCGAAGGTCCGCCCCGAAGGCCGCCGTGCAAGCGCGTATCACGCATTGCCGGATATCGGCTGTCTATGAGCTTCTCAAGGCAGCCGCCGTGATCCCGTTCATCGCCGTGCCGGCGCTCAAGGCATCGGTCGCGTGCGCGATATTGTTCATCAATCTTCCGCCGCTGAAATGCTCAATAGTCGGCACGCCGCCATTCGCCCCACGTGGGAAAGCAGCCATCAAAACAGGAAGCGGCGAGCGGCGACCGGCCCTCCCTTGGCATTTGATGCCCGCGCAGAAGGGGCAGCACAAACGGTCAAAGCTTAAATAGCTGTCGTCTCTTGTCAGTGACTGATAGACATCTGAAACCGCCAGGACCGGGCGCTACTGAAAATTGCGGCCCCTTGGCATGACGGCCCCGGCCTGGCGTGAAAGCGCCTCCATGTCCTCCTCTCCCCGCTGCGACTTGCCGACGAGCCGCATGGCCCGCGGATGCGATCCGGTTCTGCCCTGCCCGATCAGCGCCGATGCCTGAACCTCGTCGGAATTCGATCCGCTCCCGACGCCGGCTGCTTCCTCGGAGAGCGCCGCCAGCCACGGCGTCAAGTCGTCCAGCCTGTCGGCTACGATATGAATGACGCCGGATTCGGATTGCAGTCTGCCGCTCACCCGCACGAAACGCGCGCCAAGCACGATGGCGCGGAAGCGCTGGAAAATGTTCCGCCACACGATGATATTGGCAATGCCGGTTTCGTCCTCGACGGTCATGAAGATGACGCCCTTGGCCGAACCCGGCCGCTGGCGGACCAGCACCAGGCCCGCAACCGAGGCGCGCGCCCCCGAAGCGAGATCCTTGAGCGTTGCGTTGCAAAGCACCCGCTCGGCGTTCAGCCTTTCGCGCAGGAACGAAACCGGATGCATCTTCAGGGAAAGCGCAAGGGTCCGGTAATCATGGATGACATGCTCGCCGAGCGGCATGGCCGGCAAGCTTGTCTCCGGTTCGTTTTCGCGCAGCCGGAGCGTCGGATGTTCGAACAGAGGCAGGCGCTCGGCCGCCCTTGCGGCGTCGAGCCCTCGCACCGCCCATAAGGCCTCGCGCCGGTCGAGCCCCAGCGACCGGAACGCGTCGGCGGCTGCAAGCCGTTCGATCACGCCAGCCGGCAGGCCGGAGCGCAGCCAGACGTCGCGAACCGATTCGTAGCCCATGCCGCGCCTGTCCACGAGGTGCTCCATATCCTGCTTCGCCACCCCCCTGATCTGCCGGAAGCCCAGACGCACGGCGTGACATCCCCTGATCCATGCCCGCATTTCCGCATGACGGCCGGCGATTTTCGACGGATCGAAGCCGGCCTCCTCCAGAAGGCAGTCCCAGTCGGAGAAGTTCACGTCCACGGGGCGCACGTCCACTCCATGCTCCCGCGCGTCGCGCACGAGTTGCGCCGGCGCATAGAATCCCATGGGTTGGGAGTTGAGGATCGCGGCGCAGAAGACATCCGGATAGAAGGCCTTGAACCAGCAGGAGGCATAAACGAGCAGGGCGAATGCCGCGGCATGGCTCTCCGGGAAGCCGTATTCGCCAAAGCCTTCGATCTGCTTGAAGCAACGCTCGGCGAAGTCACGCTCATAGCCGCGCGTAACCATGCCCTCGATCATCCGCTCGCGGTAATTGCCGATCGTCCCCGTACGTTTGAAGGTCGCCATGGCGCGCCTGAGCTGATCGGCTTCGTCGGGCTGGAAGCCTCCCGCCTCGATGGCGATCTTCATGGCCTGCTCTTGAAACAGCGGCACGCCGAGGGTTTTCTCGAGTATCTTGCGCATCTCCGGTTTTGGATATTCCGGCTTTTCCTTGCCTTGCCGGCGGCGCAAATAGGGATGGACCATATCGCCCTGAATGGGACCGGGCCTGACAATGGCGACCTCTATGACGAGATCGTAGAATTCACGCGGCCGCAGCCGGGGCAGCATCGACATCTGGGCACGCGATTCGATCTGGAAGACGCCGAGGGTATCGGCCCGGCAGATCATGTCGTAGACGCGCGGATCTTCCCGAGGGATTGTCGCGAGCTCGACGCTCCGCCCATGCTCGTCCCGGACATCGTAATGGCTTTCCAAAAGGTCGAGGGCCCGACGCAAGCAGGACAGCATGCCGAGCGCCAGGACATCGACCTTCAGGATCTTCACGGAGTCGAGGTCGTCCTTGTCCCACTCGACCATCCTGCGCTCGTCCATCGCCGTCTTGACGATGGGCACGATCTCGTCGAGCCGGTCCCGCGTGATGACGAAGCCGCCGACATGCTGCGACAGATGACGCGGAAAGCCCAGAATTTCATTGGCCCGCGCAATGACGTGCCGCGACACAGGATCGGCCTTGTCGAGGCCGCCCGCCTTGGCCTCTCTCTCGCCAAGCTCGGCGGACGACCAGCCCCAGATCGAGCCGGCCAGCGCGCCGCGCACGTCGTCCGACAGGCCCATTGCCTTGGCGACCTCGCGCAATGCGGAACGGCCGCGATAGGTGACGACGCAAGCCGCGAGCGCCGTGCGCTTGGCGCTGAATTTCTCGTAGATATAGGCGATAACCTCGTCGCGTCTTTCATGCTCGAAATCGACATCGATATCCGGCGGCTCGCCACGCTTTTCCGAGATGAAGCGCTCGAACAGGCAGTCGATGATGTCCGGCCCGACATCCGTGATGCCGATGCAGTAGCAGATCACCGAATTGGCGGCCGAGCCTCGTCCCTGGCAAAGAATGTCCTTGGAACGGGCAAATTTGACGATGTCGTATACGGTCAGGAAATAACGCGCATAGTTCAGCTTTTCGACGATCCGAAGCTCGTGACGGATGAAACCTGAAACCCTCTCCGGAATGCCGGCGGGATATCGATGCGCGGCACCTTCCCAGGTAAGCCGCTCAAGCTCGGCCTGTGGCGCGAGGCCCGATTCGGTCGGTTCGTCGGGGTAGTTATATTCGAGGTCCCTGAGAGAGAAACCAAGCGTCGCGGCGAAACGGAGCGTCTCGGTCAGCGCTTCCGGATGCTTGCGGAAAAGCCGCGCCATTTCGAAGGGCGGCTTCATGTGACGTTCGGCATTGGGCTGGAGCGCGAAACCCGCCTCGGCGACCGTCACATTGAGGCGGATCGCCGTCAGAACATCCTGCAGCGCGCGCCGGCCCGCGTCATGGTAGAGCACATCGTTGACCGCCATCAAGGGAACGCCGGCCGCCTCGGCCATTGCCACGGCCTGCGACAGGCCGAGTTGGTCATTGCCTTCATAGGAAGGGGAAACGGCGAGCCACACCGCATCGCGAAAGCGGTGTTTCAAGAGCCTGGCAAATTCCGATCCCGCCCGCGGATCGTCTTTCATCTCCGGCAGGATCGCGAGAGAGAGATTGGCGCCCCATTCCAGAAGATCGCCGCGATAAAGAAGCGACGCGCCCTTCTCGCTTTCATCCCGCAGATTGGCCTGCGTCAGCAGCCGGCAAAGATGGCCCCAGCCCTCGCGGTCCCGGGGATAGGCCAGCACGTCCGGCGTGCCGTCGGCAAAGACCAGCCGGCAGCCCGGGTGATAGCGGATGCTTCCGGTTTTCGCCTGCTGCCAGGCCCGCACCACACCCGCCACCGTGTTGCGGTCGGCGAGGCCGATCGCCGAGAACCCCAGCCGTTCCGCCGTGACGACCAGTTCCTCGGGCCTGGACGCGCCGCGCAGAAATGAAAAATTCGATTGCACGGCGAATTCGGCATAGGCGGGGGAAACGGGCGCGTTCATGCGAATAGACCATGAATGAACCAGCGCGGCGGCACTTCGGCGACACCATAAAGGCCCTGTCGATAGAGCCAGTAGCGGCGCCCCTCTTCATCCTCGATCCGGAAATAATCGCGCGTCTCGCTCTCTTCCTCCTCGCGCCACCATTCATGCGCAATGCGCTCCGGCCCTTCCGCATTGGCGACACGATAGGATACGCGACGCCAGCGAAACCGCAGCGGCGGCCCCTCCGGCACCTCCGCGGCCGTGACCTCGATGCATTCCGGCCGATCGAAAAGGCGGACCGGGCGCTCCCTTCCGGCATGCCCCTCCGAATGGCGGGCGGCGGTGTCCGTTCTTGAAGCAATGCCTTCCGGCATCCGGGAGAAGGTAACTGAAACCGCCGCCCGCTCGGGCAAATGGCTTTCCACGAGACGCGGTTTCCGGATTGCCCCGTCGCCCAGTCGAGCCCGCACCCGGTCGGCAAACAGCGCTATGTCGCCGCCCGCATCCGGCATCCTGCCGTCGAGATCCGCCTGCGCGGCGTCGAGATGCGCCGCGACCAGAACGCAAAGCCGGACGAGATCGAAGCCATGGCCGGCATCGATAACTGTTTCGAGCGCCGTCAGCCTTTCATGAAACAATTTGCCGATGAGCTTGGGCTCGCGCAGCGGACGCGACGCGCCGACCGTAATGCGGCTGACAGCACCGTCGACCCGGAAAAGATGAAGCTGCAGCCTTTCGGCGCCCTCCCCGCGCCGCTCCAGGTCGATCTTCAATTGCCTGGCCAGCATCGCCACAAGCGCCTCCACATCGTCCATGAGACCTATGGGTTCGGCGAGCGACCGCTCGGCTGAAAGCGGCGGGACCGGCAGGCGCGGCGAGATCGCCTCCTGCACACGCCCCAGGGCCTGATCGAGCCTGAGCACGACTTCCCTGCCGAAGCGGCGCACCAGCGGCGCGCGCGGTGCCGCCAGGACGGCGCCGGACGTACGCAGTCCGACGCTTTCCAGTCCAGCGCGTGTCGCCGGCGCAAGGCGCAAGGCCGCAAGCGGCAAGGCCGCAAGCAACTCCTCCTCCTCCCCAGGGGGAATCATGGATGCGCTGGCGAAGCGCGCCGCCGCCCAGGCAGCGCCCGGCGTCGAGGCAAGGCCGGCGCGCACGTCGAACCCCTGATGGAAAAAGCGATTGAGAAGATCATCCAGCATGGCCCGCTCGCCGCCGAAAAGATGGGCGCAGCCGGTAATGTCCAGAAAGAGCCCGTCGGCGCCGTCGAGCGCCACCAGCGGCGTATAGCGGTCGCACCAGTCGGCGAGACCATCGAGCAGCCGCCGGTCGGCCTCGGGCTCGGCTTCGACAATTTCGATCGAAGGATGCATGGCGCGTGCTTCCGCAATGCCCATGCCGACCCTGAGCTTCAACTCCCTAGCCCGCGCGTCGAGCGCGGCGATGCGCCTTGTGTTGCTCTCCAGTCGGCTGAAGATCAGCGGCGGGGCCGACGCGATGCCGCGGCAACGCCAGGCCTTCCCGAAGCGCTGCCTGAACAGCCGGTCCGCGGGAAGGTACGGGAACCACAGCGACAAAATCCTTTGCGGAGCGCTGCCGTCTTTCGCAAAAGGCATCATCGTTCCACTCCAGCGTGAACGTGGCGGGAATTGAGGTTCGGCTCTTGCTGATCGTCACATGGAAGGCCGGCGGCCCGATCGAACCGGCAAGCGGACCCGCCAGGGTGACACGCGGCGCCGCGGGTGCCGCCGCGACAATCAGGCGGACGGGTGCCGCCGTCGGTTCCGGCTCGCCCGCCTCGCGGATCAGGAAGAACGGCAGCCCGGAAATGAGGGCGCGCCGATGCAGGCGCCGCGTCGCCGTGAGGTCCAGCCTGTGCGGACTGCCACGGATTTCGAGCAGTACAGCCTTGAAAGTGTCGAGACGCGCCGCTTCCTCGCCGATCCACAGCACATCGGCAAGCTTTTCGGCCTCGGCGATCAACAGGCTTTCCGCCGGAACGCCGAAGCGCGCGGCAAGCCCCGGCGCATAAGGCTGACCGGCCTCCCGAAAAATCTCCGATGTTCCTATCCAGAGCAAGGGTGCGCCAAGCAGGCTTGCATCGCTTCGTCTCGCCTGCCTGGCTTCCTGTTTTGTCGCAGGTTTCTGTCGGAAAACCGTGGAACATTTTTGCGAAACCTGCTTGGCCCTCCCGGCCGCCAGCAGCCGGGAAAGCGCCAGCGCGAAACCAACCGCCGCGCCCGCGTCGCGGCTGGCGTGTGCGTGAACTTCCAACAGCCCCGATGACGGGAGTCCGCCACCGAGAGCCTCGTCGAAACGCTGCGATCCCGTCCGCAAGAAATACGTGCCGCTTGCCGGCCGGAGGCGCGCAGCGCCTTTTGCCGCTTTGGGCTCGTCGAATCGTTCGGCCACTCGGCCTTCGATCCGCGAAATCTCCCGGCGCAAGGCAAAAAGCGCCTTCCGCGCCATGACGCCAGTTGCCATGACGGTGTTCTCACCAATCGAGTTCCTGTTATGTTCTTATAAATTCCAGAGCGCCCCAGGAGAGTCAAGCAGAACTCTTTCAAGAATTTATTCCTCGGGGGGCGGGCTTTTCCCCGGCTCCGCGCAACAGCCCCATCCGACCCCGTTCCGCTCGGCCACATTCTTCCACAAGGGGCGCAAGGGGAGAAGGGAAAGACCCAGGGCTCCGAAGCCGGGTTGACGGGATACGCAATTCAACCCCCCTCTCCGGCCGCTTCGCGGCCACCCCGCTTCGCAGGGGCGAGGGAAACGCGCGGCCGGCCGCATGGCGCCTATCCTCGCCCCCGCTGGGGGAGAAATGGCTTGCGAAGCAAGACGGAGAGGGCGCTCTTCGTTAACCCGAGCTCGGAGAACTGCGCCGGGAACGGCTTAAAATCAAATCGTCTTCAGCATGCCGCCGTCGACATGGTAGGTGGCGCCGACGCAATAGCTCGCCCGTTCCGAGCAAAGGAATACAAAGAAATCCGCCAGTTCCTCCACCGTGCCGAAACGCTTGATCGGCGCGTGTTCGTCGGCCACCGATTGCAGATAGGCCTGATAGTCGCCGCCGCTGTCGGCCGTCAGTTGCTTGGCCGTCTTCACCCAGTCGGGCGTCAGGATCAGTCCGGGGTTGATGGTGTTGACGCGGATATTGTCCTTGATCACCTCATTGGCGAGGTTCTTGGAAAACATCAGCAACGCCGCCTTGGTGACGTTGTAGATCGGCTCGTACCAAAGCGGCTGAACGGCGCAGATCGACGCATTGTGGAGGATGGCGCCGCCGCCCCGCGCCCGCATCATCGGCACGAAGCCGCGCGCCAGCCGCACCGCCGCCATGACATGCAGGTCCCAATAGGCCTGCCACTTCTCGTCCGGCGCCGCCATGATGGTCTCGTTGGACCCCGTGCCGGCGTTGTTGACCAGAATGTCGGCGCCGCCGAAATTGTCTTTCGCCGCCGCCACCATGCGTTCCGCGCCTTCTGTCGTGGCGACGTCGCAGGCGACCGGCACGACCGTGACGCCATATGTCGTGGCGATGCGGCCGGCCTCGGCGGCGAGACGATCTTCCTGCCGGGCGGCGAGCACGAGATCCGCGCCCTCACGCGCGAAGGCCTCGGCTACGCCGAGCCCTATGCCGATGCTGCCGCCGGTGATCGCCGCCACCTTGCCCTTCAGTCCAAGGTCCATCGCGTGCTCCTCAATTTCCTAAAAGAGAAAACGGGCTGCCTGATTGCCAGAATCGGGCAGCCCGTCTCAATCTTCAGATTCAGTATCGCTCCTTTCTGAAAAATACCACTTGTCGGCGTGATGCCCCAGGCCGTTAAGAGGTGTGCAGATAGCTTTTTACCGTTACCGCCGCGCCGTCCCTCCACAGCGCGTTCAGTGCGTCGCCGAACTTCGCCGCGAAGACGGGCGACTTGCCGACATCGCCATAGATGTCCTCCATGGCCAGCCAGGCTGCCGGATCGGCCTTGGCTGCCTTGGCGGTCGCCTGCAGCCGGTCCCAGTTCGGGTCGTTGGGCTCGATCGTCTTGCCGGAATCGCTGGTGCCGAAGCAGTAGCGGCACCAGAGGGCCAATTCCAGCGCCAGCCCGGTCACGTCGCCGCCGCTCTTCAGGCGGTCGGCGATGGTCGGGATGATGAATTTCGGCTGGCGGTTGGAACCGTCGAGGCAGAGCCGGCGGACCGTGTCGCCGATCTTCGGGTTGGAGAAGCGCTGCTCGATCAGCCGGTAGTACTCGCCGAGGTCGGTGTCCGGCACGGGCGGTACGGTCGGGATGATCTCGTCGCGCTCAAGCTTGGCGAGGAAGCCGCGCACCAGCTCGTTCTCCATCGCTTCGTGCACGAAATGGATGTCCATAAGCCCGGCCGGATAGGCGATGGTCGCGTGGCCGCCGTTGAGAATACGGATCTTCATCAGTTCGAACGGCGAGACATCCTTGACGAACTGCACGCCGGCCTTTTCGAAGGCCGGCCGGCCGAGCGGGAAGGCGTCTTCCAGCACCCATTGCCGGAATGGCTCGCAGAATACCGGCCATCCGTCCTCGACGCCGAACTGGGTCGTCAATATGTCGCGCTCCCGGTCGGTTGTTGCGGGCGTGATGCGGTCCACCATGCCGTTGGGAAAGGCAACGCTCTCCTCGATCCATGCGGCGAAGCCGGGGTCCGAAAGCTTCGCCAGCCCGCACACCGCGTCGCGCGTGACGTGGCCGTTATGGGGGATGTTGTCGCAGCACATTATGGTGAAGGGCGGCGTGCCGCCGGACTTGCGGCGCGCCAGTCCGGCGAGGATGAGGCCGAACACCGTCTTCGGCGCCAGCGGATTTCGGCTGTCGGCAACGATGTCGGGGTGGCGCGGATTGAAATGTCCGGTCGCCGCGTCGATGAAATAGCCGCCCTCGGTGATGGTGAGCGAAACGATGCGGATCGCCGGATCGGCTAGCTTTTCGATCACCGCCGCGCCATCGCCCGGCACCAGAAAGTCGATCATGGCGGCGGTGACGCGCGCCTGCATGTGGCCGGCGTCCTGTTCGACCACGGTCGTCAGCCAGTCCTGCGCCTTGAGGATGTCGCGGCCCTTGCGCTCCCCCTCGAACACGCCGGCGCCGACAAGACCCCAATCATGGTCGAGGCCGGCGTTGAACAGGTCGTCCAGATAAACCGCCTGGTGGGCGCGATGGAAATTGCCGACGCCGAAATGCAGGATGCCGGGCGTCAGCGCGGCGCGATCATAAGCCGGTGTCGCGACGCTGGCGGCCAGGTTCCCGAGATTGGCCGAGGAGAGTTTTACGCCCATGGCACGAGCCTTTCCGAATGTCTGCCGTTGGTTCCCGCCGGCATTCGCCTTGCGGCCGCCGGGGCTAACGCGAGTCGTCCGATTCGAAACCCGCAATTCACGACAGTAGCCGGATTTGCCCCTCATCCGGCCTGCCGGCCACCGAACGATCAACTCATCCAGTTGCCGCCGTCGACATTGTACGTCTGGGCGACGATATAGTCGGCTTCCGGGCTCGCCAGGAACACCGCCATGCCGGTCAGATCCTCCGCTGTCCCCATCCTGCCGAACGGCACGGCCTCGCCGACCAGTTTCCTCTTCTCGCCCGGTTTGCGGTTTTCGTATTTGGCGAACAGCGCGTCCACATGATCCCAGTGCTCGCCGTCGACCACGCCGGGCGCGATCGCGTTGACGTTGATGCCGTGCTTGATGAGATCCAGCCCGGCGGACTGCGTGATCGAGATCACCGCCGCCTTGGTCGAACAATAGACCGCGACCAGCGCCTCGCCGCGACGTCCCGCCTGGCTTGCCATGTTGATGATCTTGCCGCCATTGCCGCGCGCGATCATCGAGCGGGCCGCCGCCTGCAAGGTGAACAGCGTACCGAAGACATTGACCGCATAGAGCTTGTCGACGCTCGCCCTGGTGATTTCAACGATGGGCGCCAGGTCGAACAGGGCTGCGTTGTTGATCAGTATGTCGATGCCGCCGGTGCGCTCGTCGACCGCCTTCACCGCCGCCTCGATCGAGGCTTGGTCGGTTACGTCGATCCTGACTGCGTAGGCGCCGGCGCCAAGCTCCGCCGCCGTTTTCTCCGCAGCCTCCAGATTGATGTCGCCGATGGCAACGATAGCGCCTTCCCGCAGATAGGCCGCGGCGTAGGCCTTGCCGATGCCGCGCGCCGCGCCGGTGATCAGCGCCGATTTTCGCGCCAGCCTTGTCATCGGATTGCGTTCCCGCTTGCATCGAATTTGTGGATTTTGGTCGGGTCGGGCGTGAGGTAGATCGTGTCGCCGTGGTTCACCGGCACTTCGCCGCTGGCGCGCACATTGATGGTGCCGTGCGGGCCGGCGTTTACGTGCACGAATGTGTCGGCGCCGAGATGTTCGGCGACGCCGACGGTGCCCTTCCAGTCGCCGGCCGTGGTTGAGACGGCAATATGCTCCGGCCGGATCCCTATGGTCTTGGCGTTGTGCTTGGCAGCTTCCGCCCCGTTGATGAGATTCATCTTCGGGCTGCCTATGAAGCCGGCGACGAACAGGTTCTTCGGGTTGCGATAGAGATCCAGCGGCGAGCCGACCTGCTCGATATTGCCGGCGTTGAGCACGACGATCTTGTCGGCCATGGTCATCGCCTCCACCTGGTCGTGGGTGACATAGACCATGGTCGTGCCGAGCTGCTGATGCAGTTCGGAGATTTCCAGCCGCATCGTGCCGCGCAGCGATGCATCCAGATTGGACAGCGGCTCGTCGAACAGGAAGGCGGAGGGCTGGCGCACGATGGCGCGGCCGATGGCCACGCGCTGGCGCTGTCCGCCCGAAAGCTGGCCCGGCCGGCGCTCCAGATAGTTGGTGAGGTTGAGCACGCGCGCCGCGTCCTGGACCTTCTTGTCGATGACAGCCTTGTCCTCGCCTGCCATCTTCAGCGGAAAGGCGATGTTCTTGGCCACCGTCATATGCGGGTAGAGCGCGTAGGACTGGAACACCATGGCGAGCTTGCGCTTGGCCGGCGCCTCGTTGGAGACGTCGCGGCCATCGATCATGATCTTGCCGCTGGTCATGTCCTCCAGGCCGGCGATCAGTCGGAGCAGTGTCGACTTGCCGCAGCCGGACGGACCGACGAACACCACGAACTCGCCGTCGGCTATGTCGAGATCGATGTCGGGGATGATCGTCGTCGACCCGAACGACTTGTGAACGTTTCTCAGAACGATATTGCCCATGGTTTCCTCACAATTGTCTTGCCGTGCCGAGGCGATGACGGCTTCCTTATTTGACGGCGCCGAATGTCAGGCCGCGGACAAGCTGCTTCTGGCTGAACCAGCCCATGATCAGGATCGGCGCGATGGCGAGCGTCGACGCCGCCGACAGCTTCGCCCAGAACAGGCCCTGCGGGCTTGAGAAGGAGCTTATGAACGCCGTCAGCGGTGCCGCGTTGGTGGCGGTCAGGCGGATAGTCCAGAATGCCTCGTTCCACGCCAGTATGATGTTCAGGAGCATGGTCGAGGCTATCCCCGGTATCGCCATCGGGGTCAGCACATAGGCGATCTCGTTCCACAGCGAGGCCCCGTCCATGCGCGCCGCCTCCAGGATTTCGCCCGGAATCTCGCGGAAGTAGGTGTAGAGCATCCACACCACGATCGGCAGGTTGATCAGCATCAGCATGACGGTCAGGCCGAGGCGGGTGTCGAGCAGGCCGGTGTCGCGGAAGATCAGGTAGATCGGAAACAGCACCGCCACGGCCGGCATCATCTTGGTGGAGAGCATCCACATCAGTATGTCCTTGGTCTTGCGGGTCGGCGAGAAGGCCATCGACCACGCCGCCGGAATGGCGACGAGCAGCGCCAGGATCGTCGAGCCGACCGACAGGATCACCGAATTCATGAAGGGCGTGAAATAATCCTTCTGCGCCTGCACCTCGCGGTAGCTTTCCAGCGTGAACGAGGGGATCAGGTTGAACCCCTGGATCGCCTCGGTCTCCGACTTGAAGCTGGTGATGATCGTGTAAAGGATCGGAAAGAAGATGATCAGCGCCACCGCCCATGCGGCGATCGTGGCGATGGTCTTCTGCTGCGGAGTTACGGCACGTGCCATGTTCGCCTCCCTTACTTGTCCAGGTTACGGCCGACCGCGCGCATCAGGAAGATGGCGACGATGTTGGCGAGGATGACGGCGATGATGCCGCCGGCGGAGGCCTGGCCGATTTTGAATTCGAGCAGCGCCTTCTGATAGACGAGGAAGGGCAGGTTGGTGGAGGCGTAGCCCGGTCCGCCATTGGTGGTCACGAGGATTTCGGCGTAGACGGCGAGCAGGAAGATCGTCTGGATCAGGACCACGACGGTGATGGCGCGCGCCAGATGCGGCAGCGTCAGATACCAGAAGCGGCTCGCGAATCCGGCGCCATCCATCTCCGCCGCTTCCTTCTGCTCGCTGTCGAGCGACTGCAGCGAGGTAAGCAGGATGAGCGTCGCGAAGGGCAGCCACTGCCAGGCGACGATCAGGATGATCGAAAAAAGCGGATATTGCGCGAACCAGTCGATCGGCTGCATGCCGAAGGCCCGGGCAATATCCGCAAAGACGCCATATCCCGGATGCATGAGCATGTTCTTCCAGACCAGCGCGGCGACCGGCGGCATCACGAAGAAGGGCGAGATGACGAGGATGCGCACGATGCCTTGTCCCCACATCGGCTGGTCGAGGAGGAGCCCGAGCAATATGCCGCCGATGACGGTGATCAGCAGCACGCTGCCGACGATCAGCAGCGTGTTGATGATCGCCGCCAGGAAAGCGGGGTTGTTGAAGAACAGCAGGTAGTTGGAGAAGCCGACGAAGCCGTCGCGAATCGGATTGAGCGGATTGTACTGCTGGAACGAAAACCACAGCGTCATAGCCAGTGGGACGATCATCCAGACGAGCAGCAGGACAACCGACGGCGCCATCATGAAGCGCGCCAGGGTTGTAGTTTGCTTGGTGGCCATGGTAGCGCTCCCTCAATGGACGCTTTGCCGAATATGCCGGTCTCCTCTTGCGAGAAGCCTTCCTGCGGAAAAAAAGGGGGGCGCAGGCGAGGCATAACCTAACCGCCCGACCCCCGAAAAAGCGGTCGCCCGGAATTTCCGGGCGACCAGTGCCCTGGGAGGGGTCTTACTGGATGTAGCCGCCCTCGGTCATCGTGGCGGTCGTCACGTCCTGCGCCTGTTTCAGCGCCTCGTCGACCGACATCTGGCCGGCCAGCGCTGCCGCGAACAACTGGCCGACAGTCGTGCCCAGTCCCTGGAATTCGGGGATCGCCACGAACTGCACGCCGACATAGGGCACCGGCTTGACCGACGGCTTGGTCGGGTCGGCGGAGTTGATCGAGTCGAGCGTCATCTTCGCGAAGGGTGCCGCCTTCTGGTATTCCGGGTTCTCGTAGAGCGAGGTGCGGGTGCCGGGCGGGACATTGGCCCAGCCTTCCTTCTCGGCGACGAGGTTCAGATAGTCCTTGCTGGTTGCCCAGGAGACGAACTTCTGCGCCGCTTCCGCCTTCTGCGTGCCGGCCGGAATGGCGAGCGACCAGGCCCACAGCCAGTTGCCGCGCTTGCCGAGACCGGTGTCCGGCGCCAATGCGTAGCCTACCTTGTCGGCCACGGTGGAATCCTTCGGGTTGGACACGAAGGAAGCCGCCACCGTGGCGTCGATCCACATGCCGCACTTGCCCTGCTGGAACAAAGCGAGGTTCTCGTTGAAGCCGTTCGACGAGGCGCCCTGCGGGCCCGCGTCGGCCATCAGCTTGGTGTAGAATTCAAGTGTCGCTTTCCATTCGGGCTGGTCGAATTGCGGCTTCCACTCCTCGTCGAACCAGCGCGCGCCGAAGGAATTGGACATGGCGGTAAGAAACGCCATGTTCTCGCCCCAGCCGGCCTTGCCGCGCAGGCAGATGCCGTTGATGCCGGCTTCGCGGTCGGTCATCTTGCGGGCGGCCTCGGCGATGAATTCCCAGGTCGGCGCGTCGGGCATGGTCAGCCCCGCCTTCTCCATGAGGTCCTTGCGGTACATCACGAAGGAGCTCTCGCCGTAGAACGGCGCCGCAAAGAGCTTGCCGTCCACCGAAAGACCGCCGGCGATCGCCGGAATAATGTCGGCCGCGTCATAGTCGGCGCCGAGGTTGTCGAGCGGCAGCAGCCATTGCTGCTTCGCCCAGATCGGAACTTCGTATGTGCCGACCGTCATCACGTCGTATTGACCGCCCTTGGTGGCGATGTCCGTGGTGACGCGCTCGCGCAGCACGTTTTCCTCTAGCACTACCCAATTTACCTTGTTGCCAGTCTCCTTCTCCCATTCTGGGGAGAGCTTCTGCATGATGATCATATCGCCGTTGTTGACGGTGGCGACGGTGATGGTTTCGGCATGCGCGGCAAACGCCAGCATGCTGGCGGAGCACAGGCCCAATACGAGCGTGGTCAGTTTCATCCAGAGATCCTCCCAAACATCAAGGATGAGCATTTGCCTTGACTGTGGGCAATTATTCATTTCCGATGATTTATGTCAAGCCGGATTTCGCGACGCGATGCAAATCATCCGCGCCGGGCTGGAAGGGACCCTAATGGCACAACTTGCAGTGTTGCGGGGTCGAAAATGCAGCTTTGGCCGATGGTCGCGCGGCAGTCGGGCGATTGACCGCCCTCACGGCGTTGCGGTTTTGCAAGCTGTTGCTTTCTCTGCCATTTCCGACGGATGCGAAACTGCGGCAGAGCAAAGCGCTGTCCGCTCTGGCATTTGTCCGCACCCGGATGATGGAGGCCGATGCAACAGGAGGGTCTTCAGGACGCGTAGCGGCGCGGGCTCAATCGAAAGCGCGCCGCTCGTCGGTCAGCCCGAGCCGATCGCGGCGCAGCCAGCGTGACAGAAGCAGCACGGCGACGACGGCCAGGCCGACGAACAGTCCCGTCCAGATGCCGCTGCCCTTGAACCCTAGCGGAAAGGCAAGCACCACGCCGAGCGGCAGGCCGACGCCCCAATAGCCAATGGCTGCGTAGATCATCGGGACCTTGGTGTCGTGCAGTCCGCGCAGCATGCCGGCGCCGACCGCCTGCGCCCCGTCGGCGATCTGAAACAGCGCCGCGAAGCCGAGGAAGGTGATCGCCAGTCCGATCACCTCGGCGTTGACGGCGTTGCTGGTGTCGATGAAGGCGCTGATCAGAAGCTCCGGCACGGTGATGATGACCAGCGCCATGAGCGCCATGAAGCTGACGCCTATCGCGTAGGCCGTCCAACCGGCGCGGCTGATGCCGTCCGGATCGCGCGCCCCGAAGGCCAGACCCACGCGCACGGTCACCGCCTGGTTCAGCCCCAGCGGCACCATGAAGGAAATCGCTGCAATCTGGATGGCGATGGCGTGCGCGGCGAGCGACGCCGCGTCGATCAGCCCCATGAGCAGCGCGGCGGCGTTGAAGATCGTCACCTCGAAGGCGAGGATGCCCCCGATCGGCAGGCCCAGCCTGAGCAGCGCGGCAAAACGCGGCCAGTCGGCGCGCCAGAAACGTCCGAACAGGCGATAGCGGCGGAAACGTCTCTCCAGCAGCACGACCAGGGCCATGCCGACGAACATGAAGCCGCTGGCGAGCGTCGTCGCCAGGCCGGCGCCGGCAATGCCCATTTCAGGAAGGCCGAGGCGGCCGAACATCAGGCACCAGGCCAGTACCGCATTCAGCGTAACCGCGACAAAGACGATGACCAGCGCCCAGCCGGGACGCTCCAGCGCCGAGATGAACGAGCGCAGGACGATATAGCCGTAGAAAGGCAGGACCGCCCATTGCAGCCAGCGCACATAGGCGCCAGCCTGCGCCGCCAGCGCGGCTTCCTGCCCCATCCACACCAGGATGGCCTGGGTGTTCCAGAGGAAAAGCCAGATCGGAATGGAGACGAGCACCGCCAGCCACAGCCCCTGGCGGACGGTGCGGCGCACGTCGCGCACGGAGTGCTTCTTGCGGCCGAGCTCGGTGGCGATCATCGGCGAGGTCGCCAGGATCAGCCCGAGCCCGAAGATCAGCGGCATGAAATAGAGGTTGGAGCCGAGCGCGCCCGCGGCCAGCGCCTGCGGTCCGAGGCGTCCCATCATCATGACGTCGGTGGCGTTCATTGCCGTCTGGCCAAGATTGGTCAGAATCATCGGCCAGCTCAGCGACAGCATCGCGCGTATCTCGGCGCGCCACAGGCTTTCCGGCACTTTCGTACCGGCTTCCATCACGGTCATCTTCCTAACTCTCAGAGCGCCGCCACGACGAAATACGTCAGGCGCGAGGCATCCGGATCCAATGCGCGGCCGGAGCTTTTTCCAAGTGGGCGCTTCTGAACCATGTTTGAAGCGGTGGCAAGCTCCGCAACGGAAGCTTCGATTGAGCCAGCCGCCATGCCGGTGCGCAATGTTCACGCCCAGGAGCGTTCAACCGGCTGCTCCGCCTCCGCGGGCTGCCAGCGCCTGCGGATCGCGCGCCGGAACTTCCCCCTCAGTCAATTTCCTCCAATGCCCGCCGCTGCCTTTGCATCTCCAGGAACACCCGATAGTCGAGATCATACCGCGCCTTGACCGCGAGGTCGGGACCGCGCTCGCGTGTCGGCTGGCGCATGCCAAGGCATGCCTCGGCGAGGCTGGGGAACAGCCCGGCACCGCAGGCCGCCGTCATTGCCGTACCGAGCAGCACCCCGTCATGCGCGGAAGTCTCGACCAGCCGGCAGCCGGTCGCGTCGGCATAAAGCTCCATCAGCAATGGGTTGCGCGTATGCCCGCCGGTGACGTGCAACGTATGAATGGCGTGGCCGCCGGCAGCCATCGCGTCGAGGATATGGCGAACGCCGAGGGCGATGCCGACGCAAGTGCGCCAGTAAAGCGCGCAGAGCCCGTCGAACGAGGCGTCCAGCGTCAGCCCCGATATGACGCCGCGCGCGCCGGGCCGTGCCAGCGGCGAGCGGTTGCCATGGAAGTCCGGCAGGACATGCAGGCCCGCCGCGAACGCGCCCTCGGCCGCACGCAAGACCCGCACGCGCTCGATGATCGCTTCGTGCCGCTCCGCCGTAGGCTGCCCGCCGGCCGCATGGACGCGCACGAGATGGTCGAGCAGCGCGCCCGTCGCCGACTGCCCGCCTTCGGTCATGAAATAGCCGGGCAGAGTGATGTCGGGATAAGGCCCCCAGAAGCCGGCCAGCCTGTGGGGCCGGCGCGACAGCGTCATCACGCAGCTCGACGTGCCGGCGATCAGCGCGGCGTGCCCCGGAAGGTCGCCATTGCCCAGAACATGCGGCCCGAACAGGCCGAGCGCGCCGGCGAACGCGTCGACCAGCCCGACAGCCACCCGGCAGCGTTGAGTAAGCCCGAGCGCGTCCGCGGCCTCGACCGACAGCGGGCCGAGATCGGTGCCGGCGGGCAGAGCTCTGTCGGGAAGTCCGCCCCGCTCCATCAGGTCGGCAAGGCCAACTCTTGCCAGAAAGCCGTGCTGCCAGGCTTCCCGATCACGCGCGAAATATGGCCATTTGCAGGTGAGCGTACAAAGCGAGCGCGCCGTCGAGCCGCTCGCACGCCAGGTCAGGTAGTCCGCCAGGTCGAAGAGATGGCCGGTACGTGACCAGATATTCGGAAGGTGCCGCTTCAGCCACATGGCCTTCGGCGGCTGCATTTCAGGCGACATCACGCCGCCCATCGCATCCAGCGCCGAATGCCGGCTTGCCGTGCATTCGGCTGCCTCGGCAAGCGCCCTATGGTCGATCCATGAGATCGTGTCCCAGGTTTCGTCGCCCGCGACGGAAACCGGCAGCGGCCTCAAGGCCGTATCGCGAACGACCAGCGAGCAGGTGGCGTCGAAGCCGATGCCGGCAATGTCGCCCGCCGCAACATCCGCTGCCCGCCGCGCGCCGCGAACCGCCGCGCAGACGGCCTGCCAGATATCCTCGGACTGGTGCTCGGCGTGCCCGTGGCGCGGCTCGTTCAGCCGAATCGGGAACTCCGCCCGGCCAAGCAGGCGGCCCCTTCGATCCAGAATGCCGGCACGGGCGCTTCTCGTCCCGACATCGACGGCGCAAATCAGCGGGAGCATCAAAAGGCCCTGGCTTGCCGTCCAGAACGGGCACTGCGATCGAAAGCGTCAGCAGCAGGGGCGAGCAACGCCGCTCCCGCGCCGCAGGCCGTTAATCGCAACAGATCAGGCCTCGGCTTTCCGCGCTCCACCATGGTGGGCACTCTACAGGTTCGCTCCTCGCAATTCCAGCGAGGCGGCGGCCACTGGGGCTTCAATAGCTGTGTTGTATTACCAAAACAACGCCTCAGCCGCCGAAGAACAGCCACCCCGCGACCAGGAAGGTCGGGATGAGAACCATGCCCGACCAAACCATGTAGCCGAAGAAGCTCGGCATTTTGACGCCGCGATCGCGCGCGATGGCATAGACCATGAAGTTCGGGGCGTTGCCGATATAGGTGTTGGCGCCCATGAACACCGCGCCGGTGGAAATCGCCGCCAGCGTGGTGGCGAAAGTCGTCATGAGTTGCTCCGGATCGCCGCCGGCCAGTTGGAAGAAGATCAGATAGGTCGGCGCGTTGTCCAGAAAGGAAGACAAGCCGCCGGTCAGCCAGAAAAAGGCAAGGTCGTTGGGCTGGCCGGCCTCGGTCGTCACCAGCGAGACCAGCGGCGCCAGCGCGCCCGCCGCGCCGGCACGCAGGATCGCGATGACCGGCACGATACAGATGAATATGCCGGCGAACAGCTTCGCCACCTCGGCGATCGGGCCCCAGGCGAAGCCGTTGGCCTTGCGGTATTCCGGACGGGTCAGTTTCAGCGAGGCGAACGCCAGGGCGACAACAACGAGGTCGCGCACGATGTTCTGCAACTCCATGGTGACGCCGGCAATGGTGAAGCTCACCTGCGGCTTCCATGACGCCGACAGAAGGATGGCGGCGATAACGCCGGCAAGCAGCGGCAGGTTCGCGAGCCCGCGCACCCGCACTCGTTTGTCGGGAGTCGGATCCTTGATCTTCGCCAGCCCGCCCTCGCGATTGTGAAACCACAGATCGAGCGCGAGGAAGACCGCCAGCACGACGGCGCCGACGAACAGCGTTTCCATCCAGATATGCGTGGTGGTCCAGAAGAAGTCGACGCCGCGCAGGAAACCGACGAACAGCGGCGGGTCGCCGAGCGGCGTCAGCGCGCCGCCGATGTTGGACACCAGAAAGATGAAGAAGACAAAGACATGCGCGTTGAACGGGCGGTTGTCGTTTGCCCGGATCATCGGCCGGATCATGATCATCGAAGCGCCGGTGGTGCCGACAATCGAAGCGAGCAACGCGCCGATCAGCAGCATTCCGGCATTGGTGAGCGGCGTTCCGTGGATATTGCCGGCCACCAGAATGCCGCCGGCGATGGTGAAGAGCGCGAACAGAAGGATGATGAAGGAGAGGTATTCCAGAAGCAGCGTATGGAGCAGCGCTTCCGCCGAGACGGCCCATCCATGCGCCAACAGCATCGGCAGCACCACCATCGCGCCCCAGGCGGCGGTGATCTTGCCGTAGTGGTGTTCCCAGACATGCGGGTAGAGCAGCGGACCGGTAGCGATCGACAGCAGCAGGCCGACGAAGGGCAGCGCCCATAAAAGCGACATCGAGGCGCCAGGCAGTTCGTGGCCTTCCGAGGCGAGCACTGCGCCCGTGGCGGCGAACAGCAGGAAGGCCGCTGCCGGGACGCTGCAAAATGCTGGTCTGATCAAATTTCCCTCGATTCCGGTTGGGCTGGCTTTCCGTATGAAGTCCAGGAGGCGTCAGGGCCGCATCGGTGTTCGTTCGCGACCGGGCTGAATAGCCTGAGTATCACGCCAGGGCGACGCCGGCCTCGCTCATCCTGCCGAGCATGGTCTCCAGCGAGCCGCCGAGGTCGATCGCGCGGCATGCATCGAGCCGCACGGTCACGTCGAAGCCGAGGCGGGCCGCGTCGAGCGCCGAATAGGCGACGCAGAAGTCCGTCGCCAGGCCGGCCAGCGTGAGCCTGCCGATGCCGCGCTCGCGCAGATAGCCGGCGAGGCCGGTCGGTGTCGTGCGGTCATTCTCGAAAAAAGCGGAATAGCTGTCGATCGAATGACGGAAGCCCTTGCGCAGGATGAGTTGAGCCTTCGTCCGGTCCAGTGCGGGATGGAAGTCGGCGCCTGCCGAACCCTGGACGCAATGATCGGGCCAGAGTGTCTGCTCACCATAGTGGGCGGTTACCGTCTCGAAGGGCGCCCGGCCTGAATGCCTCGAAGCGAAGCTCGAATGCGTTTCGGGATGCCAATCCTGGGTGAGCACGACATGATCGAAAGCCGCGATCAACGCGTTGACCACCGGCACGATCGCGTGGCCATCGGAAACCGCGAGCGCGCCGCCTGGACAGAAATCATTCTGGACGTCGATGACGACGAGAGCTTCCTCGCTCATTTGGCCTCCCCTGCAGCCGCCCCGTAACCTGTCCGGAGCGTCGGCGGAACCGCTGCCCGCGTCAACCCCGCGCGTTTCGATTTGGCATCATGATGCGCCATCGATTGCACGCATATGGCAAGCAGAACGCGAGGCTTTGACAATCCCGGCGCCGCTGATATCATTTGCATACGAATGAGTTTCGGCGGTGCGGCCGCTGGAAAGGCATCGCGTGATCGGCTACGCGAAACCCAGATCGGTTGCGGAGGCCCTCGGACTCTTGGCCGCGGGCCGCTGGCGGATTGTCGCGGGCGGCACCGATTTCTATCCGGCGCAGGGCGCCCGGCCGCTGCGCGACGACGTGCTCGACATCAACGGCCTCTCCGAACTGCGCGGCATTGCCCATACCCCGGATCATTGGATGCTGGGCGCGCGCACGACCTGGACCGACATTGTTCGCCAGGATCTGCCGTCGGCCTTCGATGCGCTCAGCCAGGCCGCGCGCGAGGTCGGCTCCGTGCAGATCCAGAATACCGGCACCCTCGCGGGCAATCTCTGCAACGCTTCACCGGCGGCGGACGGCGTGCCTGCTCTGATGGTGCTCGACGCAGAGGTGGAGCTCAGATCGGCGGCAGGCACCCGGCACCTGCCCCTGCCGGATTTCATCCTCGGCAACCGCAGGACGGCGCTGAGGCCTGACGAACTGATGACGGCGATCCGCGTGCCGAAACGCTCGGCCGGCGGTTCGTCCGCCTTCGTCAAGCTGGGCGCGCGCCGCTACATGGTCATTTCCATCGCCATGGCGGCGGCCCGCATCGAATTCGGCGCCGACGGACGGATCGCGACGGCGGCGGTCGCGGTCGGGTCGTGCTCGGCCGTAGCAAGGAGGCTCGCCGGCGTGGAGGCCGCGCTGATCGGGCGTCAGCCCGGTCCAAATCTGACGGAGGCATTGCGGATCGTCGAGCTCGCCGAGCTTGCGCCGATCGACGATGTACGCGGCACGGCTGAATATCGTCGCGAGGCGGCGCGGGAAATCGTGCTTCGCGCCGTCGCGGCTGCTTGCCGCGAAATGACGGCGAGGGCGGCATGAGCGAGCAGCTTATGTCGATCGCCTTCCAGGTCAACGGCCGTCCGGTCGCTGTTTCCGTCCCGCCGATGCGTCGCCTTTCCGCAGTATTGCGCGACGAATTGCGGCTGACCGGCACCAAGGTCGGCTGCGACGCGGGCGACTGCGGGGCATGCACGGTGCTGCTCGACGGCGAACCGGTCTGCGCCTGCCTGGTGCCGGCGGCGTCGGTCGGCGGCGCCAGGGTGCGCACGGTGGAGGGCCTGGCGAACGGCCGGCTGTCGGCGCTGCAGGCTTCGTTCCTCGCCCATGGCGCGGCGCAATGCGGCATCTGTACGCCGGCGCTGCTGGTCGCCGCCACCGCGCTGCTGGAGCGCAACCCCGCGCCGCGCGAAGAGGATGTGAAGGACGCGCTCGGCGGTATACTGTGCCGCTGCACGGGCTACAGAAAGATCATCGCCGCCGTGATCGCCGCGGGCGCGCAGGCGAAATCGCTTTCCTCGATGGCGAGTGTCGACGCCAAGCGTGCTGACGGCGTGCACGGTGACGCCCTTCGCGTCGCCCCTTGCCTTGCCTCTCCCGGCGAGGGGAAGGAGCACTGCGCCGTCCGTGCAACAACAGCCGATTCCTCATTGCCGGCCGCCGGCCATGCCGTCGGCGCCTCGCCGGTACGGCTCGACGGTCTGCCCAAGGTGACAGGCGCGGAGGATTATGGAGGCGACAGCTTTCCGGCCGAGGCGCTGTCGGTCGCGGTGATCCGTTCGCCGCACCACCATGCGCGGTTTTCCTTCGGCGAACTGGATTCCTATGTGAAGGACAATCCCGGCGTCGCCGCCGTTTTCACCGCGCATGACATTCCGGGAACGAATTGTTTCGGCGTCATCCCGCCCTTCGCCGATCAGCCGGCCCTTGCCGAGGGCCTCGCGCGGTTTCGTGGCGAGGCGGTGGCGCTTGTCGCCGGCGAGCGCGAGGTGATCGCCGATCTCGATCTCTCGGCATTTCCGGTCATTTGGGAACCGCTTCCTCATCTCCTGTATACAAACGAGGCGGGCGCGGAAGGCGCGCACAGGGTTCACGAGAGCCGCGCCGGCAACCTGTTGACCAAGGGATTCGTCGAGTGCGGCGACCCGGAAGCCGCGCTTGCGGCGGCGGCCGCGACCGTTTCGGGGCAAGTCGAGACCTCCTATGTCGAGCACGCCTATATCGAACCGGAGGCTGGCTGGGCGGTGATGGACGGCGATATGCTGGTGATCACCGCCTGCACGCAAGCGCCCTATATGGATCGCGATGACACGGCGAAGGTGCTGGGGCTTCCGCCTGAAAAGGTGCGCATCGTGCCGACCGCGACCGGCGGCGGCTTCGGCTCGAAACTGGACATTTCGGTGCAGCCGCTGATCGGGCTGGTGGCGATGAAGACCGGCCGGCCGGCGGCTATCGCCTACACAAGGCCGGACTCGATGGCCTCCACCACCAAGCGCCATCCGGCCGTGATGCGGGCAGTGATCGGGGCGGATGCCGGGGGCCGGGTCACCGGCATGGTGTTTTCCGGAGAATTCAATACCGGCGCCTATGCGAGCTTCGGTCCGACCGTGGCGAACCGCGTGCCGGTTCATGCCTGCGGTCCCTATTTCACGCCGAACTATCGGGCCTCCGGCACCGCGATCCACACCAATGGCCCGGTATCGGGCGCCTTTCGCGGCTTCGGCGTGCCGCAGGCGACCGTCATGCAGGAGACGCTCTACGACGAACTGGCGCAAAAACTCGGACATGACAGGCTGGACTTCCGGTTGAGAAATGCGTTGCGCGACGGCATGGCCACCGCGACGGGGCATGTGCTGGAAAGCGGCGTCGGCATCGCCGCCTGCCTGGAGTCGTTGAGACCGCATTGGCGGCGCGCGCTAGGTGAAGCGGAAGCCTTCAACGCGCTGAGCGGGACGGTGAAGCGCGGCGTCGGCGTGGCCTCATGCTGGTACGGCTGCGGCAACACCTCGCTGCCCAATCCCTCGACCATCCGCATCGGCATCTCCGCCGACGGCATGGTCGTGCTTCACCAGGGTGCTGTCGATATCGGCCAGGGGTCCAACACGGTCATCGCGCAGATCGCCGCCGACGCCCTTTGCCTGCCGCTGGAAAAATTCCGGCTGATGAGCGCCGACACGGCGATTTCCCCGGACGCCGGCAAGACGTCGGCCTCGCGGCAGACCTTCGTGACCGGCAAGGCGGCGCAAAAGGCGGCGATGGCGCTGCGCGAGGAAATCCTGCGTTTCGCCAATGTCTCGCCATCGGCTGAGCTTGCGCTGGACGGTCCCGTACTGGTCATTCGCGAGGGAGAGGCCTACCGCACGATCGACCTTTCGGCGCTGCCCGCCGACCGGCAGGAAATGGTGTTCGTGGCCGAGGAGACCTACGATCCTCCGACCACGCCGCTCGACGGCAAGGGGCAGGGAAAGCCCTATGCCGTCTATGGCTGGGGCGCGCAGATCGCCGAACTGGAAGTCGACCTCGCCTTGGGGACCGTGCGGCTGGTCAAGATTACCGCCGCGCATGATGTCGGCAAGGCGATCAACCCGCTGCTCGCCGAGGGGCAGATCGAGGGCGGCATCGCGCAGGGCATCGGCATGGCGCTGATGGAGGAATATATTCCGGGCCGCACCGAAAACCTGCACGACTATCTCATCCCGACCTTTGGCGATGTCCCGCCGATCGAAACCATTCTGGTCGAGGTGCCCGACCCCGAAGGGCCGTTCGGCGCCAAGGGGCTTGGCGAGCATGTGCTGATCCCGACCGCGCCGGCGATCCTCAACGCGATCCGCCATGCCACCGGCGTCCTGGTGACAAAGCTTCCCGCCACGCCTTCGCGCATCCGGGCGGCCATCCGCCAGGCGCAGGCTGAGCGGGCCGCTGACAGGAATCCTGTCGTGACCGATGGGGCATCCGGCCAATGAGCGAGCTTTCCGAGCGCTTCGAGACACACGATCCCGGCTTGAAGAAGGTCGCCGAAAAGATCCGCTGCGATGCCTGCCCGGTGATGTGCTACATCGCCGAGGGACGCACCGGCGCCTGCGACCGCTACGGCAATTTCGGCGGCAGGATCGTGCGCTGCGATCCGCTGACGATTCTCGAACATGCCCTGGAAGGCGGCGGCGCGCTGGTGCCGTTCGGGTCGCAAGGCGAGGCGTGGGACGGCGAACTCGTCAACGGCAATCGCCGCTTCGTCACCGCGATCGGCGCCGGCACCACCTACCCCGACTACAAGCCCGCGCCCTTCATCGTCAGCCAGTCGGTCGAGGGCGTCGATCTCGTGACGGTCGTCACGGAAGGAATATTCTCCTATTGCGGGGTCAAGATAAAGATCGACACGGATCGGCATATCGGCTCCGAGACGGCGACGGTGCGCAGCCAGGGCGAGGCGGTGGGCCACGTCACCACCGGCGAATACGGCTCGCAGATGCTGTCGCTGGGCGGCGTGCATCATCTTACCGGCGGCTCCAAGGCGGAGGGCCGTGCGACCTGCGAGGCCATGCTCGATCTTTGCAACCGCAAGCCGGTGGAGCTTTCGATCGATGGCGGCGCCAACGTCGTGATCGCGGCCGGCAAGGCGCCAATCATCGACGGCAAGCAGGAGCACCGCATGCGGGTCGGCTGCGGCTCGGCCACCATCGGCATGTTCGCCGCGCAATGGCGCGGGCTGGTCGACGAGGTGGTGGTGGTCGACGACCACATTACCGGCGTGGTGTCGGAACACCAGGCGGGCAAGGTGCTGGGCTGGGAAGACACCGGCATCAAGATCATCGGGCGGCGCTCGACGCCCGGCCGCTATTTCAAGGTGTCGGAACCCGGCCTTGGCTGGGGCGGCACGACGATTTCGGACCCGCTGTCGATCCTCGGCGACTGGAATGCCAGGAAGGGCGCGCGGCCCGGCCTGTCGCTGCTGATGGTCTCGACCACGGGCGAGCAATCCGCCTATTACGAGCTCGATGCCGACCTCAAGCCGGTGCAGATGCCGTTCCCCGAGCGGCTGAGAAAATCGGTCGGCCTGATCGAGGAGAATTGCGAGCCGGCGCTGTGCACGGTCCTGTTCGTCGGCGGGGCGGGCGGCAGCCTGCGCGCGGGCGTGACGGAGAACCCGGTCAATCTGACGCGCTCGGTGCACGAACTGCGCACCTATGTGACCATGGGCGGCGCGCCGGTCTATGTCTGGCCGGGCGGCGGCATCACGCTGATGGCCGATGTCATGCGCGTGCCCGAGGGCGCCTTCGGCTATGTGCCTACCCCGGCGCTGGTGGCGCCGATCGAATTCACGCTGCGGCGCGACGACTATGTTCGCCTGGGCGGCTACGAGGCCGAGATCCGGACGGTCGAGGACGTGCTGGCGAAGGGCGGCGAATATTTCAACGACCGCCGCGCGGCGATCGCGGCGCGCGACAATCCATGGCCGCCGCTGCAGCAGCTTCGGCAATCGGCGCCGGCATGATGAGATCTTGCAGAAAGGTCGCAGAAGAGGCGGCAAGGAGAAGCTGCCGATCTCCCCCGCGAGGGGGAGATCGGCAGCTTCCCTTGCCGCAAGCAAGACGGAGACTTCACTCTTCGTTAAGCGAGTTCGGAGCCCTGCGCATGATGCAGCAGGCGCAAGCGCATTGGCTGCCGGACGGCAGGCGGCTTCACCTCAATCATGGGCCGATCGACCTGATCGTGGAGGCTTTTGGAGAGGCTGGCGAAGTGCAGGCCGCTTACGGCCAGGCGGTGGCGCGGTTCCGCACGGTGCTTTCGGAACTGGTCGAGGAACTGGCCGAGTTGCGCCGGCCTGCCACGGCCGGCCGGCCGCGTCCGTTCGCCGGAAGCATGGCGCGCCGCATGGAGGCTTCCGTTGTGCCGCTGGCGGAGGTTTTCGTCACGCCGATGGCGGCTGTCGCCGGCGCCGTCGCCGACGAGGTGCTGGCGGCGCTGCTTGCGGGTCGGACGGTGGAGCGCGCCTATGTCAATAATGGCGGCGACATCGCCCTTTATCTGGCGGAGGGCCAGGAGCTTTCGCTGGCGGTCGCCGGAACGGGGCACGGCCTGGCCGACCGGATTCGGTTGAGCGCGGCGGGTCCGGCGCGCGGCGTCGCGACCAGCGGCTGGCGGGGCCGCTCCTTTTCGCTGGGCATTGCCGATGCGGTGACGGTGCTGGCGCGAACGGCGGCGCAGGCCGACGCGGCGGCGACGATCATCGCCAATGCCGTCGATCTGGCCGGCCACCCGGCCGTGCAAAGGCGGCCGGCAATCGAACTCGCGCCGGACAGTGATCTCGGCGAGCGGCCGGTGACGGTGGGCGTGGGCGCGCTGACCCCGGCGGAGGTCGGGCAGGCGCTCGCCGGCGGATTGGCTGCGGCCGAGATGCTCCGCCGCCGTGGCCTGATCGAAGCGGCGGCGCTTTTCCTGGGGGGAGAAATTCGCGAATGCGGGTCTGAACTCGGGTCAAGGGTCGATCATCACCCCCTCTCCGCCTCGCTGCGCTCGGCACCTCTCCCCCACTCACATGGGGGCGAGGAAACGCCGGCCGGAACGCTTGGCATCCTTCCTCGCCCCTGCGAAGCTCTTGCAAAGAGAGGTGCCGAGCGTAGCGAGGCGGAGAGGGGTATCGGCAATTTGCCAACCTGCCATCACACACAAGGAAACATCGCATGCCTGAATTTCCGATCCGCAAGATCGTGGTGGTCAAGGAGGAGATTTTTCATGAGGGCGGACCGGCCGCGGCGAAACCGCGTCTCAGGGCCGCGGCTCTGGCCATCGTGAAGAACCCTTTTGCCGGGCGATACGTCGAGGAACTGCAGCCGGCCATGGATGACCTCAAGCCGCTCGGCCTGATGCTGTCGGATCGGCTCATCGAGGTATTGGGCGGTGATCCGCAGCCGATCGACGGCTACGGCAAGGGCGCGATCGTCGGCGCGGCGGGTGAGCTTGAACATGGCGCGCTCTGGCATGTCCCCGGCGGCTATGCGATGCGCGAGCGGCTTGGCGATGCCAAGGCGATCGTGCCGTCGGCCAAGAAGGTGGGCGGCATGGGCGCGCGCCTCGACGTGCCGCTGGGCCACATCAACGCGGCTTACGTGCGCAGCCATTTCGACGCGATGGAGATAGGCGTGGCCGACGGGCCGCGGCCCGACGAGATTGTCTTTTGTCTCGCCATGACCATCGGCCCGCGCATCCATGACCGTATGGGCGGGCTGGCGGCGACCGACATAAAGGCGTGGGACGGGCTGCGGTGAGCGGCGAGGACCTGAAGCTTGCCGATGCCGACGAGCCTGCTCCGGACGGCTACCGTTTGCAGGATCAGATCGGCTTTATCCTGCGGCGCGCCCACCAGCGCCATGTGGCGATTTTCGCCAGCCACATCGCCGATCTGACGCCGCCGCAATTCGCCGCGCTCGCCAGGCTGCGCGATCTCGGCGAGACCTCGCAGAACCAGCTCGGCGCGGCGATCGCCATGGATGGAGCGACCGTGAAAGGGGTGATCGACCGCCTCAGGGCGCGCGGCCTGGTGGAAATCGGCAAGCACCAGGTGGACAAGCGGCTTCTGATGGTGCGCCTGACCGAGGACGGGCGGCGGGCGGTCGAGGAGCTTGTTCCGCTGGCGGAAAGGATCACGGCGGAGACGCTGTCGCCGCTCGGCGCCAAGGATGCGGCGATGCTGGTGAAGCTGCTCGCGAAGATCGCGTAGCGAGCAGTCGGAGCCTATCGGTCGATTGCCTCGGCGTCGGGCAAGGGACCGAACTTTTCACGCGCCTCCTCGGCGGTGTAATAGCCCATCGCCAAATCGTGCCGCACAAGCTCGGGATCGCGGGCGGACGGGTCGCCGTAACCGCCGCCGCCGGGCGTCTCGACGCTGACACGGTCGCCGGCTTTGAGCGGAATATCCTGCTCTTTCGACAGATGCGGCGGCACATGCGCGATGCCGTCGCGATAGACGGTGACCTTGTTGACGGCGCCGTCCTTGCCGCCGAGCACGCCTTGCGGTCCGACGCGGCCATGGTCCATGACGAAGGAGGCGCGCGCCTCGCCGCGCAGCAATTCCACCTCGTAGGCGAGACCGAAGCCGCCGCGATGCTTGCCCGCGCCGCCCGATCCCTCGCGCAGCCTGTAATGCCGGTAGAGGACGGGAAAGGCCTGCTCCATGATTTCGACGGGCGGCGATTTCGATATGCCGATGGTCGAGCAGCCGTTGGAGAGGCCGTCGCCGCCGGCGTAACCGCCATAGCCGCCGCCGGAGATCTGGTACATCACATAGTCGCGTCCGCGCGCCGGGTCCGACCCGCCGAGCGCGAAATTGCCGCTGGAGCCGGCCGGCGCGGCCGTGACCTTGTCGGGCAGAGCCTGCACCATGGCCGCGAACACGGCCTCGGCTATGCGCTGCGAGACCTCGGCCGCGCAGCCCGAGACCGGGCGCGGATAGCGCGCGTCGAGGAAGGTGCCTTCCGGCCGCCGGATGATCAGCGGCTCGAACGCGCCGGCGCTGATCGGGACATCGGGGAAGATGTGGCGCATTGCGAGGTAGACCGCCGACAGCGTGGTCGCCAGCACGCTGTTCATCGGGCCCGCGCAGGGCGGGCTGGAGCCGGAAAAGTCGAAGCTCAGCGTGTCGCCGACCTTCTCGATCGACAGCGCAATGGTGAGCGGCCGGTCGACCACCCCGTCGGAATCGACGATTGCCGTCGATCGCCAGGTGCCGTCCGGCATGCGCGCAATATGCGCCCGCATCTGTTCCGCGGCACGCCGCCTGAGTTCGGCGATGGCCTCGACGACGGTTGCGTCGCCGTAGCGGTCGAGGATCTGGAAGAGGCGCGCCTTGCCGACATGCAGTGCTGCGGCCTGCGCCTTGACATCGCCGATGCGCTGGTCCGCCACCCGGATGTTGGAGGTGATGATCGCGTAGATTTCCGGGTCGAGCGCGCCTCTTTTGAAGAGTTTGACCGGCGGCAGCCGGAGGCCCTCCTGTTCCACCGCCGTGGCCGACGCGGAAAAGCCGCCCGGCACCGCGCCGCCTATGTCGGGCCAGTGGCCGGTATTCGACAGCCAGCAGAAGATCCTCCCCTCCCGGTAGACCGGCATGGCGAAGCGCACGTCCATCAGATGCGTGCCGCCGAGATATGGATCGTTGACGATATAGATGTCGCCGTCCTGCGGCTCCAGGCAGCGGCCTGCGGCGATCATCTCGATGATGGTCCTTGTCGAATGCTGCATGACCCCGACGAATACGGGCAGGCCTTCGCTGCCCTGGGCGATAAGCGAGCCGTCGAGGGCCGAATAGATGCCGTCCGAACGATCGTTGGCCTCCGCGATGACAGGCGAGAAGGCTGCCCGCGAGAAGGTCAGGTCCATCTCGTCGCAGGCCTGCTGGAGTGCGGCCTGAATGACCGAAAGCGTGATGGCGTCGAGGCTCATGACGGGCACGCCGGTGACCGGTGTCCGGTTCGGAAAAGCATCCTCATCACCCACCCACCTCGATGATCAGATTGCCGTCGCCATCCGGGCGGGCGCGGTCGCCGGGTTCGAGCACCGTGGTGGCGTCCATCTGTTCGAGAATGGCCGGACCGGAGATTTCCGCGTCGAGCGGCAGTTTTTCGCGCGCATAGACCGGCGTGTCGGTGAAAACGCCGTCGAACCAGACGGGGCGGATCTCGGTTCGTGCCTGGCCGAGCGTGGCAGTGCGGGCGCGCGGGTCCGTCAGCCGCGACAAATCGAGCGCCGGGCGAACGCCCGTGACCGACGTGTTGAGGTTGACAAGATTGGCGCGAATCTCCGGAAGCTCGACGCGGAAGCGGGCGAAATATGCCTTCTCGAACAGAGCTTGCAGTTCCTCACGCGTGAACGCGGCGGAGGGAAGCGGCACGGTGATGATGTGCGTCTGCCCGACGAACTGCATGTCGGCCGAATGGGTGAAGCGGATCGCCTCGGGCCGCACGGCTTCCTTCTCGATCAGCGCGACGCCCTCGACGCGCTGGCGCTCCAGGATCGACCGCATTTCGGCCTCGTCGAGGCTGACAACCGGCCGGTTGACAGTGTTGACGAAATCCTGCCGCATATCGGCGACCACGCAGCCCAGCGCGTTGGTGATGCCCGGCAGGGCCGGCACCAGCACGCGCGGCAGGCCGAGTTCGCGTGCCAGCGCCGTGGCATGCAGCGGACCGGCGCCGCCGAATGCGAACAGGGCGAAGTCGCGCGGATCGTATCCCCGCGCCACCGAGACCATGCGGACGGCGCCCGCCATCTTCATATTGCCGAGCCGGAGCACCGCGCCCGCGGCGGCAAACCCGTCGAGGCCGGTCGGCATCCCGATCTTTTCCTCGAAAACCGTGCGAACATGGTCGACGCTGACCGGACGGTCGACGGCGAGCAGCTTTGCCGGGTTCAGCCGGCCGAGCACGAGGTTGGCGTCTGTGATCGTCGGCTCTTTGCCGCCGCGGCCATAGCAGATCGGCCCGGGATTGGCGCCGGCGCTTTGCGGCCCGACCGCGATCAGCCCGGAATCATCGACACGGGCGATCGAGCCTCCGCCCGCGCCGATCGTATGCACGGCGACCATCGGCAGATGGATCGGCATCGCATATTCGATCTCGGTTTCATTGGAGATTGCCGGCTCGGCGTTGAGGATCAGCGCGACATCGGTCGAGGTGCCGCCCATGTCGTAGGTGACGAGCGACGGAAAGCCGGCCCGCCGCCCGGTATAGGCGGCGGCGATCACGCCCGAAGCGGGGCCGGACATCACGGTCTTGGCGGCCTCCCGCGCCACGTGGCGCGCCGAGACCATGCCGCCATTGCCGTTCATCATCAGGAAATCGCGCAGATAGCCGCGCAAATTCAGTTCGCTGGCAAGGCGCGCCACATAGCGTTCGAGGATCGGCCGCACGCTGGCATTCACCGACGCCGTGACGCCGCGCTCGAACTCGCGCGCTTCCGACAGGAGCGAGTGGCCGGTGGTGATATGACCGTTCGGCCAATATTCGGCAGCGATCTCGGCGGCCCGCCGCTCATGCGCCGGGTTGGCATAGGCGTGCAGGAAATGGATGACCAGGGATTCGCAGCCGGCGGCCAGCAGGTGCTGAACGGCGTCGCTTACCTCCCGTTCGTCGAGCGGCACGCGCACCGCGCCCGACGCTTCGAGGCGCTCCGACACTTCCAGCCTGAGATCGCGCGGGATGACGGGCACGAAACTGCCGGTCATGCCATAGGCCTGCGGCCGGGTTCGCCGCCCGAGTTCGATCACGTCGCGAAAGCCGCGCGTGGTGATCATGCCGGTGCGGGCCAGCCGCCGCTCCAGCACCGCATTGGTCGTCGTGGTGGTGCCGTGGATGATGAGATCGATGTCGCCGATCGGGAAATCGGCATTGCCAAGTGCCGACACCACGCCGAAAGCCTGGTTCTCGGGTGTCGTCGGCGTCTTGGCGATGCGCACGCGCCCGCCATCGCGGCCGTCGATCAGAATGAGATCGGTAAACGTCCCCCCAACGTCGACGCCCACCACGACACTGCCGGCGTTTGTAGAAATATTCTCTGACATCCGACCATCCCGAAATGTCCAGACTATTCAGCCCAACGAGTTTGGAAAGCCGTTTTCCGCCCGTATCTTGACGCAAAAGTCGTTTGTATACTAATAATCTTCCCAAACAAGAGCTCAGCTTCCGGGCATGCATCAGCCGACAGCGGATCGGGATTCGTCTGCCGCCGGAGATGAAGTTTGCGCCTTGGAAAACGTGAAAGGCGCGGCTTCGATGAACTCTCCCCTGCTGCTCGAAACACGCGCCGCGCGGCCGCTGGCCTTTCCGATCCCGGCCAATGTCTATGTCGAGACGGTCGTTTCGGTGAAGCACTTTACCGACCGGCTGTTTTCCTTCCGGATCACGCGGCCTCGATCGCTGCGCTTCCGGTCCGGCGAGTTCGTGATGATCGGCCTGCCGAATGCGGATAAGCCGGTGTTCCGTGCCTATTCGGTCGCAAGCCCCGCCTGGGACGACGAGCTTGAATTCTTCTCCATCAAGGTGCCGGACGGCCCGCTCACCTCCGAGCTGCAGAAAATCCAGCCCGGCGATGCGATCCTGATGCGCCAGAAGGCGACGGGCACGCTGGTGCTTGACGCTCTGACGCCTGCGAAGCGCCTGTTCATGGTCTCGACCGGGACGGGCATCGCGCCGTTCGCGAGCCTGCTGCGCGATCCCGACACCTATGAGAAGTTCGAGCAGGTCATCCTCACTCATACCTGCCGCGACAATGCCGAGCTGGTTTACGGGCAGGAACTGGTTTCCGAGCTTGCCGAGGATCCTCTGATCGGCGAGCTTACCGATGGGCGGGTGACGCTCTATTCGACCACGACGCGCGAAGAATCGCGCCATATGGGCCGCATCACCGCGCTCATCGGTTGCGGCAAGTTCTTCGACGATCTCGGCATCGACAGGCTCAACCCGGCGACCGACCGCATCATGATCTGCGGCTCGATGCATATGCTGAAGGACGTCAAGGAACTGGCCGAAAGCTTCGGCTTCAAGGAAGGCTCGGTCAGCCACCCCGGCGATTTCGTCGTGGAGCGCGCGTTCGTCGGATAGATGCGCTGGATGCCGGTTGCTTGAGACCGGGATCTCGCTCTCCGTCAGTGGGCTATCGGCTCAGCTTGCCCCGGAATCGGATGAGCCAAGTTTGTCAGATGCCGGCATGAGGAGGACAATGCCCTCGTCGGGATAGATTCCGCCGAACCGCGAACAGGCATGACACCAATCGGCTGCGACCGGGGACAACCATCGGATCATCTGCATGACATTGGCATAGTGCTTTCGCAGATCCCAATGAAGAACCGTCTCATGGTGGGCGAGGCGGTTGCGCAGCGTACGGATAGGACCCAAAGGTTTTGTAAAGTCCTTACGGCGAAGCCCCTTGCCGTCGTCACGCTTGGCGATGTCCTTGAGCGTGGTCTGCCAAAGGTCCTCATATTCTCGGCCGAGCATGGCGGTCCAGAAGCCAAAGGTGAGAGCGGCGACCATGGCCCCAGGGGTCTCAGGCTTGTTGTTTTCAATCAGGTCCGCACGAGCCTTGGCCAACATGTCTGCTTGGACAGGATTGGCCTGATAGTCATGTTTGCAGTACCAGTCCTCCCCCTCGACCGCACTCATGACGTGATGGATACGGTTGCGTAGTGCCACCTCCAGCGTATGCAGGGGAGTGTAAAGGCTTTCCGACAACTGGGTGTTGAGCGTGTAGAGACGTATGGCGCCATTGCGGTCGCCTCCCGCCCAGCCCAGGTACTTGGCGAATCGGTCGGACGAAAGGGTCTGCTCCAGGCCTGGAAATGCTTCTTCTTGGGTGTCCATGGTGTACTTGGGGGTTGATTTCTCCCCCACCCTTATATATTTTTGTCCTGTAAACCCCGGTACCGTCTCTGCCCTAGGCATGCGGCCGGGGTAATTTATTTGCCGCCCGCTTGCCGCGAGGAGTCTCGGCCCGCTTCAGCAATCGTGCCCGATCGGGGTCAAAGTTCTCGCCGTCGGTAGGTAGTAGAACTCTCGCCTACCAGAGGTGATCGGCGTCACTTCGCAACGTGAAACATCACGCACTACGCCGCGATACGCGGGCGGCCGGTGGCGATGGCTATCACCCGCGCCTCTATGAACATGCGCTGGCCTTCCACCGTCGAGGTGTGGAGGTCCTGCGAAACGGAGATTTCCGCCGCATCCGCCCCGGCGGAGCGGGCGCGCTCGGATGCCAGTTCGCGCACGCGCGCCTCGGCCACGGCCAGCGCTTCCGCTTCATCGGTGAAGTCGCGCAGGAGTTCGCCCGCCGACAAGCGGAAAAGCCCTTCCTTCGGCTGGCTGACGAGGGCTTCGGCCGACACTCTTACCTGACCGACGACGGCGCCGAGCGCATTCGCCACGTCGGTATCCTGCGGCACGACGCAGCGGTTGCCGACCAGAACCGGCAGTCCGGCATAGTGCAGCGGCGCGGAAGCACCGAGCCCGATCACCGGCCGGTCGAGCGCCACGCTGAAGCGCGCTATGCCCTCGCGCCCGTCGACGGCGCGCTGCACCAGCGCATGCGCGACCGTGGCGGCGCCGTCCAGCCCGTCCTCGGCGAAGGCCGTCTCAAGGATTACTTCCGCCGATAGCCGCGTCACGGCGGCCAGAACCCGCTCCGACAGCGCCTCGGGCGTCTCCGCGATCGGCTGGCCGCGGCCGTCGCGGCGGCGGGCGAACAGTTCCGCCCCGAGACGGGCGGAGACCGCATCCCAGTTCGCCTGGCGTCCCAGCATATGGGCCGCGTCCGAGGGCGTGAAGCCGCAGACATGGACAAGACCACGCCCCACCAGCCGGTTCAGCGTCGCCGTCTGCGCCGTCGAGGCCAACAGCGCGTCGAGCGGTCGCGGCTCAAGGGTGACGGCCTCGAACAGCTTCTGTTCGGGAGCGGTCAGCCCCGCCGCCAGCCGATCGGGAACGCCGGTGCGCATGGCGAAGCGGCCGTCCATGCGGCCCGGATTTGGCGCGCGCAACTGCCGCTCCAGATGGCGCGTGACCACCTCGCCATGCGCCTGTCCGGCGAGCGCCAGCGGCACGAGGCGGCGCGGCCCCAGCAGGATCCTTGGATCGAGCGCGCCTTCCTCAAGGCGGACTTCCGAATCGCCGCCAAGACCGAAGGTGCGCATGGCGACCGCCTCCACCATCGTGCGGAAACCGCCGACCGTCGCGCCTTCAGGGTCGAGCCGGGGCCTCCCGCGATCCAGCACCGCGACGTCGGTCGTGGTCCCGCCAATGTCGGAAATCACGGCGTCGTCCAGCCCCGTCATGTGGCGCGCGCCGACGAGGCTCGCGGCCGGTCCCGACAGGATTGTCTCGATCGGCCGTTGCCTGGCGAAGCCCGCCGACACCAGCGCGCCATCGCCGCGCACGACCATCAGCGGCGCGGAAATGCCGCGCTTTTCGAGAAATCCTTCCGTCGCCGCCACCAGGCGGTCGATCATCGAGATCAGCCGCGCGTTGAGCAGCGTGGTCAGCGCCCGCCGCGGCCCGCCGAGCTTTGCCGAAAGCTCATGGCTGGCCGTGACCGGCAGGCCCGTTCGATCGCGGATCAGGTCGCAGGCGGCGAGTTCGTGAGCGGGGTTGCGCGTCGCAAAATAGGCGCAGACGGCAAAACCCGACACGGAGGCGGAAAGCGCCGGCAGCGCCGCTCTCCAGCGGGGTGAGGTCGAGCGCGCGCGCATTGCCGTGGACATCGTGGCCGCCGTCGCAGAAGACAACCGGGTCGCCGGCCAGGGCCCGCTCCAGGCCGTCACGGGCAAGGTCGGCCGGGCCGAAGCCGATCATCGCCAGCGCGACACGCCCGCCCTGTCCCTCGACCAGCGCGTTGGTGGCGAGCGTCGTCGACATGGAGACGAGCTTGATCGCCTTGGGATCGGTGCGCGCCGTCAGCAGCACGGCATCGACGGCACCGGCAATGCCGACGGCCAGATCGTGGCGCGTGGTCAGCGCCTTGGCCTTGGCGGCCACGCCGGTCGCCTCCGACCACAGCACCGCGTCGGTGTAAGTGCCGCCTGTGTCGATACCGAGGTAGAAGGTCATTGCGATATCATTTCCTCCTGCTCCTGCGTCAACGGCGTGACGCCGGGCGTCGGGGGCTCCGGTGTTTCCTCACCCGAAATATCACCTTGCGGGATCGGCGTGGCCGATCGTGAGGCGCAACCCGCCAGAGCCGCTGAAATCGCGAGCACGGCTAACACAAGAATGGTGCGATGAAAGGACAGCATCAAGCGTGCAGGAAAGTTTCGCGGGGGTTTGGTTTTAGGGGCAGCCGCTTCGCCGGAGGCGGCATCGGATGCCGCTTCTAGCCCACATCGGATGGCCGCGCCAGACGGAAGGCTTGCCTTCCAGGTTCCGAACTCCGGCTAACGAAAAGAGACGTCCCCCTCTCCGGCTTGCTTCGCAAGCCACCTCTGCCCCTGCGGGGCGAGGAAAGGCGCCAAGCGGTCCGGCCGCGCGTTTCCTCGCTCCTGCGAAGCGGGGGAGAGGTGGCCGCGAAGCGGCCGGAGAGGGGGTTGAATCGTGGTTCCGTTAACCCGGATTCGGAGCCCTGGCTTGCGCTCAAGAAACGTCCGCCCTTCCGGACAGTCCCCCCACCGCTGTCAACCGCTGCGAAGAAATCAAGTCCCGGTCGGCGCCAGCAGGCCGTGGTCGCGGTGGGTCCGGCCTTGGGTGATGATCGGGCCGCCGACCGCGCCGCTCTCGGTAAAGACCCGCCAGCGGTTTGGCCGGAAGGCAATGCGGGTCTTGCTGGCCGCCGGATGCTCGATCGGCAGCTCGATTTCAACGCGATGGCGGCCGCCGCCGATCTCCAGTTCGACGCGCCGCGTGCCCGCGACCCGGCGGCTGGCCGCCACCGTGCCGGCGATGCAGCCGCCGCACCCGTCGGTGAGGTCGATATTGTGCGGCCGGAAATACAGCGAAGCCTCGCCGTCCGGCACACCCGTCGTGAAGAGGCCGAGTGCGCGGTCCTGCTGCCAGAGCTGGCCGCTCTCGACCCTGACCGGCAGCGAGCTCGAATTCGCCGATGAAGCCATAGACGAAGGGCGAATTCGGCGAGTCGTAGACCTCGTCGGCCGTGCCGACCTGCTCGATGCGGCCCTGGCTCATCACCACCACCCGGTCGGCGAGTTCCAGGGCCTCTTCCTGGTCATGGGTTACGAAGACGGTCGTATGGCCGGTCGTGTCGTGGATCTCGCGCAGCCACCGGCGCAACTCGCGCCTGACCTGCGCGTCCAGCGCGCCGAAGGGCTCGTCGAGCAGCAATACCCTCGGCTCGATGGCCAAGGCGCGGGCGAGCGCCACACGCTGGCGCTGGCCACCCGAAAGCTGGTTCGGATAACGCCTTTCCAGCCCGGAAAGCTGGACGAGGTCGAGCAGTTCGGAGGCGCGGCGGCGGATCTCCTCCCTCGGCGGGCGCGACGCGCCGGGACGCACCTTCAGGCCAAAGCCGATATTGTCGGCGACCGTCATGTAGCGGAACAGCGCGTAATGCTGGAAGACGAAGCCGACATTGCGTTCCTGAACGCTCCTTTGCGAGGCGTCGTCGTCGCCGAAGAAAATGGCGCCCTCGGTTGGCCGCTCCAGCCCGGCAATCAACCTCAGCAGCGTCGTCTTGCCGGAGCCGGAAGGTCCGAGCAGCGCGATCAACTCGCCGGAGCGGATGTCGAGCGACACGTCGCGCAACGCCGGAAACCGGTCGAACTCCTTGCGGATTCTTCGGATGGAAACGTCCATCGGGCGCACCTCTGCTGCGGGTCTAATGCTTGGCGACCGCGGCGATTTCGTCGCCATAGCGGTATTCGAGAACGGATTTAAGCACCAGCGTCACCAGTGCGAGGGCCGCGAGCAGTGTGGAAACGGCGAAAGCGGCAACAAAATTGTACTCATTATAGAGGATTTCGACATGCAGCGGCATGGTGTTGGTGAGGCCGCGAATATGGCCCGACACCACCGAAACCGCGCCGAACTCGCCCATGGCGCGGGCGTTGCAGAGCAGCACGCCGTAGAGCAGGCCCCACTTGATATTGGGCAGGGTGACGTACCAGAAGGCCTGCCAGCCGGAGGCGCCGAGCGAGATGGCGGCTTCCTCGTCGCCCGTGCCCTGATGCTGCATCAGCGGTATCAACTCGCGCGCCACGAACGGAAAAGTGACGAAGATGGTGGCAAGCACGATGCCCGGCACGGCAAAGAGAACTTCGATGCCATGGCTCTGCAGCCAGGGGCCGAGCACGCTGCTGGAGCTGAAAAGCAGCACATAGACGAGACCCGAAATGACCGGCGAAACGGAGAAGGGCAGGTCGATCAGCGTGGTGAGGAAGGCCTTGCCCTTGAACTCGAATTTGGCGATCGCCCAGGCGGCGGCCACGCCGAAGATCAGGTTGCAGGGCACGGCGATGGCCGCGATGGTCAGCGTCAGGCGGATCGCCGCGAGCGTGTCGGGCTCGTTCAGCGCGAACAGGAATTCTCCCGCGCCCTTGCGGAACGCCTCGACGAACACGACGATCAGCGGCAGGATCAGCACCAGCGCCAGGAACAGCAGGGCCACGGCGATCAGGACCGCCTTGGTCGCGGTCGATTCGGTCGTCGCGCGCTTGAATGCCGGGTTGCTCACCGGCTCTGAAATTATCAGGCCTTTGGCTTCCCGGCAAAGGCTGGCTGGTTGCATCCGGGGCCGGCGCGGGGTTCGTCCGGGCTTGACGAAGATGGCCGGATCGCCCGCGCGACTCAGTCGGAGATCCGTGAGCGTCGATATCGCCCGGTGAACCTTGCCGCGGCTTGTCCCTGGCCAGGCTTTCAACCGACATAGCCGTATCTCCTGCGGCTCCAAGCCTGGATCAGATTGATCACGAACAGCATGAGGAACGAAATCGCCAGCATCAGCGCCGCGATCGCGGTGGCGCCCGCATAGTGGAATTCCTCAAGCCGGATCACGATCAGCAGCGGCGCGATCTCGGAGACGTAAGGGATATTGCCGGCGATGAAGATGACGGAGCCGTATTCGCCGACGCCGCGGGCGAAGGCGAGCGCGAAGCCGGTCAGCATTGCCGGCGCCAGCCCCGGCAGGATAACCCGCGTAATGGTCTGAAAGCGGGTGGCGCCAAGCGTGGCGGCCGCTTCCTCGACCTCCTTGTCTATCTCCTCCATGACCGGCTGCACCGTGCGAACGACGAAGGGCAGGCCCACGAAGATGAGCGCGATCACGATGCCGAGCGGCGTGAACGCCACCTTGATGCCGAGCGGCGCCAGGAACTGCCCGACCCAGCCGTTCGGCGCGTAGATCGCGGCGAGCGCGATGCCGGCAACGGCGGTGGGCAGCGCGAAAGGCAGGTCGACGGCGGCGTCGACGATGCGGCGCCCGGGGAAGCGGTAGCGCACGAGCACCCAGGCGACGAGCACGCCGAAGACGACGTTGACGGCCGCCGCGATGAGGGCCGTGCCGAATGAAATGCGCAGCGCGCCAAGCGTGCGCTCGTCAGTGGCGATGGCGAAGAATTCGGCCCAGCCGAGTTCCGTCGTGCGCCAAACCACGCCTGCCAGCGGGATGAGCACGATCAGCGTCAGGTAGGTAATCGTGAAACCCAGCGTCAGCCCGAAACCCGGAATGACGCTGGGCGCGCGAAACTGCCAGCCTCGGCTGGTCGCGGCGGCAGTGCTCATCAGTTGGACGAGGCGGGCTTGTAGATCTGGTCGAAGATGCCGCCGTCACCGAAGTGATAGGGCTGCGCCTTCGCCCAGCCGCCGAAGATCGGATCGTCGATCGTCACCAGCTTGAGCTCGGGGAAACGCTGCAATTCGGCTGCCGGCACGAGATCGGGCTTGGAAGGCCGGTAGAAATTGCGCGCGGCTATCTGCTGCCCCTCCTGCGAGTAGAGATACTGGAGATAGGCTTCGGCGGCCTTGCGCGAGCCCTTGGCGTCGACATTGGCGTCGACCACGGCGACCGGCGGCTCGGCCAGGATCGACTGCGGCGGCACGACCGTCTCGAACGTGTCCTCGCCGAATTCCTTGCCGACCAGGAACGCCTCGTTCTCCCACGCCAGCAGCACGTCGCCGAGCTGGCGCTGCGCGAAAGTCGTGGTCGAGCCGCGCGCCCCGGTGTCGAGGACCGGCACATGACGGAACAGTTCGCCGATATATTCCTTGATCCTGGCCTCGTCGCCGCCGAACTGCCCATGCGCCCAGGCCCAGGCGGCAAGGTAGTTCCAGCGCGCGCCGCCGGACGTCTTCGGATTGGGCGTGATCACCTCGACACCCTCTTTCACCAGGTCGCCCCAGTCCTTGATGCCTTTCGGATTGCCCTTCCTGACCAGAAACACGATCGTCGAAGTGTAGGGCGACGAATTGTGCTCGAACCTGGTGCGCCAGTCGGCGTTGATCTTGCCGCCATTCTTGACGATGGCGTTGATGTCGCTTTCGAGCGCCAGCGTCACCACATCGGCGGGCAATCCGTCGATCACCGCCCGCGCCTGCTTGCCGGAGCCGCCATGCGAGGTCTGAATGCTGACGGTCTCACCCGTCTCCTTCTTCCAATGCGTCGAGAAGGCTGCGTTGTATTCCTTGTAAAGCTCGCGCGTCGGATCATAGGACACGTTGAGAAGGGTGGTATCCGCGAAGGCGAAACCGAGCCCTCCGAACTGGACGGAGCCCGCGACGAGCGCGGACAGGAGAATATTTCTACGATTGGGGGTCATGGTCGCCTCCGTTTCGAAACCGAGCACACTCTACCTTCAAGATAGAAATCGTAGGCGTAGCAAAATCCCCAAACTTGGCGTTCGTTCCGAATTTTCCGCATTGGGAACGGCTCCGGGTAGAAACTTTTTTCTCCGAAGTGCGGAAACCGCTCCTTCCGGGGTTCGCCGCATCGGGCGTCGGGCTGGTGCGCCTGATCGTCGGTCAGGAGGCGATGCGCTCGCCGGCTGTCATTGGGAGAAGAATCCGGGCCCCTCCCCGCCGTGGCATTCCCGCCGGCAAGCCACGGTCTTGCCGCTCGAAGCGTTGCCGGCTAGCGCCGCCAGTCGCCATGCCCGCATCCGGTCGAGCCGGCTGAACCGCGTCTTTTCGCCATTGACGGCGGCGAGGACATATGTGAACGAACCCAGCCACCGGGGTCGCCGCAGTGCGGCAGACGAGGGGGTTTTCATTGTCCAGCGCAATTGAGATCGACGGTCTGACCATCGCAACCGGGCTCCACGATTTCGTCGTTGGCGAGGCCCTGCCCGGGACGGGTGTGAACGCGGAAGCATTCTGGGCCGGGTTTTCGGCACTTGTCCACGATCTCGCGCCGAGGAACAGGGCGCTGCTTGCCAAGCGCGACGCATTGCAGGCCAAGATCGACGCCTGGCATCGCGACAACGGCGCGCCGCACGACATGGCCGCGTACAAGGCATTTCTCGAGGAGATCGGCTACCTGCTGCCCGAAGGGCCCGATTTCAGGATCTCCACCGAAAACGTCGATCCGGAGATCGCGGCGATCGCCGGGCCGCAACTGGTCGTGCCCGTGATGAATGCGCGCTACGCGCTGAACGCCGCCAATGCGCGTTGGGGTTCGCTCTACGACGCGCTGTACGGAACCGACGCCATCCCTGACAACGACGGCGCAGCAAAGGGCAAGGCTTACAACCCGAAACGCGGCGCCAAGGTCGTGGCGTGGGCGCGCAAATTCCTGGATGACGCCGTGCCGCTCTACGGCGCGAGCTGGAGCGATGCGAAGTCGTTTTCCGCTGCCGACGGCAAGCTGTCGGTGGCCATGCGGGACGGCAGCACGACCGGCCTCAAGGACGTGGCGAAATTCGCCGGCTATCTCGGCCATTCCGGCGCGCCCCGCCAGCTCCTGCTGAAGAATAACGGCCTTCTCATCGAGGTGAGCGTGAACGCGGCCGCGCCGATCGGAGCGGATGATCCGGCCCATATTTCGGATGTCCGGCTGGAATCCGCCATTACCGCCATCATGGATTGTGAGGATTCGGTGGCGGCGGTCGACGCCGAGGACAAGGTGGTCGCATACCGCAACTGGCTCGGCCTGATGAAGGGCGACCTGGCCGAGGATGTCACGAAGGCGGGCCGGACGTTCAAGCGCACGCTCAATCCGGACGCCGAGTATAACGCCCCGGACGGTACGGCTTTCGCCGTGAAAAGCACCTCGCTGATGCTTATCCGCAGTGTCGGACACCTGATGACCAATCCGGCGATCCACGACCGCGACGGCAATGAAGTGCCGGAAGGGATCATGGATGCCGCGGTGAGCGCGCTGATTGCCCTGCACGATGTCGGCGAAAACGGCCGCCGCGCCAATTCGCGGGCGGGCTCGATCTATGTCGTGAAGCCGAAGATGCACGGCCCCGACGAGGTGGCCTTCGCCGTCGAAATCTTCGCGCGCGTCGAGAAAATGCTCGGCCTGGCGCCCAATACGATCAAGATGGGCATCATGGACGAGGAGCGGCGCACCACCGTCAACCTCAAGGAATGTATCCGCGCGGCAGCCGAACGCGTCGTGTTCGTCAATACCGGCTTCCTCGACCGCACCGGCGACGAGATCCACACGTCCATGGAAGCGGGGCCGATGATCCGCAAGGGCGACATGAAGCAGGCCGCCTGGATTTCCGCCTACGAGAACTGGAACGTCGACATCGGCCTCGAATGCGGGCTCTCCGGCCGCGCCCAGATCGGCAAGGGCATGTGGGCAATGCCCGACCTGATGGCGGCGATGCTCGAGCAGAAGATCGCCCACCCCAAGGCGGGTGCCAATACCGCCTGGGTGCCGTCGCCGACGGCCGCCACCCTGCATGCCACGCACTATCACAAGGTCGACGTTCATGCCGTGCAGGAGACGCTGCGAAGCCGGCCCCGCGCCAGGCTGGACGACATCCTCTCCGTGCCGGTAGCCACTCGCCCGAACTGGACGCCGGATGAGGTGCAGCGCGAGCTCGACAACAATGCGCAGGGCATTCTGGGCTACGTCGTGCGCTGGGTCGACCAGGGCGTCGGCTGCTCGAAAGTGCCCGACATCAATGATGTCGGCCTGATGGAGGACCGCGCGACGCTGCGCATTTCCTCCCAGCACATCGCCAACTGGCTGCGCCACGGCGTGTGCACGAAGATCCAGGTGATGGATTCGCTGCAGCGCATGGCCGCGATCGTCGACAGGCAGAATGTCGGCGACCCGCTGTACCGGGCCATGGCCCCTGACTTCGAGAGTTCGATCGCCTTCCAGGCCGCCTGCGACCTCGTGTTCAAGGGACGCGAACAGCCCAATGGCTACACGGAGCCGGTCCTGCACAAGCGCCGTCTTGAACTGAAGGCGGCTGACAGGGCGCAGGCGGGCTCGTCGCACTGACGAGATGCGGCGCCTGTAGCGGGGTCCCCGGAGAGAAGGCGCCGCGCGCGGCCTTGCGAAAAGGGCAAAGCTTCGCCATTGGCATATCCCATGATGCTGCTTGCCATCGATTGCTCGGCCAATCTCTGCGCCGCCTGCGTATTTGACAGCACGGCGGGTGCCGAGCTTGGCCGTGAGGTGCTCGACCTCGGCAAGGGGCATGCCGAGCATCTGATCGCCGTGATCGAGCAGGCGCTGGCGGGGGCGGGAAAGGCCTATGCCGATCTTGACGCCATTGCGGTGTCGGTCGGGCCGGGCTCGTTTACCGGCATAAGGGTGGCGGTTTCGGCGGCGCGCGGATTCTCGCTGGCGCTGGCTATTCCGGCGATCGGGGTGAGCACGCTGGAGGCGCTTGCGGCGGAAGTTCGTGATAGGATCGGCGCGCGGACGGTGCTGACGGCTCTCATCTCGGGGCCGGACAATGCTGAGCCGGCGGTTCAGGTCGCGGTTTACGATGCGTTGGGGAGCGAGCGCCATGCTCCGGCTGTCATGACGTTGCGCGCGGTGGCGGACTTGGCGTTGGAAACCGGGGCCGTGCTTGCCGGAACGGCGGCCGGGCGGATTGCTGCGCTGGCCGGCGGGGGTTTGGCGGTGGCGTCGCAAAGGGCTGCGGCGGACATCGGCGTTTACGCGCGGGTCGCGGCGGCAAAGGGCGCGGCGCGGGAGCGGCCGCGCCCGCTCTACCTGCGTGAACCGGACGCCAAGCCGCAGGCCGGCTTCGTCCTGCCGAGGCGGGGGGCGTGATGCGCATCCCGTTCGTGTCCCCCCGCCATCGCGATTTCGTGGTCGAAGCGCTCTCGGCTGAGGGCCTCGCGGCGGTGGCGGCGATCCACCGGGAGGATTTCGCCCGGCCATGGAGCGAGGAAGAGTTCCACAGCCTGCTCACGCAGGACACCGTCTTCGGTTTCTGCGCCCGCGAAGTCGGGCATGGGAGCGAGGGACCGGTCGGCTTCGTGCTGGTGCGGCTGGTGGCGGGCGAAGGCGAGATCCTTACCGTGGCGGTGGCGCGCTCGCACCGGCGGCTCGGATTGGGTTGGCTGCTGATGGACGCCGTGCTGCGGGACCTGCACGCAAGGCGGGCCGACGCGCTGTTCCTCGAGGTCGACGAGAGCAACGCCGCCGCGGTCACGCTCTATCGACGTCTGGGCTTCCTGCAGGTCGGCCGCCGGCCGGGCTATTACGGCGGCGCCGACGGGCCGGCGGCCAGTGCGCTCGTCATGCGCCGTGACCTTCACTAGCCACCGGGCGGGCGGAGAAATCCAAGGATGATCGGAAAGGTCTGGGCGGCTTTCGTTGTGGTCCTGGTCATGCTTCTGACGCTCGTGCTTGGCCCCGTGCAATGGTTCGGGGTGAGGACGGGGCTTTTTCGCGGACGGCGTCTGCTGCGGTTTTGGCATCGGATCGTCACGCGGCTGCTCGGCCTGCGCATCCGGGTATTCGGCAGCATCGCCACCGGCCGGCCGCTGATGATCGCGGCCAATCACGTCTCCTGGGCCGACATCACCGTGCTCGCCGCCGTGGCCGACGTTTCCTTCATCGCCAAGTCGGAAATGTCGGGCTGGCCGGTATTCGGCTGGTTTTCCAGGATGCAGCGTTCGGTCTATGTGGAACGCGAAGCGCGACGCAAGTCCGGTGAGCAGGCGAGCAAGGTCGCCACACGCCTGGCCGAAGGCGACGTGCTGGTGCTGTTCGCGGAGGGCACCACCGGCGACGGCAACCAGCTTCTGCCTTTCAAGACGACGCTTTTCGGGGCCGCCCCGATCATCCTCTCGGCAACCCATCACGATGAGATGTGGATCCAGCCCGTCGCCATCGTCTACACGCGCCTTCACGGGGTCCCCATGGGCCGCCGGCACCGCGGCCTCGTCGCCTGGATCGGCGACCAGGACCTCGTGCCCCATCTTGGCTCGCTCCTGCGGGAAGGCGCCATCGACGTCGAAGTGCATTTCGGCGCGCCGGTGGAGTTTACGGCCGACAGCAACCGCAAGGAGGTGGCGCGGCTTGTCGAGGGGCGGGTGCGCGGCATGCTGCAGGCGGCACTGGCGCATCCCGCCCCACGGGCGTGAAGGCAAACCGTTACAGTCTGTCCTTTGGCGCGAAAAGGCGCTAGAAGCCCGGCAATGGAGCATTTTGACATCGACCGTGAAGCCGAGCCTGGGCCTGAAGGGGGCAATGACGCGCCCGGCGCCAGGAAGGTCTTCGTGAAGACCTACGGCTGCCAGATGAACGTCTATGATTCGCAGCGCATGACGGATGCGCTTGCGGCGGACGGCTATGCCGCCACGGATCGCATCGAGGAGGCCGATCTGGTCCTTCTCAACACCTGCCACATACGCGAGAAGGCGGCCGAGAAGGTCTATTCGGAACTCGGCCGCATCCGCGCGCTGAAGCACGAGCGAACAAAGGCCGGCGCGGAGATGATGATCGGCATCGCCGGCTGCGTGGCGCAGGCCGAGGGCCGCGAGATCATTCGCCGCGCGCCGGTGGTCGACCTTGTGATCGGCCCGCAGACCTATCACCGCCTGCCCGAGGCGCTGCGCAGGGCGCGCGCCGGCGAAAAGGTCGTGGAAACCGACTATGCCGTCGAGGACAAATTCGAGCATTTGCCGCAGGCCCGCCGCGCCGAAATCGCCAGGCGCGGCGTGACGGCGTTCCTCTCGGTGCAGGAAGGCTGCGACAAGTTCTGCACCTTCTGCGTGGTGCCCTATACGCGCGGCGCCGAGGTGTCGCGCCCGGTCGCCCAGATTGTCGCCGAGGCGGAGCGGCTGGCTGCCGCCGGCGTGCGCGAGATCACGCTGCTTGGCCAGAACGTCAATGCCTGGCACGGACAGGGGCCGGACGGCCGCGAATGGGGGCTTGGCCGCCTGCTGTTGCGGCTGGCCGAGGTTCCCGGCGTGGCACGGCTGCGCTATACCACCAGCCATCCACGCGACATGGACGATGAGTTGATCGCGGCCCATCGCGATCTCGCGGCGCTGATGCCCTATCTGCACCTGCCCGTCCAGGCGGGCTCCGACCGCGTGCTCAAGGCGATGAACCGGCGCCACAAGGCGGCCGACTATCTGGCGTTGATCGATCGCATCCGCGCCGTCAGGTCCGATATCGCCATGTCCGGCGACTTTATCGTCGGCTTTCCGGGCGAGACCGACGCGGACTTCGAGGCGACGCTCGATCTCGTGCGTTCCGTTCGTTATGCGCAGGCCTTTTCCTTCAAATATTCGCCGCGGCCCGGCACGCCCGGCGCCGAGATGAAGGGGCAGGTGCCGGAGAAGGTGAAAGACGAGCGCTTGCAGCGCCTGCAGTCGATCCTATTTGAGCACCAGCGCGATTTTACCAGGAGCCGGATCGGCATGTGCTTCGATGTGCTGATCGAGAAACCGGGCCGGCGCCCCGGTCAGCGTGCCGGCCGCTCACCCTGGTTGCAGCCGGTCATTGTTAGTGAAACCGCCGGTGAAATCGGCGACATTGTTGCTGTGCGAATCACCAGGGCGGAAGGAACAACGCTGTTTTCCGAACCCGCCTGACGGGGCCGAGATAGGAGAGACGTTTGGTCGCCACCGCGGATCTGAAGCAGGCGCCTTCCGGGGCGTCCGACATGGCGCACATCGTCCTGACCTTCGACAACAACAAACTGGCCAGCGCGCTTTACGGTCCGTTCGACGAGAATCTGGCGCGCCTTGAACAGAAGATCGGCGTCGATATCCGTTCCCGCGGCAACCAGGTGACGATCAAGGGAGATGCGCCGGCGGCGGAACAGGCGCGGCGGGCGCTCGACTACCTCTATGGCATCCTGCAAAAGGGCGCGCATGTCGCCCAGTCGGATGTCGATGGCGCCATCCGCATGGCGGTCGCCGCCGACGACCAGCTGACCCTGCCCACGCTGGAACGCAAGGGCAAGATGGCGGCCGCCCAGATCGCGACCCGCAAGCGCACCATCTATGCGCGCTCGGCCAACCAGGATGCCTATATGCGCGCGCTGGAGCGGGCGGAACTGGTGTTCGGCATCGGCCCGGCCGGCACCGGCAAGACGTATCTCGCGGTGGCGCACGCAGCCATGCTGCTGGAGCGCGGCATGGTCGAGCGCATCATCCTGTCGCGGCCGGCGGTCGAGGCCGGCGAGCGTCTCGGCTTCCTTCCCGGCGACATGAAGGAGAAGGTCGATCCTTATCTGCGCCCGCTCTATGACGCGCTGTACGATATGATGCCGGCCGACAAGGTCGAGCGCGCGCTGACCGCCGGCGTGATCGAGATCGCGCCGCTCGCCTTCATGCGCGGGCGCACGCTGGCGCATTCCGCCGTCATACTCGACGAGGCGCAGAACACGACGCCCATGCAGATGAAGATGTTCCTGACGCGGCTCGGCGAGAACTCGCGCATGATCGTCACCGGCGATCCGACCCAGATCGATCTGCCGCCGCAGGCCAAATCCGGCCTTGTCGAGGCGTTGCGCATCCTCGACGGAATCCCGGGCGCGGTCATCGTGCGTTTCGGCGACGGCGACGTGGTGCGGCATCCGCTGGTGGCCGAGATCGTGCGCGCCTACGACCGCGACGGCAAGCTGTCGCGCGGGCTGGGCGCCGAGGGCTGAACGGCTGGCTAGGACGGGCAAACGGGCGGCTCCGGTAGCCGTCAACATCGACCTGACCGTCGAGGCAGGCGCGTGGCCATCCGACGAGAGCCTGCTGGCGCTGGCGGCGGTCGCGGTGGAAGCCGCCTTGACCGAGGTCGGTGCGCGCGCCGGTCGGCCGGTGGAACTCAGCCTGCTGTTTACCGACGATGCCCGCATTCGCGATTTTGAACGCTGAGTGGCGGGGCAAGGACAAGCCGACCAACGTGCTGTCCTTCCCGGCCTTTCCGGTCAGGATCGGCACCGAACTGCCGCCCATGCTGGGCGACATTGTATTGGCCGCCGAGACGGTGCGCGGCGAGGCGGAACTGGAAGGCAAGCCGCTCGCGCACCATATTAGCCACCTCGTCGTGCATGGCCTGCTGCACCTGCTCGGCCATGACCACGAGACGGATACTGAAGCCGATGTGATGGAAGACCTCGAGCGCCGCGTGCTGGCGAGGCTTGCCATTCCCGATCCCTACGCGTAACAGAAATGCGTCAAACGACCGGAATGAGATGAACGACACCCCCGATACTGTCGCGAACCCCGATACGGGCAGCGTCAGGAAGACTGCGGACAACGCCGAAGAGTCCACCCAGTCCGAGTACGGCCGCGACGATCGTCTCCGAACGGCCCTCCTTCATGGACTGGCTGTCGGCGCTGTTTCGTCAGAAGAACGGCAGCAGCCTCCGCGAGGATCTGACCGACGCGCTGGCCGAGAGCGCTCCCGATGCGGAGGTCTTTTCCCCGGCCGAGCGCGCCATGCTCAACAATATCCTCAGGCTGCGCGAGGTGCGCGTCGAGGACGTCATGGTGCCGCGCGCCGATATCGAGGCGGTCGAGATATCGATCACGCTCGGCGAACTGCTCAACGTGTTCGAACAATCCGGCCACTCGCGCATGCCCGTCTATGCGGGGACGCTCGACGACCCGCGCGGCATGGTGCACATTCGCGACGTGCTCGCCCACATCACACGCGCCGGCCGCGACAAAGAGGCTGGGGAAACGCGCAAGCAGCCGGCCGGACCGGCGCCGCTCGATCTCGCCACAGTCGATCTCGGACGCTCGATCGGCGAACTCGACCTGATCCGCACCGTGCTGTTCGTGCCGCCCTCCATGCTCGCCTCCGACCTGATGGCGCGTATGCAGGCCGCCCGTACCCAGATGGCGCTGGTCATCGATGAATATGGCGGCACGGACGGGCTCGCTTCGCTTGAAGACATCGTTGAAATGGTGGTGGGCGACATTGAGGACGAGCATGACGAGAACGAGCCGCTGATCACGCAGGCCGGCGATGGCATCTATGTGGTCGACGCCAAGGTTGAGATAGACGACGTGGCGAAAATGATCGGAGGAGAATTTTCGCCGGGCGAGCATGGCGAATATGTCGACACGATCGGCGGCCTGATATTCAACGCGCTTGGCCGCGTGCCGGCGCGCGGCGAGGTCGTGCAGGCGGTTCCGGGCTTCGAGTTCCATGTGCTCGACGCCGACCCGCGCCGGGTCAAGCGCGTCCGCATCGTCGAGACCAAGGCGGAGCGACGCCGACGCGCCGCAACCGCAAAGGCGGAGCAAGCGGAACAGGCTGAACAGGCGGAGTAATACTCGGGGCGGACGTAGAATTCGTTCTACTACTGAACCACTTCGATCTTCTTTATCTTCGAGTTTGATTCCGAGAAAACCTCAACCTCTTGATGGGTACCGGTATAGTTTGGCTGGTCGTACCGAAAAGGCACTGGCGATATCAACTGGATACAAATCACATCTCGAGGTTCAACCAAAGAAATCTTGATTCTATAAATGGGAGGATCGCTCTTTGAATCTCCTTCATAGGTTGTGACGGTCCCGTAGCAGGGCGTTGGCGCTACTATCCAACCCCTTACATGCAAGCTGTCCGGTGTGGGCGGCATTTTATTGGCCCAAGCATAAAGCGGATGCTCCTTGTCGTCGAGGATTGTTCCGACCTTCCAGTCCTGAGCAAGGGACGGGCTGGAAAGCAAGATGACACCGGCCGCCAGAACCGACTGAATAACGCGTGTAAGCATTGCGCACCTTCTCTTTGAACCGTTAGGTTGCCGCCTTCAATCGGTCGTGTGGATTGCGCCGGCAACCCGTGCATTATCCGAACCAAACGGCAACGATTCTCTGGGTTGCCGGACTGAGCTCAATATTGGCCCTATCGGGTCTGTGGTCGTCCGTCAGCGGGTCACCCGTGTGGTAGACCCGCAGCGTCTTGCCGATGAGCGCAGAGCTGATCGGCCATGGTAGCTGTGGAATTTTCCCCAGAAAGTACGGAAACGGCAGATCCCCACCCTGCAAGGCGACGGAATCCGAAGCCTGGTTGCTCCGCCAAGGAAATGGCCATGGAAGTGACAATCCCTCGGCCAGTAGGCTGACCGAGGACGCCACCTCGATGGGCGCCTCGATATCGTTCGATTCGGAATGAATGCGGACGCCTTTGAGTGGCAACCCCTTGCCCCAGTAGTTAGCAACATCCGCTTTAGCTGATGCCTCGGCAGCAATCGGCATGGGCATCTGAATGACGCGACCGGCAGGTGGATCAACGAAGAAAGTGAAGTCTTGGATTCCGTCCTTCGGAGGCACAACGTAAATGACAGCAGTAAGAACGGGATTGGTCCAGCCACTTGTTGGCACTTCACCAATCGCAACCACAACAAGGTCGTTCACTCCACTTCCAGACGAAATTGCCTTCGCGGCTAAGAGTTTAGGAACCTCCTGCATGACAAAATTCCTCCCAACTCACGTGATTGCGCACGCAACCGCATGACACCAGAAATTCATGCTAAGCCTATGAATACTAGAATTTAATACCCATTCAGTTTCAAGTCAATGCGCGTTTCGCGTTTTCATCCTCGAGTGTGAAGTAGACGGGCGTATCGATTCTGACAGCGTCGGTTGATATGATAGCAATCTCATTATAGTGAGTGTAGGATACGCCGATTCATCGTCGCAGCTATGGCGGTATCCTTTCTTAATTCTGATACCTTTGACCGCAGCGCGATTTATGAGACGATGCCCGCGACCTCGTGGATCCGATCACCACAAGTTGCACTGTGGTTGTCGCTCCGCCTCAAGTTAAGCTCATACTTAGCGGTCAGACTCCAACATTTTTATCCAACCTATATGCTCATCCTCAGGCATATGCTCGAATCAAATGACTCTGTAAAGTTTATGCTTATCACTGGACTCTACGTGTAGTATTCGCATTTCCGCCTGATATTGCATGGGTCGAATGTCAAATTCGTTCCGCCAGTGTCGTGAAGCGAAAATGGGGTTTCTCGAAAACCGAAACGAAGTGTAAGCCCTGGTACATAAGACACCGGATCGCGGAAGAAGCGCCGTTTGCAACCCGCTATGGCCTGACTCCTCGACAGGCCCCTAATGCCGACAGTGCAATGTTCGGGACACCAAACAAGAAGATCTTCGGTTTTCGTCGGGCACACGCCGCGCTATCTTCCGCTCATGACCGCTGCTCCGTTGACGCCCGACGAACTCGAACGCTATGCGCGCCATATCGTGCTGCCGGAGGTCGGCGGGCCGGGACAACAGAAGCTGAAACGCGCGCGCGTGCTGGTGATCGGCGCCGGCGGACTGGGCGCGCCGGTTCTGCAATATCTGGCGGCGGCCGGCGTCGGCACGCTGGGTGTCGCCGACGACGACACCGTTTCATTGTCGAACCTGCAGCGCCAGGTGATCCACGATACCGCCTCGGTCGGCGAGGCGAAGAACGCCAGCGCCGCGCGCGCCATCGCGCGCATCAATCCCGCCGTCACCGTGGAGGCGCATGATTTGCGCATCACCAAAGACAATGCCCGCCAGCTGGTGCGCGGCTACGACATCGTCGCCGATGGTTCCGACAATTTCGATACGCGCTATGCCGTGGCCGACGCCTGCGAGGCGGAGAAAGTACCTTTGGTCCATGCGGCGGTCGGCCGCTTCGACGGCTCCATCACGGTGCTGAAGCCTTTCGATATGGACGAACAGGGAAGGCAGAACCCGTCCTATCGCGATCTGTTTCCCGAGCCGCCGCCGGCCGGCATGGTGCCGTCCTGCGCGGAGGCCGGCGTGCTCGGGGCGCTTACCGGCGTGGTCGGCACGCTGCAGGCGATGGAAATTATCAAGCTCGTCACCGGCATCGGCGAGCCTCTGGTCGGACGCCTGCTGCTTTATGACGGGCTTGGCGCCCGCTTCGACACGGTGAAATACAGGCGCCCGCTTTGACACCTGTCCGCCAGACCGCGTGCTTCGTGGGGCTTTCCGCATGACGTCCCCCTCCGAAGTAACTACCATTCGTTGTGGGACCGGGGATTTTGAAGCGTGGGACGACCTGCTCGCGCTGATCCACTCTTCCTTCGCCTATATGAATGGCCGCATCGATCCTCCCTCCTCGGCGTTGCTGCTGACGCCGGACGAGCTGCGCCGGAAATGCGCGACCGATACCGTCTTCCTGGCATTCCTTGGCGAGCGGCTGGTCGGATGCGCTTTCCTGGCCCGGCGCTCTGACCATGCCTATCTAGGCAAACTGGCCGTCGCCCCGGATCTGCAAGGACGAGGAATCGGTGGGAAATTGCTTACAGAAGTCGAGCGACACGCGCGCGCTCAAGGAATGTCGGCGATCGAGCTCCAGACGCGAATAGAGCTCACCGAGAACCACCTGACATTCGCGCGGCTAGGCTTTCGCGAGACCGGGCGCACCGCGCATCCCGGCTACGCCCGCGCGACCTCGCTCACCATGCGGAAGCTGCTCGCGTGAGCCTGGCGCTCAGCGACGGGGAGCGCGCCATCGCCGCCGGCTCGCACGGAGATGGCGCAGGCATGGCGATGCGTATCGTCATCGAAAGCGCCCGCCTGCTCGGCGCGCCGCGCCTCATTCCAATCGTGTCGGCGCATATTGACGGCGCGCTTTACCATGGCAATTCCGGGACGCTTTTTGCCGAGAGACTGGTCGAGGGCGGCGGCCGCGTGACGGTGCGCTCCACGCTCAATGTCGGCGCGCTCGATCTCATGGGCTGTTCGCGCGTGCGGCTGAAGGAGCCGGAGCGGGGCATGGCGCGGCGCATGATGGACGCCTACCGCAAGCTTGGCTGCGAGCCGAGTTGGACCTGCGCGCCGTATCAGGCCGGGCATCGCCCGGCGCGCGGCAGCGACGTGGCCTGGGGCGAGTCCAATGCGGTCGTCTTCTGCAACTCCGTGCTTGGCGCGCGCACCAACCGGTACGGCGACTTTCTCGACATCGCTTGCGCGATATCCGGCCGCGCGCCCGACTGCGGCCTGCACCGGCCGGAAAATCGCGTTGCGACAGTCGTCTTCGATGTAAGTAATTTATCACTTACATTCCTTTCCTCGGAAATAGCCTGGCCGGTGCTCGGCAGCCTGCTTGGCCGGGAAGTGGGCAATGCGGTCGCCGTGGTGGTCGGCGCCGGAACGCGCCCGGACGAGGACGCGCTCAAGGCATTCGGCGCCGCCGCCGCTGCTACCGGCGCGGTCGGGCTGTTCCACATCGCCGGTGTCACGCCCGAGGCGCCGGACGAGGCAACCGCGCTGGGCCATCTGCCGCCGGTCGCAGTGATCGAGGTAAGCGATGCCATGGCGAGGGACGCCCAGGCTGGTCTTTCCACGGCGGCGACCACGCACCGCGTCGACGCCGTCGCCATCGGCAGCCCGCATTTGTCCTTGCGCGAGATTGAGCGGCTGGAAGCCATGCTCGGCGGACGCCGGCTTGCGGTTCCGCTCTATGCCTGTACCGGCCGGCATGTGCTGGCGGCGCTTGCGGCCGAACGGCGGCGGGCGCTGGAGGCGGCGGGCGTGGTGATCGTCGCCGACACATGCGTGGTGGTCACGCCCATCCTTCCGGACCTGAAAGACGGCGTGCTGATGACGAATTCCGGGAAGTTCGCGCAGTATGCGCCGGGCAACACCGGCTATGCCGTGCTCTATGGTTCGCTGGCCGAATGCGTCGAGAGCGCGGTTGCCGGCCGGCCGGTGCTGGGAAGCCGGTCGTGACGGCGGCGGGCCAAACGCTGATTGGCGGCGGCATCCTCGTCCCCGGCGAGGGCGGCGAGGGCGAGGCGCTGGTTCTGTCGGCGGCGATCAGTTTCTGGGGCGGCGTCGATCCCGCCACCGGAAGGATCGCCGATGTCCGCCATCCCGAATTTGGCGCCGACATTTCCGGCAGCGTGCTTTTCCTGCCCGCGACGATCGGCTCCTCGTCGGCATCGGCGGTGCTGCTGGAACTCGTGCGCAACGGACACGCGCCGGCGGCGCTCGTTCTGCATGAGCCCGATGCGATCCTGCTGCTCGGCCTGATCGTCGCGCGCGAAATGGGCTGGCCCGCGCCGATCGCCGTCAGGGCGGACAGCCATCGGTTCCCGGAATTCCGCAATCGGCGCGTGGCAATCTCGAATTCAGGCGAAATCCAGATCGTAAGTTAAAACTTACTCTCTCTCATAGGGAGCACGCGGTCCGGCGGACGGTGGCTGTCGAAGAAGGTGCGGATGTTGATGATCACCTTCTCGCCCATGTCGATGCGGCCTTCGATCGTGGCCGAGCCCATATGCGGCAGGATGACCACCTTGCCCTTGGCGGCGAGCTTCACCAGTTTCGGATTGACGGCGGGCTCGTGCTCGAAGACATCGAGGCCGGCGCCGGCGATCTTGCCCTCCTGCAGCATCTTGACCAGCGTATCCTCGTCGATGAGGTCGCCGCGCGCGGTGTTGACGATGTAGCTGGTCGGCTGCAGCAGCGCGAGACGGCGCGCCGACAGCAGATGGAAGGTGGCGGGCGTCGAGGGACAGTTGACGGAGATGATGTCCATGCGCGCCAGCATCTGGTCGAGGCTTTCCCAATAGGTTGCCTCAAGCTCGTCCTCGACGCTTTGCAGGACACGATGGCGATTGTGGTAGTGGATCGACAGGCCGAAAGCCTTGGCGCGCCGCGCCACCGCCGTGCCGATCCGGCCCATGCCGATGATGCCGAGCCGTTTTCCGCTGAAGCGCCGGCCGAGCATCCAGGTCGGCGACCAGCCGGACCATTTCGAGGGATGCTCCAGAATATTGGCGCCCTCGGTCAGCCGGCGCGGCACGGCAAGCATGAGCGCCATGGTCATGTCGGCGGTGTCCTCGGTGAGCACGCCGGGCGTGTTGGTGACGGTTATTCCCTTGCGGGTCGCGGCCTCCACGTCGATCTTGTCGACGCCGTTGCCGAAATTGGCGATAAGCTTGAAATTGCGTCCGGCCTGCTCGATCAGCGACGCGTCGATGCGGTCGGTGACAGTGGGGACGAGAACATCGGCCTCTCTCATGGCGGCCGCGAGTTCATCCTGGGTCATCGGACGGTCGTCAACGTTGAGCCGCGCATCGAACAGTTCGCGCATGCGTGTCTCGACCTGGTCCGGGAGTTTGCGGGTAATCACGACCAGAGGCTTCTTCTTGCCCGCCATCAGTTTCCTCGAATCCAGATCCTGTTGAGACCTCTTTAACCAAGGCGGGCGAAACTTGCACCCGGCCTCGGCGTGACAGCCTGTGTAACAAGCAGCCGGGCCGATGACAAAGAAAAAGGGTATCGCCCAATATGGGTCGCGCGCGCCGAAAAAAAGCAATGAAGGTGTCTGGCCTCGTGTCGTTTCGCGCCGCCGCGACGGGCGCGCTCATCTGTCTTGCTCTGCTGCCGGCCGGCGGCCGTCATGCCCTCGCGCAAGGCGCGATCGGCCAGAGCGCGCCGCAAGGTCCGAGCGGTCTGCCGCTGCCGCGCTTCGTGAGCCTCAAGTCCGGAAAGGTGAACTCGCGTATCGGACCGGGGGTCAACTATCCGGTCGACTGGCTTTACCTGAAGCCGGGACTGCCGATGGAAATCATCCAGGAATACGACAACTGGCGGCGCGTGCGCGATTCGGACGGCGCCGAGGGCTGGATCAATCAGTCGCTGCTTTCGGGCAAGCGCACGGCGATCGTGGCCCCTTGGCAGCGCGGCAAGGAGACCAAGGTCGAACTCCTGTCGGAGCCGCGGCGCGAAGCGGCCAGGATCGCCATGATCGAGCCCGGCGTTGTCGGCACGATCAAGGAATGCAACGGCGATTGGTGCCAGATGAGCTTTGCCGGACATACCGGCTGGCTCAACCAGACGCTGGTGTGGGGCGCCTATCCGGGCGAGACGATCAAGGATTAATCCGGCCTGCTGGTGGAGCCGGCGTCACGGTTGGACCTATCTGCCCGAGTCGCAGGATGAGCCGGTCATTGCGCAGTTGGCCGGCAGCGTGTCGGGAGCCCCGGAGGTGTTCTGGCAGGCCGCCAGCGCGCACATCGCGGCCCCGGCGACAAGAACCATTATCATTTCGCGAAGTCGTGGCATCTCCAATCTCCTTGGCTAATCAGGAAGATCGCATGGACCTGCCGAGTGTCGCAGGAAACCCTTGGAAATCAAAGGAAGCCATCCTCTATCGCATCGGCCCGAATCGGATTCGACTCCCGATTAGCTGCTTCACGGGCGAAGAGGTCCATCCATCGCGGGGAGGATTGAAATCAGGCGGCGCCTTTGCGCCGCAGGCGCACGACCACGTCGACGTTCACGATTTCCATTCCCTCGGGCGGTTCCGGCAGGTTGCTGACCCGGATCGGTCCGGACATGATATCGAAAACCGCGTTCTCGCCTTCGACGAAGAAATGGTGATGGTCCGACGTGTTGGTGTCGAAATAGGTCTTGGACCCCTCGACGGCGAGGATGCGCAGCAGACCGGCATCCGTGAACTGGTGCAGCGTGTTGTAGACAGTCGCCAGCGACACCGGCACGCCCGCGGCCAGCGCTTCCTCGTGCAGCAGTTCAGCGGAAAGATGACGGTCGCCCTTGGCGAACAAAAGTTCGGCCAACGCCACGCGCTGACGCGTCGGCCGCAGACCGGCCCTGCGTACGCGTTCGTCAATTCCGGTCATGTTGCCTTGCGACTTCATCTTCCGAAGTATAGCCCAAGTGAGAGAAAAAGACTTGCGAACGACCCAAGCTCACCAGTCAGCCCCTGGATCAGCATATATTCGGTTGTCGACGCCGGATCAATAGCCGCGCCTTGACCGGTCATTGACCGGGCAAGGCTGGCAGGATAATCGCTAACGTCGAGTTCCGGCTTGAAACGGTTCGTGATACCCGTTTTGGTGGACGATAGATGGCGCCGCCGGGCGTCCGGCTGTGAGATTGAGCGCGGAGAGCTGAAAGCAGTGGGGAAATCCAGCTACGATTACGAGGAACTGCTCGCCTGCGCGCGTGGAGAACTGTTCGGCCCCGGAAACGCGCAACTGCCCTATCCGCCGATGCTGATGTTCAACCGCATCAGCGAAATCAGCGAGAAGGGCGGCGAGTTCGACAAGGGCTTCGTGCGCGCCGAACTCGATGTCAGCCGCGACCTCTGGTTCTTCCCGTGCCACTTCATCCAGGACCCGGTCATGCCCGGCTGTCTCGGCCTCGACGCGCTCTGGCAGCTTTCCGGCTTCTTCCTCGGTTGGCTCGGCGAGCCTGGCAAGGGGCGGGCACTGTCAACCGGCGAGGTGAAATTCACCGGCATGGTCACACCGGCCAACAAGAAGGTCGAATACGGCGTGGATTTCAAGCGCGTCTTGCGCGGCCGCCTGGTGCTCGGTATCGGCGACGGCTGGCTGAAAGCCGACGGCGAGACGATATATAAGGCGACCGACCTCAGAGTCGGCCTGTTCAAGCAGGCGGCGTGACGGTCAGCCTGGTCGCGAGGGAGTTGCGCATGAGACGTGTCGTCGTATCGGGCTTGGGCATTGTGTCGTCGATCGGCAACAACGCCAACGAGGTTCAGGCGTCGCTGCATGACGCCCGCTCGGGCATCAGCTTCTCGGATTCCTTCGCCGAACACGGCTTCCGCTGCCAGGTATGGGGTGCGCCGACGCTTGATCCAAGCGAGATCGTCGACCGTCGCGCCATGCGCTTCCTGTCGAAGGGCGGCGCGTGGAACCATGTCGCCATGGAACAGGCTATCACCGATTCCGGCCTTGAGCCGGGCGACGTGACCGACGAGCGCACCGGCATCGTCATGGGATCGGGCGGGCCGTCGACGCGCACGATCGTCGAGGCGGCCGAGATTACCAGGAAGAACAACAGCCCGAAGCGGATCGGTCCGTTCGCCGTGCCGAAGGCGATGTCGTCGACCGCCTCGGCGACGCTTGCCACCTGGTTCAAGATTCATGGCGTGAACTATTCCATATCGTCCGCCTGCTCCACCTCGGCGCACTGCATCGGCAACGCTTATGAGCTGATCCAGTGGGGCAAGCAGGATGTCATCTTCGCCGGCGGCCACGAGGATCTGGACTGGACCATGTCGAACCTGTTCGACGCGATGGGCGCGATGTCGTCGAAATACAACGACCGCGCGCCAACCGCCTCGCGGGCTTATGATGTCAATCGCGACGGCTTCGTGATCGCCGGGGGCGCCGGCGTGCTGGTGGTCGAGGAACTGGAGCACGCCAAAGCGCGCGGCGCCAAAATCTATGCCGAGATCGTCGGCTACGGCGCTACCTCGGATGGGTTCGACATGGTTGCCCCGTCGGGCGAAGGCGCCGTGCGATGCATGCGGCAGGCGCTGTCGACCGTCGACGGCGGCGTCGACTACATCAACACGCACGGCACATCGACGCCGGTCGGCAATTCGCGCGAGATGGCCGCCATCCGCGAGGTATTCGGCGAGACAATGCCGAGCATCACATCGACTAAATCCCTGACGGGCCATTCGCTGGGCGCGGCCGGCGTCCAGGAATCGATCTATTCGATCCTCATGATGCAGGGTGGCTTCATCGGCGAGAGCGCCCATATCGAAGAGCTCGATCCGGAGTTCGAGGGTATGCCGATCGTGCGCAAGCGCATCGACAACGCCAGGATCGACACCGTTCTGTCGAATTCGTTCGGCTTCGGCGGCACGAACGCCACGCTGGTCTTCCAGCGCTACGCCGGCTGAGGGGTCTCGTTTCATGGATGGGCTGATGAAAGGCAAGCGCGGCCTCGTCATGGGGGTCGCCAACGATCACTCGATCGCATGGGGGATCGCCGCGAGGCTGGCGGAGCACGGCGCGGAACTCGCCTTTACCTATCAGGGCGAGGCGTTCGGCCGCCGGGTGAAGCCCCTGGCGGAGAAGGTCGGCGCCTCGCTGCTGCTTCCTTGCGACGTCGAGGACAGCGCCACGGTGACATCAGTCTTCGAGACGCTGGGCAAGGAATGGGGTGGTCTCGATTTCGTCGTCCATGCGATCGGCTTTTCGGACAAGAGCGAGTTGAAGGGTCTCTACGCCGATACCAGCCGTGAGAACTTCGTTCGCACCATGGTGGTCTCCTGCTATTCCTTCACCGAAGTAGCCCGCAACGCCGCCGCACTGATGCAAGCCGGCGGGTCGATGATCACGCTGACCTATGCGGGATCGGTACGGATCATGCCGAACTATAACGTGATGGGCGTTGCCAAGGCCGGACTGGAGGCGAGCGTGCGCTACCTCGCCAATGATTACGGGCCGCGGGGCATCCGCGTCAACGCGATCTCGGCCGGGCCGGTGCGGACCTTGGCCGGCGCCGGAATAGCGGATGCGCGCCACATGTTTGCCTTCCAGCAGCGCAATTCGCCGCTGCGGCGCACGGTGAGCCTCGAAGAAGTCGGCGGCTCGGCGCTTTATCTCCTCTCGGATCTGTCATCGGGCGTAACCGGCGAGATCCATTATGTGGATTCGGGCTACCACATCGTCTCGATGCCGACGCTGGAAGAGCTCAAGCAGGGCGACGGCGGCCGCGACTAAAGCAAGTTGCCGCGATCACCTTGAAGTTGCGGTCCTCGGCGATCTGGCGGAACTCGGATGCCGTTTCCGCAAGACAACGCTCGTAGGGCAGTTGGCGGTTGGCGACCATGAACAGACGGCCGCCGGGTTTCAGTGCTGCCAGCGCCTTCCTGATCATCGCCTGGCCAAGCTCCGGCTCGGCCCGCCGCTCGGTGTGGAAGGGTGGGTTCATGACGATCGCATCGTAGCGCTCGGCAACCGGTTCGGCGGAAAGGTCATGCCAGAAGCAGTGTATGGCTGGTGCCTCGATTCCGGCGAGGTTGGCCCTGGCGGCCTCGACGGACGCGAAATCGGCCTCGTAAAGATCGATCCCTTTCACCGCCGGAAAGCGCTGGGCAACCTCCCAGGCCAAATAGCCCCATCCGGCGCAGAAATCGGCGACGCGGCCGGACAGGTTGTCAGGCAGGCTCGCGACCAGCAAGCGCGAGCCTGGGTCGATCCGGTCATGCGAAAACATGCCGGGCGCGGCATGGAAACGGCCGTCGACGGGCCGGCTTGCCGCGCCGGATCGCAGCGCCTGCGCCAGACTGGCGCTGTCCTCGGGCCTGCGCAACCAGAAGACGATGCCGTGATGCTTGGGCATCTGACCGTCCAGCGGGATCATGTCGGCGATGCGCTTTCGCAGGCTGCCGACACCGTCGTCCTTGCTGCCGGCCACCACGACGAGGCCGCCGGGCTTCGTACGCGCCAATGCGTCGGCAATGCGCAGCTCGCTTTCGCCGCGATGACGGCCGGCCAGCACGAGCGCGAGGTCGAAGCCCTCGCCTTCGGCCTGCGGCGTGGTCGCGAAGCCGGACGCTTCGAGCGCGCGGAAATAGGGGCGAAAACCCTGGACGAGGTGCAATGACGCGTCGAAGCCCTCGGGAAGGCGAAATCCGGGGATTGCGCCGAGAAAAAGAGCGCGGGCGCCCTTGCGCGGCAGCGCAATTATGTCCGCTTCGAACGGATGAAACAGTGTTTTCGATGAGTTGGCGGACATGTTGGTGACTTATACTGGCGGCGCATAGCCTTGACCGTTAGTGCTGCCGACTTGCCAGTGCACGCTCTATCGCACCGGACTGTCCAACTTATAGAAAGGCGAGCGCAACTTTCGCCGCGCCCGCCTTCCGAAATGGATTCCTTAAGGATCAGGCCGCGTCTTCCGCCTCGGCCTTCTTTTCGCGGGCCATCTCCTTGCCGGTCTTCTGGTCGACGACCTTCATCGACAGGCGGACTTTGCCGCGCTCGTCGAAGCCCATGAGCTTGACCCACACCTTGTCGCCTTCCTTGACCACGTCCGTCGTCTTCTGCACGCGTTCGCTGGCGAGCTGCGAAATGTGGACAAGACCATCGCGCGGGCCGAAGAAGTTCACGAAGGCGCCGAAATCGGCGGTCTTCACAACCGTACCTTCGTAAATCTCGCCGATTTCGGGTTCCGCGACGATGGTGTGGATCCACTTCTTCGCGGCCTCGATCTCCTTGGCGTTGGACGAAGCGATCTTCACCGTGCCGTCGTCCTCGATGTTGATCTTGGCGCCGGTCTTTTCCACGATTTCGCGGATCACCTTGCCGCCCGCGCCGATCACTTCGCGGATCTTGTCGGTCGGAATGTGCATGACCTCGATGCGCGGCGCGAACTCGCCGAGTTCCTTGCGGCCTTCCGACAACGCCTTCGCCATTTCGCCGAGTATGTGCTGGCGGCCGTCCCTGGCCTGATCCAGCGCGACCTTCATGATCTCTTCGGTAATGCCGGCGATCTTGATGTCCATCTGCAGCGAGGTAACGCCGTTGACGGTGCCCGCCACCTTGAAGTCCATGTCGCCGAGGTGGTCCTCATCGCCGAGAATGTCGGACAGCACCGCGAAGCGATCGCCTTCCTTGATAAGGCCCATGGCGATTCCGGCTACCGGCTTGGCGAGCGGCACGCCCGCGTCCATCAGCGCCAGCGATGTGCCGCAGACGGTCGCCATCGACGACGAACCGTTCGACTCCGTGATCTCGGAGACGACGCGCAGCGTGTAGGGGAACTGTTCCGGGCTGGGCAGCATCGGACGGATGGCGCGCCAGGCAAGCTTGCCATGGCCGATCTCGCGGCGGCCCGGCGAACCCATGCGACCGGTTTCGCCAACGGAATAGGGCGGGAAATTATAGTGGAGAAGGAAGGTCTCCTTGTACATGCCGGTGAGCGAGTCGACATACTGCTCATCCTCGCCGGTGCCGAGCGTGGCGACCACGACAGCCTGCGTCTCGCCGCGCGTGAACAGCGCCGAGCCGTGCGTGCGCGGCAGAATGCCGACTTCCGACGCGATCGAGCGGACCGTCTTCAGGTCGCGCCCATCGATGCGCGAACCCGTATCGAGGATGTTCCAGCGGACGATCTTGGCCTGCAGATCCTTGAATACCGAGGCGACCTGTTCGGCCGACCACACGGTCTGCTCGGCACCTTCCGGAAGGAGGGAGGCCTTCACCTTCGCTTTGGCGCCGTCGACGGCGGCATAGCGCTCCTGCTTGTCGGTGATCTTGTAAGCGGCGCGAAGCTCGTCCTCGACGAGGCCAAGCATGGCGGACTCGAGTTCGGAAAGTTCCGGGGCAGTGTGATCACGGGGATCCTTCGCCGCCACCTCGGCCAACTGAATGATGGCGTCGAGGACCGGCTGGAAGCCGCGATGACCAAACATGACGGCGCCCAGCATAACGTCTTCCGGGAGCTCCCGAGCTTCCGATTCAACCATCAGCACCGCGTCGCCCGTGCCGGCGACAACGAGGTCGAGCTTGGACTCCGCCATCTCGTCGATATGGGGATTGAGCTTGTACTGGCCCCCGATATAGCCGACGCGCGCCCCGCCGATCGGGCCCATGAAGGGCACGCCGGAAAGGGTGAGCGCGGCCGAAGCGGCGACCAGCGACACGACGTCCGGGTTGTTCTCCAGATCGTGCTGCATCACGGTGATGATCACCTGGGTGTCGTTCTTGTAGCCGTCGGCGAAAAGCGGGCGGATCGGCCGGTCGATCAGCCGCGAAACCAGAGTCTCGTTCTCGGAAGGACGGCCCTCGCGCTTGAAGTAGCCGCCCGGGATCTTGCCGGCGGCATAGGTCTTTTCCTGGTAGTTGACCGTCAGCGGAAAGAAGTCCTGGCCGACCTTCGGCGCCCTGGCCGATACGACCGTCGCGAGCACGACGGTTTCGCCATAGGTGGCGAGCACGGCGCCGTCAGCCTGGCGCGCGATCTTGCCGGTCTCGAGGATGAGCGGGCGGCCTGCCCATTCGATTTCCACTTTGTGATGATTGAACATGTCTTGTCCTTGCTATGCGGATACCGCCGCACGGCCCTTTGCCGGCGACGCATCCCTACTGGCTTCGTGTCGGACGAGCCACGGGCAAGACATCAGGAGGTCCGGAAGAATGGCGCAATGCGCGCGCCTCCGGGCATCCTGCAATCCTGCCCCATGACCGGTCCATGGGCGGCTTCGATCTCGCCCTCGCGATCGAGCCGTTCGGTTGGAACACGACGGTCCCGACTGTCTTCGGTTGTCGCGTTCCGTTCCGGCGGGCAGTGCTTGACGCATGCCCGAATGCGCGACCGGCGGACCTTCCCAGGGAAGGCCCGCCGGTCAGTTCGTCAGCGGCGCAGTCCGAGTTTCTCGATCAGCGTCGCGTAGCGGCCTTCGTCCCTGCCCTTCAGATAGTCGAGCAGGCGGCGGCGCTGCGACACCAGAGCAAGCAGGCCACGGCGGGAGTGATTGTCCTTCACGTGTCCCTTGAAGTGCTCGGTGAGATTCTTGATGCGCTCGGACAGAATGGCGACCTGTACTTCGGGGGAGCCTGTGTCGCCCGTCTTGGTCGCGAATTCCGTCATCAGTTCCTTCTTGCGATCAGCAGTGATCGACATCGCGTTTTTCCTTGTGTGCTTGAGGAAACGGGACGCCCACGGCCAGGATGTCGTCCAGCGGGGGCCAGTTATTATCGCCCGGTCAGAGCAATGCGCGGCATATAGTGCAATTCAAAGGCAAAAGCCATAGCGTTTATGAATAGCCGGAGCGAGGACACCTGCGCCCCGCCGCATGGCTATTGGAGGGAGCGTGCTCATCGCCATGAGAGGCGCAAACGACCCCTCAGCCGGCGAAAACCCGCTTCGGCTTGAACATGCCGGCTTCGATGGCGCCGATGGCCACCAGCCTGCCGCGCGCCATCGCGCAGGCCTCGTCGGCCTCGACGGGCGCATCGCGGCCGCGCAGGATGATCGGATTGCCGAGCCGGAGCTTTGCCGCCGCGTCGTCGGTGATGGTGAACTGCGGCAGACAGTCGAGAGCAGCGCCGGTGTCGACGACGAATGCGTCGAGCGCGGCGAAGCGTTCGCTCGCGGCCACGAACGGGACGCCTTCCTCGGGCGCCTCGCGCTTAGGCGCCGCGGCTTCCAACTCGGCAAGGGCCACAAGGTCCTCGGCGGTGAACGGGTCGACCTCGGTCCGGCGCAATGCCGCTATGTGCCCGTAGCAGCCGAGATCGCGGCCGAGATCGCGGGCGAGCGAACGGACATAGGTGCCCTTGCCGCATTCGACCTCGAATATGGAATTACCCTCCGGCGTGGTCTCCAGCAGATCGATACGTCCGATCTCGACCTCACGGGCGGGGATGTCGACCGGTTCGCCGCCGCGGGCGAGGTCGTAGGCGCGTTCGCCGCCGATCTTGATTGCCGAGAATTGCGGGGGCGTCTGCATGATGACGCCGGTGTATTTCGGCAGCAGCGCGCGGATGTCCGCCTCTGCAGGCCGGCTGTCCGAGCTTTTCGTCACCGGGCCTTCGAGATCGTCGGTGGAGCGCTCCTCGCCCCAGGCGATGGTGAACCGGTAGACCTTCGCGCCGTCCTGGACATAGGGCACGGTCTTCGTCGCCTCGCCGAGCGCGATCGGCAGCATGCCCGACGCCAGCGGATCGAGCGTGCCGGCATGTCCGGCCTTGTCGGCCTGGAACAGCCATTTGATCTTGGAGACGGCCTCGGTCGAGCCCATGCCGACCGGTTTGTCGAAGATAACCCAGCCGGAGATCGGCCTGCCCTTTTTATTGCCGCGGCGGGACATCAGTTTTCGCTTTCTTCGCCCTTATCGAGATCGCGCGCCACTTCAGGCGACCTGAGCAGGCTGTCGATCTTCGAAAAATTATCGTAACTCGTATCGAGCCGGAAACGGAACTCCGGCATGGAGCGCATCTGCCGCAGCGCCGGCGACGTGCGTCCGCGGATGAAGCGGGCATTGCGGTTGAGCGCCTCGATCACCGCGGCGCCGTCGGCCGCACCCAACGGCGCGACAAAGGCGGTGGCGACCTTCAGATCGGGCGACATGCGCACCTCCGAGACCGAGATCACGCTGGATTCGATCAGGTCGTCGCGCACCTCGCCGCGCTGCAGCACGCTGGAAAGCGCATGGCGCACCTGCTCGCCGACGCGTAGCTGGCGTTGCGAGAGGCCGGTTTTCGCTGATTTTGGCATCGATCGTGTCGCTCGGTAGGCTGCTCCACGCCCCTCGCTCGGAAAGGATGGGCGGGAGCGGGCCGGGTAGGATGACGGGAAGACGCGGCCGGAATTTCGGCCGCCTCAGCCCACTTCGCTCGGCGCCTCCCCACCCAGGGGCGGCAGGAGCGGAAAACGCCCAAGCAGGCTTGCGTGGCTTCGCCCACGCTTCGCCTGCTTAGCCTCTTGTTTTGTCGCAGGTTTCTGTCGGAAAACCGTGGCACACTTTTCCGAAACCTGCCTAGAGGGTCCGCGTCAACATCTCGACGCGGAAACACTCGATGATGTCGCCTTGGCGGATGTCCTCGTAATTCTGGAAGGCCATGCCGCATTCCTGGCCGACCGGAACCTCCGGCACTTCGTCCTTGAAACGCTTCAAGGTCTTCAGCGTGCCCTCGTGGATCACCACATTGTCGCGGATCAGGCGAACGCCAGCACCGCGCTCGACCCGGCCCTCGGTGACGCGGCAGCCAGCGACCTTGCCGACCTTGGTGATGTTGAACACTTCGAGGATCTCGGCATTGCCAAGGAAGGTCTCGCGGCGTTCCGGCGACAGCAGGCCCGACATGGCCGCCTTCACGTCATCCACCAGGTTGTAGATGATGTTGTAGTAGCGGATTTCGATGCCAGCCTGTTCGGCAGCCTGGCGTGCCTGCGGATTTGCCCGCACGTTGAAGCCGATGACCGCCGCCCCCGATGTCTCGGCGAGCGAAATGTCGCTTTCGGTGATCGCGCCGGCGCCGCCATGCACGATGCGGGCGCGGACCTCGTCGGTGCCGAGCTTGTCGAGGGCGACGGTGATCGCCTCGACCGAACCCTGCACATCGCCCTTGATGACCAGCGGGAACTCCTTCACGCCCGTCGCCTGCAACTGCGACATCATCTGCTCAAGCGAGCCGCGCTGGCTGACATGCCGTGCCGCCGCCTTGTCGCGCGCCTTGCGCTGGCGGTACTCGGTGATTTCCCTGGCGCGCGCTTCCGAATCGACAACCGCGAAACGGTCGCCGGCCATGGGCGTGCCCTGGAGGCCGAGGATTTCGACGGGCTGCGAGGGGAGCGCGCCTTCCAGCGATTCGCCACGGTCGTCGAGGAGCGCCCTGACCCGGCCCCACTCGTTGCCGGCGACCAGGATGTCGCCGACGAGTAGATCGCCGGTCTGCACGAGCACGGTCGCGACCGGGCCACGGCCCTTGTCGAGCTTCGCCTCGATCACCACGCCCTCGGCCGTGCGGTCGGGATTGGCCTTGAGATCGAGGACTTCGGACTGCAGCAGGATCGCCTCCAGCAGCCTGTCGAGGCCGGCTCCGGTCTTGGCCGAAACTTCGACGTCGAGCGTCTCGCCGCCCATCGATTCCACGAACACTTCGTGCTGGAGCAACTGCGTGCGCACCTTCTGCGGATCCGCCGACGGCTTGTCGATCTTGTTGATCGCCACGATGATCGGCACACCGGCCGCCTTGGCGTGGCTGATCGACTCGATGGTCTGCGGCATGACGGAATTGTCCGCCGCGACCACCAGCACCGCAATGTCCGTCACCTGGGCGCCGCGGGCACGCATCGCCGTAAAGGCGGCATGGCCGGGCGTGTCGATGAAGGTGATACGCTGCCCGTTCTTCTCGACCTGGTAGGCGCCGATATGCTGGGTGATGCCGCCCGCCTCGCCGGACACGACATTGGCGTTGCGGATCGCATCGAGCAGCGAGGTCTTGCCGTGGTCGACATGGCCCATGATCGTGACCACCGGCGGCCGCGACTGCAGATCCTCCGCCTTGTCCGGACCGCCGAAGAAGCCTTCCTCAATGTCGGAATCGGCGACGCGGCGCACCGTATGGCCGAATTCGGACGCCACCAGTTCGGCGGTGTCGGCGTCGAGCACGTCGCCCGGCTTGAGAATCTGGCCCTGCTTCATGAAGTATTTGACGACGTCCACGGCCCGCTCGGACATGCGCTGGGCGAGTTCCTGGATCGTGATCGTCTCGGGCAGGACAACCTCGCGCGATATTTTCTCGCGCGGTTCCTGATGCATGGCACGCTTGAATTTTTCCTGACGCCGGCGCATCGACGAAAGCGAGCGCGCGCGCGCTTCCTCGTCGCCCGTCGCCGAGCTGACGGTGAGTTTGCCGCGGCGCCGGTCGTCCTCGCCGCGCGCTTTCGCCGGCCGCGCCACTTCGGGTGTAACGAGCCGGCGAGCCGGCGCGCTGCGCAGGGCTGCCGCACCGGCGCCGCTGCCGCGCGGTCGCGCGCTTTCGGCCTCGTCGTCGGCTACCATTTCGAGTTGCGGCGCCCGGCGGCGCGCTTCTTCTTCGGCGCGGCGGCGCGCCTCCGCCTCGCGCTGCAGACGGGCTTCCTCTTCGGCCTGCCGCTGTGCGGAGGCTTCGCGGTCGCGCTTGCGCTGCTCTTCCTCTTCCTGGCGGCGCTTGGCTTCTTCCTGGGCCCGCAGGCGGTCGTCATGTTCGCGCGCCTTCGAGCCTTCGAGGGCGCGCCTGCGCGCCTCGATCTCGCCGACGGAGAGTTCGTTCAGCACTACCCCGCCGCGTTCCGGCCCGGGTTGCGGCCGCGCCGCTTCACGGCTGGGCGGCGCGCTCTGCGGCCTGGGAGCCGCGGGCTGCGGCCTGGGAGCCGCGGTCTGCGGCCTGGGCGGGATGGCCTGCGGCGGCGCCATGGGCGGCTGTGAAGCCACCACCACTGGCTGCGTCGCCACGGCGGGCTGCGGCGCCACGGGCGGCTGCGGCGCGATGCTCTGCGGCACCGTGTTACGCGGCGCGGCGGGCTGCGGCGCGGCCGGCTGCGGCGCGGCAGCCTGGGGCGCGGCGGCCTGGGGCGGGGCGGCTGCCGCCGGCCGGGGCGCGAACACAGGAGTCTCGGACCGGTCGCCCGGCATGGAGAACTTGCGCTTCTTCGTCTCGACGACGACCGACTTCGAACGGCCGTGCGAGAAATTCTGGCGCACCGTACCCTGCTCGACGCCCGGCCGCTTCAGCGTCAGCGTCTTCTTGGTATTGACGGTCAACGTGTTGTCGTCGCCGGATTTCGTATCGCTCATTCCATATCCTCTGCGGCGGTCTCGTCTCCGGCGATAGCCGCGAACATCGCCTCGTCATCCGGGGAGCCGCCCCGGTAGCGGTCGAGCGCCGCTATGCGCCTTTCAGCCATCTTTCCCGCGTCCTGCGCGAGAACGGCAGCATGTATCACATTTGTCCCGCCCAATGCCAAACTCAAATCGGCTTCCGAGAAGAGTTTGTAGGCGCGAATTTCGGGTCCACCAAGATGGGCGGTGGCGCGCCTGGCCTGGGTAATCTTGCGAACGCCATCCTGGGAGGCGTCCGTGGCATGCAGAACAAGCAGCGCTTCGCCGCTGCGCACTGCATTGTCGACTTTCGCCGCGCCCAGTGCAACCGCTCCGGCCTTCCGGGCAAGCCCGACGGCACCGAGTGCCGATTGGGCGAGTATCCGGTCTATCCGCGGCGCAAGTTCGGGGGAAACGTCTACTTGCCGTTTGAAGGCGCGCGCGAACAAATTCTTCGCGACCGCCTTCTCCACATGTAGGCGATCGGCGCTCACCCAGCAACCTCGGCCGGGCAGTTTTCTCTTGAGATCGGGAACGACCGTGCCGTCGGGAGCGACGACGAACCGGATCAAGCTCATCCGGTTCGCGCCGTTCGCGCGAAACGATGCAGGTGCGATCGTTCATCTCGTCGAGGATGGGTTGCCTGGCGATGGGTCACCTCACGCATCCGCTGACTCGGCGTCCGGCTCGGACAGCAGCCTCGTCTTCGGTGATCCAGCCGGCCTTGAGACGCGCGGCAAGCACCATGGTTTCGGCGTCGGCGCGCGACACGTCGTGGCTGCGCCAGAACGCCGGGGAACATCTTCGTCTCGCCGTCCTTGCGCTCCTTCCAGCCGACGAGGTCGTCGACCGCGTAGCCGGCGAAGTCCTCGATCGTCTTCACGCCGTCCTCGCCGAGCGTAACCATCATGGCGGTGGTCATGCCGGGAATCTCGCGCAGTTCGTCCTTGACGCCGAGCTTCTTGCGCTTCTCGTCATGTTCGGCCTCGATCTTCTGCAGATAGTCGCGGGCGCGCGACTGGATCTCGCTGGCGGTGTCCTCGTCGAAGCCGTCGATCGAGGCGATGTCGTCGGCATCCACATAGGCCACTTCCTCGACGCTGGTGAAGCCCTCGGAGGCGAGCACCTGGCCGACCATCTCGTCGACGTTGAGCGCCTCCATGAACAGGTTCGAGCGCTCGACGAATTCCTTCTGGCGGCGCTCGGACTCTTCCTGCTCGGTGAGGATGTCGATGTCCCATCCGGTGAGCTGCGAGGCGAGACGGACATTCTGGCCGCGGCGGCCGATCGCCAGCGACAACTGGTCGTCCGGCACGACCACCTCGATGCGCTCGGCATCTTCGTCGAGCACGACCTTGGCGACTTCCGCCGGCTGCAAGGCGTTGACGATGAAGGAGGCGGCCGACGGCGACCATGGAATGATGTCGATCTTCTCGCCCTGCAGCTCGGCAACGACCGCCTGCACGCGCGAACCGCGCATGCCGACGCAGGCGCCGACCGGATCGATCGAGGAATCGCGCGAAATCACGGCGATCTTGGCGCGCGAACCGGGATCGCGGGCGACCGACTTGATCTCGATGATACCGTCGTAGATCTCCGGCACTTCCATGGTGAACAGCTTCGCCATGAACTGCGGATGGGTGCGCGACAGGAAAATCTGCGGACCGCGCTGCTCGCGCCGCACGTCGTAGACATAGGCGCGGACGCGGTCGCCATACTTGTAGTTCTCGCGCGGGATCAGCTCGTCGCGGCGGATGATCGCCTCGCCGCGGCCGAGATCGACGATGACGTTGCCATATTCGACGCGCTTGACCGTGCCGTTGACGATCTCGCCGATGCGGTCCTTGTATTCGTCATACTGGCGGTCGCGTTCGGCCTCGCGCACTTTCTGCACGATCACCTGCTTGGCCGACTGCGCGGCGATGCGGCCGAAATCCATCGGCGGCAGCTGCTCGGCAATGAAGTCGCCGAGTTCGGCGTCGGGATTGCGCTCGCGCGCCGACGAAAGGGCGATCTGCGTCGCATAGTCCTCGACGGTCTCGACGACTTCCATCAGGCGCTGCAGCTTCATCTCGCCCGTAGTGGGATTGATGTCGGCGCGGATGTTGGTCTCCTGGCCATAGCGCGAGCGCGCCGCCTTCTGGATCGCGTCGGCCATCGCGGCGATCACGATTGATTTGTCGATCGACTTTTCGCGCGCGACCGCATCGGCGATCTGCAGCAGCTCCAGCCTGTTCGCACTGACTACCATTTCTTGTCTCCCTGAACCTTGCCAGCCTGGACCGGCCGTTCATTCCTGTCTGTTTCGTCGTCCTCGTCGGCCTCGGCATGGCGCTTGCGCGCCTCCTTGCGGGCCCTGTTGTCCTTGCGACAGCGCGTCGCGGATGAGATCGTCCGTCAGGATCAGCCGCGCTTCCGCGATCGCCTCGAACGGCACGCGCACCGTCGGTTCGTCGCCATAGGCCGGCTGGTCGCGGGCGATCAGGATGCCGTCCTCGTCGGCTTCCTCGATCCTGCCGCGGAAACGCTTGCGATCGGCGACCAGGATGCGACGTGTCGACCTTGACGAGATGGCCCTTCCAGGCATCGCGAAGTCCGACTTGCGCACCAGCGGCCGGTCGATGCCCGGCGACGACACTTCCAGATGATACGCCTTGTCGATCGGATCGTCGACATCGAGCGCGGGCGACACGGCCCGGCTCACTTCCTCGCAATCCTCGACGGTCATGGTGCCGTCCTCGCGCTCCGCCATGATCTGGAGGGTCAGGCCGTTCTGTCCGGTCAGGCGGACACGAACCAGGCGATACTGCATGGCGCGCAGCACCGGCGCGATGATCGTCGCGATCCGTGCTTCCGTCCCGCTTTCGCGGATGATGCGGTCGTCCTGCGGACGTTCGCCTTGTTCGGCCGTCATTTGGTACTCCAGCGGTGCCAGGTAATAAAAAAGAGCGGGACCGGTTGGACCCACTCTTCGTCATACCGACCAAGAATTTGACGCCGATATAAATCCATCCGGCGCGGATTGCAAGGTGGAGATGGTCACGTAACTATCACCCCGGATATTGCGCGGCGGGTCGAGGAGGGCGGCACCTCTGTCGCGCCGGTCCGGCAAGCGAAGCATCGCGTCCCCGGATGAACCGTGGCTGGCTCGACGCGGGCGGCTCGCATGCACACGCTGCATGCCTCCCTTGCGTCCCCCTCCCTACCTTCGAGGTCCATGCATTCCTATCTATGCTGCATCGCACAATGCGAAAGGATCACAAAATGTCTACGCGTAAACGTTCCTCCTTCAGTGAGTGGATTGGCATATTCGGCAGCGCAGTCGCGGCTGCCTCGGCGGTGAACCACGGCCGCCAGCCCAATGCCCGTGACCTGCGCGCGCTTGGCATCGATCCCGAGAAATTCCGCCAGATCAAGCACTTCTAAGGTCTCGCGCCGGCAACCGGGGTTCGCTTTCCGTCGCGTGCAGCATGCCCTGACCGTTCGCGCTGCAAGGGGCACGGACTTTGCCCGAGCATGCTCTATCAGTCGACCTTCCATTGGTAACTCGGAATCAAGACCGCCGGAAAGCGCAGATAGGCGGGCCGCCTGCCTTCCCGGACGGCCTTGGCCTCGTAACGCGTGCCCGGCCAGCCGCGAAACGGCCGGTGCCAATCGGCGGCCCCGTCGGCCAGCCATTCGAAATTCCCATGAGCCCGGCAGTGCAGCAGCGTCCAGTTGACGTAGCTGTCGATGTCGGAGGCGAAGCGGAACGTACCGCCGGCCTTCAGCACGCGGGCCAGGCGGTCGAGATTGCGGGCGCTGACGAACCGACGCTTCCAATGCTTCTTCTTTGGCCACGGATCGGGATAAAACAGATCGACGCGATCCAGACCGCCGGCCGGCAGCCAGTCCAATACGCGAATCGCATCATCATCATAGACGCGCAGATTGGCGCGAGGCGTCTCCTCGAGCCGCATCATCAGCTTTGCCATTCCGTTGACGAAAGGCTCTATGCCGATGAAGCCGGCGCCGGGCTCGGCCCCGGCAGCGTGAAGCAGGTGCTCGCCGCCGCCGAACCCGATCTCGAGGCGAACCGACGAAACGGGAACGGGGAAGAGGTCGCGAGGATCGGCGGGCGCGGGCGCTGCGAGCTCAATGCGGTATCGCCGAAGCCCTTCCGCAAGGGCGGTTTCCTGATGTAGACCGACCGGCCGACCGCGCCGGCGGCCGAAGAATCCCTCGGTCGAACGACTGCGCGGCGCCGGTGCGTCCATGGCAAGCAGGTATGAAGGTCAGGCCACGGCCTGCTTCAGCGTCTTGACCAGATCGATCTTTTCCCAGGAGAACGAGCCGTCGCGGCCAGGCTTGCGGCCGAAATGCCCGTAGGCGGTGGTCTTGGCGTAAATCGGCCGGTTCAGATCAAGGTGCTTTCGGATGCCGCTCGGCGAAAGGTCCATGACCTCGCGCAGGGCCGTTTCCAGCCTGCCTTCCTCGACCTTGCCGGTGCCATGCAGGTCGACATAGACCGACAGCGGCTGCGCCACGCCGATGGCGTAGGCCAGCTGGATCGTGCAGCGGTCGGCGAGGCCGGCCGCCACGACATTCTTGGCAAGGTAGCGCGCGGCATAAGCGGCCGAGCGGTCGACCTTGGTGGTATCCTTGCCGGAGAAAGCGCCGCCGCCATGGGGCGCCGCGCCGCCATAGGTATCGACGATGATCTTGCGGCCGGTAAGGCCGGCATCGCCATCGGGACCGCCGATGACGAACTTGCCGGTCGGGTTCACGTACCACTTGCAGTCATCGGCGATCTTCAGATCGCCGAGCGCCTCGCGGATATACGGCTCGACCACCTCGCGCACCTTCTCGGAATCCCAATCGGCGTCGAGGTGCTGGGTGGACAAAACGATCTGGGTCACGTCGGCGGGCTTGCCGTCAACGTATCGGACGGTCACCTGGCTCTTGGCGTCCGGGCCGAGCTTGCCGGCGTCGCTGGAGTTGGCACGCCGCGCCGCCGACAAAAGCTCGAGGATTTTGTGGCTGTAGAAGATCGGTGCCGGCATCAATTCCGGTGTCTCGCGGCAGGCATAGCCGAACATGATGCCCTGGTCGCCGGCGCCTTCCGCGTTGGAATCCTGCGCCCTGTCGACGCCCTGCGCGATGTCGGCCGACTGGCCGTGCAGCAGCACGTCGATCTTGGCGCGCTTCCAGTGGAAGCCCTCCTGCTCGTAGCCGATGTCACGGATGGCGTCGCCGGGCGGCGGCCTTGAACTTCGAGGGATTGACCAGCGGGATTGCCGGCGGCGTCCTTTACGACGTTTCCGTCCTTGTCCGTCTTCAGCAGGGTCTCGGGAACCCGCACCTCGCCTGCAATGATGACGCGGTTTGTCGTCGCCAGCGTCTCGCAAGCCACGCGCACGTCCCAGGGATTCATGCCGACTTTCTTGGCCTCGCGATAGACGAGGTCGACGATCTCGTCCGATATGCGGTCACAGACCTTGTCGGGATGGCCTTCCGAAACGGATTCCGAAGTGAAGAGATAGTTCTGGCGCGCCACGGGTGTCCCCTCTTGAAAAGCAGCATCGGCTGGATGCTAAAGCCGGGCCGACCCGATAGCCAAGCAGACCGGCACTCGTCAAGCCCATTAGACGAATCCACGGACGCTGGGCGAACAAGGATGACTTGCCCCAGTCCCGTGGCCGCGCCCGCGCGTGCCGGCCGGTGGCTTAGTCGCCTTCGCCCGCGCCCAGCGCCTTGACCAGTTCGATGACCTTGCGGCGAACCTTGGCATCGTCGATTTTCGCGAAGGCGCGGTTCAGCTGCAGCCCTTCGGTGCTCGTGGCGAAGTCGAGGGCAAGGTGGGCTGAAGCGTCTTCGGCAAGGCCGCGTGACCCCATGTCCTGGCTTGGCGCGTCCTCGAACAGAAACGATACGGGAACACCAAGCACCTCGGAGATCGCCTGCAAGCGGCTGGCGCCGACGCGGTTGGTGCCCTTTTCGTATTTCTGAATTTGCTGGAATGTAATTCCCAGGCTCTCGCCGAGCTTCTCCTGACTCATTCCCAGCATGTTCCGGCGAAGCCGAATCCGGCTGCCAACGTGCACGTCAGTCGGATTTGGCTTTTTCTTGTTTTCTTTGTCGATCATCTTCCCCTCCCTGTTAGGAGTGTCTTATTTTGGTCGCGAATCGAAAAATATTTCAATGCAAGCTTGGCGGCTGTTCACGGAGAAGTTGAGAAAAAACGAGGGCCAACCGCAGCCCCGATTGCAAGCAAACCTAACCCGGCGACGATTACAAGCCCAATCATGGTGTTTGGAAGCGAAAGTCTATCGGATCGCGCTGAAATAGGCAGTTCGACATCGAAATAACCGCGAGTATTGATCGCCAGCGCGTCAAGTACGCGTCCGTATGGATCAACGGCCCCGGAAATACCTGTATTCGCTGCTCGCACGAGTGGCAGCCCCGTCTCTACGGCCCGGATCCGCGCCTGTCGAAAATGCTGATACGGACCCGGCGTATTTCCGAACCATGCGTCATTTGTTACATTTACAATAATATTCGCCGACGTAACGTCAACCGCCACCAGTTGCGGGAAGATGATTTCGTAGCAAATAAATGGTACGGCAGTTAGTCCATTCGGAAGCCTGATGGCCTGCCGCGCCGCTCCTGGTGAAAAATTCATGGGGCCAGCGACGATTTGCTTGAGGCCAAGGCGATCGAGGGCATCCGCAAGCGGTAGGTACTCACCAAAAGGAACAAGGTGTACCTTGTCGACGGCAGCGACAATTTCGCCGCCGTCGTCAATGGCCAGCACCGAGTTGTAGTCGGCCCGGGGACGCTGCGGCGTACCGTCTTCCGCCCGAACCGCGCCGGCCAAGAGCATCTGCCCTTCCGACAGCATGGCGCCTATTGCCGCAAGTGCATCCGGACGGTCGGTGAAAAGGAACGGCACCGAGGTCTCGGGCCATAGGATCAGCCGGGGCGCGGGACGGCCGGCGGCGGGGGGCGCGGCGCTGAGGCGCATCAGGGTCGCGAAGATGTCTTCCTGTTCATGGGAATCCCATTTTTGGGTCATGGCGATCGAAGGCTGCACGATGCGAAGGGTCAGGCTCTCCTGAACCTGCCCCGGCTGCGCGAGGCGGTAGGCACCGAATCCAACGTGCAGCACGCAAATCAGCGCGGCCAGTGCCAGCCCCAGGCGGCGGTCACGTCGGCCGGCCAACAGGGCAGGCATCGAAAATGCGAAGACCGCAAGGGCGCTCATGCCGACGAGCCCCACGACGGATACGCTCTGCATGAGCAATGGCACAGGCATCGCCGCGTAGCCGATCGCGTTCCAGGGGAGGCCGGTAAACAGAAATGTCCGGAGCCACTCGCTGAGCCCGAATGCGAAAGCCAGGGCGGCGATGCGGCCGATTCCCTCGGTCCAGAGCAAATGCGCCAGAGCCGTCGCGAAAGCGTAGAAAAAGGCCAGGATGATCGGCACGCCGAGCACGGCGAAGGGTAGAGCCCAGGCGAAGCTTTCGGCCTCGACAAGAAGGGCGCCGCCGATCCACCAAAGGCCGGCAAGGAAGTATCCAAAGCCGAACCACCAGCCGATGGCGAAGGCTGGTTGCAGGCGGCGCGGGAAACCCGACCCTGCGGCGGGCGAAGCGCCATCCAGCAGCCAGACGAGCACGGGAAAGGCGATGAAGCCGACGACAAAGCAAGTCGTAAGGCGCCTGCGCGAGAACCGCGAGGGCTCCCGCGAGGAACGCCACCAGCAAGCGTTTCCACCCCGACAGCAAGATAAAACGCCCTGCGAGACGCTCCATGCGCGGCTCCGAATCAATCCCGGCACGACTTACTAAGCAGACTTGCGTGGCTTCGCCCACGCTTCGCCTGCTTAGCCTCGTATTTTGTCGCAGGTTTCTGTCGGAAAACCGTGACACACTTTTCCGGAACCTGCTTGGCATACCCCGCCCAAGCCGGTCCGGACGCCACTCCGATCATGTCGGCAAACGGATGGCGATCACCGATCGGGCCAGGTAGCCTGTCCCTTTTCGACGGCGACAAACTGGGCCTTGCCTTCCAGGGCCGAAAACAAGGCGCGGTCGGTTCCTGTCATGAATGCCTGACAGCCAAGTTCGTCGAGGATCGCAAACAGCGCGGCCCGGCGGCGCAGGTCGAGATGCGCGGCGATCTCGTCAAGCAGCACGAGGGGCAACTGTCCCGACATTTCGCCGGCCAGCCGCGCATGCGACAGCACGATGCCGACAAGGAGGGCCTTCTGTTCACCGGTCGAGCAGTACTCGGCCGCCATTTCGTTCGGGCGGTGACGCACCAGGAGGTCGGACCGGTGCGGACCTTCCAGGGTGCGCCCCGCCGTCTGGTCGCGCGCGCGCGCCGCCGCCAGGCTGTCGCGATACGCCTCCTCCACTTCCGTCGCGGAACGCCGCGCGATCTGCTTCCTCCAGGGTTCCGGCGATCGCGATGTCGGCCTGCGGAAACGGCCCGGACCCGGGCATGCGTTCCATCATGGCGGCCAGAAGACCCAGCAATTCGAGTCGTGCCGCGGCGATCGCCACGCCGGTCTCGGCCATCTGCGCCTCGATGGCCGCCAGCCAGGCATGGTCGCGTCCGCCCTCCGCCAACAGGCGGTTGCGGCCGCGCATCGCCTTCTCGTAGTCCAGCGCCCGCTGGCCGTGGCGGGGATCGATCGTCAGCACCATCCGGTCGAGAAAGCGCCGGCGATCCGTGGCGGGCCCGGCAAACAGCGCATCCATCGCCGGCGTGAGCCAGACCACGCGCACCCATTCGAGCAAGGCCTCGGCGGATTTGGCCGTTGCGCCGTTGATGCGGACACGCCTGCCCGTCTCGCCGGCGGCCGAGCCGGTCGTTCCCGTCCCGATCTCGGAACTGCCGTAAGGTCCGTCGAGCGTCGCGTGAATGGCAAACCCGTCGGCGCTGCCTTCCCGCGCCATTTCCTCGTAGGTCGCCCGACGCAACCCGCGGCCGGGCGTCAGCATCGAGATGGCCTCCAGAAGATTGGTCTTGCCGGCGCCGTTGTCACCGGTGAAGACCACCGACCGCGGCTGAAGCGGCAGGTCGAGCGCGACATAGTTGCGAAAATTCGCCAGGCGCAGTCTGATCAGGCGAACCCGCGCCGGTTGTTCGGTCATCGTCGCGAATGATCGCTCCGGCTCAAACCCGCATCGGCATGAGCACGTAGAGCGTATCCTCGTCGGCCGTGTCGTGGATCAGCGTGGGCGAGCCGGCGTCCGCCAGCATGAAGCGTGCGCTGTCGCCGCTGAGCTGTGCCGCCACGTCGAGCAGGTATTTGGCGTTGAAGCCGATCTCCATCGGGTCGGCCGTGTAGTCGGCCGCGAGTTCCTCGGTGGCGCTGCCCGAATCCGGGTTGTTCACGGTAAGCGTCACCTGACCATCGCCGATCGAGATCTTGACGGCCCGGCCGCGCTCCGAGGACACCGTCGACACGCGGTCGACGGCACGCGCGAAGGTATCGCGGTCGATGAGCAGGCGCTTGTCGTTGCCGGTCGGAATGACCCGCTGGTAGTCGGGGAAAGTTCCGTCGATCAGCTTCGAGGTAAGCACGACGCCGCCGATCGTGAAGCGGATCTTGGTGTCGGAGAGTTCGATGCTCACCGCCACGTCCGGCATGTCGACCAGCTTCTGCAATTCGCTGACGGTCTTGCGCGGAATGATGACGCCCGGCATGCCTTCCGAACCGGCCGGAGCATCGATCTCGGCGCGCGCCAGCCGATGCCCGTCGGTCGCCACGAAGCGCAGCTTCAGCTTGCCGCCTGCCTCGATGGCGTGGAAGGTAGATGCCGTTCAGGTAGTAGCGCGTTTCTTCGGTCGAGATCGCGAACTGCGTCTTGTCGATGAGCTTCTTCAGCGTCGCGGAATCCAGGCGGAAGAGATGGGTGAAGGACCCGGCCGTCAGTTGCGGGAAATCCGACTGCGGCAGGCACTGCAAGCGGAAACTGGACCGCCCGGCGACCACCGACATGGCAGTTGCCGTCATCGTCGGTGCGCAGCATGACTTCGGCGCCGTCCGGCAGCTTGCGCACGATCTCATAGAGCAGATGCGCCGGTACCGTGGTTCCGCCGGCCTGCTCCACCTGGGCCGGTGTCGCCTCGGTTATTTCGAGGTCCAGGTCGGTCGCCTTCAGTTCCAGGCTTTGGCCTTCCGCGCCGAGCATGACGTTGGACAGGATCGGAATCGTGTTGCGCCGTTCGACCACGCGATGGACGTGGTTGAGGGACTTCAGAAGGTTTGAGCGTTCCAGAATTACGCGCATGACAAACCGGCTCGAATTGCTTGACGACGACAGTCGGGGAAGGCTGCCGCCAGTACCACCCGACCATTGGTGGGAATCCACCGCCAGACTGACAGCAAAAGACTGGCTAAGGCAAGTCCGCCGAACGGTCGAGGAGGCCGTTCGGCGGGCTCTGTGGAAAACGCTGCGATCCGCGATTGTCCGATCAGGCCTGATCGCTGATCAGCCGCCGCAGCAGTTCCAGTTCCTGCGCCAGCGAATTGTCGTTGCCCGAGAGGTCCTCGATCTTGCGGACCGCGTGCAGGACCGTGGTATGGTCCCGCCCGCCGAACCGGCGCCCGATCTCGGGCAGCGAACGCGGCGTCATGACCTTGGCAAGATACATCGCGACCTGCCGCGGCTTGACGATGGTGCGCGTGCGCCGGTTCGACAGGAGTTCGGTCTTCGACACGTTGTAGTGCCGGGCGACGATGCGCTGGATATCCTCGATGCGCGGCCGCTTCGGCTCGCCGGAGCGGCACATGTGGCGCAGGATGTCGTCGATCCGGTCGATGCGTGATCTGCGGCTCGAAGCTCTGCCGGAACAGCAACTGGTTGAAGGCGCCTTCGAGCTCGCGGCCGCTTCCGGTCACCGTCCGGGCGATGTGATCGAGAATGTCGTCGCCGATCTTGATCGCCGGATCCTCGGCCTGGGCCGCCGCCAGCCGCAGCTTCAGCATGCCGAGGCGCATCGCGTAGTCGGGCGCCGACATTTCGAGCGCCACGCCGCCGACGAGCCTGGAGCGCACGCGCGGCTCCAGCGACTCCAGTTCCGCCGGCGGCCGGTCGGCGGCAACGACGACCTGCTTGGCACTGTCCAGCAGCATGTTGATGAGATGGCAGAACTCGTTCTGGATCGACTTGCCCTGCAGGAACTGCATGTCGTCGATGATCAGAAGGTCGATGTCGCGCAACTGCTCCTTCAGACGTCAGCGCGTTGTTGTCGCGGATCGCGGTGGCAAAGCGCCACATGAAATATTCCGCCGTCAGATAGACGACGCGCGACTTGCCATTCTGCCGGACGGCTTCCGCGGCGACGGCCTGCAGGAGGTGCGTCTTGCCAAGGCCCACCGAGGCATGCAGGAACAACGGGTTGAAGCGCGACGCGGATTCCGCGACGGCCTTGGCGGCGGCAAGCGCCACGCGATTGGACGGACCCTCGACGAACGAGTCTGAAAGTGTAGCGCGGATCGAGCGGGGAACCGAGCACGCTGCTCCTGGCCTCGCCGTCGGCCGGCAGCGGCCGGCGCGCCGCGTCACGCGCGGCAAGCGGAGTAGCGCCGATGCCTGCCGAAAGCGGCGTGTGTACCAGGCGCGGCGGCCTTGCGTGGCGTGGCGGCGTCGCCATCATTCGTCGAACGTGATGCGCGCGTCGCGGTGCGGACGATGAATTCGACCTTCAGAAGGTCAGGGTCCTCCTGCTTCCAGAGCTCGAAAACAAGGTCGAGATAGTGGCTGTTGATCCAGGAGCGAAGAAAAGCGGTCGGGACGGAAATGCGAACAAGGCCCCTGGAGGCCTCCGACAGCTTCATGCGGCCGAACCAGCTCGAATACACCTCGGTTCCAAGCCTCGCCTTGAGTTGAGTCTTGACCCGCTCGAACAGGCTTTCGGCGGTATCGGCGCCCATCGCGCTGTTCTCCTGTTTGGCATTTATTGGAAAGAGAATGCCGGCCTTGGCTTCTCTTCCGGCGCCGCTTTGCATTTCGCCCACCTCGACTTCCTTTTTTCTATCGCGCCGGCGCTCGCCCACGCTTGGCGCGAGCAGCCATTGTCGGACCCGCGCTTAGCCCGGATCGCGTAAAGTTCTGGTGTCCAGCGGGCATGGCGTCAATCGACAGCGCCTCGCCCGCTCCACACAATAATTATCAGTCTCCGGCCGAAGGCCAGAGCACCCATGTGCTCAAACGCCGTTGCTACCCCTACTCGCAAAACGCACGAAGAGACCAAACACCTCCCCACGCACGGAAAAACTCCGTGCTACGCTCCCCCCGCTACTGGTAGGATTGGCGGGCCACAGGCCCATCTCTTCGATGGGCAGACATTACCGAACCGGGGGCGCGCCCCGCAAGGTCCGCCGTAACTGTTTTTTAAGCTTTGCCAGCAACGAACCTGCGGAATCCCGGCATTGCAGGGAAGGCGGACCGAACCAAAACATTGGGATTCAAAAGGGATTCAAACCTTTCCCGTCGTATTCGTCGAACAAGAGCGCCGACGAAATAATCTCAAATAATTTCCTTGACAGCCGAATAGGCCGCAAACGCCTGCGAGGTCACTGGAACGCCTGTGGATAACCATAGCCTAATCAATTGAAAACACAGGGAAAATGGCAACCTGAACGGGCCCGCGCTCTGCTGCGGCGCAACGTCGATTTTTTGTGCGGTGCCGAACGCTTTTCGGACGTTTCGGAAGATGCCGCGGTGTCACGTTTTGATCCCGCAGCACGCCAATAACGGGACCGGCGAGCGGCGCGGATCGGACTTTGACGGCAAACGAAAAACCCGGCCTCCAAGGGCCGGGCGAATGCATGGACTACGGCATGATTGGTATCAGGCGGAGAGGGCCTTGAGGCGCTGCGCGAGGCGCGAGACTTTGCGCGAAGCCGTGTTGCGGTGCAGCACACCCTTGGTGGCGGCGCGCATCAGTTCAGGCTGCGCGGCCTTGAACGCCACCTCGGCGGCAGCCTTGTCGCCAGCGGCCAGAGCCTCTTCGACCTTGCGCACGAAAGTGCGCACGCGCGAGCGGCGGTTCTTGTTGACCGCGGCGCGGCGGGCGATCTTACGCGTAGCTTTCTTGGCCGAGGATGTATTGGCCATGGTGCCTCTCTCATGTCTCTGTGATGTCTGCCCGGAACGACAAGATCATCCAGGCAATAAAACCTCTTGGCGGCCCCGGGCCACCCGACAGGCGCGGCTTATAGATGAGGTTTCCCCATCCGTCAACGCGGATTCAGGCGGCAACGGCGCATGCATTGACCTACCGGTTCTGGAAATTCGCCGCTCGTTTCTCGGCAAACGCCGCCATCCCCTCCTTCTGGTCCTCGAAGGCAAAGAGCGAATGGAACAGACGGCGCTCGAACCGCAGGCCTTCGCCCAGCGTCGTCTCATATGAGCGGTTGATGGCCTCTTTCGCCATCATGACCGCCGGCATCGAGAAATCGGCGATCTTCCCCGCCGCCTTCAAGGCCACGTCGAGCAATTCGCCGGCCGGCACCACACGCGAGGCCAGGCCGCATCGCTCGGCCTCGGCGGCGTCCATCATGCGCCCCGTCAGGCACAGGTCCATGGCTTTCGACTTGCCGACAAATCGGGTGAGCCGCTGCGAACCGCCCATGCCGGGAATCACTCCGAGCGTGATTTCGGGCTGGCCGAATTTCGCCGTGTCGGCGGCGATGATGAAGTCGCACATCATGGCCAGTTCGCAGCCGCCACCAAGCGCGTAGCCGGCAACCGCCGCGATGATCGGCTTGCGCAGCCGCGCGAATTCCTCCCAGCCGACGAAGAAGTCGGCGAGATACATTTCCGCATAGGTCCGGGTCTGCATTTCCTTGATGTCGGCGCCGGCGGCGAAGGCCTTGTCGGAACCGGTCAGCACGATGGCCCCGATCTTTTCGTCCGCCTCGAACACGCGCGCGGCGGCAAGCAGCTCGGTCAGGACCTGCGTGTTCAGCGCATTGAGCGCCTTGGGCCGGTTGAGCGTGATCAGACCGACCTTGCCGCGCGTGTCCACCATGATCGTTTCATAAGCCATGCGACCGCTCCTCTTTGGGAAGGGGTTAGCCTACTTCTGGCAGAACCGGCAATAGAAGGTTGAGCGCCCCGATTGGACGATGCGCTCGATGCGTCCCGCGCAGCCGGGCCGCGGACAGGCATGGCCCTCGCGGTCATAGACCGAGAACGAATGCTGGAAATAGCCGAGCGACCCGTCCGTCCGGATATGGTCGCGCAGCGAGGAGCCGCCGGCCTCGATGGCTTCCGAAATGACCGAGCGGATCGCCTGCGGCGAGCGCCTCGCGTGCGCGCAACCGCCTTCTTCCCGTCCACGGCAATGGTGCCGGCTTCGCGCATCGGCGAGCAGGCCGGCGCGCCATAACGCCTCGCAGACATATATATTGCCGAGGCCGGCGATCGTTCGCTGGTCGAGCAGCGCGGCCTTCAGCGGAGCGATCCGGTTGCGCAGAAGCGTTCCCAGCATGGCGCCGTCAAGCGCGTTGCCGGTCGGCTCCGGTCCGAGACCCGCGAGCATCGGATGGTTGCCCGCGCCTTGCTCGGCCAGCAGCATGAAGCCGAAGCGCCTCGGATCGTTGTAGACCACGCGCGACAGGCCGCCGCGCGACGGCGACCAGGTGAAAGACGACGTGGTCGTGCAGCACCGATTTCGACCGCTCGTGGTAGAACTGCCCGGGTGTTGAAACTGCCGCCGCGTCGTCTTCGATGCGGAACGAGCCGGACATGCCGAGATGGCAGATCACGGCAGGTCCGGCCTCGATGTCCAGCACGAGATATTTCGCGCGCCGCCCAAGCCCGGCGATGGTCTGCCCGGCAAGCCGCTCGGCGAAGCGATCGGGAAACGGAAAGCGCAGATCCTTGCGGCGAAGTTCGACGCCCGCGATGCGCGCGCCCTCCATCAGCGGCTGCAGGCCGCGTCGGACGGTCTCGACCTCCGGGAGTTCAGGCATGCCGGCTGATCGTCTCGGCGAAAGGCCTTCCGTGCGCGCCCTTCGCGAGACCGAGGTGGGCGGCGATCGTCTCGCCTATGTCGGCATAGGTCGAACGCAGGCCGACCGGTCCACCGCGCCCGCCGGGGATCAGGCCGAATATCGGCACGCGCTCGCGCGTGTGGTCGGTGCCGCGCCAGGTCGGGTCGCAGCCATGGTCGGCCGTGAGCAGCAGAAGGTCTCCGTACCTCAGCTTGTTCAGCGCCTCTGGCAGGCGGCGATCGAACGCCTCCAGCGCGGCGGCATAGCCCGGGACATCGCGGCGGTGGCCGAAATTCGTATCGAAATCGACAAAATTGGCGAATACCAGGTCGCCGTCGGCCGCATCGTCCATTGCGGCAAGCGTCTTGTCGAACAGCGGCAGGTTGCCGGGTGCCTTGCGCACCTCGCTGATGCCGCGATGCGCGAAAATGTCGCCGATCTTGCCCATGGCGATGACGCGGCTGCCGCGCGCGACGAGCCGGTCCAGCACGGTCGGTTCGGGCGGCGGCACCGCATAGTCGCGGCGGTTGGGCGTGCGTTCGAAGGTCGCCGCGGTCTCGCCGACGAACGGGCGCGCGATGACCCGGCCGACATTGAGCGGGTCGACCAGCCCGCGCACCGTCCTGCAAAGATCATAGAGCCTTTCGAGACCGAAATGCGTCTCGTGCGCGGCGATCTGCACGACGGAATCGGCGGATGTGTAGCAGATAGGCTTGCCGGTGCGGATATGCTCCTCGCCGAAATCCTCGATGACGCCGGTGCCCGACGCGTGACTATTGCCAAGGATTCCCGGAACGTTTCCGTGGGCGATGATAGCATCGGTAAGTTCGGCCGGAAAAGCCGGCACCGTGTCGGGAAAGTATCCCCATTCGAAGGGAACCGGCACGCCGGCGATCTCCCAGTGGCCGGTAATCGTGTCCTTACCGATCGAGACTTCCTCGGCTGAACCGTGGAAACTGCCCGCAAGCAAGGCGGCGTCCCGCAAAGGGTCCGTGCCGGTGGCGATGCGGGCCGCGTGGCCAAGCCCGAGCGACGCCATAACCGGCAAGGCAAGCGGTCCGCCGCGCAGCCCGTCCTGATCCGCGCCCCCTTCTGCCGCGGCGCGCGCGATATGGCCCAGCGTGTCCGAACCGGCATCGCCGAAGCGCGCGCCGTCGGGCGCGCCGCCAACGCCGAAGGAATCGAGGACGAACAGGAAAGCGCGTGACATGCGTGTGCCGGACCGGTGGAGGAACAAGGCTACAACAGATAGAGTTCGCCGCAACGAATAGCAATTCGCGCCGCGGCGGCCTCACGGGTCGCGGTCGCATAGGCCCTGGTATGGGCGCGGGCAGGCTTCTTTCGGGCTCCGGTCATGCTAGAGCAAGTAGCAATCGAACCGCAACTTGGTCTAGCTTGCCGACAGATAGAGAGAAGAGGAGGAAACATGGCCAGCAGCGTCTACGAAATCCTGGATCCCCGTTTCAAACGGCTGTTCAACGGCAGCGCTCAGGTGGAAAAGCTGTTCACCGGATGCCGCTGGGCTGAAGGACCGGCCTGGTTCGCCGCCGGGCGCTATGTGATCTGGTCCGACATTCCGAACAACAGGATGCTGCGCTACGACGAGACCAACGGCAACGTCAGTATCTTCCGCGCGCCTTGCGGCAATTCCAACGGCAACACGGTGGATCGCCAGGGCCGGCTGGTCAGCTGCGAACATTCCGGCCGGCGCGTCAGCCGCACCGAGCATGACGGCTCGATCGTCACCATTGCCGACCGCTGGCAGGGCAAGCGGCTGAACTCGCCGAACGACGTGGTGGTGAAGTCGGACGGCTCGATCTGGTTCACCGATCCCTCCTACGGGATCGAAACCGACTATGAGGGCGACAAAGCGGAGAGCGAGATCGGCGCCTGCCATGTGTACCGGGTCGATCCGCAAACGGGCACGGTGGAGGCCGTGATCACCGACATGGTGCGGCCCAACGGGATCGCGTTTTCGCCCGACGAGAGCCGGCTCTATGTCGCCGACACCGGCCGCACGCATGGGGAAGAATACCCCGCGCACATTCGGGTCTTCGATGTGGGGCTGGAGGGGGAACTGGTCGGGGGACGGGTCTTCGCCGATTGCACGGCCGGGCTGTTCGATGGATTACGGCTGGACACGGAAGGCCGCATCTGGACGAGCGCCGCCGACGGCGTGCATTGCTATGATCCGGACGGCACGCTGATCGGCAAGGTGAACGTGCCCGAGGGGGTCGCCAATTGCGTGTTCGGCGGGCCGAAGCGCAATGTGCTCTATATCTGCGGCACCACCTCTCTCTACGCGGTGCGGCTGATGGTCAATGGCGCAAGAACATACTGAGCCAAGTTTTCGCCACGTCCGCCAACCCCTTTGAAAGAATCGGGACTGTTCCCATGAAAGCACGCATCAAATGGGTTGAGGAGCGAACCTTCGTCGGTGCGACCGGAAGCGGTCACAAGATCGTATTCGGAACGGCTCATGGGCAAGCCGGCACAAAGCCTGGGCCGAGCCCGATGGAGCTGGTGCTGATGGGCACGGGCGGGTGCTCGGCCTTCGACGTCGTGCATATTCTGGAGAAGGGGCGCGAAGCGGTCGAGGATTGCGTGGTCGAGATGGACGCCGAGCGCGCGGAGACTGACCCCAAGGTGTTCACGCGCATTCACATGCACTTCATCGTCACTGGCCGGGGCCTCGCCAGGAACAAGGTGCAGCGCGCCATCGAACTGTCGATCGGCAAATATTGCTCGGCCTCGGCGATGCTGGCCAGAACGGCAACGATTACCCATGATTTCGAAATTGTCGATACGTCCCAGGCGCGTTGAAGGAAGGCGGTAAGGCCGCACCTTCCGCGGCCTCTGTGCAAAGGTCAGGTCGAACGCGAGGCCGGAGGCGCGCATGCCAGACTCGGCCCGGTCGGGCTTCGTTCGCGCAGCGTATCCCTAATTTTTCGTCGGGTTCCCTGTGGTTTGCGGGGCCGAAGTCGCGGGCTTCCTGCCCGAGGCCAGCCATTCCTCGAAGCGCTGCACGACGACGAAGAACGAGGGCACGAACAGAACCGCGAGGCAAACAGACGCGATCATGCCGCTGGAAACCGTGATGCCGATCGACTTGCGGGCGCTGGCGCCGGCTCCGGTGGCGAACACCAGCGGCAGTACGCCGAGAATGAAGGCGAAGGACGTCATCAGGATCGGCCGGAAGCGGGCGCGCGCGGCTTCCGCCGCCGCTTCCACGATCGGCATGCCCTTGTGCCGCAGCTCGCGTGCCACCTCGACGATAAGAATGGCGTTCTTGGCCGATAGCGCGATGAGCAGCACGAGGCCTATCTGCACATAGAGATTATTGTCGATACGCAGGCCCAGCATCACCGAGACCGGGCCGACGAGCGACAGGGGCACGGCAAGCAGGACCGAGACCGGGGCCAGCCAGCTCTCATATTGCCCGGCCAGAACCAGATAGACCAGCAGCAGGGCAAGCGCGAAGACGAGATACATCTGGTTGCCCACCAGCTTCTCCTGGTAGGACAGCGCCGTCCACTCGTAGCCGACGCCCGGCGGCAGCGTGCTCGCGGCGATTTCCTCCATCAGCTTGATGGCGTCGCCGGACGAAAAGCCGGCCGCCGGCACGCCCACCAGCGACGCCGAGGGATAGAGATTGTACAGGCTGATCAGGGACGGGCCGACGCTCGGGGTGATGGTCAGCACCGTGCCCAGCGGGATCATGTCCCCGTTGGCGTTGCGCACCGTCAGGTCGGCAATGTCCTCCGGCGCCAGCCGGAATTGGGCGTCACCCTGAACGTAGATCTGGAAGACCCGGCCGAATTTGTTGAACTGGTCGACATAGGTAGAGCCGAGATAGGTCGCGAGCGTGGAGAAGACCAGATCGGTGGTGAGCGATAGCGCCTCGACCTTCTCACGGTCCACTTCGACCCGATACTGCGGAACATTGGCGCGGAACGGCGCGGAGATTCGCTGGATGCCGGACTGGGTTTCGGCAGCTTTCAACATCGCGTTGACGGAACCCTGGAGCTTTTCGAGATCGAAGCTGCCGTCGCGGATTTCGATCTGCATGGTGAATCCGCCGGCATTGCCGATGCCCTGGATGGGCGGCGGCGGCAGCACCAGCACGCGCGCTTCCCCTACCGCCGCAAGCTTCTGGTTGAGCGCGGCATAGAGGTTCGGCAGGTTCTCGGCCTTGCCGCGAACGCTCCAGTCGTCCAGCATTATGTAGGCGAGGCCGGCATTCGCCAGCGTCGAATTATTGTCGAGCGCCGAGACGCCGGCGATGGTGATGACCTGGCGTACGCCTGGCGTTTCCTTGGCGATCTTCTCGACCTGGCTGAGCGCCGCCTGGGTCCGCCCAAGTGCGGCGCCGTCCGGAAGCTGGACGGCCGCGAGCAGATAACCCTGATCCTCGATCGGCAGAAAGCCGGTCGCCACCCGCGACATGCCGTAGCCGGCGGCTCCGATGATCGCCAGCGCGATGATCGACATGAGAAGGCTGTGGCGCGCCATCGAGCCGATCACCCCGGCATAGCCGTTCTCCGCGCGCTGATAGAGCGCATTGAAGCCGCGATAAAAGAAGTTGCGCTTTTCCGGCGGCACCGGACGCCGCAGCCACGTTGCGCATTGGGTCGGCTTCAGGGTCGCGGCGTTGACCGCGCTGATCAAAGCCGTCGCCGCGATCACCAGCGCGAACTGGGCGTACATCCGCCCGGTCAGGCCGGGCAGGAAGGCTGCCGGCAGGAAGACCGCCATGAGAACCAGGGTGATGCCGATGATCGGCGCGAACAGCTCGTTCATCGCGGCTATGGCCGCATCGTGGCCGGACATGCCTTTCTCGATATTGTGGGCAGCACCTTCGACCACGATGATGGCATCGTCGACGACAATGCCGATGGCAAGCACGATGGCGAAAAGCGTCGACAGATTGACCGAGAAGCCCATCGCCGCCATCGCGGCGAAGGCGCCGATGATCGTCACCGGCACGGTGGTGGCCGGGACCAGCATGGCGCGCCAGTCCTGCAGAAAAAGCAGGATCACGATGAGCACGAGCACCGCCGCTTCGATCAGCGTCTTGTAGACCTCGCCGATCGCCTGGCTGACGAAGACCGTCGTGTCGAACGGAATCGCATGCACCATTCCCGGCGGGAACTCGCGCGCCAGCTCGTCCATGCGCGCGCTGACCAGCTTCGCCACGTCGAGCGCGTTGGCTCCCGGCGACTGGAAGATGGCAAGGCCGGCCGCCTGCTCCCCGTCAAGCTGGAACACCTGGCTGTATGACTGGGCGCCAAGCTCGACGCGGCCGACGTCGCGTACGCGCGTCAACTGGCCGCTCGATCCGGATTTGACGATCACGTTGGCGAACTGATCCGGATCGTCAAGGCGGCTCGATACCTCGATCGTGTATTGGAAGGACTGGTTCTCGGGCGCCGGCGGCATGCCGACCTGGCCGGCCGTCACCTGTTCGCTCTGCTGCTGGAGGGCCTGGACGACATCCTGCGCGGTGAGGTTGCGCACCCGCATCTTTTCGGGGTCCAGCCAGATGCGCATCGAATATTGGCCGGCGCCGAAGACGTTGACGTTGCCGACGCCCGGCAGCCGGGCGATCTCGTCCTTAAGCCGGATCGTCGCGTAGTTGCTGAGATAGAGGCTGTCGAATTTGCCATCCGGGGAGGTCAGCGTCACGATCTGCAGGATCGCCGTGGACTTCTTCTGGACGTTGACGCCCTGCACCTGCACCGACTGCGGAAGCGCCGCCATGGCGGTGGCGACGCGATTCTGCACCAGCACCTGCGCGGCGTCCAGGTCGGTGCCGATACCGAAGGTCACGGTCAGCGTGTAGGTGCCGTCGGCGCCGGCATAGGATTGCATATAGAGCATGTTCTCGACGCCGTTCACCTGCTGCTCGATCGGCAGCGCGACGGTGTCGATGACGGTGCGGGCGCTGGCGCCGGGATAACGGGTGGTCACCTGCACGGTTGGCGGCACGACGTTCGGATATTGGGAGACCGGCAAGGAAAACAGCGACACGGCGCCGATGACGACCATCAGGATCGCCAGCACATTGGCCAGGACCGGCCGCTCGATGAAGAATTTCGAGATCATTGCCCGGCGGCGCCCGTGCTTGCGGTGCGAAGCTGCGGTTCGACCTTTTGGCCGGGCACCGCGACGAGCAGGCCGGAGACCACGACGCGGTCCTCCGGTCCGACGCCGGATGTGATGACCCTGAGATCCTCGACCAGCTGGCCGATCACGACCTTGCGCTGCTCGACGATATCGTCCTTGCCGGCCACCAGCACGTACCGTCCGCCCTGATCGGCGCCGATGGCGCGATCCGGCACCAGCAGCATTCCGGGTTCCTCGATAAGCGGAACGCGCACCCGCACGAAATAGCCGGGCAGCAACTGCCTGTCGCTGTTGGCAAGCACGCCGCGAACGTTCAGCGTTCCGGTCGATGCCGTGACGCCGGGCTCCGCGTAGTCCAGCATTCCCTTGTGCGGATAGCCCGTTTCGTTTTGAAGGCCGACCTCAATGGGAATTTTCTTGAGGTCAGCGGGCGTCAGCCCGCGTTTTCGCATATCGGCGCGAACCCGCAAAACGTCGGCCTCGCTGACGCTGAAGTTCACATAGATCGGGTTGATCTGGACGATTGTTGCAAGGGTCGTCTCGCTGGCGCCTCCGACGAGTTGCCCCATCGACACTTGTCGGGCGGTAACGATCCCGTCAAAGGGGGCCTTGACCTGAGTGTAGCTCAGGTTGAGTGCCGCCTGCTTGGAATCCGCCTCGGTCTGCTGGATCCGCGCGGCGTCGGCATCGCGCTGCGCGGTCGCCTGGTCGAGCGAGGATTTCGGAGACACACCCTTTGCCACCAGGTCCTGCTGCCGAACATATTCGGCCTGCGACTGCTTCGCGGATGCCTCGGCGCTGGCCTGCGCGGCCTGGGAATCGTCAAGCGCAAGCTGATAGGGTTCCGGCTCGATGACGAAGAGCACCGTTCCGGCCTTGACCGCGTCGCCGTCCTTGTAGTCGATCGACTCCACGAAACCCTGCACGCGGGCCACCAGCGTCGTGCTGTTGACCGAGGCGGTGCTGCCCGTGGCGACAAGGTAGGGTATGACGTCCTGCTTCACGGGCAGCGCGACTTCGACCTTGGGCGGGGGTGGCGGCACATAGGCGTTCTGCTCCTTGCAGGCCGGGAGCAACGCCATTGCGGCGACAAGCAGCGCCGTTTTCGCGAGCATGGCCCGCCGCACTGCGACCAAGCGCGCGAGCCGCCCGGAAACGGTCGGGCAGGTTTCGTAGCAGTCGACTTTCCGCACGGAATAGAACAATCGCATTGCCTCGATCATGAGTTCCCGAGCCCGAACTGTTCGTTACGCACTTCGTGGTTGAAGTTAGTTTATTCCAGCCCCGATGAATAGCAGCCAAGAACAGCTCTCGAAACCTTATGGGTTTCCGCGAAACCTTTTCGGCCAATCGCGGTTAGTGCTCCTCGCGGCACCCGCCTGGATTAGGCGCATGACGATGGCCTGGCCACGCAGGCCGGATCCGCTGCGCGCCGGATCCTGGCACGATGGACCGGTTGTCCGGGAATGCGCCTTGACGTGGTGGCGCCACGGCCGAGCCGGAACCCGAAGGATTTGAGCCAAATGGACCCGGCCCGAAGGGTTTGCCGCTGTGCGGGCGCCCGCGGCGTCAGGCGGACTTGGCCGTGCCACCAGCACGACCTGCGCCGCCTTCCTGGCGGATCGCCTCGCCATCGGCGAAACAGAGCGATTCAGTATTCACCGGAAATGCTCTAATGTCGCCCGGCGGGTATCCGAGCCGCGGCTGGACCTCGGGAGGCTTTCATGGAACATGTCCGGAGTTTTGCCGATATCGAGCATACGGAGCCGGGCATTGTCGCTTCGAGCGTCTATGCAGCCGGCAAACGCATTGCCGACATCACTATCGAGGAGGCGGGCAAATGGTCCGCGAAAGACGGGCACGTCGTCTGGATCGGCCTTCTCGAGCCCAGCGGCGAGTTGCTCGAACGGGTCCAGCGGCAGTTCCACCTGCATCAGCTTGCCATCGATGACGCCGAGCACGCGCACCAGCGCCCGAAGCTGGAGCAGTATGGCGATGCGCTCTTCATCGTCGCCCGCACCGCGCAACTGATCAACGGCCGCGTCACCTTCGGCGAGACGCACCTGTTCGTCGGCAAAGGTTATCTCGTCAGCGTCAGGCACGGCGCCTCGACCTCCTACTCGGCCGTGCGCCAGCATTGGGAAAGCTGCCCGACGGCGCTCGCCAAGGGCGAGGATTTCATCCTCTATGCCATCCTCGACTTCATCGTCGACAATTACATGCCGGTGCTGGAGGCGATCGAGGCCGAGGTCGAGGCCATCGAAGACAGGGTGCTTGCCCGGCCGATGTCGGCCGCGGACATCGAGCGGCTCTATATGCTGCGCCGCGACCTCTTGCGGCTGCGCAACGCCGCCGGGCCGCTGGTCGAGGTCTGCCGGCGGCTGACGGATTCGGACCTGCCGCAGATCCGCCCCCAGATGTTCCCCATGTTCCGCGGCGTGACCGACCACATCCGCACCGTGCAGGAGAAGATCGACAATCTGCGCGAGGTCCTGGCATTCGCCTTCGAGGCGAGCCTGTTGGCGGGCCAGAGCCAGGAGACGGCGGTTGCCAAGAAACTGGCGTCCTGGGCCGCCATCCTTGCTGTGCCGACCGCAATCGCCGGCATCTACGGAATGAACTTCGAGGACATGCCCGAACTCAAGTCAAGCATGGGCTACCCCAGCGTGCTTGGCATCATCTTGCTGATTTGCACATTCCTCTATTGGCGGTTTCGCAAGAACGGCTGGCTGTAACGCCGACGCCGCCGGCTTTGCGCGGCGACTTTGCGGCTCGGATTTGAAGCCGCCAAGCTCCGTGTTTTGACCCACACCCGCCGTTCCACGTCCGTGTCGCCGGTGCGCTGGCCACATCTGTCAGCGGGAAATATCTGCAACGATTTCGGCAAGTACATGCTCATCTTTTACGGTTGATGAGTTGACAGAGGTCAACACTCTGTATCAAGGGTGCCGGTAAAAGTAATAGATGTGGGGCAAGGGAGGAAAGATCAATGTCAACCCGGCGTGAATTCATCCAGTCTCTTCCTGCGATCGGAACTGCGTTCGCTATTGCGGGCAGAGTAATACTGGACGACAGTCCTGCCCGCGCGCAGGAAACGGCGGCTCCCCCGTTGAAGGGGCATTTTCATCCGAAGGGCAAGGCGCCGTCGCAGTTCACGCTCGAGCTTCTTCAGCAGCGCCAAGGGGACCCTGCCCTTCGCCGACAAACGGGACTTCGACGAGCAGAAGAAGGGCCTCATCGCGCCGATGACGGACCTGAAGATCATGGCCGACGCCGGCCATGTCGCCTGGGACATGGAGCGCTTCCAGTTCCTCGACGAGGCAGGAGGAGTTCGACAGCATCCATCCCTCGCTGCACCGCCAGTCGCGGCTCAACAACAATTACGGCCTCTACGAGGTGATCCCCGGCATCTATCAGGTGCGCGGCTTCGACCTGTCCGACATCACCTTCGTTCGCGGCAAGACCGGCTGGATCGTGTTCGACCCGCTGGTGAGCCGCTGAGCCCGTCCGTGCCGCCTGGAAGCTGTTCCAGGAGCATGTCGGCGAGGGGCTGCCGGTCTCGGCGGTGATCTATTCCCATACCCATGCCGACCACTGGGGCGGGGTGCGCGGCGATCGTCGACGAGGCGGACGTGCGCTCCGGCAAGGTCGCGCTCATCGCGCCGGTCGACTTCATGGACTTCACCATTTCCGAGAACGTCTACGCCGGCAATGCGATGAACCGGCGGCTGTTCTACCAGTACGGCCTGCTGCTGCCTGCCGCCCCGCACGGCTATGTCGGCCAGGGCCTCGGCCAGGGCGTATCGGCCGGCGCCATCGGGCTGATCGCGCCGAACCGCTTCGTCTCGGACGCCGATCGAGGAGATCGAGGTCGACGGCGTGCGGATGATCTTCCAGAACACGCCGAACACCGAGGCGCCGCGGGAGATGAACACCTACATCCCCGAGATGAAGGCGCTGTGGATGGCGGAGAACGTCATCGCGATCGCTGCACAACATCTACACGCTTGCGCGGCGCGCCGGTGCGCGATCCGCTGCGACTGGTCGAAGTACATCGGCGAAGCGCTCTACCGCTTCGGCCAGGAGGCCGAGGTGATGTTCGCCTCGCACCATTGGCCGCGCTGGGGCAACGAGCGCATCCAGGAGGTGCTGCGCGGTCAGCGCGACCTCTACGCCAACATGAACAACCAGGTGCTGCACTTCGCCAACCAGGGCGTGACCATCAACCAGATCCACAACGTCTACGAGGTGCCGAAGGGCCTGCAGGAGAAGTGGTTCTGCCGCGGCTACCACGGCTCTCCGCAGCACAACGCCCGCGGCGTGATCCAGCGCTATCTCGGCTTCTGGGACTGCAACCCCACGACGCTGATCCCGCTTTCGCCGGCAGATTCCGCGCCGCTCTATGTCGAGATGATGGGCGGCGCGGAGAAGATCCTCGCGCGCGGCCGCGAGCTGCACGATGCAGGGCGAGTATCTGCTGGCCACGGAGATCGTGAACAAGCTGGTGCAGGCCGAGCCGGACAACGCCGAGGCCAAGGACCTGCTCGCCGACATCTTCGAGCAGCTCGGCTACCAGCAGGAGAATCCGGGCCTGCGCAACAGCTTCCTCGCCGCCGCCTACGAGCTCCGGACCGGCATCCCGCAGGGCGAGACGGCCAATTCGAGCAGCCCGGACGTGATCCGGGCGATGTCGACGGAGTTGTTCCTCAACTTCCTCGGCATCCGCATGGACAGCCGCAAGGCCGAGGGCATGCGCTTCACGATCAACCTCGTCACGCCCGACAATGGCGAGAAATTCCTCGATCGAGCTGGAGAACGCGACGCTGACCAACATCGCGGGCTTCCAGGCCGCAGAACCCGGATCTGACGCTCACCATCAACCGCTCCGATCTGGAACAGACGATGATGGGCGCGAAGACACTCGAAGCCCAGATCGCCGACGGAACCGCGAAGGTCGACGGCGACGTCAGGCATCCTGGCGCAGCTCGCCTCGACCATGGTCGACTTCGACCCGCGCTTCGAGATCATGCCAGGCACCAAGGCGCGCACGACGGAAGTTGCGCACGCTGATCCCTATGAGGCGGTGCCCGGGCAGTCCATTGCGGAATAAGATCGAGTCGCGCGTACCTGGTGTAAAGACCTATGCTAGAGAAAGTTGCGGTTGGCGGACAGTCGGCGGCAAGATGCTCGCGCCCTGAAGCAATTCGCACATGAAAATGAGGGGCACTATTTACCTGAACAGGCTTTGGGATGAATATCACGCAACGGGAGGAAGCACTGTTATATCCTGAATAAATGCACCCAAACGGCTTCCGACCGTTGCTTGCAAGGGAGGATAATCATGAAGCGTATTTTCTCGCTCGCGGCGTGTGCCGCAGCGTTGTTGCATGGCATTCCCTACGCCGCCGCACAATCCGGCAGCGTCGAAAAAGCAGTCGGCGGCTACGGCTTCGAGGAAGCCGCGAAGGAAGCCGCCGGCACGAAGGACTTCAATTCGGCCGATGGCCAACTCACCTTCGCCATCGTTACACACACGGCCGGCAATGGCTTTTTCGATCCGGTCTATGTCGGCGCGACCGTCGCCGGCAACCTTATCGGAGCCAAGATCCTGCTGCTGGGCTCGGAATCGCCGACCGACGACCCGGCTCGCGAGATCGAAATCCTGAACCAGATCGTGCAGGACCCGACGATCGACGGCCTGATCATGACAACACCTCAGGTCGGCGCCTATAACGACATCGTCAAGGCCGCGCAGTCGAAGGGTATACCGGTCGCCACGACCAATTCCTTCGACGGCACCATCCTCAACCGCAGCGGCATCAGCCACACCGGCCAGGACGCCTCTGCTGCCGCTCTCGCCGGCGAGGCGCTGGTCAAGTGCTTGGCGGACAAAGGTATCGAGAAGGGCACGATCGTGCTGCCCTCGTCGACAGCGATGGGCAACATCGAAGTGAACAATCGCGTTACCTCGGCCTTCAACGCGATCGTCAAGGGCCTGAAGGACGCCGGCAAGCTCGATGCCTTCAAGGTCGACGCAGGTCCGGAGAACACGGGTATCGACACCAATCCGAACGATCCGGTGAACGGAATCGTGACTCTGTTCGAGTCGCGCGGCGACGTGGTCGGCGCCTTCGCTGGCAACAATGTGTTCACACCGGCGCTGGCCAAGGCGGTGGCGCAGACCGGCATGACCGGCAAGATCTGCGCCTACGGTTTCGACCTCGGCCCGGCCCAGCAGGACGCGTTGAAGAGCGGGGACCTTACCGGCGCACTCGGCCAGCAGCCCTTCCTGCAGGGCTTCTGGCCGGTCATGCAGCTCTGGCTGGAGATCGACCGCGGCATAGCGGCGGCCAATCTCGACACGCGCGCCCAGCTCGTGACGAAGGACACCGTGGAAAAAGTCGGCAAGCGCTTCGAGAACTGACGGTCGATCGCGCTTGCGGACCTGTCGCGGGGGGCTGACACCCTCCCGCGCATTGCGGCCTGTTGAGATTCACGAGGATGGCCTGAATCTCCCCAGATCTTAGTTCAACTTCGGCTGGAGAACTGTCGTCAGCATGTCCGCCTCGGCTCCTGTTCAACGCCTTCCATCCCAACTCGTGGGCGGCTGGGAGGCAGGGCTGTCCGTCCTGATCGTCCTGCTCTTTGTCGGCGGGGCTTTCGTCAATCCGGCCTTTTTCGGCTCGACCGAGGCGCTGCAAGCGGTGCTCAGGGACTGTTCCCGGGTTGGCATTGTTGCCGTCGGAATGACCTTCGTCATTGTCAACAAGGACCTCGACCTGTCGGTCGGCTCCACCAGCGGCCTGATTGCCGTGGTGTTCGCCCGGCTGTTCGCGCCGAACTTCCTCGATCTCGGCATAGTCGCGTCGGTGGCGCTCTGCCTGCTGCTCGGCGCGGCGATCGGGCTGGCCAACGGGATGCTTGTCACTCTTTTGAGGGTGCCGGCCTTCATCGCCACTCTGACCATGCTGTTCATCGGCCGAGGCTTCGTCCTCGCGCTCACCCACGGCCAGGCAATCTACTATCCCGCCAAGGCGGCGGAACACCACGCTGTTCTTCCGCCTTGGCGAGGTCAATTTCTTTGGCTTCAACAACCAGATCGCGGTCTTCGCTATTGTCGCCATCGTCGGCGCGCTTGTGCTCGCCAAGACGCGCTGGGGCTACGAGACCTTCGCTACCGGGGGCAATGCGCAGGCGGCGGCCTATGCCGGCATCCCGACCAACTGGGTGAGGATCCGCGCCTACCTGATCTCCTCGCTGTGCGCGGCGCTGTCCGGCCTGCTGTCGCAAGCCCAGGACAAGGGCGTTACGCCGCTCTACGGCATCAGCCTCGAATTGATCGTGATCGCCGCGGTAATCATCGGCGGCGCTTCGATCCTCGGCGGCCGCGGCCGGGTCGCCGGCTCCTGTCTCGGCGCCATGCTGGTGGTGCTGCTGGACAAGGTGCTGCGCGAAGGCTGGCCGATCACCCGAACGATCAAGATCGGCGAGGAAGAGATAGCGGTCAACGCGGTCTATTCGCTGCCGGTGGGCGCGGTTCCGGTGTTCCTCGGCCTGTTGCTCATCATCGCCGTACTGATCGAGCCCTATCTGATCCGCCGCCAGGTGGCCGGGCGGTTCCTGGCCTGGTTGCGCGGCCGCCCGCCGCCGCCCGCCTACGAGATTGGCGGCGTCGCGCTCGAGGGCGTGCAGACCAAGGGCGCCATGACGACCGACATGGCGCTGTCGGCAACCGGCCTGGGGAAATTCCTCGCCCGCCGCGACGCGCTCGCCATCATCCTTGCCGTCGTACTATGGCTTACCGGCCTCGCGCTCCGCCCGGACTATTGGTGGAACCTGTCAAACACTTTCGCGATCATGCTGAACTACACCGAGCTCGCGCTGATCACCGTGGGGCTCACCTACGTTATCGCCGCGGGCGACATCGACCTCTCGGTCGGCGCCGTGCTGGCGCTCGCCGGCAGCACGGCGGCGTATTTCCTGAAAGTGCTCGGCGCCGACCCGATGACGGCGGTGGCGATGGGACTGCTGGCGGGAATGTGCGCCGGGCTCGTCAACGCCCTGGTTACGGTCGGCTTCAAGCTGCCGGCGTTCATAGCCACCCTTGGCATGTTCTACATAGCCCGCGGCCTTGCCGCATGGTTCGTCGCCGGCCAACAGCTCACCGGCTGGCCGGAAGGCTACAATTTACTGGGCCGCAAGGTGGATGACATTCTGCTGCACCACGGCATTCGGCTGCCCGATGGGCTCGCCCGCGCCATCGCCGAGGTCGTCAGCGTACAGACCGTATGGATGCTTTTCGTCGCCCTCCTCGCCGGCATCGTGCTTGCTTACACGCCGTTCGGCCAGAAGGTCTACGCGACCGGCGGCAACATCCGCGCCGCTGCTTATGCAGGCATCAACACCAACCGGGTACGCTTCATCGCACTCATGCTGGCGGCGCTTTGCGCCACCATGGCCGGCATCATCAACGTCGCCTACTTCCGCAGCTTCAACCCGGTTGCCGGCCAGTTCCGAGAACTCGACGCCATCGCCTCGGTGATCATCGGCGGCGGCTCGATCTTCGGCGGTTACGGCACCATGATTGGCGCACTTGCCGGCGCCGCCGTCATAACCCTCGTCCGCGCGCTCCTGCAGCTCAACGTCCAAGGCTTCACCATGCCGCAGCATTGGATCAACGTCTTCATCGGCGGCATCCTGATCGCGGCCGTGCTGATCGACATCTGGGTGCGGCAGGCCAACATCTTCGGCCGCCTGCGGGCGCGTCTCGCGCGGCGCGCACGAAACCCGGAAACCGCTCATGCCTGAACCTGCTGTACCAATCGTGGAAATGCGCGGCATCGAAAAGGCCTTCGGCGCCGTCCAGGCGCTGCGCTCTGTCGATCTTGTGCTCTACCCAGGCGAGATTCTCGGCCTTGTGGGCGACAACTCGGCCGGTAAGTCGACGCTTATGAAGATCCTTACCGGTGCCTATCAACGCGATGCCGGCGAAATTCTGGTTGCCGGACGTCCGGTGCATTTCAAGAGCCCGCATGAGAGCCGCGACGCCGGCATCGAGATGATTTACCAGGACTTCGCGCTGTGCGGGAACATGGATGTCGGCCAGAACATCTTTCTTGGCCGCTGGCCGCGCAAGGGCCCGTTTGTCGATCGCCGCAAAATGTACGCGCAGGCCGACAGCGTGCTGAAGCGCCTCAAGGTCGACGTGAACTCCGTCTATCAGAAGGTCGAAAGCCTGTCCGGCGGCCGCCAGCAATCGGTCGCGATCGCCCGCGCGATCTCATTCGAGCCGCGTGTCGTAATTCTCGACGAGCCCACGGCAAACCTCTCCGTCATGGCCACCGACCGGCTTCTCGAGACAATGCTGGAGCTAAAGAAGCAGGGCGTTGCGCAGATCATCATCTCGCACCGGCTGGTAGACATTTTCGCCGTGGGCGACAGGGTCATGGTGCTGAAGCGCGGCGAGAACGTCGGCGACCGCTACATCCCGAACACTGACGAACACGAGGTTCTGGAGATAATCGTATCCGGCACGCGAGAGCGCGCCCTTACGGCCGACGAAGCGTCGGCAACGGAGATTTGACTCAAAAAATCAACGCCTCCGGCGTGGCCGTCAGACCCGCGGCCCCAGATTTTGACGTCTGTGCCGCCCCTTGCCCTGGGTTTGCACGAATTCGCCGGTTATCTCGCTGTCGGGATCACCGCGTTCCTGGCGGGCTATCTCGCCGGCCACGGCCGCGCGGCGAAGCAGCTAACTTTTTGACACTGTCGTCCGGCTTCTTGCTTGCGCCTGATGCGCCAGTGCGCTCCAACTGTTGGAGGAAGCCAGATGGCAATAGATCATCGCCAGCGCGCCGGATTTCCTGAGATCCAGAAAGTCGCTGTCGCTCAAGGCATTGAGCGCGGCTTCGTCCACAACCTGGAAATCGGTTACGTTGAGCACCTCGCGGTTTTCCAGCGTCACCGTGCTGCGGCGTGAGGTGAACAGGCCGAGCGCGTCGATGCTTTCGATCGTCGCTCGTGTCTCTGTAAACCCCAATTGGAACTGATTGCAGAATTCAAGCGCTTTGCGTGTGGCCTCGCTGGGTTCGCTGCCCTTGAACAGCGGCGCCGTTACGGCGTCGCGGCCGGAGAGCGCCGCTGTCTCGATGACGCGGTCGCTGTCGCGATCTATGCAGAGCGTCAGGCGGCCTGCCTGTTGTCCGTCCTCGGCCAGTACGAAGGGATATCGGCGGACATAGGCTGGAATATAGTGCGGCGCGCTCCAGGACCCGTCCGGCTCGACAAAGAGGTTCTCGTCCTGGCGCAGCCCGGTGATCACCACGGGCGCCTTTTGCGGACCGACGAAGACGATCGGATAGGAGCGCATCGCGGCCGGCATTTCGGACGCCATGAGCGGAATCGCATGCGCGGAAGCCGCGAAGCCGAAATCGGGCTTGATGACGAGGCTGAGCGCGCCGTGCCGACGTCGGATTCAACGCCTCGGGCGACTTGTAGAACATCGGCAGCTGTGGCAATTGCGCTCTGGCGGCATCGCCGGTTGCATTTTCGTTTGTGTCGACCATGTTGCCGCTCCCGCTGCCCGGTAAATGTCTGTCGTCGCCTTCTAGAGCATTAACAGCGAATGGCGGAACTGTTCTCGGACGGTAAACACAGTAATCTGAACAGGCAGCCCGCCAGGCGGGACCATTCATCCGGCCGCCATGAAGTCATGATCGAAACCCTGACGTGTTCCCATTTCGAGCCGCATATCGGCGATGTGTTCACCGTCACCGTCGGCGGCTCATCACTTTCCTTGACGCTGAAAGCGGCGAAACCGCTTGGAACGGCTTTGCGCGAAGGCGGTGCTTTCGCGCTGAACTTCGCCGGCCCGGCCGCGCCGCTGCTGCAGCAATCCATCTATCCGCTGCGCCACGCGGCGCTTGGCACGCTGGACCTGTTCGTCGTGCCGATCGGCAAGGACAAGGACGGCATCGTCTACGAGGCGATCTTCACCTGAGGATCATGGCAGGCGTTCAAGAAGCAGGTAGACGCCCTTGTCCTCGGCGATTTCAAAACCCAGCCGGCGATACAGCGAGAGCGCCGGGTTCATCCGCTCGACATGGGTGCTGACGATTTTGTCCCCGGCCCGATCGATCAGGTCGCCGAGTGCCGCCGACCCGAAGCCCTTGTTCCGCGCCTCCGGCATGAAGGCGATGTCGATGATGCGGCACTCGCGCGTCCAGTGGATGAAATAGAGCCGGCCGATCGCCGCCGCGTTGCGTTCGACGACCAGCCACTCCGCGCCAGGATAATGACGCATGTAGTGGGCGTGCTGGGCATTGAATTGCTGGTTCAGGAAGTCCCGCTTCGCTGCTTCCGGCCAACCGGTCGGGGCTAGCTCTTCCATGCGCGTCGAAGCATAGAGCGCGGCCAGGAAGGCGAGGTCGGCATCGCCGACCGGCCGGAAAGACAGTTTCGCGGCCCTCGATCGCCGCCATTCAGGCCGCAGCGACGCGGGACCCGCCTTGTCCACGAGCACCTTGATGACCGTCAGCCGCGTGGCGGGAACACGCCCTGCAATGCAATGCAGAAATAGCAGGTGAGATAGGGCTGCATGTTGTTGTGCGGCTGGTCGCCGCCGGCGGGAGCAGTGGCTTCCGGCGCCATCGATCCGAGTGCCTGGCCACCCGGCGTCCTGTAGAGATTTCCGCCACCGAAAGGCCGGGCCAACACCGCGCCCGCCGGATCGTTGAGGTTCGAGTTTGAATTCTGTGCGTTGATGGCATGCGCGTGCGCCGGCATTTCGCTTTGCAGCAGCGTCACCGTCTCCGAACCGGCCGTTTCACCGAGATCGTGCAGCGACAGGCCGGGGCCCTGGCCGGGATGCATCGGCGCGCGGCCCTGCAAATCCGGCAGGGCGAAGTTGGTCCTGCCGTTGCCGCCGTAGGTGGTGCCCAGCAGCGAGAACAGCGCGGTGTTCTGCGACAGCGGCATGAGCTGGCCGTCGCACCATGCCCAGCCCTTCGGCGCGAAGTTGAACGGGAAAATGCGAATCTCGGCGACGAAGGGGTCGGCCATGGCGTCCTCTCAGGTCGGCGACGGGAAAATTCCGAACAGCGAGATGATGAAACTTATGCAGAGATAGGGCTGCAAATTGGTGTGCGGCTGGCTGCCGCCGACCCCGCCTACCACCGAGGACGCCATCGGCGTCGGGCTGGACGGCGCAACGTAGAACCGCTTTGTCGCTTCCGCCGGCACGTTTCCCACGGGGCTCAGCCCCGTCGCCCCGGACTTCGAGGCCAGGAACGGATGGCTATGCGCGGCCATCTGATTGACCGTGAGCGTGATCTCCTCGGCGCCTCCGGCTTCCGCCAGGATGACGCCGTTGCCCTGGTGCACCGGCAAGCGACCACGCAGGTCGGGCAGCGCGAAGGTCGATTCACCGTCGCCGCCGTAGGTGGTGCCTATCAACTGGAACAGTGTTTCGTTCTCCGAGATCGACACGAGCTGGCCTTCGCAGAACATCCAGCCGGCGGGCGCGAAATTGCCGCCGAACATGCGTATCTCGCCGACGTAAGGCTGTGCCATGTGATGCGCCTCCTTAGTTCGGGGACGGGAAGATGCCCTGGAGGGCGATGCAGAAATTCAGCGTCAGATACGGCTGCATGTTGAGATGCGCCTGACTGCCGCCGGCGCTGGCAACCATCTCGGGAGCCATTGCGACCAGGTTGGCCGCGCCGCCGTAGGCGTTGCCGAATGTCGTCACATCAACGGCGCCGAGGAGATTGCCGCCCGGAACGCCTGCATCCGCCGCATCGCTGCTCGCGGTCGCTGCATGCAGGTGGGTCGGCAACTCCGCGATGGAAAGCGTGTGAGCTTGTTCGCCGCCGCCCTCACCGAGCGTGTGGCCCGAGCCGACATGGATCGGGGTCCGGCCGCGGTAGTCGGGCAGCGCAAAATTCACACGGCCGTCACCGCCGAAACTGGTGCCAAGCAGCGCGAAGAGCGCCTGGTTCTGGTTTATCGGGAGAAGCTGTCCGTTGCACAGCGCCCAGCCCTTGGGCGCGAAAGCGAAGGACATGATCCGAATTTCGGACAGAAACGGTTCCGCCACGACATCCCCCCTCAATAGCTGGCAACAGAATACACACGGCGGACGCGAAGTCTACTGCTTTCTGCCGATAAGATACGCATGATCGCATACAAAAAACGAATGTAATTCAATGAGTACACGGCCAAACACATCCCAAGCAGATCGCCGGTCGCATCGCCGAATTTTCACGCTGCTTACTCGGGGTCATAGGCCGAATAATGCTCACCTTGCGGGGTGTACACGACATTCGGAAGCCGCCGCTCGCCAGTCCGAAGCCAGCCATGCATCGGCGTCGAGCCCTGATCGGCCGCGTAAGTGTCGCCGTAGCCCAGCACGTGGCCAAGCTCATGCATGACGGTCGTCAAGAGATCGTACCGGCCGGCCGGTGCCTGGCTTTCATCGGCCAGCAACTGCGTTTCATCCGTGCGGCGGGCGAATTCCTCGTCACCCTGCGGCGTAGTGTCCACGAACCAGCCATGGCCGGCGCCATCGTCGTCGATGCGTATGTTGGATCCGTCTGCGAGGCCGAGATAGTTGCTGCCGAGATCGGCGATCTCGAAGGTAGCCGCGTTCAACGCCGCCAGTTGCTCGTCGGTCAGGCCGGATGCCGCCAAACGCCGGATCGCGGCGGCGGCGATGTTTTCGAGCGCAGCGCCGGTCAGCGCATCGCCCCGACTATCTTCGCCAGCGGCTTCCACGCCACCCGGCGCGGCCAGCAGCGGCTGCGGAATTGCCACTCCGTTCGACAGGTCGATTGTCCCGAAGATCGTTACGCTCGCTGCCCCGGCATTGACGTTGATCGAGCGGAGATAGGCAGCGTCGAGTGTTGTCGCGGCGGTGTTCGGAACCTCCTCGAAAATTGTTGTGCCCCCGACCTCCTCGACCCAATAGTCGGTTCGGCCATCCGTGTCCGGCAGGGTGCCCGTGACCGAATTGCCGCGCATCACAATACGGCTGTTGTCCTCGAAACCGACAAAAACAATACCTCCGAGGAAGGACTGGGCGCTATCGAGCCCGTTGCCGTTCACGGTGTTGTTGGTGATGATCATGTCCATCGTCGAAACGCCGACGCCGCCGAAGTTGACGGTCAGAATGCCGTCGCCGCCCGAATTGGTGATCGTATTGCCGTCGATGCGAATGCGGGATGTCCCCGCCTCATCGACGGCGACATTGATGCCTATGCCCGGAGGCGTAGCGATGATGTTGTTGATGATGGTGCCCGTCGTGGTGGCGCTGTCGTTGGTGTCGATGTTGATGACGCCGTTGCCGCCCGCCCCCGAAAAATTGTTGTTCTGGATCGCAATGCTGGTGGTCGTCGCCTCCTGACCGCTTACTTCGATGCCGCTTGCACGGCCGGCCAACGTCACATCGATGTCGTTGTTGGAGAAAGTAAGGCTCTGCGTCCCGCTGGCGCCCAGGGTGGTGGCGCCAAGAACGACCGAGGCGCCCCGGATGTCGTCGAAAAACGAGTCGGTGATCGATGCGGTAATCGAACCGCCGCCGCCCGGGAGAAGCTCGAAGGCATTGCCCGCGTTGGCGCCGATGGCAGCCGGGAAGGAGAACTGACTGCCGTTGCCGACATTGAGGATAAGGCTGCCTGTCGTCTGGACGTTCACCAGGTCTTCCGCGGCGCCGTTGAACGTCACCTGATTGAGCGCGATGGTGCCGGTCGTGTTCACGATGCTGAGGCCGTGCTCTTCATCGGCATTGCCGGCGTTGGTCACTTGCGTGCCAGTGAGCGTCAGGTTGCTGCCGCCGCTGACGCTGATGCCGTGCGTGCCGCTGTTGCTGACAATCATGCCGCCGAGCGAGACGTTGCTCGCATTGGTGAGCGAGACGCCGCTGCCGGTTGTATTGGTGATCGTGCCGCCAGTGCCGGCATCCGCAATGGTGCCGGTGTCGGCGCCGTCCGTTCCGGTGACGGTGAGACCGTTCGAACCGGTATTGCTGAGTACGATGCCGCTCGCCGCCCCGTTCGTCGCGATGCTTTGAAACGTCAGGCCGGCTGCGCCGATGGCAGTGCTTGCGACATTGAGCGCGGCGCCGGTGCCCGAGGTGATCGTGTTGCTCGATCCCGTGACGCTGACGGTGCCGCCGCCGGTGGCATTGAAGCCGACGCCGGATGTCGTATTGATCGCCAGCCCGCCGCCGGTGAAGTTGATCGTCGCGCCGGTGTTGGTAGCCAGATTGACGGCGGTGCCGGCGCCGGTCGTCAGCGTCTTGGTTGCGCCGGCGAAGTTGACCGTGCCGCCGGTGTTGCTGGTAACGGCGATGCCGCCCGCCGTGCCGGTGGCCGACAGGTTGCCGTTGAAGGCGACGGTGCCGCTGGTGCGCTCCTGGATGTTGATCAGGGCGCCTGCATTGTTCTTGGAAACGGTGCCGTTGAAGGTGATGTTGCCGCTTGTCAGCGCACTGTCGCCGTCGACATTGAAACCGACGCCGCTCGGATTGGTGATGGTGGTGTTGGCGGCGAAAGTGAACGTGCCCTGCGAGCCGCCGATGATGTCGATACCGGCGTCGCCACCGTTGAGCGTCGTGGTGCCGTTGAAATTGTAGGTGCCGTCGGCATTGCTGAACTGCAGGCCGGTGCCGTTGGTCGCCGACAGAGTGCCCGTTTGGAACGTGATAGTGCCGGTGGTGTGGTTGCCCGTCACGTTCACCATCGCGCCGGTATTGGTCTTGGTGATGTTGCCGCTGTAGGTGACGCGCGCAGTGCCGCCGGCGACGTTGAACGCATCTCCGGTCGGGCTGGTGATTGTGGTTCCGGTGCCGAAGGCAAAGGTTCCAGCCGACCCGTTCGTAATGTCGATGCCGGCGTCTCCGCCGTTGAGCGTCGTGGTGCCGTTGAAATTGTAAGTGCCGTCGGCATTGTTGAACTGCAGGCCGATGCCGTTGGTCGCCGACAGCGTGCCCGTCTGGAAAGTGATTGTGCCGGTGGTGTGGTTGACCACGTTCACCATCGTGAAGTCATTGGCTTTGGTGATGTTGCCGCTGTAGGTGACGCTGGCGGTGCTGCCCATGACGTTGAACGCCGGGCCGGTCTGGCCGGAGATTGTGGTGCCGGTGCCGAAGACAAAGGTTCCAGCCGACCCGTTCATGATGTCGATGCTGGCACCGCTGCCATTGAGCGTCGTTGTGCCGTTGAAATTGTAGGTGCCGTCGGCATTGTTGAACAGCAGGCCGGTGCCGTTGGTGGCATTGAGGATGCCGGTGTTGAAGGTGATCGTGCCGGTGGCGTGGCCTCCCGCCACGCTCACCATCGCCCCGCCATTGGTCTTGGTGATGTTGCCGCCATAGGTGGACGACACGGTTCCGCCGCTGACATTGAAGGATGTGCCGGTTGCCCCGGTCATCGCGCCGGCGCCGAGAACGACAGTGCCGGTGACGTTGGCCAGATTGACGTTGTTCGTGCCGCCGCCTGACGAGGTCGACCCGAGATTGATGTTGGCGGCGACCGTATCCAGAGTCAGAGCCGTACCGCCGGTCGAATTGACGGTGCGGGTGCCCGACGCCGCCACATTGAGCGTCTTGGCCACGGCGCCCGTGGCCGAAATGCCGGCGCCTGTCGTGGTGTCGATGGTCAGGCCGTTCGAGAAGGTGACGGCGCCGCCGGTCTGCGAAATGCCGGCCGCGGTCGTGGTGTCGATATTGGCGAGATTGGCGACGTTCAGCGTGCCGCTGGCCCAGCCGATGCCGCCGCCATTGCCAACCGCATCATTGTCGATCGTCACCGTGTTGAAGTTGAAAGTCGCTGTGTTGGTGTTGATGGCGGATATGCCGACGCCGGACGTGCCCGTGACGGTGGCGGCGCCGGTGACGGTGAACGTGCCGGCAACCGTGTCGAAGATGATGCCGCTGGCTCCGCCGGACGCGTTGATGCTGGCGAAGGTCATGTTGACCGTCAGCGGATCGAGGTTGGCGGCCACGCCGCTGGTGGTGTCGATGGCGCCGCCGGTGCTGGCAAGCGTGAAGCTTGTGGCAGGCGGACCCTTGGCGTCGACCAGCAGGCCGGTGCCGGCGTTGTTGGCGATGTTCAGCGTCGTGAAGTTCAGCGTGCCAATCGGGCTAAGCAACACGATACCGTCGCCCTGGACACGCGCGCCGGTCGTTCCCACCGTCAGAGTCCCGGCGTTGACCGCCTGGTCGCCGGCAGCGTCGCTCGCGTCGAAGTGGACATTGTTGAACTGGACGCCGCCACCGGTGCCGCCGGTGACGAAATTGTCGGCGAAGGAGCGGATGGCGAGCGTGCTCGTCGTCGCCGTAAGGTTCTGGCCGCCGAACGCCGCGGCGGGCGCGGCGCCGCCTGCCTGAAGAATATTGCCGTCGACGGACAGGATCAGCGCGTCGGCCGCCGCGCCCGCTGTCGTGGAGATGTCGATGGCGCCGGCGTTGCTGGCAGTGATGGAACTGTTGCGGATGACGAATGTCGCAAGCTGATTGCCGCCCCACAGCACGCCGTCGCCGGTGCCGGTGTTGGTCATCACCACATTGTCGATGCCCGAGGTGATTCTTCCGCCCAGGTTCACGGTTGGAAGCAGCACCGTGCCGGCGGCGGCATTCGTTGTCAGCGTCGGCCGGATGGCCGTGAGGCCATCGGGCCGGTTGATCACCGTCGAGTTTTGGATGGTGGTGAAAGAGAAGCTTGCCGGCGCGCCGGCATTGGCATCGACGCCGAGCGCTGCCACGTCGATCGTCGCGGGGGAGCCGCTGCTGAACGAGATCAGCACCTGGCCGTCGTCGAGATTGAGTGAATTGGGGTTGGCGTCGCTGCCCTGGTGCGCCACAAGACCCATGTTGATGACGCCGTTCGCATCGGCGATCGGGTCGATCAGCACGATGACGTTGGCCGCCGAGCCTTCGGCGCCGCCGACGCTGCCCGGATTGACCAGCGAACCATCGCCATCTCCGTCCGGATCGACAAAGTAAAGCGAGACCGGGGCGAGGTTCGACGTGTCGCCGACAAAGGTGACGTCGTCGAAGTCGTAGCTTCCGGCGGCCGGCAGTGCGCCGGCCGTATCGATGATCCTGCCGTTTGCGAAGGTTTCGATCCGCGATTCGGCCGGCGACTGCCCGTCGCCGAACACCAGGTTCGCATTGGTGGCCGAAGAGACCAGCACGCCGCGCGCCACGTTGAGGATCGTCGAGGTCTGTCCGCCGGGAGCGGGATTGGTGTTGTTGAGATCCCCGAGCTGGATCAGGCCGGCGCCGGTCGTGCCGGTCATGTCTAGCCCAAGCGTGCCGACATTGCCGCCACCGTCCACATCGAAATCATTTGCCGTGATCGCGGCGTTGATTGCGGCGCCTGCGAGATCGAAACCAACGGCGTTGGCGGCGAGCCCGACCGTGAGGCTGGAGAAACTCAGCGCCGAACCGAGCGAGGTCGTGACGTCGACGCCGCGCGAGGTGATGCCCTGGAGGTTGACGGCGCCGAGATTGATCGCGCCGCCCGCGACCGCGGTGAGTGCGATGCCGGTCGTTGCGCCGCTGGCGCCGACGCCCGCGACGGTAAAGCCGCCGGCGCCGATTGACATTCCGGCGAGATCGAGCGCGGTGCCGGTGCCGGTATTTATGCTGTTGCCGGTTCCCGTGACGCTGATCGTGCCGCCGCCGCTGGCGGTGAAGCCCGCCCCGGACGTGGTCGCGACCTGCAGCCCGTTGTTGAAATTGATGATCGAGCCGGCATTGCCGGTCAGGACGATGGCCTGTGCGGTGGACGTGCTGGCATTGACCGGGCCGCCGAACGTGACGCTGCCTGCCGCCTTGCCGACGATCGAGACAGCCGTCGCGGCGCCGGTCTGGGCGATCGTCGAAGCCGCGTCGAACTCTATTGTTCCCGTGTGCCCGCCGACGACGCTGAATGCGGTGGAGCCGCCATTGCCGTCGATGTCGGCGCCGAGGGCGTTGATGCCGATGCTGCCGCCGGAAATTGCAAGGGAGCGCAGCGTCGTGTCGGTGATGGTGGCCACGCCCGTCGCGTTGGCGAGCGCGAGGCCGCCGGCGCTCGCCCCGCTGAGCGTGCCGACGGTACTGGCATCGAGAGTGAGGTCGTTGACGCCGATGCCGGCGATCGCCGCGCCACCGGAGCCGTTCTGGACCACCACGCCGGAAATAATATTGTTGTTGTCGAGCGTGATGGTGTTTGCGCCGACGCCGGTAGTCGTCAGCGTCGGGGTTCCGGTTCCCGGATTGGCGATCGACCCCGATGTGATCCCGGTGAGCAGGAAATTGGGTGGCGCACCGCCGCCCAGGACGAGCGTATCGCCCGCAGCGAAGGAATAGAGCCGCTGGTTGGGATCGAGGTCGAGCGAGCCGACACCGCCCGGCTGCAGGGAGATGTCGATCGTGTCGTCGGTATCACCGGCGGCATTGACCAGGATGATGGCGTCGGCCGCACTCAGGGCGGCGGCGGCGATGGTGCCGGGGTGCTCCCTGGTGCCGTCGTCAATGCCATCGGCTGCATCGTCGACATAGTAAAGAGACAAGCCGACCGCCAGGTTCGAGGTATCGCCAACCAGTGTCGCGTCACGGAAATTATACCTGCCGTTCGGCGTCAAGACGCCGTCGATCACCAGGCCGCCCGTCGTCTGGATCAGGGACTCGGCCGGCACGGCGCCGTCGCCGAATGTGAACCCGTCGGTAGCGGCGTCTCCTAGGTTGGTCGAAGCCGAGAAACGAACGCCGTTGGCGACATTGGTGATGGTCGAAGACTGTCCCGCCGGATTGTCGTTGACGGCGTCGCCGAGCCGCACCAGGCCGGCGCCGGTTGTTGCGCTGAGATCGACGCCGAGCGTTCCGGCGAAACCGCCGCCATCGACGTCGAAATCGCCTGCGGAAATCGAGGTCCCCGCACCGACCACGGCTGTCGAAAGGTCGAGGCCGGTGGTGTTCACCGTGCCGAGGGCTATCTCCAGGCCGGCGAACCCGATATTGCCGTTGGCGCCTTCGATATCGACGCCGGCGGCGCCCGGATTGGTGATTGTCGTCTGTCCGCCGAACGTCAGCGCGCCGGTGCTGTTGCTGATGGAAATGCCGTCATCGGCACTATTGGTGACGCTGACGACGCCGAACGTGACTTCGCCGGCCGCATTGCTGACGGATATGCCGGCGTCGGCGGAGCCGGCGACCGAAACTGCGGCGGACACATTCACCGTCGCGCCAGCGCCGAGCGACGCGATCGCCGCGCCGCCGCCGCCGGTCGCCGTCAGGTTGGTGCCGCTGAAGGTGATGGTGCCGCCGACTGGTGCCGTGGTCGCGCCGATGGCAAAAACTTGCCCGCCGCCGCTGGCGACGATATCGCCGGAGAAAGTGATATTGCCGGAGGTGCCGTCGATCGCCACGGCGGTGCCGGTGCTGGCGGTGATCGGCCCGGCAAACGTGGCGGCGCCGCCGGTCATGGCATCGATGTCCACCGCATTCGCCGCGCTGTTCTGCGTGATCGTGCCGTCATATGTGACGGTCGGCGTCGAGCTGCCGATTGAGAAAGCGACTCCGCTGGTGTTTGCGACCGAACCGGGGGCGCCGAAACCGAGCGTTCCGCTCGAATCGTTCAGGACCGCGATACCTGTGTTGCCGCCGGTAATGTCGAGATCGGCGAAACTGGCGGTGCCGTCGAAATTATTGGCGAGCAGGCCGGCATTCGTGCTGCCGGCGATCGTCGTGGTGCCGGTGAAGTTTATCGTCGCGGCCGTGTTGGCCAAAACGATGCCGGCGCCGGAAGTATTCGTGATCGCCGTGGCACCGTTAACCGTCACACTGCCGGCTACCGTGTCGAGATCGATGCCGTTTGTTCCACCGTCGTGGGTGATGGAGTTGAGCACCAATTCGGCTGTGACCGTGGCGAGCGCGAGGCCCCTGGCGCTGTTGCCGGAGATGGTTCCGCCGGTCGTCCTGAACGTAGCGCCGGCCGAAACGTCGATCCCGTCACCCGCATTGTTCAGGGCGTTGAGCGTCTGGAAATCATAGACGCCCGCGCCGGCGATCGTTACGCCGTCGGCGGCATTGCCGGAAAGCAGCGTCGTGCCTGTGAAACTGAAAAGCCCGCTGCTTGTGATCGACAGGCCGGAGCCGCCACTGACGCTGGCGGCGAAATTCGACGCGCCGATATTGGTCGATGTGCCGGCAAACGACGCGCCATGCGCGCCGGCGCCGATGACGGCGACATTGGTGAGCGTGGCCCCGCTGATATTGTTGCCAAGGATGCCTATGCTGCCGCCGCTGATGACTAGGCCGCTAAGGGTCGCGCCGTTGCCGAGGGTAACAACGTTTCCCGAACCGGTGCCGGCGAGATTGATATCGGCGACGAACGTGCCGTCGCCAAGGGTGACAGTACCGCCGGCCGCGCCGCTGGTCAGCGTCGCCGCGCCACCTCCCGGATCACCCTGGATCGCGCCATACCGGACATTCGTGCCGATGACGTTGAAGGGCACCCCGCCCAGCGAGAACTGGCGGCCGTTGCCGAAGGAGGCCAGCGTCTGTCCGTTGGCGAGCGTGAATCCATCGGCGTCGTCGATCGCAGCGCCGTCATTCACCAGGGCGAAAACCGCGTCGGCGGCGGTGTTGCCGTCGGCTGTCGCGATCGTCGCGAGATCATCGACCGACGAACCGTCGCCGGCCCCGGTGGCGGCCGAACCGACGAAAATGACGTTGTTTGCCGCAAAGACCTGCGGGCCAATGAAAACGGTCGGCCCGAAAACGTAGGAACCACTGATCGGATTGAGGCCACGGACATCGATCGACGCGGACAATCCGGCGATCGTGCCGCCGCCGAAGGTGAAGTTCGCATTGGCCGTGTTTGCCGGCGAACCGGCCATGCCGAGCCGCACGCCGGTATCGACATTGGCTATCGCGCCGCCATTGGCGATTGTTATCAGGGCGCTCGATGTCGCGGAGAGGTCGATGCCGATGCTGCCGGCGGCAGCGGTGCCGAGAATGGTCACCGATTGCGCGGTGAAGGTGGTATTGCTGCCGGAGAAATCGAGGCCGGTGGCGCCTGAGCCGAGGCCGGTGATGACGATCCCGCCGACAACCACGGGTCCGTTGGTACCGGCAAAGGTCATGCCGTCGCCCGGGTTGGTGATGGTGATGTCGGCAAGCCGGATTGATGCCGGCGCGTTGGAGAAGGCGATGGCCGGACCGCTTGTGTTCGAGATTGTCGTCGCGCCGGTGACCGTGAAGCTGCCGGCGACATCGTCGAGCACGATGCCGGAAGTGCCGCCGCTGTGGGTGATCGAGGTGAGCACGACATTGGCGTTGATCGGATCGATCTTGACGCCGATGTCGCCATTGCCGGAAATGGTGCCGCCGGTAGTCGTGAAGCTGCCGCTTGTCGACGTTATTTCGATGCCGTCGTCGCCATTGTTCAGCGCATCGATAGTCTGGAAATTGTAGGTGCCGTTGCCGGTGATCGACAGGCCGTCAACCGCATTCCCGGAAAGCAGCGTCGTCCCGGTGAAATTGTAGGTGCCGTCGCCGACGATCGAAAGCCCCGAACCACCATTGCCGGCCGCGGTGAAGTTCGACGCGGTGATGCCGGAGGATGTGCCGGTGAAAGAGGCACCGTTGCCTCCTGCCCCGGCCACCGTGACGTTGGTCAGCGTCGCGCCGTTGATGTTGTTGCCCAGGATGCCGGCGCCGCCGCCGGTGATCGTGATACTCTGCAGCGTATTGCCACTTCCGAGGGTGAGAACCGGACTGGCCGGGCTGGTTCCCTGGATCGTGCCGTCGCTGCCGCCGAGAGCAAACGATCGTGTCGTGCCGTCGAGCAAGAGGGCCTGGACCGACTGTCCTCCGCCGATGACGGTCTCGCCATTGGACAGCGTCACGCCGCCCGTCAAAAGGTTGCCTCTCCCTCCGAGGGCCACGACGAAGCCGGGCCCCGCCCTGGCGACAGCATCGTCGAGGGTGGTCGGATCGCCGAGCGTACCGAGACCGAGCGAGTTCTCGCCGTCGGCGAAGAAGAAGAGGCCGAATTCCTGGCCGGCGAGGTTGCGGGCGCTTCGGGTGAACGTCGAGGTCGTCTCGTCATTATCAACGCGAACGCCGATATCGCCTCGCACCCGGTCGTTGGCGCGTTTGCGCAAGCCCTCGCTGACATTGTAGATGGGTTCGCGCCCGCCTTCCCTGGGGGCTGCTTGTTCGCCGAGCGGAATTGTCAGCCGGGCGAAGCCGACGAGAGTGGTGTCGTAGACATTGTCGTAGCGCACTTCGCCGCCAAGGGTGACCGAAGCGCCTTTGTTGAAGACGTCGCGGATCTCGTATTCGAGACCGGCTTTTGCGCCAGTGATGCTGTCGGCGATATTGTCGGCATCCTCGAAGTGATAGCCGCCGACGCTCAACCGCAGCGAATGGTCCTTCGGGAGTTCGAGCGGGGCCTGCACGCCGACCTCGCCCTCGATACCCCAGGATGCGTAGTCGCGGCTGTCCGTGACGGAGATCTGCTCCAGCAGCTGGTTGCCGACGAGCGAAAGGCTGGACGTTGCGCTCGACGTCTCCTGCGATTGAGCGCCGAACGGCAGGTTCACATTCACATGGGCGTCGAAATTCGTTGCAATCGCCTCGACCCCGAGCGTGACTCCGGTGAACTGGTGCCCATCGAACCGCTCGACGTCGAGATAGGCATAGCCGCCGAGCATAAGGTCGGGATTGATGATTCGGCGCAGGCCGATGCCGAGGTTGCCGCCGGTACCTTCGGAAAAGTCATAGTTCAGCCGCAGGTCGAGGAAGATAACCGAATCAACCGTCTGCGTGAGCGGAATAAAACCTTCGAGGGACGAGTAGGCGCCTTGCTCGTCGCCGCTGATGATTGCCCGCACCTGGGGTTGCCAGAGCGCGTCCTGTGCCTGCGCGGCACCGGAACCGGCAAGGGCGATTGTGGACAGGGCAGAAGTCTTCCAGAGACGTCGCGAGAAATCGCTCCAGTGGGAGCACAACCGATGTCTCCCACCCAATGCGACTGCATTCGACAAACTCTGGCGAGTTGATATCGCCAAATTCATGCTTTTGCCTCAGTCCCCATAGACGTCCACGAAGCACAGCAATTATAATTTATCACCGATCGTTACTATGCGGTGGTAGTTCGTGCAGTGAACCCCGCATAAGTCCCAACAAGTGACAATATGGCAACAGTTTGAGAGGGGTAATCGTGCAGAAGATGTTCGGGTGCCGGCGATTGTCTTTCCTGTGCAGGATGATCGCGATATCGGCGCGGCCGCGATGCGAGGGGAGCATCGCCTGGGAGAGTTCAATGAATATTCGCAAGACCGCACTGATTGCTTTTTTCCTGCTGACCAGTACGGGCGTGGGAGTTGCAACGGCGCAGGATGCGCCGAAGCCGGCGGCTCCGGCGGCCGAGGCGCCGGCGGAGCAAAGGCCGGCCAATGCGTGGAGCGTGAGCTGCGCGAGCGCAGCCAATGCCACGGCGCTGGAATGCCAGATGTCGCAAAACCTGACCGAGTCGAAAACCGGCCAGCGCGTGCTCACCGTGACGATCCGCAAACAGTCCAAGGACGGCGCGCTGGCCATGCTTCTGGCTCTTCCTCATGGGCTGTTCATCCCGGCCGGTGCCAGCTACCAGATCGACGAGGGGGAGAAGAAAACCGCCGCCATCCAGACCAGCGACCAGAACGGCGCCTATGCCGCTGTTCCGCTCAGCGCGGATCTCGTCAGAATACTGAAGGCCGGCACGAACCTGAACATCGGGATGGAATCGGTTACTCGAAGCGCTGTCACAATCCCGGTTTCGCTTAACGGCTTCTCCGCCGCGATCGACAAGCTCGACGCCATCAATTAGGCGGAGCAGTGAAGCAAACCGGCAAAGTATACCGCGAAAAGAGCCTTTCGCTCGACGGCAAGCATTTCGAGGATTGCCTGTTCGATCGTTGCAGGCTCGACTATGCGGGCGATATTCCTCCGGTCCTTACAAATTGTTCGTTCGAGAACTGCGAATTCTCCTTCTCCGGCAAAGCCGCCTATACGCTGGCCTTTCTAAGCGGCATGCATAGCGGAGGTTTTTCGGCGATCGTCGAGCGGACGTTTCAAGGGATACGGGACGGCGCGTTCATGAGCGTGCCGGTTCAGGATATGAATCCGCGAAAAGCTCCGGCTCGGCCGGCTGATGCGCATCCACTGTCCTTCAGGATTCCAAGAATCGTCAAGGTTCCAAAACGACGCCTGGACTAAGGGAGGTTCCAGAGCCGTCGGGTGTGACACATCAGGGCAAGCGGGTGAATGAGATGGCGACGTCCGGCGGGGCGTAATCGAGAAGAGATTTCTCCCGCGCGCCCGGCACCGAACTGTTCGACACCAAGCCCTGCGGGGCGGCGGGAAGCGCCGCAAGCCCCTCCTGCTGAACCCGAAGCAGCGGGCTCCTGCGTCCGCGTCGTCGGCCACGATTTCTACGGCCTCGCCTCCGCTATTCCAACCGTCGGCTTCCGCGTCTCCAGGCGGCGATTTCCTCGCCTGGTGGCGGCCGGGTGGGAACAGGCGAATCGTCAGCAAGCCGCGGTCCACTGCGGGTCAGAATGTGGGCACGCATCAAAAGAAAAAAATAATTCTTTTATTTCAGCTATTTAACTATGTGAAATGGCGGAGAGAGGGGGATTCGAACCCCCGATACGGTTTCCCGTATACACGCGTTCCAGGCGTGCGCCTTAAACCACTCGGCCACCTCTCCCTGCCGTCCCGGCAAAGCGGGGCGGGTGCGGGGCTCATCTAGTCGATCTCGCGCCCCGTGCCAAGCCATGTTCTTAAGTCCGCCGGGTTCCGAAGGCGCCTTTGTCAGACGTTGGAAAGAACCGTCGTTGCGAAGCTCACGCAGCGAGACATTCATACGGCATCGTGTCATGTCCAGAGCAGGTTCGAAAACACGGCCGGCCGATGGAAACCCGCGACGGAACAGAACCAGGCGAGGCCACGCAAGCCTGTCGCAGAGAGTTCGTCCATGGCCGCCGCCGGCTTCGCGATCACCATGCATGGCGGGGCGGCTGTTTGCGGATCGTGGAAAGCCGGTTGCCGGCTCGATTTGGCGTTTGGCGGATTGAAGTCGCCGGCACCGAGGAATATCTCTCGTTCGCAAGCGACGTACGGATCAACATGATGCGGTTCCTGTTCCGCCTGCTTTCCCTGTTCGCGCTATCGGTCGCCGTCATCATGGCGGTGCTCGATGCGACGCGCTCGATCGCCGGCTCCGCCCTGATCATGACGCCGCTTGCGACGAGCTGGGCGGCTGTCTCGGCGGATACGCTGGCGAGTGTTCGCGAAATGATCGAGACGAAGCTGCATCGGCTTGTCTGGGACCTCATGGTCGCGCCTGTTTTGAGCCTGCCCGGCTTCATCGTCTTCGCGGCGCTGGCTTTCCTGTTCTTTTCAATCGGCCGGCGGCCGGAACGGCCCGCCCGCCACCTTGCAATGTGATACGGGCCGGCAGGCCTGGAGGAATGGCCCATGTTCTTCCTGAGCGACATGCTGAACAAGAAGTTGAACCTGCCGAAGCCCGGTGAGGCATTGCCGGGCAGAAAACAGCCGATCTCTACCGCGGCAGAACATTTCGTGTCGCGGCGGCCCCTCCAGGGGCCGCATCCGGAGGGCCTGGAGACGGCGATGTTCGGGCTTGGCTGCTTCTGGGGCGCCGAGCGCATGTTCTGGCGGAGGGATGGCGTTTGGGTAACGGCTGCCGGCTATGCGGGCGGCATCACGCCCAATCCGACCTATCAGGAAACATGCACCGGACTGACCGGACACACCGAGGTTGTCCTTATCATATTCGATCCCAACGTGGTTTCCTACGCGGACCTGCTCCAGGCGTTCTGGGAGAACCACGATCCCACCCAGGGCATGCGCCAGGGAAATGACATGGGCACGACCTATCGCTCGGCGATCTACACCTTTGGCGAGGTCCAGCACGCCGCCGCGCTTGCGTCGCGCGACGCCTATCAAGCGTCGCTCAACGCCGCCGGCCGCGACAGGATCACGACCGAGATAGCCCCCGCTCCGGAATTCTATTTCGCCGAGGCGGACCATCAGCAGTATCTGGCGAAGAACCCCCATGGCTATTGCAACCTGAGCGGCACGGGGGTTCCGTGTCCCATGCCGCAGGCAATGCCGTCCGACTGAAGCCCGTGGACACCAGTCCGCGCTTCGCCCGCCGCGTCCCTCTTGTCTCAAGGACGGGGAGAGCGGCGCCATCATCGGCGGTTTCGCCAATCCGGCGCATCGGCGCGGCCGGCACGTAAGGCTGCCCTGAAGGGTGGCGCCGCGTTTTCCAAACGGTCAAGATTCCGCGTGTATTTTGCTTTTCGGCGTGCCAGAGTGACCGTCCAGCGGTCGGCTGCGCCGTCCGCCATTCGCCGCGGGCGCATTTTTGGCGGATTATCAGCGGCGTCGACCAAAAAAACAGCGGGCTCAAAACCGACAGGGTGTGGATCACATGAAGCGTATCGTTCTCGGCCTCCTGGCCGCAACCGCGTTCACCGTCCCGGCGTTCGCGCAGGACATCAAGCCGGCGATCATCTACGATCTCGGCGGCAAGTTCGACAAGTCGTTCAACGAATCGGCATTCAACGGCGCCGAGAAGTTCAAGGCCGAGTCCGGCATCGCTTATCGCGATTTCGAGATCCAGAATGACGCGCAGCGCGAGCAGGCGCTGCGCAAATTCGCCGAAGACGGCAATAATCCGATCGTCATGGCGGGATTCTCGTGGGCGGCGACACTCGAAAAGATCGCGGCGGATTTCCCCGAGACCAATTTCGCCATCATCGACATGGTGGTCGACAAGCCCAACGTCCGCTCCGTCGTCTACAAGGAACAGGAAGGCTCCTACCTCGTCGGCCTCCTGGGAGCGATGGCTTCCCAGAGCAAGAAGGTCGGCTTCGTCGGCGGCATGGACATCCCGCTGATTCGCCGTTTCGGCTGCGGCTATGTCGGGGGCGCCAAGGCGGCCGGAGCGACCGACGTCATCCAGAACATGACGGGCGACACGCCTGCGGCATGGAATGATCCGACCAAGGGCGGCGAGATCGCCAAGTCGCAGATCGACCAGGGCGCCGACGTGGTCTACGCGGCGGCCGGCGGCACGGGCGTGGGCGTGCTGCAGGCGGCGGCCGATGCGGGCAAGCTCAGCATCGGCGTCGATTCCAACCAGAACGGCCTGCATCCGGGCAAGGTCCTCACCTCGATGGTGAAGCGCGTCGACGTTGCCGTCTACAATGCCTTCACCGATGCGAAGAACGGGAAGTTCACGCCCGGCATCAACGATCTGGGCCTGAAGGAAGGCGGCGTGGACTACGCCATGGACGAGAACAACAAGGCTCTTGTGACCGACGAGATGAAGGCGGCCGCCGAAAAGGCCAAGGCCGATATCATAGCCGGCACGATCAAGGTCCACGACTATATGGCCGACAATTCCTGCCCGTATTGATCGACAGGGCATGGCGGCAAGAGGCCGCCTCTCTTCGGACCGCATGCCGGCCAGGTCCTGGCCGGCATCTGCTTTTCCAGCGATGGTCTGCTTGCCTGGGTCCTACTTGCCCAGGGTGATGTGGAGCATGCCTGCCTCTGTGGCAGCCATCTCTATCAGGTAGGCCAGCATGGTCTCCTGATCTGCCTGCGCCATCCTTGCCAGTTCGCGAAGTATGGCCTGCGTATATTTCAGCCTCGCCAGGCGCTCGCGCACTGGGTCGCGCTCGGTTGTCGGGCTCATGAATTTTCCTTCCTACAGAGGAATTTCGGTTTCGATGGCGAGTAGCGCCTGATCGATATGTTCACGCAGAACTACCCCCCGCTGCTGATCGATGCTGTGAGTGAGATTGTGCGCCGCCCTGAGGCAGACGACTATGGTTCTGACCGGATCCGCCGGTGTCCGAAAATCGCTCCGCCCGATCTTCATGCCGCGAGCCATTTGTCAGTATCGATGCCGGCGGCGAACCGTCGGCTGTAGAGCGGCGCGTCGACGCCAAGGGCGGCGCGCATGCCTTGAATGACGCTCTCGGAAACCTCGAAAGCGCCGCAGCAGACCGGGCGGCGGCCATAGCCGTCGGCGCGGCCGAGCTCCTGAATCTGCCGCTCCGGCCCGCGCATAGATGCGTCGCATTTGCGGTTCGTAGTTGAAGATCAGCGTATGGATAGCGTGTGCCCGCGCGACCTCGGTCACCGCGAGGCAGAGGAAACCGAAGGCTCTGCCCTGATCGATCTCGGGGTGATGTTCGGCTAGTGAAGCGGCGTCGACGCAGCAGCGCGTCGCCTCCCATATCCCCGGCGCCGAAAGCTCGGCCGCTTCCGGGATGGTCCGGCCGAACACGTCGTACAGCAGCGTCGGACCGGTGGTCGGAAGGAGTCGCATGGACCCGAACAGCGTCTTTTGATCCGTGCTGCACCAGATTAAGTAAACAGGCCGGCAGTCGTCATAGTAGTCGCGTTCCATATTGCGCGCAATTGGTACATCCCATTTGAGCGTGTCGTGGAATATGATTTTTCGCAGCCGGTGCATCTGAACAAGAAGCAGTGTATACTGGTCGTATTCATGAGACTGGACGGTAATGAACATTGCTGCAATACCCCACTCTGTTGGTTGATATTGCCAGTGTGCTGCTTTTTGCTGTCGATGAAAATTCCCACACAAGGATGGATACAGATGTGTCCCTACATATGTAGGGGCGTCAGGGCCGGATCAGATGCAGTCGTATCGCCTTTGCGACGGCCTGGGCGATAGTCGCTCCATCCAGCCGCAGCCGCGCCGTCTTCAGATAATCCCGCACGGTGTTCTCGGAGATCGAGAGAATCTGCGCGATGGATTTGTAGTCCTTGCCGCGCGCGGCCCAGGTCAGGCACTGGAGTTCACGCGGCCCGAGCTGCGGCAGGGGATCGCTCTCCCCGTAGAGCTCGGCGACCGCCATGCGGTGGATTCGCGCGGCCAGCTCGGACAGCTCTCCCGCGTGCCGGGCCAGGAATGCATCCCACTGTTCCTGCGGCATGTTCGAATTGATCGAGAAAAGGGCGCGGCGCACCTGCTTGTCCACGAGCGGAATCGAGTAGCCATTGCCGCCTAGCCCATGCGCCAGGGCGTCGCGCATCAGATCGCGCGCATCCGGTGTCATCGTCAGTTCGCGCCAGTCGAAGGGCAATTGGCGCGAGAACCCCTCCCGCACCACAGGGTCGACATGGAGATAGCCGCGCAGCAGGTAGCGTGCCAGCCACTGGGCCGGATAGGTGGATTTGACATAGGGCGCGTCGATGTCGCCCACGATCTGCGCATGATGATAGGTAACGTGATCCAGGCGGTAATTGTCGCGGATCAGGACGACGGCTTCTTCGACCGACACGGCCTTGACCACCGCCTCGTACGAGACGGCATAAAGGGACGCAGGGACGTCCGGCATTCCGAAAAATCCTCGAAGTATAGCTAAGTATGTCACATCGCGAAGCGTCTGCCAAATCAGGCGTTGACGCGATCTATACGATACAGTGTATGGAAATCGAATGAATAAAATCGGCGATCGGCTAAAATGGCGTTTCCGGCCGTCGCGCCGCGGTCCCTTCCCGATGCCGCGAAAATAATCACCATGATATTCAATGGCATGGCGAGAAATGGCCACGATGAATGACCCCGCCCAAATTCATCCTGCGAAACGAGCGGATATTCCTACTCGGCGGCGATGGGCTCCGCCTCCGGCCGGACGAGCCGGGGCAAGAGGCGATCACGCTCGGCGTCGGCTCTGGCGACGCTCGCCAGCTTGACGTGACCGTAGCCGCGGATGAGTTGTGGAACCGAGGCTAGAGCGGCAGCCGCGTCAAGGCGGCGCGCATCGATCGCATCGAGGATGCGGTCGAGGTCGCCCTCATAGCGTGCGAGCAGTTCCCGCTCCGTGCGCCGCTCGGCGGTGTAGCGAGAACGGATCGAGCATCGTGCCGCGCAACCGCCTCAGCGCCGCCAGCATTCGAAAGCCGGTCATCATCCAGGCCCGGAAGCTCGATTTCCTCGGCTTGCCATCGGCATTGCGTCGGCCCATGATCGGCGGCGCGAGATGGAATTCCAGCCGGTCGTAGCTCTCGAACTCGCGCGACAGCTGCTGTTTGAACGATCCGTCCGTATAGAGCCGGGCGACCTCGTACTCGTCCTTGATCGCCATCAGCTTGAACAGGTTGCGCGCCACCGCCTCCGTCAGCCGGGTCGAGCCCGGCGCCACGCGGGCTTCGGCCTCGCGCATCTTCGCAATATGGCCAAGGTAGCGCCGCGCATAGGCGGCGTCCTGATAGGCCGTCAGGAAGTCGACGCGGCGGGAAATCACCTCGTCGAGCGATTGCGCGGCCTGCGTCGGGGCGTTTGCGCCGGCGTTCAGCTTGCGCACGAAATCAGGCTCGTGCGCGGCCCGGCGGCCCCAGCGGAATGCCGCGACATTCATTTCGACCGCTTCGCCGTTGAGGTCGATCGCGCGCTCGACGGCCTCTGCCGACAGCGGCAACGCGCCATGCTGGAAGGCGAAGCCGAGCATGAACATGTTGGCGCCGATCGAATTGCCGAACAGAGCCGAGGCGGTGCGCGTGGCGTCGAAGAAATGCGCGCGATCCTCGCCGGCAGCCTTGCGGATCGCGCGTTTCAGCCGTTCCGTCGGCAGCGAGAAATCGGCCGAGCGGGCGAAGTCGCCGGGCATGATTTCGGCGGTGTTGGCGACAAAGATCGTGTGGCCCTCGCGCACGGCCGTCAGCACCTTTCGCGCGCCGGAGACGACGAGGTCGCAGCCAAGGACAAGGTCGGCCTTGCCGGCGGATACGCGGATCGCGTGTATGTCGCCGGGCGTCTCGGCGATGCGCACATGGGTGAAGACCGCGCCGCCCTTCTGGGCGAGGCCGGCCATGTCGATCATGCCGCAGCCCTTGCCTTCGAGATGCGCCGCCATGCCGAGCATCGCGCCGACGGTGACGACGCCGGTGCCGCCGACGCCGTCGATGATCGCCGACCAGCCGGCGGGTCCAAGCGGAAAGCCGCGCGGCACCGGAACGCCGTCAAGCGGATCGGCCGAACCCGCCAGCCCTTGCGCCTTCCTGATCTTGCGCGCCATGCACGGTCACGAAGGACGGGCAAAACCCGTTGACGCAGGAAAAGTCCTTGTTGCAGCTCGACTGGTCGATGCGGCGCTTGCGGCCGAACTCGGTCTCGACCGGCTGGATCGAGACGCAGTTCGACTGCACGCCGCAATCGCCGCAGCCTTCGCAGACCAGCTCGTTGATGATGACCCGCTTGTCGGGATCGGGAAAGGTGCCGCGCTTGCGGCGGCGGCGCTTTTCGGCCGCGCAGGTCTGGTCGTAGATCAGCACCGACACGCCTTTGACCTCGCGCAGCTCGCGCTGGACGAGATCGAGGTCGTCGCGGTGGTGGACGGTGGTGCCGGCCGGAAATGCGGCGCGACATATTTGTCCGGCTCGTCGGTGACGACCGCGATGCGCTCGACGCCTTCGGCGCGCACCTGGTTCGCGATCGCGTCGACCGTCAGCCCGCCTTCGTGCGGCTGGCCGCCGGTCATCGCGACGGCGTCGTTGTAGAGGATCTTGTAGGTGATGTTGGCGTCCGTCGCCATGGCGAAGCGCAGCGCCAGGCTGCCGGAGTGGTTGTAGGTGCCGTCGCCGAGATTCTGAAAGATATGTTCGCGCTTGTCGAGAACGGCGCCTGACCGACCCATTGCGCGCCCTCGCCGCCCATGGCGGTGAAGCCCGACGTCGATCGGTCCATCCACAGCGCCATGAAATGGCAGCCGATGCCGGCCGCAGCGATCGAGCCCTCCGGCACCTTGGTCGAGCTGTTGTGCGGGCAGCCGGAGCAGAAATAGGGCGTGCGCTGGCCGATATCCTCGGTATCGGCGAGCATCGCCTGGAACTGGCGCAGGCGGCTGACGCGCGCGGCGATCTCCTCCGACGGGCCGATGGTGCGCAGGATGCGCTCGCCAAGCGCGATGGCGATCTCGTTCGGATCGAGCGCGCCCTTGGCCGGGAACAGCCAGTCGCCGCGCTCGTCCTTCTTGCCGACGATCAGCGGCTGCGATGGCGGTGCCGTAGAGGCCTCCTTGAGCTGCACCTCGATCAGCGAGCGCTTCTCCTCGACCACGACGACCGTTTCGAGGCCCCGGACGAAGTCGGCGATGTGCTCGAGGTCGAGCGGCCAGGGCGCGCCGACCTTGAACAGCCGGATGCCGATGCGGTTGGCTGCGCCTCGTCGATGCCGAGATCGTCCAGCGCCTGGCGCACGTCGAGATAGCTCTTGCCCACCGTGATGATGCCGAGCCTGGCGTTGCGCCCGCCGGAATAGACGATGCGGTTGAGGCCGTTGGCGCGGATGAAGGCGGACGCCGCGGCGCGCTTGTATTCGTGCAGCCGCTCCTCCTGGCCGAGCTGGTCGATCTCGTGGCGAATGTTGAGGCCGCCGGGCGGCATGTCGAAGTCGCGGTACGACGATGTCGGACGCGATCCAGCGAGGCAGTCGACCGAAGCCGTCGATTCGATGTTGTCCTTGACGCATTTGATCGCCGCCCAGGTGCCGGCGAAGCGCGACATCGCATAGCCGTAGAGCCCGTAGTCGATCAGCTCCTGGACGCCGGCCGGGTTGAGGATCGGCACCATCGTGTCGACGAACAGGAACTCCGTGGCATGCGCGTTGGTCGAGGACTTCGGCCATGTGGTCGTCGCCCATCAGCGCCAGCACGCCGCCATGCTTCGACGAGCCGGCGAGATTGGCGTGGCGGAAGACATCGCCGGAGCGGTCGACGCCCGGTCCCTTGCCGTACCAGAGCGCGAAGACGCCGTCATGGCGTGCCTTCGCCCGCCAGTTCCGTCTGCTGCGTGCCCCAGCAGGCGGTGGCGGCAAGCTCCTCGTTGAGGCCGGGCTGGAAGACGATGTCGGCTTGGCCAAGCTGCTCTCGCGCCTTCCACAGCTGCATGTCGAGGCCGCCGAGCGGCGAGCCGCGATAGCCGGAAACGAAGCCGGCCGTGTTCGAGCCCGGCCCGCCGGTCGCGCTCGCGCTGCATCAGAAGCATGCGGATGATCGCCTGCGCACCGGAGAGGAAGATGCGCTCTTTCGACAGATCGAACTTGTCGTCGAGCGCGACGTCGTGCAGCGTCATGCTGGCATTCCCTCTGCGGGAGCTGGCCCCCAAGTCAGCCAATTCTCGTTTGGTTCGTCACGGCGCAGTCTTTCTTCCCTTGCAAGCCAGCGTCAAACGAAATCGACGGCGCCAGGCAAGCGCTGTGAACTGTGCGGCGACTCACGATCCGGACGAAACCGATTCACGGCGTGCCGCCGAACGAACATTCCTACGCCCTGGCGTCCTGCCCGGGCAGCTTCGAGCAATCGGCTTCGGCTCGCCGGCAGCTTGCCGTCGGGCTGGCCGGCAAGTTCGGGATTGGGCGTATAGAGCGGGCCGACCACCAGCGGCCTGTCCGGCAGGATCGACTGGTCCTCCGTCGACATCATCGTGGTGTCGATCTTCTGCAGAACGGCCCCATCGGCGCCTTCGATGCGGATCGACACCGCATAGGGCTTGTCCTTGACGACGCAGGTGCAGCGGCGGGCTCTCGATCGTCATCTTGTCGAGCTTCGGCCAGATCTTCTGCTCGCACCACGATCGGCGCGCCGCCGGCCGGGTTCTCGAAGCTGGCGACCGCGACCTCGCCTTCCCGCGATCGGCTGCAGCGGCCGCAGACGTTCACGAGATAGGTCGCGGTGGCGAGACGGTAGTTGAAGACGAATAGCTTGCCGGCAATCTCGAAAAGCTCGCCATCCTCGCCGCGTGTCGCGGCAGGCGCCGAGCGCAAGGCCGGCCGCGAGCATGCAGCGCCGCAATCGATCGGATTCGCGACCGCTCAGCCATTGTGACCTCCTCCGCCGTGCTGCGGCGACGATAGTGACGCCTTGCCTTCTGGCGGTTGCCGCACACCGTCATGTCGCACCAGAGGCGGCTGCGAGTTGCGGCTCTGTCGACGAACAGCCAGCGTGCAGTTGGGGCAGATCCTGATCCGCGCCGATCTGTGTCGTCGGCAGCAGCGACAGCGCCGAGACGGCCAGTGCCGCCTCGAAGGCGATCGGCGTCGCCGGATCGCCGAACGGCGCGTCCGGCGCGCCGATCCGTTCGTTCGCTGCCGCCGAGCCCTTGGGCGCAGGCCGTCAGGAAGGCCGGCAGATCGCCGGCGTCCACCGCACCCGTCCAGACACGGCGCCGCGAAACAGCCGGTCGGTCGTCTCGCGGATCGACAGCACCATCGGCGCGATCGCTGTCGGCGATCGTCGACCGCCAGCCGCCTGCCCGCCAAGTTCCGACGGCGCGAAAGCCGCTGGCCGCATCGGCGAAGCGCGCAATCTCGGCCGGATCGTCGAAGCGGTCGAAGGACTCGCCGGGATCGCCGCGCAGCACGACGGTGTTCGCCGTGTCGAGCGCCAGCACGCCGCCGGAAAAGCGGTGCGGGGTCCAGGAAACCGTCATGCCGCCAAATCTAACCGATAAATCGCGTTTGACAAGTTAGAATTTGCGGCGCAACCATGCAGCATGGCCGCGCCGGCGCGTGGCGGGACGGTCGCATGCTCTATTTCTTCCAGCAGGTGCTGAACGGCCTGCATTCGGGCGCGCTCTATGCGCTGCTCGCCTTCGGCTATGCGCTGACCAACGGCGTCCTGCACCGCACCAACCTCGCCTATGGCGCGCTGTTCGCCTTCTCCGGCCAGACGATGATCCTCGCCGCGGTCTTCGGCTGTCAGGTGCTGTGGCTGACCTTGCCGGCGACGGTCGCGCTCGGCGTCGCGACGGCCTTCGCTCTATGCGCGCGCTGATCCGCCACGTCCTGTCGCGCAGCGTCTTCCAGCCGCTCGCCGACCGCTCGCCCAACGCGATCGTGGTGACGACGCTCGGCGTCTCGCTGGTGCTGATGGAAGCCGGCCGCATCGCCGCCGACACCCACGACTTCTGGCTGCCGCCGATGCTGGCCGCAGCCGATCGTCTTCGCTCCGGGCGACGGCTTCCAGGCGACGCTGACGCTCATCCAGCTCGTCAACTGCGCGGTCGCGGTCGTCGGCGATCGCGCTGGCCGCCTGCGGCGCTCGCCCGCTCGAGCTTCGGCCGCGCTGGCGCGCCGTCTCCGACGATCCCGGCGGCCGCCGCGCATGTGCGGCGTCGACGTGCGCGAGCGTGTTCCGGCACGCGGTGCTGTTCGGCGGCTTCTGCGCCGCGCTGGCCGGCATCCTGGCCGGCGCTCTACTACGGCAATGTCAGCTTCGGCGCCGGCCTCGTCTACGGCCTGAAGATCCTGTTCGTCACGGCGGTCGGCGGCTATCTCTCGCCGCCGCGCGCGGCGCTGGGCGCGGCCGCCTTCGGCATCGCCGAATCGCTGTGGTCCGGCTATTTCCCGGTCGAATGGCGCGACGCCTGGATGTTCTGTTCCTGGTCGCGCATGCTGGTGCTGATCGGCCGGCCGGCCGCGACGCAGGCAGAAGATCGCCTGAGTCCGCCGATCACGACTTTGGTCGCATGCGCCGGTGCTGGCCGCACGCGCATTCGCGCACCGCCGCTCCGCGACGGCGGTTGGCTGCACTCATCCGTGTTGACCGCGCCGTTCCACGCTGACGGCATACCGTTGGGCCACGCGGCGTGCACAGACAAGCGGGGAACCGGCGACGCCCGCGCATACCAGGGAGGAATGCATGGCAGGGCTGCTCGCTCTGTCCAGAGGCATTGACCGCCTCAACGAATTCATCGGCAAATGGGTGTCCTGGCTGATCCTGCTGGCGATCCTGGTCAGCGCCGGCAATGCCGTCATCCGCAAGATGTTCAACATTTCGTCGAACGCCTGGCTGGAGCTGCAATGGTATCTGTTCGGCGCCGCCTTCCTGCTGGCCGCCGCCTACACGCTGAAGCAGAACGAGCATATCCGCATCGACATCGTCTACGGCATGTTCTCGCGCCGCATGCAGCACTGGATCGACCTGTTCGGCCATCTCTTCTTCCTGATGCCGTTCGTCATCCTGATGATCTATCTATTTCGTCCCCTACGTGTCGCTGTCGTTCCGCAGCGGCGAGGTGTCCACCAATGCCGGCGGGCTGATCATCTGGCCGGCCAAGGCGCATCCTGCTGATCGGCTTCTTCCTGCTCGGCGCTGCAGGGCATCTCCGAGATCATCAAGAAGATCGCCATCATGCGCGGCGACATGGACGATCCCAACCCGTTCATCTCGGTGCATGAGCAGGCCGAACTCGAAGCCAAGGCGCTGGCCGAGGAGGTGCGCTCGTGATCGAGTTCATCGCCCAGAACATGGCGCCGATCATGTTCTTCTCGCTGATCATCTTCCTGCTGCTCGGCTATCCCGTCGCCTTCTCGCTCGCCGCCAACGGCCTGCTGTTCTTCTTCATCGGCGTGCGAACTGGCGCCCTATTCGAACAGCACGATCAACCTCTCCTGGCCGCTGCTCTATGCGCTGCCGGAGCGTTTCTGGGGCGTGATGTCGAACGACACGCTGCTGGCCATCCCGTTCTTCACCTTCATGGGCATCGTGCTCGAACGATCCGGCATGGCCGAGGACCTGCTCGACACGATCGGCCAGCTGTTCGGCCCGATCCGCGGCGGCCTCGCCTATGCGGTGATCTTCGTCGGCGCGCTGCTGGCCGCCACCACCGGCGTGGTCGCGGCCTCGGTCATCGCCATGGGCCTGATCTCGCTGCCGATCATGCTGCGCTACGGCTATGACCGGCGCGCTCGCCTCCGGCGTCATCGCCGCATCCGGCACGCTCGCGCAGATCATCCCGCCGTCGCTGGTGCTGATCGTGCTGGCCGACCAGCTCGGCCGCTCGGTCGGCGACATGTATGCCGGCGCGCTGATCCCCGGCCTCGTGCTGACCGGTCTCTACACGCTCTACATCCTGCTCGATGTCGATCGTCCGGCCGAAATCGATGCCGGCGCTGCCGCTGGAAGCGCGCACGCTCGGCCATGGCGTGACTGTCGCTGCTGGCGGTCGCTGCTGGTCGCCGCCGTCGCGATCGCCTACGCGGCGCATGTCTATCTCTCGCCGACGCAAGGCGACAATGCCGACATCCTCGGCGCCACCGTCGGCGTCATCTTCATCTACATCGTGGCGATCGCCGACAAGGCGCCTGAACATCAACATGATGTCGCGGCTGGCCCAGCAGGTGATCATCGTGCTGATCCCGCCGCTGGCGCTGATCTTCCTGGTGCTCGGCACCATCTTCCTCGGCATCGCGACGCCGACCGAAGGCGGCGCCATGGGCGCGGTCGGCGCGCTGATCATGGCCGCGGCGAAGGGCCGGCTGACTCTCGACGTGATCAAGCAGGCGCTGGCCTCGACGACGCGGCTGTCGTCCTTCGTGCTGTTCATCCTGATCGGCGCGCGCGTCTTCTCGCTCACCTTCTACGGCGTCAACGGCCATCTCTGGGTCGAGCACCTGCTGGTCTCGCTGCCGGGCGGCGAGGTCGGCTTCCTGATCGCCGTCAACATCCTGGTCTTCCTGCTCGCCTTCTTCCTCGATTTCTTCGAGCTCGCCTTCATCATCGTGCCGCTGCTGGCGCCGGCCGCCGACAAGCTCGGCATCGACCTGATCTGGTTCGGCGTGCTGCTCGGCGTCAACATGCAGACCAGCTTCATGCATCCGCCCTTCGGCTTCGCGCTGTTCTACCTGCGCTCGGTCGCCGCCCGCGTGCCCTATCTCGACCGCATCACCGGCAAGACAGATCGCAGCCGGTGACCACCGGCCAGATCTACTGGGGCGCGGTGCCGTTCGTCTGCATCCAGGTGCATCATGATCGGCCTGACCATCGCCTTCCCGCAGATGGTGATGCACTACAAGGGTGCCGTGGTCGATCCCGGCGACGTCGAGATCGTGCTCCCGCCGATGGGCGGCGGACAGACCGGACTGCCCGGGCTCGGCCAGGGCTGCCGGGACTGGACGGCCAGCCGCCGGCCGGTGGCGGGACCCCGGCGGCTCCGCCGACGGATCTGTCGCAGCCGCCGAGCTTCGGCAACCAGCCGGCACCGCCAGCCCGCGCCGCCCGCGACCGACCTTTCGAAACCGCCGAGCTTCAACTGAGTTCGGTGCGCCGCTCAAACATGGCAGAAAAAAGCCCCGGAGCATGGCTCCGGGGCTTTTCTTAATTGAAGAAACCGAAACGCGTCAGATCTTGCCGGCGCGCTGCTGCATCATCATGAAGGTGTCGAACGTGTATTCCGAGACTTGCGCCCACAGATAGGCGTCGCTTCGCGGAAGGCCGTCTGGCTGTCGATAGACCTTCTTGAAGCCGGGTTGACGCGGAAATTTCGGCATAGGTCGCGTTCGCCGCATCGAAGCATGCCGACAGGATGTCCGGGCTGAACGGGCGCAACTGCGCGCCGCCGGCGACCAGCCGCTTGAGCGCCGGCGGGTTCTTGTAGTCGTAGCTCGCCATCATGTCGCAATTGGCCGCCTGGCAGGCCGACGCCAGCGCCGCCTGGTAGGTCTTCGGCAGCTCGTTCCACTTGGCGAGATTGACGAGCGTGTGCAGGGTCGGGCCGCCTTCCCACCAGCCGGGATAGTAGTAGTAGGGCGCGACCTTGTGGAAGCCGAGCTTCTCGTCGTCATAAGGGCCGACCCATTCGGCGGCGTCGATCGTGCCCTTTTCCAGCGCCGGGTAGATGTCGCCGCCGGCAATCTGCTGCGGCACAACGCCCGAGCTGCTCGAGCACCTTGCCGGCGAACCCGCCGATGCGCATCTTCAGGCCCTTGAGGTCGGCGACGGTGTTGATCTCCTTGCGGTACCAGCCGCCCATCTGCGCGCCGGTATTGCCGCAAGGCAGGCCGTAGAGCCCCTGCGTGGCATAGAACTCGTTCAGCAGGTCGTTGCCGCCGCCATAATACAGCCAGGCGTTCATCTGCCGGTCGTTGAACATGAACGGAACGGCCGTCGCCAGCGCATAGGTCGGGATCCTTGCCCCAGTAGTAGTATGACGCGGTGTGGCAGCATTCGACCGTCCCGGCGGCAGCCGCGTCAGCCGCCTGCAGGCCGGGCACGAGTTCGCCGGCGGCGAAGACCTGGATGTCGAAATTGCCGTCCGTCGATTCGCGCACAAAGTTCGCCATCGTCTCGGCGGCGCCGAAGATCGTGTCGAGCGCCTTCGGAAACGACGACGTGCAGCGCCACGAGATCTTCGGCAGCGACTGCGCGATGGCCGGCGCCGCCAGGCTCGTGGCGGCTGCCGACTGCCCCGACACCGGCCAGGCCGGCCTTTCCGATAAACGAACGACGATCCATTCCAATTCCTCCCTGGGTTGCTCAACGCGCGCCCGACGGTCTGTTCCCATGTCCATCAACGGCGCCGGCCCATCAGAAGCATGACCTCTGGCCCAAGTCCAGCCGACGGCTTGCGCGCATCTCGGTCGACGCTGCGTCACAACGCAAAGAAGCCCCGGAGCAGCGGCTCTCCGGGGCTTCTGTCTCGAATGGACTACCGATGTGCCTACAGCTTTGCCGTTGCGCTGCTGGATCATCATGAAGGTGTCGTAATTGTATTCGGCCACCTGCGCCCAGAGGAAGTGCTCCTTGCGGAAGGCCTTGATCGAGTCCCAGATCTTCTTGAAGTCGGATTGGTGGCCTCGATCTCGGCATAGACCTCGTTCGACCGCGTCGAAGCAGGCCGCCAGGATTTCCGGGCTGAACGGACGAAGCTGCGCGCCATTGGCGACGAGCTGCTTGATCGCCGTCGGATTCAGGAAGTCGTATTTCTGCAGCATGTTGGCGTCGGCCGCCTGCGCGGCGGTGCGCACCAGCGACTTGTAGGCCGGCGGGCAGTTCGTCGAACTTCGCCTTGTTGAACATCAGGTGGACGGTCGGGCCGCCTTCCCACCAGCCGGGATAGTAGTAGTAGGGCGCGACCTTCTGGAAGCCGAGCTTCTCGTCGTCGTAAGGGCCGACCCATTCGGCGGCGTCGATGGTGCCCTTTTCCAGCGCCGGGTAGATGTCGCCGCCGGCGATCTGCTGCGGCACCACGCCGAGCTTCTCGCACGACCTTGCCGGCGAAGCCGCCGATGCGCATCTTCAGGCCCTGCAGGTCGGCGACCGTGTTGATTTCCTTGCGGAACCAGCCGCCCATCTGAACGCCCGTATTGCCGCCCGGATAGCCGACAAGGCCCTGGGTGGCGAAGAACTCGTTCATCAGGTCGATGCCGCCGCCATGATACTGCCAGGCATTCATGCCGCGCGCGTTGAGCGCGAAGGGAACAGCCGCGCCGAGCGCCCAGGTCGGGTCCTTGCCCCAGTAATAGTATGACACCGTGTGGCAGGCCTCGACGGTGCCGGCCGCCGTCGCGTCGGCCGCCTGAAGGCCGGGAACGAGTTCGCCAGCGGCGAAAACCTGGATGGTGAAATTGCCGTCGGTCGCTTCCGAGACCATCTTGGAGAAGACCTCGGCGCCACCATAGATGGTGTCGAGCGATTTCGGGAAGGACGACGTGAGACGCCAGGTGATTTTCGGGTTCGATTGCGCGATGGCCGGCGCGGCGAGCGCCGTCGCGGCGGCCGCTCCGACGCCGGTGGCGCCAGCCTTCCTGATGAATGAACGGCGATCCATGAATCTTCTCCCTTCGGGATGCAATGAGAGGGTTTACGTTGCGGAACCTGTTGTTTTTCCTCAAGCGAAGACGCTGGCACATTACACGCCAAGCTTTCCAAGTCCAGCGCGCCCGGCCGATCCGAACCGGTTGCGCCGCCGCAAGCTCCTGCAGCTCGATGGCGCGTGCAACATGGTCGTTCCGCTGCCGCCATCGCGACACGCTCAACTGGCCATTGGCAAATTGCCGCCGCGATCGCCTATTTTATCGGCAGACGCCTGTTCGCTCACGAAAGCCGGAAAATGCTACAGCCGCTCGTCGCCGTCTCCACCGACGTCCGCCAGTTCGACAATTACACCTGGCACGCCGCTCCGCGGCAATATCTCGAAGCGGCGATCGCCGGCGCCGGCGTGTTCCCGGTGCTGGTGCCCTCCTTCGGCGACAGGCTCGACCTCGACCGCCTGCTCGCCTCGGTCGACGGCGTGATGGTGACCGGCTCGAAGTCGAACGTGCATCCCTCGCTCTATGGCGGCGACGCCAGCGAGGCCAATGGTCCCTATGATCCGGACGCGCGACGCCACCACGCTGCCGCTGATCCGCAAGGCGATCGAGCAAGGCGTGCCGCTGCTGGCGATCTGCCGCGGCATACAGGAGTTGAACGTGGCGCTCGACGGCACGCTGGCGACCGAGATCCAGGAGCGGGATGGCTCGCTCGACCACCGCGCCCCGGTCAGCGACAATCAGGACGAGCGCTTCGCCATTCGCCAGAGCGTTTCGATCAAGCCCGGCAGTTGCCTTGCCGGCGTGTTCGGCGCGGGCGAGATCATGGTGAATTCCGTGCATCGCCAGGGCGATCGACCGCCTGGGTGCGAAGCTGCAGGTCGAGGCCGTGGCGGCCGACGGCACGATCGAGGCCGTTTCGGTCAAGGACGCGCCGGCCTTCGCCGTCGGCGTGCAATGGCATCCCGAATATTGGGTGCACAGCGATTCCGCTTCGGCGAAGATCTTTCAGGCATTCGGGCAGGCCGCCCGCGACCATGCGGCAGCCCGGCTCGGCCTGCGTGCGGCGGCCGAGTAGCCTCCAAACCGGCTCGTCCTGTCGATCTTGTGCTGCCGCTGAGGGGCGGCGCGGACCTGCCGGAGCACACTCTACCGCACCGGACCTTCAACCGGCACCCGCCCGCGGAGCCGTCTTGCCGATCAGCCCCTGCGGGCGATCGACAGCGTTTCGGCGACAGGCGTGAGCGGCGCGCCTGATTGGAACCACCCGACCAGATTGTCGACGACAAGATCGGCCATCGCGTCGCGCGTGTGGATCGACGCCGAGCCGACATGCGGCAGCAGCGTCGCGTTGGGCAGGGCGATCAGTTCCTGCCGGCACCTCCGGTTCCTCGGCGTAAACATCGAGCCCGGCCGCAAGGATGGTGCCGTCGCGCAGCGCCGCGATCAGTGCCTCCTGGTCGACCGTGCTGCCGCGCCCGATATTGACGAAGACGCCTTGCGGGCCAAGCGCGGCCAATATGGCGGCATCCACGATCTTTTCCGTCGCCGCGCCGCCCGGCGCCACCGAAATCAGCGTATCGACATGCTCGGCCAGGCCCGCCAGCGTCGGGAAATAGCTGTAGGGCACACCCGCGACCGGTCGGCGGTTATGATAGGAGATCGGCACGCCGAAGCCTTCGACCCGGCGGGCGATCGCCTGGCCGATCCGTCCCATGCCCAGTATGCCGACCTTGCGTCCGCGCAGAGTGGCCCTGGTCAACGGGTACGGCCCATCCTCTACCCATCGTCCGGCGCGCAGCCAGCTCTCGGCGCGTGAAAGTTCGCGCACCGTGTTGAGCAGCAGCCCGATCGCCGTGTCGGCGACTTCTTCGGAGAGCACCTCGGGCGTGTTCGTCACGACGATCCCGCGCGACGCCGCGTGCCTTGCATCGACGTGGTCGTAGCCGACGCCGAAACTGGCGATGATTTCGAGCTTCGGCAGGCAGTCGATGAAGGCCGCGCTGATCGCCGACATGGCGGCGATGCCGCGCACCCGGCCCCGCAATTCCTCGCTGAGAAGCGCGGGGTCTCCCCGCTCGATCCGCTCGAACCTGAATATTTCGCCGACCCTCGCCGGAACGCGCTCGTTCATGCCGCCGGTAACCAGAACAGTCACTTCGGAAATATCGGACATTGGTCCTCCCATGCTGGAGTTTCAAGGACAGGCGCCTGCGTCAGCGCTCGCGCGGCCGTCCTGTCGACTGGCGAACATGCAGTTCCGGCTTGATCAGTTCCTGGGAGGGCCGCACCGATACGCCGTTGAGCTTGTCCAGCAGGGCGCGGGCCGCGCGGCGGCCGACCTCGCGCTGGCCGTTCCAGACCGTCGTGAGCGCCGGCGTGGCGATCGCCGCTTCTTCCAGGTCGTCATAGCCGGTGACGGAAATATCCACGCCGGGGATCAGCCCGGCACGCGCAATGCCGTTCATCAGTCCGATCGCGACGAGGTCGTTCCAGCAAACCGCCGCCGTCGGGCGGTCCTTCAGCGCCAGGAACTGGCCGGTCGCCTCGAACCCGGCCTGTTTGGTGCGCGGGCCGGGGATACGCCAGGCGGGCCGCACCTCAAGTCCAGCGGCCTCCATCGCCATCAGATAGCCCTGATAGCGGTCGCGGCCGGTCGACGTCTGGTCGGTGCCGCCGATCATCGAGATGCGCGTGTGGCCGAGCGAAATGAGGTGATTGGTCGCCAGCCCGGTGCCATAGGCATCGTCGCCGCGAAAGACCGGCACCGTTGCGCCCTCGACGGTGCGCGCGATCAGCACCGCCGGCAGGCCGTTCTCCTCGGCCATGATGATGTCTTCCGGGGGCGTGCCGATGGCCGGCGACATGATGACGCCGTCCGCCCCGAGCTGCAGCAAAGTGTCGATAAAGGTCCTCTGCTTTTCAAGCTGGTCGTAGTGGTTGGAAAGGATGAAGGTCTGCCGGCTGCGGTCGAGTTCGCTTTCGATCGATCGCAGGATTTCGGCAAAGAACGGATTCATGATGTCGTGAACGACGACGCCGACGATGCCGGAGCGCGATGTCCTGAGACTGGCGGCGCGGCGGTTGTATATGTAGCCGATCGTGCGGGCATGATCCTTGATGCGATCGCGCGTCGAATCGGCGACCAGCGGACTGTCTCGAAGCGCCAGCGATACGGTCGCGGTGGACACGCCGAGCGCGTCCGCGATTGTCGAGAGCTTGATCTTCTGGGCCAGCGCGTCCTCTCCGTCCGCAAGAACCAGGTCGCACGATTTAAACGGTTTAAAGCGGCTTATGCCATCATTTGCCGCCGCTTCAAAGTGTTAATTCAGAGACGGTCGGCAAGGTCGGCCGAGTCCTGGTTCGGCGCGGCGCGGTTTTTGAGCCGCAGCCGGTGTTCGCGATGGATGATGTAGAGGCCGCTCGCCACGATGATCGCCGTGCCCGCGAGCGTCCAGCGGTCCGGAAACTGACCGAAGACCAGATAGCCCGACGCGGTCATCCAGACCATCTGCAGATAGGGATAGGGCGCAAGCGCGGTCGTGCTTGCCAGACGGTAGGCCTTGATCAGGAACCAATGGCCGACGGCACCGAAAACGCCGAGAAGCAGCAGCAGCAGCGCATGCCAGGCGCTTGGCGGCATCGATCCGGCGAGCGGCACCACGGGGGCCATCAGGACCATGGGCGCCAGCGCCGAATAAAAGATCAGGCTGGCCGGCGTTTCGCGTTGCCTGACATATGCCGCGTCAGTATCACGTAGAAGCAATTGCTGAGCATCGAACACAGCGCAAAGACATGCCCCATGCCGAAGGCGCCGTAGCCGGGCCGCGTGATGACAAGCACACCGGCGAAGCCGGCGCACACCGCCAGCCAGCGCCGCCAGCCGGCCCATTCGCCGAGCAGCGGGCCGGCCAGCGCCACGGTGAGGATCGGCGCGGAGAAATAGATCGCCGAGGTCTCCGCGAGCTGCAGGGTCAGAAGCGCCGCGAAATTGAAAATGGTCGAGCCGAGCAGGCAGAGGCCGCGCAGGATCTGCATCGGCAGGCTCTTTACACGGAACATATCCCGGTTGATCCACCCCCGCAGGAGCAGGACGGTGAGGAGCGTGTGGCCGGCAAAGCGTACCCAGGCGACGAAGGGCGGCGACATTCCCGACAGCACGAGATATTTCGCGCTCGTGTCGAGACAGGTGAACAGCAGCCCGGTCGTGAGCACGAACAGGATCGCCGAAGCCGGCGCCGCCGCTTCCTGCTTTGTCGGGGGCTGGTTCAACAGTCGTTCCGGATTGAGCGATCCATTGCACAGGAGATTGGACCGCCTTGTGCGCCATGCCTTGTCGGCGCGCAAGCGGCAGGCGGTGGCGATCGGCCGGCCTGTTCACCTTTCGCGGTTTTCGCCGCTCAGCTCACTCCACGCTATCGTCGTCGTCTTCCGTTGCGGCGGCCGGGACATCGGAGAGGTTGAGTTCGACCCGCGAAAGCAGCTTGATCAGTGTCTTCTGATCCTTCTTGTCGATCCCCTTGAACGCCGTTTTCTCGGTCTTGCGCACGGATTTTTCGATATCGCGTATCGCGTCGCGCCCCCTGACGGTCAGGAAGATGTGCGCCTGCCGCGCATCGGTCTCGGAAGCGCGCTTTTCCAGGAAGCCCTGCGTCTGCAGGCGATTGATCGTCTTGGTGATCGTCGGCGGCCTCACCCCGATACGCATCGCGAGCTGTCCGGGTGTCTGGCCGTCCTCCTGGTCGAGGGCCAGCATGATCTGGTCCTGGCCCGCGTAGAAACCATGCATCAGCAGCCTCGCCGCGAGCGCCGTCCGCGCAAGCCGCGCCGCCGCGTGCAGATGACTCATGCTAGCGCTTCTGGTGGACTTGGCCATTTTTCCGATCCCCTCGACGATGCCGCCACCTCTCGGCGATGCCTTGAGGAGTTTATGCGCATAAACTTTGCCGGCAATCGAATTCGACAGAACGGCTATTGGCAGATGTTCTTTACAATTGGATGACAACGCTTCGCCGGGCGACGGCGATGCGCGCGCCGGCAATACGCGAGAGACCGGCTGACCGTTACCGTGGCCCGTCGGAATGCCGGATTGAGGCGTGCAATCCGCTGTACGGCGTCCTATATGATGGCGACCAAAATCCCCCGGGGTCCATCATGAGCGAAGCGCAGACCCAGATTCCCGTAACGGTGCTGACAGGATATCTCGGCGCCGGCAAGACGACCTTGCTCAACCGCATTCTTTCGGAGAATCACGGCCGGCGCTACGCGGTGATCGTCAACGAATTCGGCGAAATCGGCATCGACAACGACCTTATCGTGGAATCCGACGAGGAAATCTACGAGATGAACAATGGCTGCGTCTGCTGCACGGTGCGCGGCGATCTGGTGCGCGTCGTCGAAGGCCTGATGCGCCGGCCGGGGCGCTTCGACGCAATCGTGGTGGAGACGACGGGCCTAGCCGATCCGGTGCCTGTCGCCCAGACCTTCTTCATGGACGAGGACGTGCGCAAGAAGACCAGGCTCGACGCCGTCGTCGCGCTGGTCGATGCAAAGCACCTGCCGCTCAGACTGAAGGATTCGCGGGAGGCCGAGGATCAGATCGCCTTTGCCGACGTGGTGGTGCTCAACAAGACCGACCTCGTCACGCCCGAGGAACTGCGCGATGTCGAGGCCGCGATCCGCGCCATCAATCCCGGCGCCCGCCTCCACCGCACGACCCGCGCCGGCGTCGATCTCTCCGAGGTGCTCGACCGCGGCGCTTTCGACCTGAAGCGCGCGCTGGACAATGACCCGCATTTCCTCGACGCGGATGATCACGACCACGACCACGAATGCGGCCGGACTGCGATCACGACTGCGATCACGACCACCACGGCCACGATCACCACCATCATGACCATGACCATCATGGCCATGGCGCGATGTCGCCGATCCACGACGTGACCGTCCAGTCGGTGTCGCTGCGCGGCGCAGAGATGGACCCGAAGCGCTTCTTTCCGTGGATCGAGAAGGTCACGCAGCTCGAGGGCCCGAACATACTTCGCCTCAAGGGCATCATCGCCTTCAAGGACGATCCCGACCGCTACGTCATCCAGGGAGTCCACATGATCACGGAAGGCGACCACCAGCGCGCCTGGAGGGATGGCGAAAAGCATGAGAGCCGCCTTGTCTTTATCGGCCGCAAGCTTGACGAGGACCGGCTGAGGAGAAGCTTCGAGGCCTGCCAGGCCGCCTGACCGGACATGCCGACAGTCGCTCCGCTTGACCTTGACGGCCATTGCATCGCGGCCGTCTTCCTCGCCGATGTACCGCATTTCGCGCTGGCCGACGGCACGATTCACCGCCTCGACCTCGGCCACAAGACGGCGCGGGCCAATGACGGATTGCTTTGCGCCACGCTCGACCTGACCGGCACGCGGCTGATTTCCGGCGGCGAGGACGGCAAGGTGTTTTCCACCGGCCCGGACGGCGCGACGGCGCCCATTGCCGAAGCCGGCCGCAAATGGATCACCAGCATCGCCAGCGGTCCGCAGGGCGCCATCGCCTACGCCACGGGCCGCGTGGCCTTCGTGAGACTGCCTGACGGCAAGGTGAAGGAATTCCAGCATCCGCGCTCGGTCGAGGGCATCGCCTTCGCCCCGAAGGGCCTGCGCATCGGCGTGGCACGCTACAATGGCGCGACGCTGCATTTCCCGGCTGCCGACGGCAAGCCGACGGAACTGGAATGGGCCGGCGCGCATACCGGGATCACCTTCTCGCCGGACGGCAATTTCCTCGTCACCACAATGCAGGAAAATTCCCTGCATGGATGGAAACTGTCCGACGGCAAACACATGCGCATGTCCGGCTATCCGTCGAAGGTGAAGTCGCTGTCGTGGAGCGCCAGGGGCAAATGGCTGGCAAGTTCCGGCGCGCCGGCGGCGATCGTCTGGCCGTTTCAGGGCAAGGACGGGCCGATGGGCAAGGCGCCGCTGGAACTTGGCACGCGCGGCAACACGATGGTTACCTGCGTGGCCTGTCATCCCGGCGACGACATCGCCGCGATCGGCTACGAGGACGGCATGGTGCTTGCCGCCCGCTTCGCCGACGGCAAGGAAGTGCTGCTGCGCCGTCCCGGCAAGGGCGCGATAACGGCGATGATGTGGGACAAGGCCGAACGCCGCATCGTCTTCGGCTCGGCGGCCGGCGACTGCGGCATCATCGACATCTCCGCATAGTCCATCCGATCCGGCGGGTCTTTGCTCGGGGGTCAGCGGCTGTGCCGGCTTTTCCCTGTTCAAACCGGAACTGTCCGTTTGAACGGCCGACCGTCCGCCCTTACTGTCGCGCGTGCAACTGTTTCGGGGGACTGCTTTCTTCATGCCGCCCAGCGCCAAGCTTCTGCTCATCATCCTCGACGGCCTGCCGTGGCGGAACTGGAAGCCGTTCATGGGCAATCTGGAAGGCTGGGTCCAGTCGGGCGAGGCCCGCAAATGGCGCATGCGCTCGGTGCTGCCTTCGACCTCGGCCTGCTGCTATGCCTCGATCCATACCGGCGTCTCGCCGCAGGTCCACGGCATCGGCTCGAACGAGTTCCGCAAGCGTGTCGCCGAGCCGGACATTTTCTCGGAAGTCACCAAGGCGGGCGGCAAGACAGGCGCGGTGACGCATTCCTACTGGTCGGAGTTCTTCAACCGCTATCCGTTCGATCCGGTCCGCGACATCGAATATGACGAGCCGGCCGGGCCCATCACGCATGGCCGCTTCCACACGATGAGCGGCTACAGCCACAGCAACGCCATGACGCCGAGCGACGTCGACCTGTTCGCCACGCTCACCCGGCTCGTCGAGCGCCACGCCATCGACTACGGCATCCTCCACACATGCACCGTCGATTCCATGGGCCACCGCTATGGTCAGGGCTGCGTCGAGATGGACAATGCGCTTTACACGCTGGATGCCTCGCTGGCCGGCTTCCTGCCGCGCTGGCTTGCCGCCGGATACGAGGTCATCGTCACCGCCGACCATGGCCAGACGGTGCGCGGCCATCATGGCGGCCATGACGAGGAAATGCAGGATGTCGCGCTCTACTATTTCGGGCCGGGCCGGGGCTCGGCCGGGGACACGCTGCTCGACCAGCTTCAGCTCGCCCCGACGATCCTGTCGCGCCTCGGCGTGCCGGTTCCGCCGACGATGAAGGCGGAGCCGTTCCTGACCTGAAGCACCTGCCCCCTGTTTTGTCGCATGATCCTATCCGAGAAGTCTGCAACCTTTCGGGATCATGCTTCAGTTCAGCGGAATATCGTTGTCCGCCTTGCTGTCCTGATACGCGGCCGAAAGCTCGTCATACTTGCTTGAAATTCGGCCGATCCGCGCCTCCAACCGGGAACGCTCGGCATCGGGCAGTTCCCGCGCCAGCTTTCGGATCGAAAAGCTTTTCCAGTAGGCGTTCTCGGCGTTGTAGCCGCCGGGACCGAGGGTGAAGACCTCCTTCAGGATCTTCAGATCGTGCGGAATGGCGAAGCTGTCGCGCGAATCCTCATGGCTGAACAGATAGTAGAAATTGTCGAAACCAGTCCAGGTGATTGCCGACAGGCAGAGCGAACAAGGCTCATGCGTGGCGAGGAAGAGGCAGTCTCCGGTCTCCGGCCGGTCTGCCCTGGGCATCTCGTAGAAGCGCTTCAGGCAATGCACTTCGCCGTGCCAGAGCGGGTTCTCCGTCTCGTTGTTGGTCTCGGCAAGCACCAGCCCGCGATCGTCCTTGCGCAGGATGGCCGCGCCGAACAGCTTGTTGCCGTTAGCGACGCCCGCCGCCGTCTTCGGCACGATATCGTTCTCGATCACGTCGAGCAGCCGGTCGATGAGGGAGGCGTCACTCATGAGAATTCCTTCGGGGCAGATGGATCTCGTAGGGTTCGTCGAAGAAGAACTCTTCCAGATTGTTTCCTTCGCCGCCACGGTCGACGATGGCGAAATCCTGCGCCTCGCCGATCGGCGTCAGCACGCCGTGCCAGCTGTTGCGCGGATAATTGATGCCCTGTCCGGGCTTGGTCAGGAAGGCGTGCGGCGTGCCGGGTCTTCCGTCCTCGTCATGGCACACCACCACCAGGAACGGCCGCGGATCGAGCGGAATGAAGGCCTGGCTGCCGAAGGGATGGCGCTCCACCATCTTCAGCTTCAGCGGAAACGCATAGGGCGTGCCGCGCACCGTCGAGATCAGAACATGGCCGCCCGGACCTTGCGCGTCGGCCCTGGCGAGCGCGTGGAAACGCTCGGCCTTGCCGCCGTTGATCGGATAGTGATTGTCGCCGCCGATCTCGATCACCTGGCCGAAGGCGGCGAAGTTTTCTCCGGTCAGCGGTTTCGCGGTTATGACGCGGCTCATGACGGTCCTCCCCGCACGCTGAGCTTCATGTGCCGGTTGACGTCCTTGTAGAGCAGGTAGCGGAAACGGCCCGGCCCGCCGGCGTAGCAGGCCTGCGGGCAGAAGGCCCGAAGCCACATGAAGTCGCCGGCCTCGACCTCGACCCAGTCCTGGTTGAGCCGGTAGACCGCCTTGCCCTCCAGCACGTAAAGCCCGTGTTCCATGACATGGGTCTCGGGAAAGGGAATGATGCCGCCCGGTTCGAAGGTGACGATCGTAACATGCATGTCGTGGCGGACATCGGTCGGATCGACGAAACGCGTGGTCGCCCACTTGCCTTCGGTGTCCGGCATGGCGAGCGGCGCGATGTCCTTCTCATTGGTGAAAATGGCTTCCGGCGGCGCGATGCCGTCGACGAACGCGTAGGCCTTGCGCACCCAGTGGAAACGGGCCGCGCCTGCACCCTTGTTCTTCACGCTCCAGTTGCTCGCCGGCGGTAGGAAGGCATAGCCGCCGGGGGCCAGCACATGCGTCCTGCCGGCAAGGGTCACGCTCAATTCACCCTCGACGACGAACAGCACGGCCTCCGCGCCCGGATCAGGCTCCGGCTTGCCGCTGCCGCCGCCCGGCTGCACCTCCATGACATATTGCGAGAACGTCTCGGCGAAGCCCGACAGCGGGCGCGCGATCACCCAGGCCCGGGTCTTGTCCCAGAACGGCAGATAGCTGGCCACGATATCGCTGAACTCGCGGCGCGGTATGACAACATAGGCCTCCGTGAACACCGCCCGATCGGTGATCAAATCGGTCTGCGGCGGCAGGCCGCCCTTGGGCGCATAGTAGGTTCGAGCGGTCATGGCGTCCTCAGCCTGGCAGGATGGTCTTGAGCCGCAACAGTGCGATGCGCTCGACCTGCTTGCAGGCAATGTCGAACTCTTCGTCGCCGCTATTGCCAATTCGGGTTTCGAAGGCTTTCAGGATACTGGCCTTGGTGTTGTCGCGCACCGCGATAATGAAGGGAAAGCCGAACTTCCCGACATAGGCGGTGTTCAGCCGCATGAAGGTCTCGCGCTCCGCGTCGGACAACAGATCGAGCCCCGCGCCAGCCTGTTCGGCCGTCGATTCGGGCGTCAGGCGCCTGGCCTGCGCCAGCTTGCCGGCGAGATCCGGATGAGCGGCGAGCACGCCCAGCCGTTCCTTCCCGCTGGCTGCGCGGAACACCCGTGCCAGGGCATTATGCAGTCCGCCGGCGCTGTCGTGGGCGGGGCCGAGTTCGAGGTCGAAGGCGCGCTCGGCGATCCATGGCGAATGTTCGAAGATGCCGCCGAATTTTTCAACGAATTCAGTCTTGTCCATGCGTGACGGGCGCGGAGCTGGCGCCTGGTAGGGATGGGTCGTACGCCAGTGACGGGCGATGTCGATACGCCGCGGCAGCCAGACGCGGTCGTGGCCCTTCACATAGTCGAGGAAGCGCTTGAGCGCGACGACGCGGGCCGGCCGGCCGGCAAGGCGGCAATGCAGCCCGATACTCATCATCTTCGCCCTGCCCGCCTGTCCTTCCGCGTAGAGCGTATCGAAGGCGTCCTTCAGATAGGTGTAGAAATGATCGCCGGTGTTGAAACCCTGCGGCGCGACGAACCGCATGTCATTGGCGTCGAGCGTGTAGGGAATGACGAGCTGCGGCGCGATCGGATTGCCATGGCCATCATGGTCGAGCCAGTAAGGCAGGTCGTCGTCATAGGTGTCCGAGACGTATTCGAAGCCGCCCTCTTCCGCCGCGAGCCGCACCGTGTTGGCCGAGGCGCGGCCGGTGTACCATCCGGTCGGGCGCGCGCCGGTCACTTCGGTGTGCAGGCGGATCGCCTGCGCCATGTGGGCGCGCTCCGCTTCCATCGAATGCTCGCGATAGTCGATCCATTTCAGCCCGTGCGAAGCGATCTCCCAGCCGGCCTCCTGCATGGCTGCGACCTGGTCGGGCGACCGCGCCAGCGCGTCGGCCACGCCGTAGCAAGTGGCGGGCACTGCGGCCTCGGTGAACAGGCGATGCAGCCGCCAGAAGCCGGCGCGCGCGCCGTACTCGTAGATCGACTCCATGTTCCAGTGGCGTATTCCCGGCCAGGGCTGGGCGCCTATGATCTCCGACAGGAAGGCCTCGGATGCCGCATCGCCGTGCAGCACGCAGTTTTCGCCGCCCTCTTCATAGTTGACGACGAACTGTACGGCCAGCAACGCGCCACCCGGCCAGCACGGGTCGGGGGGGTTGGCGCCGTAGCCGCGCATGTCCCGGACATATCGTTTTGGTGTCATTGGCCTGCCGTTGCCCTCCTTGCGGGCGGATGATAGCCGAAGTACCGAGGGTCGATGCCTCTGAAATTTTTGAAAGTCTTTCCGTAACGTTCGGCTTTTCCGCGACTATTGCTTGGAGTTTAATTGACGCACAATTCGTCCCCACGTTCGAAAGTACCAGGGAAGGAAACTGGATGGCGCAGGCAGGAAGCGGGAGACTGACGACCCATGTGCTGGACACCGCGACGGGAAAGCCGGCGGCGGGCCTGTCCATCTCCCTCTACAGGCTCGACGGCGACAGCCGCCTACTCTTGAAGAAGGTAGCCACGAATGATGACGGCCGTTGCGACGCGCCGCTGCTCGAAGGCGAAAGCTTCACGGCCGGCGAGTATGAACTGGTGTTCTCGGCCGGCGACTATCTTCGCGGCCAGGGCACGGAACTTCCTTCCCCGGCCTTTCTCGACGTGGTGCCGATCCGCTTCGGTATTGCCGAGCATACGCACTACCACGTGCCGCTCCTGATCTCGCCCTACGGCTATTCGACTTACAGAGGGAGTTGACGAGGCATCCGGCGAACTGTGACCTCTCCGCCTTGACCCCGCTGGACAGCGTGCGCCCAACAGGTGCAACGTTGAGACCGACCCACAAGCGCAACTCCTGACATGAGCGTTTTAGGCATGCCAAAAACCCGCCACGCGATCCGCTTCATCCTCAACGACGAGGACGTAGCTGTCTCCAGCGTCGCTCCCGATGCGACGCTGCTCGACTGGCTGCGGCTTGAGCGCCGGCTGCGCGGCACCAAGGAAGGCTGCGCCGAGGGCGACTGCGGCGCCTGCACGGTTCTGGTCGGCCGGCTGCTGGGCGGAAAGCTGCTCTACGAGAGCGTCAACGCCTGCATCCGTTTCATGGGCTCGCTCGACGCCACCCATGTCGTCACCGTCGAGCACCTGAAAGGCTCGAACGGCAAGCTGCACCCCGTGCAGCAGGCCATGGTCGATTTTCACGGGTCGCAATGCGGTTTCTGCACGCCGGGCTTCGTCATGTCGCTCTATGCGCTGTGGATGAAGTCGCCGCGACCCGGCGACGCCGAGATCGAAAAGGCGCTGCAGGGCAATCTCTGCCGCTGCACCGGCTACGAGGCGATCATGCGCGCCGCCCGCGCGATTTCCGATTACGGCAGGACGGCGAAGGACCCGCTGTTTGCCGAGCGCGAGAGCATCGTGGCGCGGCTTCTTGGCCTGCGTGACGGCCGCCGCGTCGAGATCGGCGAAGGCCGGGCACGGCTCGTCGTTCCGGCCTCGCTCGACGATTTCGCAAGACTTTACAAGGACGAGCCGAACGCGACGTTGGTCGCCGGCTCGACCGATGTCGGGCTCTGGGTGACGAAATTCATGCGCGACATCGCGCCGGCCGTCTTCATCGGCGGGCTCGACGAGCTGAAGAGCATCGTGGAAGGCGAAGGCGCGATCACCATCGGTGCCGGCGCGACCTATACCGAGGCGTTTTCGCTGCTGGCGGAGCGTATCCCGCCGCTCGGCGCCTTGTTCGACCGCCTGGGTGGCGAGCAGGTTCGCAACATGGGTACGATCGGCGGAAACATCGCCAACGGCTCGCCCATAGGCGACACGCCGCCGCCCTTCATCGCGCTTGGCGCGCGGCTGACGCTGCGCCGAGGCAGCAAGCGCCGCACGATTCCGCTGGAGGATTTCTTCATCGCCTATGGCAAGCAGGATCGGCAGCCCGGCGAATTCGTGGAAAGCGTGACGGTGCCTGTGCCGGCCAAGGGCGAAAACTTCGCCGTCTACAAGATCAGCAAGCGCCGCGACGAGGACATTACCTCCGCGCTCGGCGCCTTCCGGCTGTCGCTGGCGGCCGACGGCACGGTCTCGGCGATCAGCATCGCCTTTGGCGGCATGGCGGCCACGCCGAAGCGGGCGCTCGCGGTGGAGGCCGCGCTGATCGGCAAGCCGTGGAGCGAGGCAACCGTCGAGGCGGCGCGCGACGCCTTCGAGACCGACTTCACGCCGCTTACCGACATGCGCGCCAGCGCCGAATACCGCATGCTGGCGGCCAAGAACCTGCTGACGCGCTTCTTCCTCGAAACAAGCGGAACCAAGGCGCCGTTGCAGGTCGGGCGGGCGGCCTGATCCGATGATGTCCGCCGATACACGCACCCCAGGCAGGTTTCGGAAAAGCGTCTCACGGCTTTTCGTTAGAAACCTGCGACAAAACAACAGGCTCAGCAGGCGAAGCGTGGGCGAAGTCAAGCAGGTCTGCTCAGGCCGGATGGGATGCAGTTCATGACCAGGCACGCCCCCAATTTCAAGGCGCCGAAAATCTCCGGCGGCGTCGCCACCGACCAGCGCCACGACTCCGCGCATAAGCATGTCACCGGCGAGGCCGTCTATATAGACGACATCGTCGAGCCGGCCGGCACGCTGCATGGCAGTCTCGGCCTGTCGACGGTGGCGCATGGCACCATTCGCCGCATCGATCTCACCGCCGTGCGCGCTGCCCCTGGCGTGGTCGATGTGCTGACAGCGGCCGATATTCCCGGCGAGAACGACATCTCGCCGACCGGCCGTCACGACGAGCCCGTGCTTGCCGAGGGCAAGGTGCAGTTCTTCGGCCAGCCGATATTCTGCGTAATCGCCGAGACGCGCGAGGCGGCGCGGCGCGCCTGCCCGCTGGCGAAGATCGAATATGACGAACTGCCCGCCATTATCGACATTTGGGACCTTGATCCGGCAGGCGGCAAGCTGGTGACGCCGCCGCTGACGCTCAAGCGCGGCGAGGCCGCCGAGGCGATCGCGGGCGCGCCGCGCCGCGCCAGGGGCCGCATGCGCGTCGGCGGACAGGACCATTTCTACCTCGAAGGCCAGATCTCGCTGGCCATACCCGGCGAGGACGGCGACGTCACCGTCTATTGCTCGACCCAGCACCCGAGCGAAGTACAGCACATGGTGTCGCATGCGCTGGGCGTGCCCAGCCATGCGGTGACAGTGGAAATCCGGCGCATGGGCGGCGGCTTCGGCGGCAAGGAGACGCAGGGCAATCAGTTTGCCGCGCTGGCGGCAATCGCCGCCAAGCGGCTGAAGCGCGCGGTCAAGATCAGGCCCGACCGCGACGACGATATGACCGCCACCGGCAAACGGCACGACTTCGTCATCGACTACGAAGTCGGCTTCGACGATGAAGGCCACATCCTCGGCGTCGATTATATCTATGCGGCGCGCTGCGGCTTCTCCTCGGATCTGTCGGGGCCGGTGACCGACCGGGCGCTGTTTCATTGCGACAACGCCTATTTCTGGCCGGCCGTGCACGCCAGATCGGCGCCGCTCTACACCAACACCGTCTCCAATACTGCCTTCCGCGGCTTCGGCGGGCCGCAGGGCATGGTCGGCGCCGAGCGCGTCATCGACGAGGTCGCCTTCGCGCTCGGAAAGGATGCGCTCGACATCCGCAAGATCAATTTTTACGGCACGCGCGACCGCAACGTCACTCCCTACCACCAGACGGTGGAGGACAATATTATCCACCGCATCGTCTCGGAACTGGAGGCGAGCGCCAACTACGAAAGGCGTCGGCGCGAGATTTCAGCCTTCAACGCCAACAGCCGCGTGATCAAGCGCGGACTGGCACTCACTCCCGTCAAATTCGGCATCTCGTTCACCGCGACGCATTACAATCAGGCCGGCGCGCTGGTGCATGTCTATACGGACGGCTCGGTCCACCTGAACCATGGCGGCACCGAGATGGGCCAGGGGCTTTACGTCAAGGTCGCGCAGGTCGTGGCCGAAGAATTCCAGATCGACATCGACCGCGTGAAGATTACCGCGACGACGACGGCCAAAGTGCCCAACACCTCGGCGACTGCCGCTTCCTCGGGCTCGGACCTCAACGGCATGGCGGCACAGAACGCGGCGCGCCAGATCAGGGGCCGTCTGACCGATTTCGCGGCGGAGAAATACTCCGTGCCGGTCGATCAGGTCGAATTCCTGCCCAACCGGGTGCGCGTCGGCAATCAGGAGATTCCGTTCGTCGACCTGATCAAGCAGGCCTATTTCGCGCGCGTCCAGCTCTCGGCGGCGGGCTTCTACAAGACGCCGAAAATCCACTGGAACCGCGATGAGGGCCGCGGCCATCCCTTCTATTATTTCGCCTATGGCGCCTCCTGCTCGGAGGTCTCGGTCGATACGCTGACGGGAGAGTATATTGTCGAGCGCACCGATATCCTGCACGAGACCGGCCGCTCGCTGAACCGGGCGATCGACCTCGGCCAGATCGAGGGCGGCTTCATCCAGGGCATGGGGTGGCTGACCACCGAGGAACTGTGGTGGGACGCCAAGGGGCGGCTGCGGACGCACGCGCCCTCCACATACAAGATTCCGCTCGCCTCCGACCGGCCGAAGATCTTCAACGTGACGCTCGCCGACTGGCCGGAGGCGCATGAGCCCACAATCCACCGTTCCAAGGCGGTCGGCGAGCCGCCCTTCATGCTGGCGATGTCGGTGCTGCATGCGCTTTCGGACGCCGTGGCGAGCGTGGCCGAATATCGTAGCTGCCCGCGCCTCGATGCTCCCGCCACGCCGGAACGCGTGCTGATGGCGATCGAGCGGCTGAAGGCGGAGCGCCGAGGCCAAGCCACCGTGTGAAAGGCGGGAGGACATTGGGCCGATGGGCGTTTTGATTAAAGCATCGCGCCGAAAAGTGGACGCCGGTTTTCGGCCAAAGCGACGCGAAAACAAAAAACTAAAGCAATTCACCCGATTTCGGAATCGGGCGACTTGCTTTAGACAGGCCGCCCCCGAGGACGCGGAGACGCTCTTCGACATTCGCACCAGCGTGCGGCAGAACCACCAGTCGCGGGAAGAACTCTACGCCCTCGGCGTCACGCCGGGGATCGTCGCGGCTTCCCTGGCCGGAGCGCATTCGGGCTGGATCGCGGAGATTGAAGGCGTGCCGGCGGCGTTCACCCTGATCGACCGCGACAAGGGTTTGGTCTTTGCCCTGTTCGTACGGCCGGAGCGTGAGGGTATGGGCCTGGGAGGCACGCTGCTCGATATCGCCGAACGGGCGCTGTTCGAGACCCATGAAAGCATCTGGCTGGAGACCGGCGCCGACAGGGAGACCCGCGCCAACGGCTTTTATCGCAGCCGCGGCTGGGTGCTTACGAAACACCTCGGCAATGGCAACGTCCAATATGAGAAGACGCGGCCGGATGATAGGATAGCGACGTGACACACAGGCCGGCACCACTGGCGCGGTTCTTCGCCGCCGAACCTTCGGCGGCCCTGGTCGAAGTCGCCGCCGCGAAAGGCTCGACGCCGCGCGAGGCGGGAGCCTGGATGCTGGTCGCACCCGCCCGCACCTTCGGCACGATCGGCGGCGGCCAGCTCGAATTCATGGCGATCGACAAGGCGCGGCAGATGCTGGGATCCGGCGTTCGAGCCGCTCCGCCCGTCGAGCGGATCGAGAAGCGCGCGACGCTGGACATTCCGCTCGGCCCCGAAATCGGCCAGTGCTGCGGCGGCCGGGTCGAACTGTCGGTCCGCCTGATCGACAAGGCGCTGAAGGCCGAACTGATCGAAAACGCCGCTATCGAGGAGGCCCGCCTGCCGCATGTCTATCTGTTCGGCGGCGGCCATGTCGGCCAGGCGCTTGCCGCCGCCCTCGCGCTTCTGCCGCTGCGCGTCACGATTGTCGAGACGCGCGCCGACGCGCTGGACGGCATGCCCGAGGGCATAGTGACGAAGCTGACCCCGGTCCCGGAGGAAATGGTGCGGCGGGCGCCGGCCGGTGCGGCCTTCGTGGTGCTTACCCACGATCACGCGCTCGATTTCCTTATCGTCGCCGAGGCGCTGCGCCGCCGGGACGCCGCCTATGTCGGCATGATCGGGTCGAAGACCAAGAAGGCGACCTTCCGCAACTGGTATCTGAAAACCGCCGGCGGCACGGACACGGCGTTCTCGCGGCTGGTCTCGCCGATCGGCGGCAATGCGATCCGCGACAAGCGTCCCGCCGTCATCGCCGCCTTGGCCGCCGCCGAAATCATGACCGCGCTCGCGCTGTCGTCCGCCCGCGCCGAGGCGAAAACTCAGGCCTGATCCGCTGCGTCTCTTTGCCTCGCCTTGCGCGCCATCACTTCCCCGTAGGCCGATTTGAGCTGCATCCAGACCGGCACCTCGTTGGGGTCGGCCTTCGGGACCGCCTCGCCAAGATGCGCGCGGCGCAGCTCGCGCATGAACTGATCCCACATTGTCGGGCCGCCCTGTTCCAGCAGGATGGCGCGGATCGACAGTTCCTCGCTCACCGGCAGCCATTTCGACCCCCAGGCGCCGATCTGCGCGAAGACGGGCAAGAGCTCGATCGCCCGCTCGGTCAGGCTGTAGATGGCCTTCTGCTTGTGCGTCGGGTCGCCGGCCCTGGTCAGCATTCCCTGGTCGACCAGCTTTCTCAGCCTGCCGGCGAGAATGTTGGAAGCAATTCCCTCCTCCGACTGGGTCAGCAGTTCGCGAAAATGCCGGCGGTTGCCGAACATCATGTCGCGCAGGATGAGCAGGCTCCATCTGTCGCCGAGAATCTCGACCGTAAGGTTGATGGGGCATCCTGACCGATGCTCCAAGGCAGCGTCCATCGCACCTCCGAAAACCGGTTGCAATATGCCATCGGTTAGGCTAGCTTTCAACTGGTTGCAAGTAGCAATCAGTTGGGACACAATCCGGCACGGCACATCGACGTCGCCGGTGCAAGCGCAGCAGGGGAAATCCGATGACCGAACCCACTGTCGAGCATGCGCGTTTCACCATCGATCGCCGGTTTGATTGTCCGCCGCAATTCGTCTTCGGCGCCTTCGCCGATCCAGCGGCGAAGCGGAAATGGTTCGTCGAGAGTGAGGGGTGGACGATCGACGGCTACGAGGCCGACTTCCGTGTCGGCGGCTTCGAGCGCAGCCAATTCGGTTTTGGCGATGGTCCACCCATGGGCAACGAGACCGTCTATCTGGACATCGTGCCGGAGCGGCGCATCATTTTCGCCTATTCGATGACGATGAGCGGCACGCCGTTTTCGGCCTCGCTGTCCACCATCCGGTTCACGCCGGAGGGCAGCGGCACGCGGCTCGCCTATACCGAGCAGGCGGCCTTTCTCGACGGCAAGGATCGGGCCGAGGATCGTGAGGCAGGCTGCCGTGGCTTGTTCGAGGCGCTTGCCGCGCATCTCAAGCAGATCACGGCTAAGTTTAATTCTTAAGCCGGCAAAGGATGACATGCCGATGAGCCTGATCCTCTACTATCACCCGCTGGCCTCGTTCTGCCACAAGGCGCTCATTCCGCTCTACGAGAACGGGATCGCCTTCGAACCGGTAATTGTCGATTTTGGCGACGAACGCTCGGCCGCGGCATTCAAGGCGATCTGGCCGATGGCGAAAATGCCGGTGCTGGTCGATGGCGAACGGGACGAAACCATCGCGGAATCGACCATCGTCATCGAATATCTCGACGCCTTCCACCCGGGCCCGGTCCGGTTCATCCCGGCCGATCCGGACGGGGCATGGCGGGTGCGATTCTGGGACCGCTTCTTCGACCATTATGTGCATGAGCCGATGCAGAAGATCGTGATCGACGAACTGCGTCCGGAAGGCATGCGGGACCGTTTCGGCGTCGACCAGGCGAAGGCACAGATCTCCGAGGCCTATTGCTTCATCGAGGCCGAACTCGGTTCGAAGCCCTGGATCGCTGGCGATGCCTTCACGCTCGGCGACTGCGCCGCCGCACCCGCATTGCTCTTCGCCCACACGATCGTGCCGATCGCGGCTGAACAGCAACGTCTACGCGCCTATTTCCGCCGGCTGCTTACGCGCCCGTCGATTGCCCGCGTCTTCAAGGAAGCCGAACCGTATTTCCGGTTTTTTCCGCTGCCGGACAAGCCGACCCTGACGCCACCGGCCGCGTGACGGCGGGACCGGATTATGCCCACCCGAAAGCCATGGAAACTTGACCGCCGCGCCCTTTTCAAGGCATCGGCATCCGCCACATTGCTCTCAGCCGGCTTTGGGGGCGCAGCCGGCGGGCGGGCGCTCACCGAAACCGGAACAGGTGAAACAAAAAAAGGGTCTGCGATGACAAGCGGCGGATTTTCGGCGGCGCGCCTGGCGCGCATGAAGCGTGTAATGGCCGGCCATGTCGAGCGAGGCGACCTGCCCGGCTTTGTCTGGGCGCTCCACCGGCGCGGCGAGACGATCGTGGAGACCGGCGGAACGCTTGCGGCCAGTGGAGCCGCGCCCATGCGGCGCGACACGATTTTCCGCATCGCCTCGCTGACCAAGCCGGTGACGGCGGCCGCCGCCATGATTCTCGTCGAGGAATCGCGGGTCCGCCTCGACGATCCGGTCGATCCATGGCTGCCGGAACTCGCCGGCCGCAAGGTGCTGAAATCGCTGGGCAGCCCGCTCGATGACACGGTTCCGGCGAGCCGCGCCATCACGCTGCGCGACCTTCTCACTTTGCGCTTCGGTCTCGGCGCGATCATGGTCTGGCCGAGCGTCTACCCGATCCAGAAGGCGATGGAGGAGCGAGGCGTCGCGCCAAGCTGGAAGCTGTTCGACAAGTCGCCCGACAACTATATGAAGCACCTTGGCGAACTGCCGCTCGTGCACCAGCCCGGCGAAGCCTGGCTCTACGATACTGGCCTGAACGTTGCCGGCGTGCTTGTCGAGCGAGCTAGCGGGCAAAAGTTCTCCGCCTTCCTGCAGGAGCGCATCTTCGGACCGCTCGGCATGAAGGATACGGGCTTCTTCGTCCCGCCGGAAAAGATCGACCGTCTGGCCTATTACTACATGCGCGACCAGGCGGCGGGAAAATTCAGTCTGGTCGACTCTGCCGAGGGCGGGCTTTTTGCCCAGCCGCCGGCCTTCGAATCCGGGAGCGGCGGGCTGGCTTCGACCGCCGACGACTATCTCGCCTTCTGCGGAATGATGCTCGGCGGCGGCCGGCTGGGCGACACGCGCATCCTGTCGCGCCCGACCGTCGCGCTGATGACGATGGATCACCTGACCGAGGCGCAGAAGACCGGCGGCAACGCCGATATCTTCTTCAACGGCAATACCGGCTGGGGGCTGGGCATGGCGGTGGCGACGCGGCGTGACCAGCCATGGCTGACGCCCGGCCGCTTCGGGTGGGACGGCGGCTACGGGACGTCGGGCTACACCGATCCGCAGGAGGGTCTGATCGGCGTTTTGTTGACGCAGCTTATGATGGATTCGCCCGTGGCGCCGCGTCATTTCACCGATTTCTGGACCGGCGCCTATCAGGCGATCGACGATTGAGGCGCGCAGCGGCTGCGTCGCCGCCAATCGCAACTCCGGAAAGATGCGCAAGCGCCAAAGCCAGTCTCCTCCTTCTCCCCTTGTGGGAGAAGGTGGCCGAGCGGAGCGAGGTCGGATGAGGGGTGTTGGAAGTTAGCAAAACGCAGCACAGCGGGCTCCGGCTGAGGTTTCTGCGAGAAGCTGCACTTCGTCCAGTACCCCTCATCCGTCTCGCCCTGCGGGCTCGACACCTTCTCCCACAAGGGGAGAAGGGACGCAGCGTCTGCG
>CAWFYS010000005.1:0-211268 GCA_963820075.1 uncultured Alphaproteobacteria bacterium
TTTTCTCCGCTCACGCATGAGCGGCCTATGCTCCGCGCGGGCGCCGGACCACCGGCGACGCGCAGTCGCACTTGCGGCCTGTGGCCGTAAGTCAATGTCCGCACGGCCGTCGCCTGGCCGACGCGAGGCTGGCCTCCGGACAGGGCGCGCCATCAGGCGCCGACGGCCGGTCGGCCTCGCGGGCTGCGGGGTTTATCGCCCGCTCACGGGCCGCATCGGCCGCTCAAGCGGCCTGGCCCTGCGCGAGCGCGGCGCATCAGCGCCGACGGCCGGTCGGCCTCGCGGGCTGACGCCCGAAGCGGCGCGCGGCACAAAAATCAGGGCAAGGCGAGAAACCGCCCAACCCAATCCAGCTTCTCGAACATGCTTTTCGCCGACCTGGTGGTTATGGCGGAGCGGCTGCACCCGATCCCATTCCGAACTCGGCCGTGAAACGTTCCAGCGCTGATGGTACTTCGTCTCAAGACGCGGGAGAGTAAGTCGCCGCCAGGTCTGCAAAACGCATGAAATCTTCTCTGATACAAACCGCCACAAAGGCGGCAAGGGCCGCCATCAAGCGGCCCTTTCGCATGCCGAACATAAACCAATGTGGGCGAAAGCTCGCGACAAGCCGGGCCGATCCCCGGAACAAATACCACGGTGACGCGGGGTGGAGCAGTCCGGTAGCTCGTCAGGCTCATAACCTGAAGGTCGTAGGTTCAAATCCTACCCCCGCAACCAAATACCAAAGCCAATTCAACAGCTTATACAAAGCCCCGCCTGGCGCTCGCCAGCGGGGCTTTTGCTTGTCTGATGGACGCCATCGAATGCGGGATCGTCAAGCTGCCGCGTGTGCCCGTCGCCGACAACGTGCCGGGTGGCGATACGCCGAAGTTCAGAAATCTCTGGGATCATATCGGCAAGAAACTGCCGAAGATGGGGCGTGGCGCGTCCGGCAAATCCCTCGACCCGTTGAGCTTGCCCGACGAACTGCTGACGGCGCTCGAAGCGCTCTATGGCCACTACGCGAAGACATTCGAGCTGTGGGAGAACGAGGGGATCGGCGTGCCGCCAGTCTTCATCGTGGTGTGCAACAACACTTCCACGTCGGAGTTCATCTACATGTACGTCTCCGGCTTCCATCGCGAGAACGACGACGGATCGACCACGCTTGAGAACGGACGCCTGGCGCTGTTCCGCAACTACGACGATTTCGGCAATCGCAGCGCGCGGCCGAACACGATCCTGATCGACAGCGCGCAGCTCGAATCCGGCGAAGCGCTGGACAAGGACTTCCGCGAAATGGCCGCCGACGAGATCGAGCGGTTCCGCCGCGAGATGATCGAGCGCACCGGCGACATTCACGCGGGCGACGCCATCGACGAAGCCACGCTGCTCCGCGAGGTCATGAACACGGTCGGCAAGAAAGGTAAGCTCGGCGAGCAGATCCGCTGCGTTGTCTCGGTCTCGATGCTGACCGAAGGCTGGGATGCCAACACCGTCACCCATATTCTCGGTGTCCGCGCCTTCGGCACCCAGCTTCTCTGCGAGCAGCTCGTCGGCCGCGGCCTGCGCCGCTGATCGACGCAGTTCGAAACAAAAGCATAGCCTTCGGATTGAGGCCGAAAAGCTGGAATGCGATTCGGACTATCTGCCGTGTAAACGGGTTCCTTGCGTTGCATACTTTTCTTGCGATCCAAGCCCGTCAATGAACATCGCACGACGCTCGCAAGGCGAAGTCTTTTTCCGTCGGGTGAAATCGTTGTTCAAACTGCCCGCGCCTCTCGCCAACCAACATCCCGACCGCCTGGAAGATCTCCAGAATGCAGTGACGAATACCCTTGAACGCAACCTCGTCGAACCGGCCTGAGGCATAGTCCGTTGATTGTGTATTACCCTTGCTGATGCCCAAGCGTTGCGGGATCAGACGCGCCCCAATGACCTGGATCGTGGACAAGCTTGAAATTGCCTGCATGCCGAACCTGAACGTCTGAGGTCCAGCACCTTCGGCAAGTCATTGGTCCATGACCAACGCACGTGACCATAAACCTCTACTCCGGCGTTTTATGGAAAATGATCGCGCATCGTTCGGCTCGTTCAGCAATTATTTCGGCAAAATTCGATAGTCCTTCTTCATCAAGGCCGGGACGCGCCAGCTCTGCCGCAACCTCATTTGCTCGTGCGCTTGTCGCTTCGCTGATCTCCGCGACCCGTCTCCGGATCAGCGGCAGGCCGAGACCCGCGTCGGCGGCGAAGGCGGTCCAGCCCTTCGCATCCAGTTCGGCAAGCGTTGCGCGTTTTCCGATCTTCATGGCGAACTTCGGCGAGAGATCGGGATAGGCGACGGTCGCCAGCAAATCGTAGAGCGGGGCGAGGCGCGGGCCTTCGTCGCTATAGAGGATCGAGAAGTTCTTTCCGTGCGCGTCGGCGTTGCCGGCGATCACATTGAAGATCACGGCATCGAGAAGCTTGAGGACATCGACGGCAGGTCTTGCGGCAACGCTACGGAGAAGGGCGAAGCAATCCTTGAAGGTGGGGCCGCCCTCGCTGGCGTATTTGGTCTCCGGCGGCACGCCGAGCGCCTGGCAGAAATCCTCCTGATGGATGCGGCGCACAGTTCCATCGTCACCGAGGGCGCGGTCATATCGCTGAACGAGCAGAAACGTTCTATCGCGGACGACACGCGGCTCGACTGGCGCAACATCGAGGCCGACTGCAGCGGCAAGGCGCATCACAAAGGCCTCGTTCTCGGTCGTGGCGGTGAAGCGCGATATCGGCGGTTTGAGAATATGCGTCGTGGGCTGGCCCGGCATAGGCAATGCTACCGCTCCATCGACCAGAACCACCGGCACTTTCGATTGCGCGCCGGCGAGAGAGAGGCGCAGTCCTTCCTCGCCTGCGAGCAGTGGACGGACGGGTAGCGCGTCCAGAACCCGGATCAAGCCTGCATCGTCTAGCGGGGTTGGCCGCTGATCGAGGGCCGGAACGGTCGGTGCTTCGCCGGGCGGCAAAAGCTGGAGCGCGCCAGCGACATCGCCGCCCAGGCGATCGAGAAGGGCGAAATCATTGCCGCGTGAAACGCCGAGCGCCTGTGCGGCGGCGTCGCGCTGGCTTTCTTCCGGCAGGAGCCCGCCGAAGAACGGGCGGCACTCGCGACGGGTAAACGGCTTCGCCCGCTTTGGCAGCGAAGCCGACAAGGGGTTTGCCTCCTCATCGTTGAGCCACTCCGGCGCATAGGCGAAGCCGAGTTCGCCGTACCGGTTCTGCGTCAACTGGCCCACAAGGCGTCCGTCCCACCAGACATCCAGGGTGCGCGTCATGCCTTCCGCGCTCCTTTGGGTTCGGGCGGCGGCGTGATATCAAGCGAGCACCCGAGCGCGGCCAGGACTTGAAGCGTCTTGCCGATTTGCGCGGTCGGCTTCCCCGCTTCGAGATCGACGATGAAGCGCAGGCCGACGCCTGCTGCGCCCGCAAGTTCGTCCTGCCGCAGGCCAGCGGCCTTGCGGGTGGTTCGCACAATGCCGCCGATCTCGGCGGTGGTGAGGTTTCGTCCGGCCATGATATTTACCGAACGGGAAATTATCATGGATTTCTGAAGAATGTCCATAAGAATTTCCCGATCGGGAAAATAGGGCACCTTGAGGCGGCTCCGAGGATTGAAATATTCCCGCTCGGGAATATCGTCGCCTCAAGCTACCGCTTCAGCCTGAACCAGCCGCGGCTTCGCCCGCAGCATATCGCCCACCTGTTCGAGCCCGGCACGCAAGGGATCTTCGAGCAGGTGGACATAGCGCCCTTTCCTTCAGGTTGGACGACGATCCCCAGTCGCTTAATCAAAGACATTGACGGCACCGGTGCGCCACCCCCCGAGGGAGAGTCGTCGAGCCTACGTCACGTCGGCCGCAGTTCCGCCGGCGCCGGTCAGAAGCACGAATGCCGCGGAGACCAGCTCGCCGATCGAATATGAGGCATCGAGGGCCAAGGCGCGCTCGTCTGGCGTCGGCGGCTCGAGGTCGGCGAATTGGCTGTCGACCAGGCTCGCCGGCATGAAATGCCCCTTGCGGGCCGCGACCCGGTGGAGCGCTGTCTCGCGATCGATGTCCAGGAAAATGAAGACCAGTCCCGGATTGGGCGCGCGCAGCCGGTCGCGGTAGCTCCGCTTCAGCGCCGAGCAGGCGGCGACCACGGCCTCGCCCGCCGCCGTGGCCGAGGCGATTTCGCAGGCGATCCGATCCAGCCAGCCGGCGCGATCGGCATCCGTCAGCGGGATGCCCGCCGACATGCGCGCTATGTTTTCGGGCGGATGGAGACTGTCGCCCTCGATGAAGCGCGCGCCCAGACGCGCCGCCAGTTGCCGCGCCGACCTCCGTCTTGCCGCAGCCGGTGACGCCCATGATAACGATTGCGGGATGTTCCGCGGTACCGGCGCTTGACGAGGTCATGGAGGTTCACCGGATAACAGGTGTGCGGCCATAGAGCAGCAGCATGATGACGATTACGACGCCGTAGGTGATCTGCCGGCCGGCCTCCGGCATCTGCATGACCGACAGGATCGACTGCAGCAAAGTGATCAGGATGACGCCCGCGACCGTGCCGAGATACGATCCCTTGCCGCCGAGGATCGAGGTGCCGCCGAGCACTACCGCGGCGATCGCCGGGAGGAGATAGGTGTCGCCCATCGACTGCGCGGCTTTCGATGCGTAGCCCGCCAGCAGCACGCCGCCGAAAGCGCTCAGCGCGCCGGAAATCGTGAACGCGATCATGACGATGCGCCGCGTGTCGAGCCCGGACAGATAGGCGGCGCGCTCGCGGTTGCCGATGCCGTAGACCGCACGGCCAAAGGTCGTGCGGTTGAGCAGGAAAACCGCCGCCGCGCCGACCACTGCCCAGATCACCACGGCGTTGGGAACGCCCGGGAGCAGGAAGCCCGTCGCCAGGTAGCGCATGGCCGCGGTCGCCGAATCCTGCGGCGAGAAGCCGCCCGTATAGACGACCATCAGCCCCTGGGCGACCGCATTGGTGGCCAGTGTGATGATCATCGAGGGGATGCGCAGATAGGCGACGCCGATGCCATTCACCATGCCGATCGCCATGCCGCAGACAATGCCGAAGGGGATGGCCAGGATTTCGCCGACAGGGCCGAAGGCGGCTGCGGCACAGGCCATCATGCCGCCGACGGCGACCGACCAGGGCACGGAGAGGTCGATCTGGCCGAGCAGGATAACGATCATCATTCCGGTTGCGATAACCCCCAGGAAGGAGGCGACCTTGAGCTGCTGCAACAGATATTCGGGCGACAGGAAGCTCGTCGAATAGAAACTGCCGACAGCAAGCAGCAGCACGATGCAAGCGAAGGCCGTTGCCACCGCCGGGTCGATCCGTGCCGACTATTCTTGGAAGGCGCCGCACCGGCTGCTCCCTGGTTGCCTCGCTCATCCGAACCACTCCAGCCGGTTTCGCACCCGGAACAGGCCGAACGCGCCCAGGCTGACGGCCACCAGCAGCACCACGCCCTGAAACAAAGGCTGCCACAGCGGGTCGAAGTCGAACACGAACAGGAGGTCGCCGATCGTGCGGAAGGCGAGCGCCCCGAAGATTGCGCCGATCACGCTGCCGCGGCCGCCGAACAGCGACACGCCGCCCAGCACGACCGCCGCGATCGAGAACAAAGTGTAGGCATTGCCGCTGGCAAGCGCTGCCTCGCCCGTATAGGTGAAAAAGGTGAGGAACAGCCCGCCGATCGCGGCGAGAAGCCCCGACAGCGTGTAGGCGGCGAACTTCGCCCGGCGGATCGGTACGCCGGACATGTAGGCGGCGATCTCGGAGGAGCCGGAGGCGTAGGCGGTGCGGCCGGTCAGCGAACGGCTGAACGGCACCCACAGCACCAGCACGACGGCGAATAGCGCGACCAGGCTTGCGGGTACGACGCCGAACAGCCGGCCGGTCAGCGCGTCGGCCAGGTCCTCGTTGACGGAGCCGCCGGGGAATGGCCGAAGCAGCAGGGCCAGGCCGAAATAGATGGCGCCGGTCGCGATTGTTGCGACGATCGGTTGCAGGCGTCCGACGATGACGATCAGGCCGTTCAGAGCGCCGCAGGCAAGCCCCGTGCCCAGCACGGCAATCACGCCGAATGTGGTTTCCAGCGCCGTGCCGACCACAAGCCATGACGCCAGGCAATTGGTCAGGATGAAGATCATGCCGACGGAGAGATCGATGCCCGCTGTGATGACGACCAGCGTCTGGGCCATCGCCACGAAGGCGAGCAGCACGCCCTTGTTGGCCGCCGTCTGCACCACATTGGCGTTGAAGCCGGCCGGATGGTTGGCGACATAGATCAGGAACATGACCGCGAAAATGCCGACCGCCATCAGCGTGGCGCGTTGTTCGGCTAACCAATAGCGCCATTCATTCATGCCGCCTCACCCGCCGCCTGATCAGCCCCGACATTGAGCGCGCTGGCGATCAGCGCGTGCTGGGTGATGCGGTCGCCTTCGAGTTCGCGAACGATGCGGCCGTCATAAAGCACCAGCACGCGGTCGCAGCAGCCGATGAGTTCGTCATAGTCGGTCGAATAGAACAGGATGGCCGCCCCGGCATCGGCCAGCCGGCGCAGCAACTGATAGATCTCCTGCTTGGTGCCGACATCGATGCCGCGCGTCGGATCGTTGAGCAGGATGATTCGCGGCTTGCGCATCAGCCATTTGGCAATGACCACTTTCTGCTGGTTGCCGCCCGACAGCGCGGCGACCGGAATGTCGAGGCCGGCGGTCTTGATGTCGAGCAACTGCACCATCTCGTCTATCAGCCGCTCCTCCTTGTCGCGATCGATAATTCCGCTTTTCGACACAAGGTCCAGCACGGCGAAAGAAAGGTTCTCGCGTACCGTCATGGGCAGCATCAGGCCCTCGGTCTTGCGGTCCTCCGGGATCAGAGCCATGCCGACCGTTGCCGAGCAGGCAGTGGCGGGGCTGCTGATGGCCGTTGGCGCACCTCCGACCAGAACTGTTCCGGTGGTGCCGCGCAGCACGCCGAACAGCGCCAGCAGAAGGTTTCGCTGACCCTGCCCATCGAGGCCGCCGAGGCCGACCACTTCGCCCTTGGCCACCGAGAAACTGATGTCCCTGAGCCGGTCGGTCCAGCCGAGTTGCCGGCATTCCAACGCCGGCGGCTCCGAAATGGCAGCGCGTATCGGCTTGGGCGGAAACACGTTCTTGTATTCGCGGCCGATCATCATCTCGACCACTTCATTGTCGGTGCGCGTGCCGGCCTTGTAGCTCGCTACGTTGCGGCCGTTGCGGAAGACGGTGCATTCATCGGCAAGCTCGGCAATCTCGTGCATGCGGTGCGAGATGTAGAGCAGCGCCAGTCCCTCCGAGCGCAGCCGCTTGAGAACGGAGAAAACCTTCGCCACGTCGCTTGCCGTCAGGGCTGACGTCGCCTCGTCGAGGATCAGGATGCGCGGCTTCCAGGCAAGCGCCTTGGCGATCTCGACCATCTGCCGCCGCGATAGCGGCAGGTCCTTCACCAGGGCCCGAGGATGGATGTCCTCGGCGCCGGCCCGCGCCAGCGCCGCCTCGGCGATTGCGCGCTGCGCGCTGCGATCGATCAGGCCGAAGCGCCTGGGCGGATGGGAAATCGCAATGTTGTCGGCGACGCTCAGGTCGGGAACGAGCGACAATTCCTGAAAGATGCAGGCGATGCCGGCGGCATTGGCCTCCGCCGGCGAGGTGAAGCGCACTTCCCGCCCATCGAGCAGCATGCGCCCTTCGTCCGGCGCGACGACGCCCGCCATGATCTTGATCAGCGTCGACTTGCCGGCGCCGTTCTCGCCAAGGATCGCATGGATGCGGCCGGCCTCGACGACAAGGTGCGCCTTCTCCAGGGCGCGCACGCCGCCATAGCGTTTGGACACGCCGTCCATGCGGAAGAGCGAAGCCGGCGCGTTTGCCTCAACAGCGTCCATGACGGTCCCGGGTTGCAGTCTGAAAAGGCGCGCCACGGTTCATTCCGCGGCGAACCGGCCTGGCAAGGAGTAGCTGCCCGCGAGGTTAAGCAGACTTACGCGGCTCGCACCATGGTACACGACACAAGGATCATTTCCTTGTTTCGAGGCCGCTTTTGCCCCTCACCCTCTACCCTCTCCCCGCAAGCGGGGCGAGGGGATCGTCGGCGTTGCGGCCGTGTTTCCTTCGCCCCGCGCGGGGAGAAGGTGGCCGGCAGGCCGGATGAGGGGCAAAATCAAGTTGCTGTCGTGTGGGCTCGCTTACGCTACGCCTGCTCAGCTTCTTGTTTTACCGCAGGTTTTTGCCGGAAAGCTGCGAGGCAGCTTGCCGAAACCTGGCTGGCTACTGGTTTTCCTTCGTCTGCCCCATGATTTCCTGGGCCGAGAAGTTGATGCCGCAGGTCGGGAAGGAATTGCCCACGAAGAAATTGTCGGACTGGTCGGGATAGAAGTCCTGGCCTTCCTTGAAGTTGGGATCCTCGACGATCGCCAGCGGCAGTTTCACCGATTGCGGCACGACCTGGCCCTCAAGTGCTGCGATAGCCGTCTTGACGGCGACGGCCACCTGAGCCGGGCCGGTTCCGGCCGACGAGCATTTCAGGCCGTCGGCGGCGTGCTTGGCGCAGAATTTGCGGAACCCGTTCTCGGTCTCGCCGCCAAACGGCACGAAAGGATGCTGGGCGTCGATCATCGCCTGCACGACGCCGGTGTCGCCGCCCTGCGCCGTTATGCCGTCGAACTTCTTGTGAACGGCGATCGCGTCGGCAGTCGCCTTCTGCGCGGTCGGGTCGTCCCACTTGCCGAGCACTTCGACGACGTCCCACTTCTTGCCGGTCGCGGCGAAGGTCTCATGAATGCCGTTGTGACGGTCGGTGTCGACCGACGTGCCGGCGACGCCGCGCACTTCGAGAACCTTTCCGCCTTCCGGCAGGTGCTTGGCCAGCCAGTCCGCCCACAGCACGCCGAGGCCTTTCTGGTCGACATTGACGTTGATGGCGTCTTCGGTGTCGAGAATGTTGTCGAAGGCGACCAGCACCACGCCGGCTTCCTTGGCGCGCTTGATGACGGGCGCGAAGGCGGTCGGGTTCTGGGCGTTGACGACGATGGCGTCGTAGCCGGAATCGATGAAGTTATTGATCGCCGATATCTGCGCCGGCACGTCCTCGCCGGTGGAGACGACCTTGAACTCCTTGAGCTTCGCCGCCACCTCGGGCTGCGCGGCATAGGCCTTCGCGGTCTGGATCATCTGGATGCGCCAGGTGTTGGCGATATAGCCATTGGCCAGCGCGATTCTGATACGGCCCTTCCTTCTTGGGGAACTTGAAGAACTTGGTTTCGGCCGACCATGGCACGAAGCACTCTGGTTCTGCCGGCGGACCGCTTACGACCTCCGGTTCAGCTATCGCGGACGAGCACAAAAACGCTAACGCTGCGGTGGCGAAGACACCACCGGCGATTGATTTGATCATGGATTTCCTCCCTGCGGTTGCTTTTATCGCTGTCGACTTAGAGCGGCCTCCTTCCGCTCACTTATCCCGGCCGCGTTCGGCGACCCTCCTTTGTCGCCGGAACCTTCCTTCCACCGGTGAAGCGGCCGGTCATTTCACCGTAGCGTAAGGGATAGGTATAGTGAAGCCATCGCCTCATTGCCGTTGGGGAATGGTAGCGCTACCAACTACGCCTGTAAAGTACCGATTCAGTCGGTGCGGGACCCTTGTAGTATCGAGCGAAAAAAAAGACACCGTCTTTCGGTAAAAGCTATGCGGAAACAAAAAGTTAAAACAGTCTCCTTGCTCGAAAATCGGGGCAGTTTGCTTTAACGCGCCGTACTTTCGCGAATTTTTAGCTCGAATCCGACGTCGATGACGCGCTGGCTTGGCCGCTCGCCGGCGATCGCGGCGCGCGCCATCGAAATCGCCATCCTGCCGATGTCGTAGCGGGGCGTGCGCACGCTGGTGATCGAAGGATAGGCGACCTGCATCATTTCCAGGTCGTTGAAGCCGGCGATGCCGATCTTGGACGGCACCGCGAGCGCGGCGCGATTGCACTCGAACAGGACGCCGAGCGCCAGATCGTCATTGTTGCAGAACACCGCGTCGAGCCGAGGCATCTTCGCCAGCGCATCGCGGAACAGTTCGCGCCCGAGCGACACGCTCGACGGCGCCGGGGTTGTCGTGACCAGGCGCGGATCGAACAGGCCGGCCTCCTCCAGCGCCGCGCGATAGCCGGCCAGGCGGCGCTGCGAACGCGGGTCCATGCGCGCGCCGATGAAACCGATCCTGCTGTAACCCGCTTCGATGAGATGGCGCGCCACGACCCGGCCGCCCTCGACATGCGAGAACCCGATCATCATGTCGATCGGGTCGGGACCGGTCTCCATGATCTGCACCACGGGGCAGCCGGACTCCTCGAGCATGGTTCGAGCAATGGGCGTCTGGTCGATGCCCGAAACAACCACCGCCGACGGACGCTGGCTCAGGAAGACCTGCAGAAGCCGTTCCTCCTCCAGGCCCGAATAGTGGGTGTTGCCGAGATGAAGCTGCAAATGACTGTCGCCCAGGCCGTCATAGAGCCCGCGCACCACGTCGGCGAAGACGTTGTTGGTCAGCGACGGCACCAGCACGGCCACAATGTCGGCGCGTGCCGAGGCGAGCGCGCGCGCGTTGCGGTCGAGCACATAGCCCAGCTCGGCCACCGCCTTGTCGATCTGCTCGCGCAGTTCGCGCGAGACGCGTTCGGGTTCGCGGAGCGCGCGCGACACGGTTATGGCGCCGACACCGGCCCGCCGCGCCACATCGGCGATCGTCGGCCGCCCGCCACCGCGCCTGGACCGCGATCTCACGGCGATGCCGCGCGCCGCGCCCTCTGTCCGGGCGATCGGGCTGCCGCGCGCTTCGAAACCGCATGCCGCCCTCCCTCCATTCGGACGAACGCTTCAAATGCCGGGTTCGCGCAACGGCAGGGGCTTGTCAAGTACAAGCCTTACCGGCGAATGTTGCCTGAATTGGTTGCGACCGGCCTGCGGTCGAGGCCGCCAACCGATTGCGGTCGGCTGCCGCCACCGGAATTCTCGGGAAGGTCACGACGACTGTGGACACGATAGCCGCTGACGGCATTTCGCTCGCCTTCGATCCCGAATGCGGCGTGATCGACCGGCTGGTCATTGATGTTCCGGGCGGAGAACTGCGGCCGCTGCACCGCGCGCCCTGGCTCGACAATGGCGAGACGCTGCCGGCCCATATCGCTCCGGTCGAGCGGCGCCTTGCCGGCGACTTCTTCTGCGCCCCGTTCGCACAGGCCACGCAAGACGTGCCCATCCATGGCTGGGCCGCCAACGGGAACTGGGAAAGCGCGGGCATGGTCGGCAGCGCCGATCGATCGCTTACCGCCACCTACCGGCTACGCCAGACGATCGCAGGTGCGCGGCTCACCAAGCACCTGACGCTCCGCGCATCGCATCCGGTCGTCTACCAGAGCCACGTGTTCGAAGGTGGCGAGCGGCCATATCCCGGTCGCGCATCACGCCATGCTGCATGTGCCGGGCGGCGCGCGGCTCAGCTTTTCGCCCAAGGGCGAGGGCAGGACGCCTCCCGCCGCCCCCGAGACCGATCCGGCGCGCGGCCGGTCGATCCTCGCCTATCCGCAGCGGTTCGACGCGCTGACGGCGGTGCGCCGCGCCGATTCAAGCGTTGCGGATGCCAGCTTCTACCCGTTCGACCGCAAGCACGAGGACGTTCTCGTGCTTTCGGAGATGCCAGGCGCCGTGCTCGGCTGGTCGGCCGCACTTGCCAGGCAGGACGGCTTTCTGTTCTTCGCAATCAAGGACGCCCGGCTGCTGCCGCATACCGTCTTGTGGATGAGCAATGGCGGCCGGGATTATCCGCCCTGGAACGGCCGGCACCTTGCGGTCATCGGCATCGAGGAAGGGGCGGTCGGCTTCCATTTGCCGGCTGGTCATTGCGGCGACGACGATGTTTCCGGCGTCGCATTGCCCACCGGCCTTTCGCTCGACGAAAGCAGGACCACGACAATCCGCTATGCGTTCGGCGCAATTCCCGCCCCTCAAGACTGGACGCGGGTGAACGACATCCGGGTGGCGGCGGATTCGCTCACGCTGACCGACACCAGCGGCGACACGCGCACCGTGCCCTTTCTGGGAGAGCATTTCAGCAAGTTCCCGTAAGGCCGTCCCGGCTTGCTCCGAACCAATTCTGCGCCGCGAGGCTCAGCGGCGCGCATCCCGCAGGATCAACTCCGAAGCCTTCTCGGCGATCATGATCACCGGCGCGTTGGTGTTGCCGGAAGTGATGGTCGGCATGATCGAAGCGTCGACCACGCGCAAGCCGGAAATTCCGTGCACGCGCAGGCGGTCATCGACCACGGCAGCCGGATCGTGGCCCATCTTGCAGGTGCCGACGGGGTGAAAGATGGTCGTGGCGATGTCGCCCACCTTGCGCACCAGTTCGTCATGGCTGACGAACTCGGGCCCCGGCAGAACTTCCTCCGGCTGAAAACGGGCGATGGCGCCTGGTCTTCATCAGACACCGGGCGTGTCTGATCGACGCAACCGCCACATGCCGATCGCCTTCGGTCGAAAGGTAGTTGGGCCGGATCCTGGCCGGTGCGCCAGGGTCGGCGGTACCCATATGGACCGTGCCCCGGCTTTCCGGGCGCAGGTTGCATACCGAAACCGTCACCGCCGGAAAGCGATGCAGCGGCTCGCCGAGCCGGTCGGTGCTCAGCGGCTGCACATGATATTCGAGGTCCGGCGTTTCGAGACGCGGATCGCTTTTGGTGAAGATGCCGAGCTGGCTGGGCGCCATCGACAGCGGTCCGCTGCGCCGCAACGCATATTCGACCCCCATGGCCGCCCGGCTGAGCAGATTGTGATAGCGCTGGTTGAGCGTGACCGCGTTGGCGACCTTGAAGACCGTGCGGATCTGCAGGTGATCCTGCAGGTTTTCGCCGACGCCGATCAATGGGTGGCGAACCGCGATGCCGAGGCGCGAAAGCAGGTCAGGGTTTCCGATGCCGGAAAGTTCGAGAATCTTCGGCGAGTTGATGGCCCCCGCGGCCAGAATGATCTGGCCTGCGCGGACCTGATGCAGGCGGCCGCCCTTGCGAAAGACAAGGCCGGTGACGCGGCGGCCCTCGAAGTTCAGGCTTTCCGTTTCGGCGAGCGTGACCACCGACAGGTTGGGGCGACCGGCAATGCCGCGCAGGAACGCCTTGGACGTGTTCCAGCGCACGCCCTTCCTTTGATTGACCTCGAAATAGCCCGAGCCTTCATTGGTGCCGGTGTTGAAATCGTCGCTGCGGGGAATGCCCAGTTCGGCGGCCGCGTCGCGGAACGCATCGAGGATCGGCCAGGACAGGCGTTGCCGCTCGACACGCCATTCGCCGCCGGCGCCGTGCATGGCGCTGTTCCCGCCGTGATAGTCCTCGGACTTGCGGAAATAGGGCAGCACGTCGTCCCAGCCCCAGCCAACATTGCCGGCCTGCCGCCAGCCGTCATAGTCGGCGGCCTGACCGCGCATGTAGATCATGCCGTTTATGGACGAGCAGCCGCCAAGCAGCTTGCCGCGCGGATAGTTCAGGCTGCGCCCATTGAGCCCGGCCTCCGGCTCGGTCTTCATGAGCCAGTCGGTGCGCGGATTGCCCATGCAGTAGAGATAGCCGATGGGGATATCGACCCAGTGATAGCGGTCGCTGCCGCCGGCTTCGAGCAGCAGGACCTTGTTTCGCGGATCGGCGGACAGCCGGTTTGCGAGAACGCAGCCGGCGGAGCCGGCGCCGACGATGACATAGTCGGCTTCGCCAAATAAGTCGGGTCTGGCTTCGGTCACGCGCGGGCCCGCGGGCTGGCGATGTCGTTTTCGCATCGGACAATCGCCGGGTTCATTTGCATGAAGGCGATAGCGCGCCGCACCGGCCGGAGCAACCGCGCCTTTAGAGCGGTGGGTCTCAGCCGGAGCGAACGCCGCCGCGCGGCGTCACCAGGCAAGGTGGGCGGCGTGCCACTTCAAGTGATCGTCCATGAAGGTCGAAATGAAGTTGTACGAATGGTCGTAGCCGTCCTGCATGCGCAACGACAGCGGAATCCCTGCCTTCCGGCAGGCCTCTTCCAGGAGCCATGGGCGCAACCCGTCATTCAGGAAGCCGTCGGCCGTGCCCTGGTCCACCAGGAACGCATCGAAGCGGTGGCCGTCCCCGATCAGCGCGGTGGCATCATAGGCGCGCCAGCTTTCTTCGTCCGCGCCGAGATATTTTCCGAGGGCCGGCCGGGACCAGCCCGCCGTCATCGGCTGAACGATCGGCGCGAAAGCCGAGCAGCTTCTGAAACGCTCCGCATTCTTCAGCGCGATCGTCAGCGCGCCATGCCCGCCCATCGAATGGCCGAAGATCGACTGGCGTGACATATCGGCGGGAAACTGCTCCGCGATGCGTGCCGGCAGTTCCACGGTCAGGTAGGAATACATACGGTAGTTTCTGGCGAACGGCTCCTGGGTGGCGTCGAGATAGAAGCCGGCGCCCGAACCGAACTGCCAATTGTCCTTCTCGTCCGGCACGGTTTCGCCGCGCGGGCTGGTGTCCGGACAAACGATCATCAGGCCGAGTTCGGCCGCCAGGCGGCGGTATTCGCCCTTGTCGACGACGTTGGCGTGGGTGCAGGTGAGGCCGGAAAGATACCAGAGCACCGGGACCCGCCCGTCCTTGGCCTGCGGCGGCGCGAAAACGGCAAAGGTCATGTCGCAGCCGCATGTCTCGGAAGCGTGCGAATAAACGCCCTGGATACCGCCATGCGCCTTGGATGCGGAAACGACTTTCATCGGCCTTGCCTCTTGGAAACCTGTCTCGGCATAAACGCGACCCGCCGGACCTGCAAGCAGCCGGTCGCCAAAACGGCGGGACCTCCAGCGAGCCCGCTCCCCCAAGCAATGGCTTCGGCGGCCGTGTCACGCCGGACAAGGTCGTGAGTTGGCAACCTTCCGCATTGAAGCAGGAACTCCGAAACTGGTTTACAGGCAATGGACTTTTCAGGCCCGCCACGCCCGTGGCGGAAGCGCCACGGGTTTGCGGGAGCGATCAAACTTATTGCTTTGTCACCGCCGGAATCTTCCACGAACCGTTGAGGATCGAAGGATTGTGCTCGTTCGGCCAGTACAGCCGCAGCATCAGAACGAACTTGCCTTCCGGGGCCGGCAGCCAGTTGGACTCCTTGTCGGGTCCCGGCGAGTCCTTTTGAATGTAAAGGTCCGTCGAGCCGTCGGCGTTCGCCTTGAGGTCCTGCCGGGCGCTGATCGAGTAGCGGTTGATCGGATTCTCCACGAAGAAGTACTTTTCATTGTACATGGTCAGCGACCAGAAGCCCTGCACCGGCGGCAATTCGCCCTTCGGGAAGCGCATCACATATTTGTTCGCGCCGTCATAGGCGTCCCTGCGGGCGTCCTTCAGCGAGGTCGGATAGACCGCGTCCTGCGGGCGGTTGGCGCCGAGGCCGATGGCCGTCACCAGCGCGCGCATCGGATAGTCGGTGCCATAGATGCCGGTCTTGGTGGTGAAGCCCCAGCCGTTGATATCCTTGACTTCATCGTTGAGCTTGAACTGCGCCATGATCCGGTCGAAGCCGACTTCGGGAACGCGCTTGACGAAATCCGCATCGAGTTTGCTCGCGTCGAAGTCCTTGCCCGGCACCAGTGCCGATCCTGGCGAAGCGTTCCGACCGCCGGGGCGTCGGCCGCCGCCGGCGGATTGGTCTTCATCAGTTGCGCGAGCAGGGTGAAATATTCGACCGCATCCATCCGGTTCACCTGGTCGCGCACCGCCGTCTTCATGTCGATGGACGGATCGACCTTGCCCTCCGGCGGCGTGTACTCCTTTCCATAAGCGCTGAGCGGCACGAGCTTGCATTCGTCCTGCAGGGCGTGGACCGCGGCGTAGTCCTCGGGCGTGCCCGTGCAGTAGATGCGGCCGAGCAGCCAGACGAGGCTGGTCGGCGATTTGTACTCGTGCACGCCTTCCGGCAGCGTGCCCTTCCAGCCGGGGCCGGTGATCGCGTAAGTCTGGGCAGCGGTGCCGGTGGTGCGCTTGCCGGGGACCTCGAAGACCGTGGTCCAGCCGTCGAGCATCGGGAACAGTGCATAGCGATCCTTCATGTCGGGCAGGCTCAGTACCCACGGTTCCTTGCCGACGTCGAGGAACGCGGTCGTGTAAAGCGTATCGGCGTTGGGCGCCGTCACGTCCCGGAACGTGGCATCGGGATATTCGCGCAGCTTGATGATCTGGCCCATCGGGGCCTTGGTGCCTTCCGGCCGCGCCACATTGGTGATGACGCGCCGCGTCATCTCCATCGTCACCAGCGGGTAGCCATAGATGTAGGCGTCGGTCGCGAGCCAGAAATCCTCCACGCCTTCGCCCAGATTGAGCTCTCCCCACTCGGCCCTGGCGGAACTGCCGAGATAAGGCACCGTGAGCAGGCTCAACATGCTGGCCGTGGCAACGCGTCGATTCATCATTTGGCATTCTCCCTGGATTTAACAACATGAATGGGATGGGCTGGGCGCCATGGAGGCGGTCCCGCCTCATCGCCGCAACCTTCGAGGGCAAGCTGAAAGTCTAAGCGGGCCCCGCTCGTCTGCTGGTGTGACCCCGCCCGGTGCGAGATCAGTAGTGCTAGGCAGGTTCCGGAAAAGTGTCTCACGGTTTTCCGACAGAGACCTGCGACAAAACAAGAGGCTAAGCAGGCGAAGCGTGGGCGAAGCCACGCAAGTCTGCTTAGAAATGAAGATTTCGTCCCGTGAAGGAAGAATCCGTGAGTGCGCTGCAACCCTGCACTCAGGTCGTTACTCTATCGCGCCAAGGTGAGCCACGCAACGCTGAAGCCAGGTCTTGCCCAGACCTGGGCAAGACCTGGCGTGTCAGGTTCCCGCGTTGAACAACGCCCGGTCACGGCGCGCCTGCGCCGGGCGGGCGCAACGAGGCCGCAAAGCCTCGTGGCGGCGTTGCTGCCTATTGAAGCAGGTCCGGCTGTGTCCTCACGACCTGCGCCCACAGCGGCTGGCACTGAAACCAGCCGGTGAAGGGAGCGCCGTTCACGGCCCGCGTCGCGCGGGCGTTGGAAGGGTCTATCTGCAAAGGCTTGCCGACCGATTCGGCAAGAAACTGCGCCTGGCAGCAGCGCTCCATGGCGACGAACCACCACACCGCTTCCTCGACGGTCTGGCCGACGGTCAGCAGCCCGTGGTTGCGCAAAATCGCGGCCTTGTGCGGTCCGAGGCATTGCGCCAGTCCGGCGCTTTCGCTCATTTCGGTAACCAGAACGCGCGTGTCGTCGAAAAACACGTGGTCCTCGAAGAAGGCGCAGGCGTCCTGCGTGATCGGATCGAGCAGGCGGCCGACGGCCGACCAGGCCTTGCCATAGATCGAGTGGGTGTGCGCGGCTGCAACGACCTCCGGACGAGCCGCGTGGATCGCCCCGTGAATGGCGAATGCGGTGACATTGACGGGACTGTCACCTTCGACGACGTTGCCTTCGCTGTCGACCCGGATAAGGTCGCTGGCCCTGATATGCGCAAAGTTCATGCCGAAGGGATTGACCCAGAACGTATCGGTGAACTCCGGATCGCGCGCCGTGATGTGGCCCGCCACGCCTTCGCTGAACCCAAGGGAGGCAAAGATCCGGAAGCCGCCGGCCAGGCGCTCCTTGCGATGTTGCCGCTCCTCGGCAGGGCTGGCAAAGGCCGGAATCTTGAACCGCCGGAATAAGGGATCGAAGGCATCGCGCTTGGAACGGTCGAGATCGGTGGGAACCGGGGCTTGTATGTTCATCGTCTCCTCCTCTTGTCGGCTGGCAAGTATGAAGGAAGCGCCGTGCTTTGTACTCAACAACAATTTAGGAGTCCCGAAAACTTCCAAAGCACTATAAATTCCCTGCATGCAGGGCCATTGCCTCGCCTTCGGTCCATTCGTCCTCAATGCCGAGGCGGGAACGCTGCTTCGGCGGAAGATTCCCGTTCCCGTGGGCTATCGGGGATTGCTTCTTCTCAAGGCTCTTGCGAAGCGGCCTGGCGAAGTGCTCACCAAATCCGATCTGATCGAGGCGGCATGGCCGGGGACCGTGGTCGAGGAAGGCAATCTTTCGGTGCAGATCGCGGCGCTCCGCAAGCTTCTTGGCCCCGCGCCGGACGGCAAGGACTGGATCGCGACCGTGCCGCGCGTCGGCTACCGCTTCACCGGTGAGATCGACTACCTCGACGTCGCGGGGCATCCCGGCGAGCCCGCGGATCCCGGCCCGTCCATCGCCGTGCTGCCATTCGCCAATCTGAGCGGCGACGTCGAGCAACTCTATTTTGCCGACGGGCTGGCGGAGGACATCATCACCCGGCTGGCACGCCTTCGCTGGCTCTTCGTGACGGCGCGCAACTCGTCGTTTACTTACAGGGACAGGGCCGTCGACGTTAAGCAGGTCGGGCGTGAACTCGGCGTCCGCTACGTGCTGGACGGCAGCGTGCGGCGCTCGGGACAGCGCCTGCGGATCAGCGCGGAGCTGAGCGACTCCTCCACCGGCGTGCAAGTTTGGGCCGAACGCTACGAGGTCGAGCTTGCCGATTTTTTTGCGCTGCAGGACCAGATAACCGAGAGCGTCATCGCGGCGATCGAACCGAAGCTTTACGCGGCCGAGCATCAGCGGTTCCAAAGCCGCTCACCGGAGAGCCTGGACGCCTGGGGCTTTGTGATGAAGGCGATGCCTTATGTCTGGACGTGGGGCTCGGCGCGAGAGATCGAGATCGCCCAATCGTTGTTGAGGCAGGCCGCGGAAATCGATCCGGACTATCCTCGCGCCAACAGTCTGCTTGCATGGACGTATGCCGCCCGCGTGCACCTCGGATGGGCCGATGCCGCCGATGCGCTGGCAACCGCCCGCGCCATGGCTTCGCGTGCGATCCAGCGTGATCCGGAAGATCCCTGGACGCATTTCGTGGCGGGCTATGTGCATATGGTTTCGCGTTCCTTCGATTCCGCGGTCACGGAACTGACCGAAGCGATCACTCTCAACCCGAGCCTTGCCTTCGCCCATATGATCCTGGGCTGCGCCTATGGCTATGGCGGTATGCCGGAAGATGGTCTTCATCACCTTGCCATCGCGGAGAGGCTCAGCCCTCGCGACTTCACCCAGGCGGGATATTTCTCGACGACCGGGCTCTGCCACTTCGTGGCCGGGCGATTTGCCGAGGCGGCGCAATACGAGCGCCGGGCGGTGGAACTGCGGCCGCATTTCGGAACCGCATGGCGAACGCTGGCGGCGTCCGCTGGAATGGCCGGCGATCGCGCGACTGCCAGCCATGCATTGGAACAGGCCAGGCGCCTGCATCCGTCCCTTTCGGTCGAGTGGGTGGAGAAGTTCCATCCGATCGTCAACTTGCGGGACAGGGCCCTCTACATTGAAGGGCTGCGGATAGCCGGCCTCGCATAAGGGCATTGGACGCAACCAGCCATTTTTACCGCGTTGCTTTGGCCTGTTTCCGCATCGTTTCCGCCGAAAAAGACTTTTGGCGCGATGCTTAGCCGGCAAGGCCAAAAAAAAGAGGCCTGACATCGCCAGTGACGATGCCAGGCCCAATCAGAGCGTCTGAACCGTGAAGGGGCACAAGGCTCGGATCGCCCCGAAACTCTTCATGTAGCTTCCTATAGCAGTCTCTCGATTGCGCGGCTTCAACTAAAGACAGCGTGTTTCTTGAAAATCTTTGCAACATTTCGGGGCAGATCGCGACCTTCCGTCGCCCTGCCATATTGCCTTGAACACCCTTTTCCTTGCCTTGCGGAGCAGCTACTACTCTGCCGTGCAATCCCGCGACGCGCGCCAACCTCCCTGGTTGAACCGTTCAGGTCATGGAAGTTTCGGTGCATGTAGCAGGGCCGGACGAAAAGTCAACTCCTGTGCAAAAATCTTTCCCTAAGAGAATTCACCGGCGCGACTGGCCGGGACAGAGGTCCGGTGCGCATGAGGCAAGCTAAAAATGCCCTGACCTCAGGCATTTGCGTGCATGAAACACAAAACTCCACCTCTCTACAAGAAGGTGAAGCGCTAGACCAAAGTATGACTCGCGAATCGGCGCCCGCAATGACCGCGATGCAACTGCCGAACTGAAGTCCGCGAGGCCGGGGTGCCGGCCGCGGCGACGGTTCCCGACCGACGATTCGTGCTAAGCAGGTTCCGGAAAAGTGTGTCACGGTTTTCCGACAGAACCCTGCGACAAAACAAGAGGCTAAGCAGGCGAAGCGTGGGCGAAGCCACGCAAGTCTGCTTAGTCGCTGCGGAGCGATCTTGAGGTCGCGGAGGAACGGTCGGAAAAGAAATCAACGCGGTATGGAACGTTGAGTATCCGGCTCGGAAACCAGCGTCAGGCCCATGACGGGAGAGAGCAAGTTCGGGGTATTGATCGCGGAGCGCAACCCGCTGGTGGTTAGTGCGCTGGGCGACATGATTCGCCACGACAGCCGGTTCGACCTGGTTGGCAGCGTTCAGAGTGGCGAGGCACTTCTTGGTGCAATTGCCGCCGGAACGCCGGCTTTCGACCTCGCGATTATCGGATGGAAGCTCTCCGACATGGACGGCGGCGTCGTGCTTACCGAAATGCAGCGGCGCGGCCTTGTCGCGCGCATCGTCATCTTTTCCAACGATCACGATACCGCCATCCTCAAGCAGTGCGTGCGCCTCGGCGTCCAGGGATTCTGCTACCAGTTCGACGACGCCTGCATCATTTTCGATACGATGATCGCCGTGGCACATGGCCGGATCTGCATTCCTTATGTCGACGTCTCCAAGATCAACGAGACGCCGCTGTCGAAACTCACCCCGCGCGAACGAGAACTGCTCGCGGTGCTCGCCGACGGATGGACGAATATGCAGATTGCCGCGCGCACCGGCATTTCCGAGAATACGGTCAAGTACCATCTCAAGAACTTGTATGACAAACTCGAAGTGCGAAACCGCGCCATGGCCGTCGCTCTCTTCGCCGCCGAAAAGAACCGCGGCACGCATCAGAGCCCTCGGTAAATACGGCGGCCGGCGCAAAGCGCGCGAGTGACGATCGCAAACCCCGGTCCGGACTATTCCTTTCCGCTGCCTTGCCGGTAGGAAATGACCGATAGGTAACTGGTCGGCAGCCTGGGGAATTCAACCGGCCCATGCGGCGCATCGGCGTCGAAGAACAGGCTGTCTCCCGGCTGCATGTGGTAGATATTGGAACCGTGGCGATACACCACCTCGCCCTCCAGCAAATATAGAAATTCCATGCCGTCATGCTGGAACGTCGGAAAGCTGTCTGCCCTCTCGTTCACCGTGATGAGATAGGGCTCGACGACGACACCGGCGGTGATGGAGCTTACATAGCCGAGCAGATTGTACTCATGGCCCGCGCGCGAGCCGCGCCGCTCGACATCCAGGCCTTCACCCGCCTTCACGAAGACAGCGTTGCGTTCTTCCTCGAAGCGCCGGAAGAAGGCCGTGAGCGGCACGCCAAGCGCACGCGACAGCGCCTGCAGCGTCGTCAGCGACGGTGAGGTTATTCCGTTCTCGATCTTGGACAGCATTCCGAGCGAAATATCGGTCGCGGCGGCAAGGTCGGCGACCGTTATGCCGAGCTTCTTGCGGAACGCGCGAACTTCGTGGCCGATCGCCACCTCGAGCACTTTTTCACGTTTTTCGTGCGTGGCATGCGGATCCTGCCGCAGCGGAGCCGGCCGCAACAGCGGCGCGGTGGAAAACGTCGTCGCAACAGCGGCCCCGATTGCCTGCGGGCGGCTGTCGTCGCTTGTTCTCCTTCTTTGGACTTTTCTGATCATTGCGCTTGCATCCCCCACATTACCGTTCAAGTCCACTCGAACATTGTGGTGAATTCAGGCACGTGCAGGCGAAAACCAACAAGCGGCTTTTCATTTTGGAGCAATTTTTCGGCCAGCTGCCATCTGGCAAGCGGCGCTGCTGCAGCGACCTCAGGCGACCCGGTCCGGCGGCGGGCGGTCTTCGAAAAAGGCGGCCAGGTTGGCGAGCGCCTTCATGCCCATCGCCACCCTGGTCTCCTCCGTGGCGCTGCCGAGGTGAGGCAGCAGCACGACGTTTTCCAATTGCCTGAGAGGTTCCGGCACGAAGGGTTCGTCGGCGAAGACGTCAAGTCCGGCTCCGGCTATGGCGCGGCTGGCGAGGGCCGAGGTCAGCGCCTCCTGGTCCACGACATCGCCGCGCGCTGTGTTGATCAGGAAGGCGCCGGCCTTCATGACGGAAATGCGCCGCGCGTCGATCAGGTGCCGGTTCTCGGCGCCGCCCGGACAATGCAGCGACACGAAGTCGGAACGTTCAAGCACGTCCTCCACTGAAGCGAACTGGACCGCGCCCATCGCCTTCACTTCGGCGTCTTCGACGCGCGAGCGGTTGAAGAAGATAATCTTCATGTCGAAGCCGTAATGCGCCCGCTTGGCCACCGCCTTGCCGATGCGGCCCATGCCGATAATGCCAAGCGTCTTTCCGGAAACCTTCGTGCCGGTCATGTGCGTCGGGCACCAGCCCTTCCACTCACCGGCGCGAAGCTGCCGTTCGCCTTCCCCGGCACGCCGGGCAACCGACAGCATCAGGCTGATCGCGAGATCGGCGGTGCAGTCGGTGAGTACGCCGGGCGTATTCGTCACGACGATGCCGCGTTCCCTGGCGGCATCGATGTCGATATGGCTGAAGCCGACGCCGAAATTCGCGATCAGTTTCGCGCGCCCCTTCGCTTCCGGAAATACCGAAGCGGGCAGCTTGTCGCTGACGGTCGGCAATACCGCATCGTAGCCGGCCAGGGCCGCCTTCATCCCGTCCGGCGTCAGCGCGACATCATCGGTATTGAGCGTCGCGTCGAAGCGCTCCGCCAGAAGTTTTTCGACGGCCGCGGGCCATCGCCTTGTCACGATCACGCGCGGCTTCATCGATTTATCCTGCCGATCAAAGAAAAAGCCGGCGTGTCCCGCCGGCGCTCAACGATTATGCGGCTCTCTTGCATTCGGCAAGCACGCCGGCAACGGTCGTTCCGAAGGAGGCCGGGGTCGCAACGATGGTGACGCCGGCGTCGCGCAGGATCTCGACCTTCTCCTGCGCCGACTCGCCGAAAGCCGAGATGATGGCGCCGGCATGGCCCATGCGCTTGCCCTTCGGCGCCGAAAGCCCGGCGACATAGGCGATCAGCGGCTTCTTCATGCTCTGCCTGGCCCATTCGGCGGCTTCCGCCTCCTGCGGCCCGCCGATCTCGCCGATCATCACGACGGCGTCGGTGTCGCTATCCTGCTCGAACAGTTCGAGGATATCGCGGAACGACGAGCCGTTGATCGGGTCGCCGCCGATGCCGACGCTGGTGGAGACGCCGATGCCGAGCGCCTTCATCTGCGAGGCGGCCTCGTAGCCCAGCGTGCCGGAGCGCCCGACAATGCCGACGCGGCCGGGCAGGTAGATGCTGCCGGGCATGATGCCCATCAGCGCTTGCCCCGGCGTGATGACGCCCGCGCAATTCGGGCCGATCAGCCGCATGCGCTCCTCGCGGCGGTAGCGCCGCATGTAGCGCTTGACGCGCATCATGTCCTGCGAGGGAATGCCGTCGGTGATGCACACGCAGAGCTTTATCCCCGCATCCGCCGCTTCCATGATCGAATCCGCGGCGAAGGGCGGCGGCACGAATACGACGCTGGCATCCGCCCTGGTCTCGCGAACGGCGCCCTTCACCGTGTTGAATACGGGAATACCCTGGTGCATCTGCCCGCCCTTGCCGGGTGTTACGCCGCCGACCACATTGGTGCCGTAGCGTTTCATATCCTCGGCATGGAAGGAGCCGATCTTGCCGGTGAGACCCTGGACGATCACCCGCGTCTTTCGGTTGAGCAGAACTGCCATGTCTTCCTCCCTCAGCTTGCTTTCTTCATGGTGGCCGCGCGCATCGCCGCGACCGCCTTGTCGGCCGCTTCGGCGAGTGTGTCGGCCACGATGATGGAGGCGCCGGATTCGGCCAGGATCCGCCGGCCTTCCTCAACATTGGTTCCCGCCAGCCGCACCACCAGAGGCACCTTCACGCCCAATTCGCTGATCGCCTTGAGCACGCCCTCCGCCACCCAGTCGCAGCGGTTGATGCCGGCGAAAATGTTGACGAGGATGGTTTCGACATTTTTGTCGGCGAGCACCGCGCGGAACGCCTTGGCAACCCGCTCCGGCGAAGCGCCGCCGCCTATGTCGAGAAAGTTCGCCGGTTCGCCGCCGGCGATCTTGATCATGTCCATCGTCGCCATGGCGAGGCCGGCGCCGTTGATGATGCAGCCGATATTGCCGTCGAGGCCGACATAGGCAAGGCCGCGGTCGCTGGCAAAGGTCTCGCGCGGATCCTCCTGCGACTTGTCGCGCAGTTCCGAGATTTCGGGGCGGCGAAACAGGGCATTCTCGTCGAACGACATCTTGGCGTCGAGCGCGACGAGATTGCCGTCGCGCGTCACTACCAGCGGATTGATCTCCAGCATGGAGGCGTCATAGTCGCGGAACACCCGATAGCAGCCGAGAATCGTGTCCGTCGCCTTGCCGATCAGGCTGTTTTCCAGCCCAAGCCCGAAGGCGATCTCGCGCGCCTGGAACTGCTGCATGCCGACGCCCGGATCGACGGTGGCCCGGATGATCGAGTCGGGATGGCGTTCGGCGATCTCCTCGATCTCCATGCCGCCCGAGGCTGACGCCACGATCATCACGCGTTCGGCCTTCCGGTCGAGCACGAAGCCGATATAGAGTTCCTGGCGGATATCGACGGTCTCCTCGACATAGAGGCGCGAAACGAGCTTGCCGCGCGGGCCTGTCTGGTGCGTCACCAGCTTGCGGCCCAGCATGGATTCAGCGGCGTCGGTCACTTCCTTGTCCGACGCGCAGATGCTTGATGCCGCCGGCCTTGCCACGCGCGCCCGTATGGACCTGCGCCTTGACGACCCAATTGTCGCCGCCGATTTCGCGCGTCCGATAGGCCGCCTGTTCCGGGCTGTAGGCCAGACCGCCGCGCGGAATATGGACGGAATAGCGCGAAAGCAGTTCCTTGGCCTGGTATTCGTGAATATCCATTGGAAAACCTCCCCTCGAGCGCCCTGCGTCCATTTGGACGCGCAAGGGACACTCCGACATCTTGAATTTCCGCATCGTGCGTTCCGAAAATCGCTTCCGATATTCGGCCGATGCGGCAATCAGCCGTGCGCGGCGGTGCCTGATTGCGCCGAGCTTTCGATCGCTTCGTGCATGACCAGCACGTTGCGCGCCATCCGCTCCGAAGCCGCGTCGATCATTTTCCCGTCGAGTGCGGCCGCGCCCTTTCCTTGTTCTTCAGCTTCCTTCAGCACTGCGATGATCCGGCGGGCGCGCGTCACTTCCTTTTCCGGCGGCGAGAATACCGCATTGGCAAGCTCGATCTGCGAGGGGTGGATGGCCCACTTGCCCTCGATGCCGAGGGCGGCGGCGCGCCTGGCGGCGGCCATGTAGCCGTCCGGATCTGAGAAATCGCCGAACGGACCGTCGATCGCACGCAGGCCGTAGGCGCGGCAGGCGACCGTCATGCGCGACAGCGCGAAGTGCCACTGATCTCCGGGATAGTCGGGATTGAGCCCGCCAATGCTGACGGTGCGCGCCTTGCAGCTCGCCGCATAGTCGGCGACGCCGAAATGCAGCGCCTCCAGCCGTCCGCCGAAAGCCGCGATCGCTTCTACATTGGCCATGCCCAGCGCGGTTTCGATCAGGGCTTCGAGACCGACACGCGTCTGGTAGCCCTTGGCCGCCTCGATCTGGCTCACCAGCGCCTCGACCATGTAGAGGTCGGCGGGCACGCCCACCTTGGGCACCAGGATGGTCTCGAGGCGGTCGCCGGCGTGCTCCATGACGTCGATGACGTCGCGGTACATATAGTGCGTGTCGAGTCCGTTGATGCGTACCGACACGGCCTTGCCCCTGGCCCGCCAGTCGATGCCGTTCAACGCTTCGATGATGTTCCTGCGCGCCTTTTCCTTGTCGGGCGGCGCCACCGCGTCCTCGATGTCGAGGAAGATGAAGTCGGCGGCGCTCGACGCCGCCTTGGCGATCATGTCCGGGTTGGAGCCCGGAACCGCCAGTTCGCTGCGCTGAAGGCGCGGCTTGCGCAGGTGGTGGATCGTGTGGCTCATCGGCTTGTCCTCCCGCTTGCCCGGTCAGGCCGCCCTGGCGATCGCCGGCCATTCCGACAGGCGGAAATGCTCGATCGCGGCGCCGACGCCGGAGCCGGGCGCCACCTTCACGCCGCAGTCGCGCAGCGCCATCTCGGCCGCCGACAGCGCGCCGCACACCATCACCTCGTTCAGCCAGCCGAGATGGCCGATGCGGAAGAGCTTTCCGGCAACCTTGTTGAGGCCGATGCCGAGCGATGTGTGGTATTTGTGGTAGGCGCGCCTGACCACCTCGCCGCTGTCTATGCCTTCCGGCACGAGGATGGCGCTGACCGTGTCGGATTGCCACTTGCGTTCCTTGGCGCAGAGCCGCAGGCCCCAGGCGTCGACCGCCTTGCGCACGCCCTCGGCAAGGCGGTGGTGCCGCGAAAAGACGTTTTCCAGGCCTTCCTGCTCGATCAGATCGAGCGAAACGCGCAAGCCGCGCAGAAGCTGCGTGGCGGGCGTGTACGGGAAATAGCCCAAATCATTGTTGCGGATCATGTCGTCGAAGGAGAAGTAGCAGCGGTAGTGCCTTGAGGTCTTGGCGGCGGCCAGCGCGCGCTGGCTGACGGAGAGGAAACCGAGGCCGGCGGGCAGCATGAAGCCTTTCTGCGACCCGGCGACCGCGCAATCGACGCCCCACTCCTCCTGCCGGAAGTCGATGGAGCCTATCGAGGAGACGCCGTCGACGAAAAGCAGGGCAGGGTGTTGCGCTGCGTCAAGCGCCCGGCGCACCGCCGCGACATCGCTGGTGACGCCGGTCGCCGTTTCGTTATGGGTGCAGAATACCGCCTTGATCCGATGCTCCTTGTCGGCGGCAAGCTTCTCCGCGTAGATTTCAACCGGAACGCCGGCGCCCCATTCGACATCCGTCACATCGACGTCGAAGCCGAACCGCCCCGCCATTTCGGCCCACAGATGCGAGAACTGGCCGAAGCGCGACATCAGTACCCGGTCGCCAGGGCTGAGCACGTTGGTCATCGCCGATTCCCAGGCGCCGGTGCCCGAGGAAGGGTAGATGAAGACCCGGCCGGTCTCGTTCTTGAAGACCTTCTTGACGTCTTCGAAAAGACCCAGTGTCAGGCTCGGGAAGCTCGCCGCCCGCATGTCTTCCATGGGAATGTTCATGGCCTGCCGGACGGCTTCGGGGATGTTGGTCGGGCCTGGAATGAAGAGATGCGCGTGACCGGCCATGAACTCCTCCCGAATTTGGCGGAAGGCCGGAGTCGCATCCGTTCTTGCCGCTGTCGTGGGAGGCATAATCCTGTTCGCAAGTCCTTCCTCGCAACACCTGCCCGGATAGAATCCGCCAGCTTCAGGCATTGGGCGGAACCCACCTGAAAAGGTCGGCGCGTCCCCTTGCGGATAGGGCGAGACCTACCCGGACCGCGTTCGGACGGCTTCTCTAACCAGACTTGCGTGGCTTCGCCCACGCACAGTACACGACAGCAGCCTGATTTTGCCCCTCATCCGGCGTAGCCGAGCGCAGCGAGGTCGGATGAGGGGTACCACCGGGCGAGGCGCAACGCTCCAGGGCGAAGCGCGCCCGTCCAACACCCCTCATCCGCCTTCACTCCGTTCAGGCACCTTCTCCCACAAGGGGAGAGGGTAAGGGAGAGGAGCAAAAGCGGCCTCGAAACAAGGACGTGATCCTTGTGTCGTGTACCATGTCGCCCACGCTTCGCCTGCTTGGCCTCTTGTTTTGTCGCAGGTTTCCGTCGGAAGACCGTGGGACACTTTTCCGGAACCTGCTTAGCGGCGGCCGGGTGAGGGGAACTCTTACTCTGGGCTATCCACATTCGAGCCGTTCAACCGGCCTCGGCCCGCGCCATTCAGCCGGCGAGTGTCCGCTCATACAGGTCCGGCCTGAAGCCGACGGTCAATCCGCCGTCAATGTCGAGAACCGGCCGCTTGATCAGCGTCGGCTGGCGCAGCATGAGCGCGGCCGCCTTGCCGGCGTCGAGGTCCGCCTTGTCGGCGTCCCTCAGTTCACGGAAAGTGGTGCTCGACCTGTTGAGCAGCTTTTCCCAGCCGACCTGGCCGATCCAGCGGCTTAGCGTGGCTTCCTCCAGGCCCTCGGCCCGGTAGTCGTGGAAGCGATACGAATGGCCGCGGCCATCCAGCCAGGCCCGTGCCTTTTTCATCGTGTCGCAGGTTTTTATGCCGTAGATGGTGATGGCCATCGCTACCGTTCCCCGGCTCGGCGAAAGGTTGCCGCCTTCCTCATAGCAGCAGGCCGCCCGAAAGCCGACCTGGCCGTCAACGCGCGAATCGCATGGCGGCCGCCTCCAGCGCGCTGGCGTCCTCGCCGAAGGCGCGGGTCGCGCGCGCCGCCGCCTGAAGCAGCGGGGCGGTCATGCTGTGCAGAAACGCGGCATCGACGCGCGAGCGCGGGCCGGCGAGCGTGAGCGCGCCGACCAGCGCGCCGGCCGACGCGAAGACCGGAGCGGAGATGCCGGCCGTCTCCGGGTCGCGCTCCCCCAGTGACAGGTAATGATAGTCGCGCCGGATCGCGTCGCAGACTTCGCCCTGGGCACCCGAGAAGGCGGCAAGGACGCGCCCCCCGGACCCCTTGTAGAGCGGCAGCACGTCGCCCTCCTGAACCGTGTAGCGGATCGCGTGTTTCGCCTCGATCCGGTAAAGGCAGGTTCGCACGTTGCCCGAGCGAACATAGAAGGCAACGCTCTCCAGCGTGCGTTCCGACAGGTCGCGCATGATCGGCAGGAGAATGTCGGCCGCGGCAAGCGAACGCTGATAAAGAGCACCCAGCCGGAAGGCTGCCGGACCGATGCGATACCGGCCGTCAGGCAGCCTTTCCATGAGTTGCGCACGCAGCAGCGAGCCAACGAGCCTGAGAATCGTGCTTTTGTAGAGGCCGGTGCGCGCCGCGATGTCCGACAGGCCGAGCGAACGGTCGTCCGGCGTGAAGGCGTTCAGCACGGCGATCGCCCTGTCGAGCGCAGCCACGCCCGCCTGCCGGGCGGAAGCACCTGCGTTCTTGTCCCTTCGCTCCGCCATCGGCAATCCGCCTGATTTTCCGGGTGCCCCCGAACAACAATGTCATCTCGCAGGAGTTCTGTCCAGCAGAACGAAGTTGCGCTTGACAGAACTTCATCGCACGCTTTAGTGGGTGCGAGCCTGTCCTTTCTGTGGCAGAGTTCTTGTGAGGCACTGGAGGAAGTGCCCTTTCCTGGAGGAGATCAAATGCTGAGCAGACGCAGCTTTCTAATGACCGGTGCCGCGGTCGGGGCCGCCGGCCTCGCCGGCCTGCGGACCGGGCCAGCCTTCGCGCAAGCGCCGCAACTGAACATCTTCGTTCCGGCGGCACCCGGCGGCGGCTGGGACCAGACGGCGCGCACCATGGACGAAGTGCTGCGCAAGGAGAGCCTTATCTCGGGCTCGCAGATCACCAATGTCGGTGGCGCCGGCGGCACGGTCGGCCTGCCGCAATTCGTCAACCAGTGGAAAGGCAAGGGAAACGCGCTGATGGTGGCCGGCATGGTCATGGTCGGCGCGACCATAGCCAACAAGTCGCCCGTCACGCTCGCCCAGACGACGCCGATCGCCCGGCTCACCGGCGAGTTCGAGGCGCTGGTGGTGCCGGCCGCCTCGCCGTTCCAGACCGCTCAGGATTTCGTCGCGGCGCTGAAGGCGGACGCCGGCACGGTGCCGGTAGCGGGCGGTTCGGCCGGCGGCACGGACCACATCCTGTTCGGCCTGATCGCCAAGGGGGCCGGCGTCGACCCGACGACGATCTCCTACGTGCCTTTCGCGGGCGGCGGAGAAGCGCTTGCCGCGTTGCTCGGCAACCAGGTTGCGGCCGGCATATCCGGCTATGGCGAGTTCTCCGAACAGGTCGCGGCGGGCGCGCTGCGCATCCTTGCGATCTCCGCCGACAAGCGACAGGACGGCATCGATGCGCCGACCCTGAAGGAACAGGGCATCGATGTGGAACTGTTCAACTGGCGGGGCGTGTTCGCGCCGCCCGAGGTTTCCGCCGAGGACAAGGCCGCCATGATCAAGCTGGTTGAGACGATGTCGGCCAGCGCCTCCTGGCAGGAGCAGGCCAAGAAGCGCAACTGGACGCCGATCCTTCTCAGCGGCGACGATTTCGCCAAGTTCATTACCGAGGATACGGCGCGCGTCGAGGCGATCCTCAAGGATCTCGGCCTGGCCTGATCCCCCGGAAAGCCGGCACCGCAAGCGCCGCGCCGGCTTTTTTGAGAGTCAGCCACCAGCGGACACAAGCACTCAGGTCCACGAACTCGGATTGACGAAGAGTGAACGCCACCCCTCTCCGGCTTGCTTCGCAAGCCACCTCTCCCCCTGCGGTGGCGAGGAAGGGCGGCAAACGGCCCGGCCGGCGTTTCCTCGCCCCCGCGAAGCGGGCGGAGAGGTGGCCGAAAAGCGGCCGGAGAGAGGGCCGAACGGCCATCCCGTCAACCCGAATTCGGAGCCCGCATAAGCACTGCGGATGCGCAAGAGGAGATTCTGCATGACCGTCGAACCCCCGCCTCCGCACGCCCGGCCGGCCATGCCGGAGGCGACTATCGGCATCGGCCTGCTCGTCGTGGCTGCGGTGATGCTGTGGCAGACCATGTTGATGCCGGTCTCGCCAATGTATTCCAAGGTCGGCCCCACGGTATTCCCGTATATCACCGCGTTCGGCCTCGCGCTGTTCGCCGTTCTGCTCATTATCCAGGCTTGGCGCGGCGGCTGGCAGCCGGAGGATGAGAAGGAGGTCAGCATCGACTGGAAGGCGGTCGGCTTCGTGGCCGCGGGCCTCGTCGCCAATGTCCTGCTCATCAAGCCCCTGGGTTTCAGCCTGGCTTCGACGGTGCTGTTCGTTCTGGTGGCGCACGGTTTCGGCAGCCGCAAGCCCTTGCACAATGCGGCCATAGGCCTGGTGCTGTCGCTCGCCGCGTATTTCGGCTTCGCCAAGGCGCTCGGCGTCAATATAGGGGCCGGTGTCCTCGAACGGCTGCTTGGAGGCTGACGCCATGGATACGCTGTCGCAACTCGCCCATGGCTTCGCCGTTGCCCTCACGCCGATGAATCTCCTGTGGTGCCTGCTCGGCACCACGCTCGGCACGGCGATCGGCGTCCTGCCCGGCCTCGGCCCGGCCCTGACCATCGCCCTGCTCCTGCCCATCACCTTCCAGGTGCCGGCGGAGGCGTCGTTCATTCTGTTCGCCGGAATTTACTATGGCGCCATGTATGGCGGCTCCACCACGTCGATCCTGCTCAACACGCCCGGCGAGAGCGCGACCATCGTCACCGCGCTAGAGGGCAACAAGATGGCGCGCTCGGGTCGCGGCGGTGCCGCGCTCGCGACGTCGGCGATCGGCTCCTTCGTCGCCGGAACGATAGGCACGGCCGGAATCGCCTTTCTGGCGCCGGTTGTCGTGGGCTTCGCGCTCGCCTTCGGCCCGGCCGAGTATTTTTCGCTGATGGTGCTGGCCTTCGTCATGGTCTCGGCCGTGCTCGGCTCCTCCGCCGTGCGCGGGCTGACCAGCCTGTTCGTCGGCTTCGTGCTCGGCATGGTCGGCGTCGACCTTCAGACCGGACAGCCGCGCTTTACCTTCGGCCTGACCGAATTGCTCGACGGCACGAGCATGATCGTCGCCGCCGTCGGCCTGTTCGCGGTCGGCGAGACCCTCTATGTCGCCGCACGACGCCATGCCGGACGCGACGAGATCATCCCGCTCAAGGGCTCGCTCTACATGACCGCGGAGGAATGGGGGCGCTCCTGGAAACCCTGGTTTCGCGGCGCCTTCCTCGGCTTTCCAATCGGCGCCCTGCCGGCAGGCGGCGCGGAAATCCCGACTTTCCTGTCCTACGCGCTGGAGAAGAAGCTCTCCAAGCACCAGGAGGAATTCGGCACGACGGGCGCCATCGAGGGCGTGGCCGGCCCCGAGGCCGCCAACAACGCATCGGCCGCCGGCGTGCTCGTTCCGATGCTGACGCTCGGCCTGCCGACCTCGGCGACCGCGGCGATCATGCTGTCGGCCTTCCAGAGCTACGGCATCAATCCCGGGCCGCTGCTGCTGCAAACGCAGGCGAGCCTCGTCTGGGGCCTGATCGCCAGCCTGTTCATCGCCAATGTCATTCTGGTCATCCTCAACCTGCCGCTGATCGGCCTGTGGGTAAGGCTGTTGAAGATACCGGCGCCGCAGCTCTATGCCGGCATTCTGGTATTCGCCACCGTCGGCACCTACGGCATCTCGCAGTCGCCGATCGACCTCGTTCTGCTCTATTCGCTGGGCGCGCTCGGCTTCCTGATGCGGCGCTTCGACTTTCCCACCGCTCCGATCATCATCGGCATGATCCTCGGACCGCTCGCGGAGCAGCAGTTCCGCCGCGCCATGACGATCGCCAATGGCGACTGGACGGTGTTCTTCACGCATCCGCTGTCGCTGGCCCTGCTGACGCTCGCACTGATCGCGCTGCTGGCACCGAAAATTTACAGCTACATCCAGCACCGCCGCGTGCGCGGGCCGGAGCATGTGCCGGGCGACGCTTAGCACTGCGGTGAAGCGGAACGCCTTTGCTCTCCACCGACCCGGCTTGGCACGCCGCCGGGTCCGAGGTCACGGCCCTGAACTAGGGTTAATGCGATCATCATTCGACCCACGCTGCGGCCGCGAAGCGGTCGGAGAGGGGACTTTAACTCTTCGCTAACCCGGATTCAGGCCGTGGGTCCGAAGTCGGGCGACTTGCCCTAAGCAGGTTCCGGAAAAGTGTCTCACGGTTTTCCGACAGAGACCTGCGACAAAACAAGAGGCTAAGCAGGCGAAGCGTGGGCGAAGCCACGCAAGTCTGCTTAGCGACTGCCAGGCTCATGGCAGTAACCAACAGGGTGCGAAATGACCGAACTGCTTTCGGGGGTACGTGTCCTCGACCTCACCAATGTGCTGGCCGGACCCTATTGCTGCTACCAGCTCGCTTTGCTCGGCGCCGACGTGATCAAGGTCGAGTCGCCGGCCGGAGGGGATCTGGCGCGGCAGCTCGGCGCCTCGCCTGAACTCAACAAGGCGGGAATGGGCGCCTCGTTCCTCGCCCAGAACGCGGGAAAGCGGTCCGTTGTGCTCGATCTCAAGGCGGAGCCCGACCGGGAGCGCTTCCTCGACCTGGTGGCTACCGCCGACGCGCTGGTGGAGAATTTTCGCCCCGGCGTCATGGAAAGGCTCGGCCTCGGCTACGAGGCGCTGAAGAAGATTCGGCCAAGCCTCGTCTATTGCGCCATTTCCGGCTTCGGCCAGACCGGGCCGATGCGCGACAATCCGGCGTACGACCAGATCATTCAGGGTCTTTCGGGTATCATGAGCATCACCGGCACGCCGCAGACCGCGCCGCTGCGCGTCGGCTATCCCGTCGCCGACACGTTGGGCGGACTGGTCGGCGCCTTCGCCACCTGCGCGGCGCTGGTGCGGCAGAAGACGACCGGCGAAGGCGCGTTCCTCGATGTCTCCATGCTGGAATGCACGCTGTCGGCCCTCGGCTGGCCGGTTTCCAACTACCTCACCGCAAATGTCGAGCCTGCCCCGATGGGCAATGAGAACATGACGGCCGCGCCATCGGGGACGTTCCGGACAGGTGAGGGCCTTCTCAATATCTCCGCCAACAAGCAGGAGCAGTTTGTAAGGCTGTGCGAGCTTGTCGGCCAACCCGAACTGGCCGCCGATCCGCGCTTTGCCGAGCGCGAGACGCGCAAGAAGAACCGCGCCGCGCTGAAGGCGCTGCTCGACGAGGCGCTGTCGAGGGACACGGCGGCGGCGTGGGAGGCAACACTGAACAAGGCCGGCGTCCCGGCCGGGCGCGTGCTGACGATTCCGCAAGTGCTCGAGGAGGAGCAGGTGAGGCTGAGGCAGGTGACGCAGCGCTTTTCCGGTGTCGCCGGCCGCACCGAGCCTCTCACCGTGGTGCGCGGCGGCGTCGTCGTCGACGGCAAGCCTCCTTTGCCGAAGGTGCCGCCGCCCGAACTCGGCCAGCATACAAACGAGATATTCGCGGCGATGCCTCGCCAAGCCGGAAAGGCCGCGCCATGAGCACGGACGAACCCAAATCCGGCCGCGAACGCGGCGAGGAATGGTGGACCACAAAAATCATCGAAATGCGGCCGGGCATGATCCGGCTGCGCGGCTACGCGATCGAGGAACTCATCGGCCGCGTGAGCTTTCCGGCTACGATCTGGCTGATGCTGCGCGGCGCGTTGCCGACCGAGGCCCAGGCGGAGCTGCTCGGCATCGCCCTGGCGGCGGCGGTTGACCACGGGCCGCAGGCGCCGTCCATCGCGATCGCGCGCATGGCGGCGACCTGCGGGGTAGGCATCAACAGCGCCATGGCGTCCGCCATCAACGTTCTGGGCGACGTGCATGGCGGGGCGGGCGAGCAGGCGCTGCAATTCTTCGGCGAGATCGCCGCGTCGATGGATGCGGGGCAGACTTCGCAGGCGGCGGCCGCGGACCGTCTCGATCGGTTTTTCGCGACCGAAAAGGGCTATGTCCCAGGCCTCGGCCACCGCTTCCACCCGGTCGACCCGCGCGCCCCGCGCCTGCTCGAAGTAACCCGCGACTTCGCGGCGCGCGGCGTCGTCGCCGGCCGCTTCGCCGACATCGCCGAGGCCGTCGAGGCCGAAGTGGCGCGCCGCAAGGGCAGGAAAATTCCTCTCAACATCGACGGCGCGACCGCCGTCATCTACGGCGAGCTTGGCTTCCCGCCGCCTCTGACGAGGGGCCTGTTCGTGCTGTCCCGCTCGGTCGGCATTCTCGCGCATGCCTGGGAGCAATCGCAGCAAAGCGAGCGCAACAAGGGTCCGCTGCCGCGCGAATGGCTGTGGGCCTATGAAGGCGAACCGGCGCGCAAGCTGGAGCAGCCGGAGGAATGACGGTCGTCACGCCCCGTCACACCGCAGCCGCGGGCCGGTCGACGCCGGCGGTCCCCCACGGCTTTCAACCGATCCCGGCAGGAAAGCGCGGCGCGGTGGGTAGCTGATTTGATTTGCCGAGGAACCGCCTCGCTCGGCCCCGCGACATGGCCCGATGCCCATGTCCCCGGCGCCATGTCCCCGATGCTATGTCATGCCGGCTCGCCGCGCGATGATCCTGATCAAGGAAGGACAAACTGACACGGCGCGCTTTCGCTGCAAGATGCTAGTGTAGCCGATGGTACAGCGGTCGACGGGATAGAATTGCGACAGGATATCCACACCACCGGCATCCCAGTGCTTTGCGCTTCCTGCGAGGCCCGGCATCGCGGGGTCTGCGGTGCGCTCGCCCCCGAGCAACTGACGGCGCTGGCCAAGAGTTCGATCAAGCACAGGGTGGTTGAAGGCACTGAACTGGTCGGCGACGCGGAGGAGATCAACCGCTACTCCAACGTGCTGGTCGGCGTGGTCAAACTCACCAAGACGCTGTCGGACGGGCGCCAGCAGATTGTCGGACTTCAATTCGCGCCGGATTTTCTTGGCCGCCCCTTCAGGAAGGAAAGCAAGGTCAATGCGCAGGCGGCGACCGATGTGTCGCTTTGCTCTTTCCCGAAGGCTGCGATGGAGCGGATGATGAAGGATCAGCCCGGCCTCGAACACCGCCTTCACGAACAGACGCTGAAGGAGCTCGACGAGGCGCGCGACTGGATGGTCACGCTCGGTCGCAGGACGGCGGCGGAAAAGGTCGCGAGCTTCCTTCTGTTGATTGCGCGCAACATCGATCCGACCGCCGGTGCGGAACGCAGGTCCGCCGCCTTCGATTTGCCGCTTACCCGCGCCGACATCGCCGACTTCCTCGGACTGACGATCGAGACCGTAAGCCGTCAGCTCACCAAGCTGCGCGCCGACCGTATAATCCGCATCGAGAACAACCGCCGCGTCATCGTCGACAGTCTGGCGCGGCTGGAGGCACGCTCCGGCGCGTAAGCCATTCGCGCGCTTTCGGCGTCGCGTTTTTTCCAACACCCCTCATCCGACCTCGCTGCGCTCGGCCACCTTCTCCCACAAGGGGAGAAGGTGGAGCGCTGCCGCTGCGCTTCCGCTAATCGCGAACGCGGGGCAATATGCTGGGACGATTACGCGAGACTCCACCTTCTCCCCTTGTGGGAGAAGGTGGCCGAGCGCAGCGAGGTCGGATGAGGGGTAATGGACGGAAGCGACTATCCGGAACAAGTCGCGATCGGCCTATTGCGACGAGCCCTCGTTCGACTGCCGCGCTGGACGTGCGCGCAGCGCCCCCGCCTTGACGGGAAACAGGTGTTCCAGTTCGAAGGCGATGTGACGGCGCAGCGCCTCGAACAGCGCGCGCAGCATGAAGCCGAGCGCTTCGGGATTGTCGACCGGGCCGCCATGGCCGAGGGCGAGCAGGATATCGGTGATGTCCTGAGCCGCGCATTCGTCCTCGATATGCTCGATCGTGAGCCGCCTGACCGACGCGGCGCCCGCCACGGCATCCGCGCTGCCCTGTACGAAGGCGGAGAAGACCGTTTCCTCCTCGTAGCGATGGCTGTCGCGCAGCATAGGCACGAGTTCGCTGGCGATGCGCAGGCATGTCAGCCGGTCAAGACGCGACGGCAGCGCGTCCGCCAGCGCTTCGAGGCTGTCGCAAAGCGCCAGCTTCTGTTGATGGGCGCGTCCGATCTCCAGGCAGGGAACCCCGCCGTCCCTGCCACACGCCGATTCAACGGGGCACGCATCCGGCCTGCCGCAAGGACTTGGCGCCCGCTTTCCGACCTTGATCACGCGCACCTCCGCTGCGACCCGACAACGCAGAGGCTGTCCCAGCAACGCGCCGTCGGCCTTGACCTGGATCAAGGCGCGGCCGCGGCCCTTGCGGAAAGTGTGTTCCGGCAGGCGCCGGGAGCGCCCGTCCATTTGGGGTAATCAGCGTCGGGACTGTGGTCATGAGATTCGGGACTGAAATTATCGGTGTCGGCCTGTTCGCTTTCGCGGCCCTGATGGGGGCAGCTTTCGCCGTCGACGACCTCTTCCGCCAGCACATGTGGATACTGTTCTTCGTGCTGTCGGCCAGCACGGTGGTCCTCCTGCGCCGGACGAGCTTTGCCGCGTCCGCGCCGGTCGACCCGTCCGCCTATATGGACGAGCCGATCCGCTACGGCGCCATCGCCACCGTGTTCTGGGGCGTGGCCGGCTTTCTGGTCGGCGTCTTCATCGCGCTGCAGCTCGCCTATCCCGATCTCAATCTCGAGCCCTGGTTCAATTTCGGCCGGCTGCGGCCGCTGCACACCTCGGCCGTCATCTTCGCCTTCGGCGGCAACGCGCTGATCACCACCTCCTTCTATGTCGTGCAGCGCACGACGCGGCGCGCGCCTGTTCGGCGGCAACCTCGCCTGGTTCGTCTTCTGGGGCTACCAGCTCTTCATCGTCCTGGCCGCGACCGGCTATCTGCTCGGCATCACCCAGAGCACGCGAATATGCCGAGCCGGAATGGTATGTCGATCTGTGGCTGACCATCGTCTGGGTCGCCTATCTCGTCGTCTTCCTCGGCACGATCCTGAAGCGCAAGGAGCCGCATATCTACGTCGCCAACTGGTTCTATCTCTCCTTCATCGTCACCATCGCGATGCTGCACGTCGTCAACAACCTGGCGATGCCGGTCTCGCTTCCTCGGCTCGAAGAGCTATTCGGTCTTCTCCGGCGTGCAGGACGCGCTGACCCAGTGGTGGTACGGCCACAACGCGGTCGGCTTCTTCCTGACCGCCGGCTTCCTCGGCATGATGTATTATTTCGTGCCGAAGCAGGCGAACCGGCCGGTCTATTCCTACCGGCTGTCGATCGTCCACTTCTGGTCGCTGATCTTCCTCTACATCTGGGCCGGCCCGCACCACCTGCACTACACCGCGCTGCCCGACTGGGCGCAGACGCTCGGCATGGTGTTCTCGATCATGCTGTGGATGCCGTCCTGGGGCGGCATGATCAACGGCCTGATGACGCTGTCGGGCGCCTGGGACAAGCTCCGCACCGATCCCGATCCTGCGCATGATGGTCGTCGGCCATCGCCTTCTACGGCATGTCGACCTTCGAAGGGCCGATGATGTCGATCAAGGCGGTCAACTCGCTGTCGCCACTACACCGACTGGACCATCGGCCACGTGCATTCCGGCGCGCTCGGCTGGGTCGGCATGATCTCCTTCGGCGCGATCTACTACCTGGTGCCGAAGCTCTGGAACCGCGAGCGGCTCTACTCGACTGCGCCTGGTCAACTGGCACTTCTGGCTCGCGACCCTCGGCATCGTCCTCTACGCGGCCGTCGATGTGGGTGTCCGGCATCATGCAGGGCCTGATGTGGCGCGAATACGACGAGCAGGGCTTCCTCGTCTACTCCTTCGCCGAGACCGTCGCGGCCATGCATCCCTACTACCTGATCCGCGCGCTCGGCGGCGCGCTCTACCTCGCCGGCGCGCTGATCATGGCCTTCAACGTCTCCATGACGATCCGCGGCGACCAGCGCGACGAAGAGCCGATCGGCGGACGCAATGCCCGCCCTGCAGCCCGCGGAATAAGGACCCACGAGCCATGTCGATGTTCGACAAGCACGCATCTGATCGAACGCAACGCCACGCTGCTTCTGGTCGGCTCGCTCCTGGTCGTGACGATCGGCGGCATCGTCGAGATCGCGCCGCTCTTCTATCTGGAGAACACGATCGAGAAGGTCGAGGGCATGCGGCCCTATACGCCGCTCGAGCTCGCCGGCCGCAACATCTACGTCCGCGAGGGCTGCTACGTCTGCCACAGCCAGATGATCCGGCCGTTCCGCGACGAGGTCGAGCGCTACGGCCACTACAGCCTCGCCGCCGAATCGATGTACGACCATCCGTTCCAGTGGGGGTCGAAGCGCACCGGACCGGACCTCGCCCGCGTCGGCGACCGCTATTCCGACGAGTGGCACGTCCAGCACCTGATCGAGCCGCGCTCGGTCGTGCCGGAATCGATCATGCCGAGCTACGCGCTTCCTCGCCGACACGCCGCTCGCAGGCAAGAGACTTCGCCGACACATCTCGACGCCAACGCGCGCGTCGGCGTGCCCTACACGCGACGAGATGATCGCCAATGCCGAGGCCGATCTGAGGGCGCAGGCCGATCCCGAACGCCGACACCTCGGGCTCGAGGCGCGCTACCCAAAGGCCAGGCTCGGCGACTTCGACGGCGATCCGGCAGGCCGCTCACCGAGATGGATGCGCTGGTCGCCTATCTGCAGATGCTCGGCACGCTGGTCGATTTCTCGACCTACGACGAAGCCGCCGGATATCGCTGAGGAGCGCGCCATGGAACCTACGACACTCATGCGCCACTTCGCCGACAGCTGGGGCCTGCTCGGCATGACCTTGTTCTTCCTCGGCGTCGTCGCTCTTCGCCTTCCGCCCCGGCAGCACGAGCGCAGCGCCGACGATGCCGCCCGCATCCCCTTCGAAGGAGGACTGATCATGAGCGACAAGCATATCGACGAGGCTCACCGGCGTCGCCACCACCGGCCACGAATGGGACGGCATCAAGGAACTCGAACACGCCGCTGCCGCGCTGGTGGCTGTGGACGTTCTACGCCACGATCGTCTGGGCGCTCGTCTACGCCATCGCCTATCCGGCCTGGCCGCTGCTCAGCGACCGCGACGACCGGCCTGCTCGGCTATTCCAGCCGCGCCGACGTGTCGAGGCGACGATCGCCGCGGCGCAGGCGGCGCAGAGCGGACTACTGCGACGCGATCGCCTCGAAGAGCGCTCGACGAGATCCGCGCCGACGACGAGCTGCGGCAGCTTCGCGGTCGCCGGCGGGCCGCTCGGCCTTCCAGGTCAACTGCGTCCAGTGCCACGGCTCGGGCGCCGCAGGGCTCGGCCGGCTATCCCGAACCTCAACGACGACGACTGGCTGTGGGGCGGCAGCGCTCGACGACATCCACCAGCACGATCGCGCACGGCATCCGCTTCGCCGCCGATCCCGACACGCGCGTCGTCCGAGATGCCGGCCTTCGGCCGACGATGCTCGAGCCGGCGCAGATCGCCGACGTCAGCGAATTTCGTCGCATCGCTCTCCGGCAAGGACCGGCGACGCGAACGCTCGCGAGCGCCGGCCGGCGAGCTGTTCGCCGAGCAACTGCGCCGCCTGCCATGGCGAGGACGGCAAGGGCAACCGCGAGCTCGGCGCGCCCGACCTGACCGACGCGATCTGGCTCTACGGCTCGGCGACCGGCCGAGATCGCCGCCCAGGTCAGCGGCGCCGAGGCACGGCGTCATGCCGGCCTGGGCGGCCCGCCTCGGCGACACCACGATCAAGGAGCTCACGGTCTACGTCCATTCGCTCGGCGGCGGCGAGTAGCGGCCGGGGGGCCCGCCGCGGCCAGTGAGGAGCCGCCAGGCGGAGGGGGCCCGGCGTCGCGTGCCGGCCCCCTTTGTTTTCGAAGCGGCGCCCGTCTTGACCTGGATCAAGGTCGGGCGGTGCCGAGTTCGCATAGCTGTCATTGCCCGGTGTTCGCAGGTCTCAAGCATCGAACGACCGGCAACCGACCGAACCCCGCGGGGCCAAAATGCTCGATGCGACGGACATCGAGACGCTGGAAGCCGAGGCGGTCAACTCCGCCCGCACGCGCCAGCCGCTCTATGCCGCCGCGGAAGAAGATCTTCCCGAAGCGGGCCGCGGGCTACTTCCGCAGCTTCAAATGGTGGTCATGGCGGTCACGCTCGGCATCTACTACCTGACGCCGTGGCTCCGCTGGGACCGCGGCCCGTACGCGCCCGACCAGGCGGTGCTGGTCGACCTCGCCAACCGCCGCTTCTACTTCTTCTTCATCGAGATCTGGCCGCAGGAGTTCTACTTCGTCGCCGGCCTGCTGATCATGGCCGGCCTCGGCCTGTTCCTGTCACCTCGACGCTCGGCCGGGCCTGGTGCGGCTACACCTGCCCGCAGACGGTCTGGACCGACCTCTTCCTCGTGGTCGAGCGCTGCGATCGAGGGCGACCGCAACGCCCGCATCAAGCTCGACAACGGCGCCGTGGACCGCCGCGCAAGATCGCGCAAGCGCGCCGCCAAGCATGGCGATCTGGCTGCTGATCGCCGTCGCGACCGGCGGCGCCTGGATCTTCTACTTCGCCGACGCGCCGACGCTCCTGCGCCGAGCTCGTTCACCGGCAGGCCGCCGCCGGTCGCCTACATCACCGTCGCCATCCTGACCGCCACCACCTTCACCTTCGGCGGGCTTCATGCGCGAGCAGGTCTGCACCTACATGTGCCCCTGGCCGCGCATCCAGGCGGCCATGCTCGACGAGAGACTCGCTCATCGTCACCTACAACGACTGGCGCGGCGAGCCGCGCTCGCGGCACGCCAAGAAGGCGGCCGCCGCGGGCCGCAGCGTCGGCGACTGCGTCGACTGCAACGCCTGCGTCGCCGTCTGCCCGATGGGCATCGACATCCGCGACGGCCAGCAGCTCGAATGCATCACCTGCGCGCTCTGCATCGACGCCTGCGACGACGTCATGGACAAGGTCGGCAAGGAGCGCGGCCTGATCTCCTACGCGACGCTATCGGACTACAACGTCAATATGGCGCTGGCGACCGGCGGCGCCGGCGCCATCGATCCGGGCCTGGTGCGCGGACCCGACGGGCGGCTTTCGCCCAAGGTCGCCGGTTTCCACCTGAAGAAGATTTTCCGGCTGCGCACCTTCGTCTATCTCGGCGCCTGGTCGCTGGTCGGATTGCTGCTGGTCTATGGGCTGCTGACGCGCGACCGCCTTGCGGTCAACGTGCTGCACGACCGCAATCCGCAATATGTCGTGCTGTCGGACGGCTCGATCCGCAACGGCTTTACCGTGAAGCTCTTGAACATGATCCCCGAACCACGGACGATCATCGTCACGCTGCAGGGGCTTCCCGGCGCCGAAATGAGTGTCGTCGGCCATGATCAGCCCGAGGACCGATCCTTCGCGGTGCAGGTCGAACCGGACCGCCTGAAGACGCTGAAAATCTACGTCCGGCAGCCGCGCGAATTCGTCGAGGGGCCGTCCCAGTCCTTCGGCTTCGTCGTCGAGGACAAATCGAGCTACGAGACCGACCGCTATACCGCGACCTTCAGGGCACCGGAGACTTCGCAGTGACGGGTTCCGCCAACGAATTCACCGGCCGCCACATGCTGGCGGCGATATTGGCGTTCTTCGGGGTTATCATCGGCGTCAACGTGACGCTCGCCCTGTTCGCCGGATCGAGCTGGACCGGCCTGGTCGTCGAGAACTCCTACGTGGCCAGCCAGGAATTCAACGCGCGCGCCGCGGAAGGCCGCGCCCAGGCCGCGCTCGGCTGGTCATCGGCGCTGACGATTGCCGGCGGCCACATCGGCTACCGCCTTGCCGACCGGCACGGAAAGCCAATCAGCCTTGCCGGCGGCACTGCCGCGTTTCGCCACCCGGCCTATGCGGCCGACGACGTGACGCTGCCGCTTGCGCCGCAAACCGACGGTACGCTCGGCGCGGCGAAACCAATTCGCGACGGCGTGTGGATTGTGGAGATCCACGCCGATGCCGGGCTCGACCATCCTTATCGTGAAACGCGCAGGCTGCTGATCCGAAACGGAGCAATGCAATGAGCTGCTGCGCGCCAGGCGCCGAATTTGATGCCCGGGGCATGTCACTGCCCTGCCCGGATGAAATGCGGTTGCTCAGCCGCAAGCTCGGCGACGGCACGCTGCAGGTCGAACTGTCGGTGCCGGCCGTGCATTGCGGCGCCTGTATCCAGGCGGTGGAACAGGCGCTGTCGCGGCTCGGCGGAGTAGTCAGCGCGCGGGTCAATCTTTCGACCAGGCGAGTGTCAGTCCGCTTCGCCGACGGCCCGGTCCCGCCGATTGTGGAGACGTTGAGCGGCCTCGGCTATCCTCCGCATCTGTTCGAGGAAACCGGCCAGGACGGGACGCTCGGCGAGCTTATCCGGGCGGTTGCGATTTCCGGTTTCGCGGCGGGCAACATCATGCTGCTCTCGGTTTCGGTGTGGTCCGGGGCCGAGGGCTCGACGCGCGACCTCTTCCACTGGGTGTCGGCGCTGATCGCGCTGCCCGCGCTGGTTTTCGCCGGCCGTGTCTACTACCGCTCGGCCTGGAGCGCGCTCAGGCACGGCCGGATGAACATGGACGTGCCGATCGCCATCGGCGTGTCGCTGGCCTACGGCATGAGCCTCTACGAGACGATCACGCACGGCCATCATGCCTATTTCGACGCCGCCGTCTCGCTGCTGTTCTTCCTGCTCATCGGGCGCACGCTCGACCACGTCATGCGCGACAAAGCGCGCGCGGCGGTGCTCGGCCTGGCGAAGCTGGCGCCGCGGGGCGCGGTCGTGCTTTGCGCCGATGGCGGCCACGAATACCGGCAGGTCAGCGAAATCGAACCCGGCACGCGCGTCCTCATCGCCGCCGGCGAGCGCATCCCGGTCGACGCGCGCGTCGAGCGCGGCGCATCGGATCTCGACTGCTCGCTGGTTACCGGGGAGAGCATCCCGCGCGCGGTCGCGCCCGGCGCGATCGTTCGGGCCGGCACGCTCAACCTGACAGGCGCGCTGACGATCGAAGCAACGGCGCGCGCCGCCGACTCGTTCCTCGCCGAGATGATGCGCATGATGGAGGCGGCCGAGGGCGGTCGCGCCCGCTACCGCCGTATCGCCGACAGGGTTTCCGCGCTCTACGCGCCGGTCGTCCATCTCACCGCCTTCGCCACCTTCCTGGGATGGATGGCGGTGGACGGCGACTGGCATCGCGCAATGGTCGTCGCCATCGCCGTTCTCATCATCACCTGCCCTTGCGCGCTCGGTCTCGCCGTGCCGATCGTCCAGGTCGTCGCGGCGCGCCGGCTGTACGAGAACGGGGTGATGGTGCGCGACGGCTCGGCCATGGAGCGGCTTGCGCGAGGCCGATGCGATCGTATTCGACAAGACCGGCACGCTGACGGCCGGAAGGCCGCGGCTGATCAATGCACGCGACATCGAACCTGGCGTCTTCGGCGTGGCCGCGGCGCTCGCCATGCATTCGCGCCACCCGCTGTCGCAGGCGATAGCGCGGGATGCCGATCCATCCGTACCGCAACCCGTATTCGACGGGATCGTCGAACATCCGGGCCACGGCATCGAAGGCACGGCGGACGGTGTTCGTTGGCGGCTCGGCCGTGCCGGCTGGGCGCGGCATGGCCGACAGGCATCCGTGCCGGCCGATGGGTCCCGCACCGTCCTGACCAGGAACGGCGAGGAGGTCGCCGCCTTTTTCTTCCAGGATATGCCGCGCGAAGGCGCCGCGCGCGCCGTGGCTCGGCTCCGGCGGGACGGCACGCATATCGAGATGCTGTCGGGCGACAGCGAGGCCGCGTGCCGCGACTTGGCCTTGGCCCTCGGGATCGACCGTTTTCGCGCCGGCCTCCTGCCCGCCGAGAAGGTCGCGCGCATCGCGGACATGGCGCAGGCAGGCCGCAAGGTGCTGATGGTCGGCGACGGGCTGAACGACGCGCCGGCGCTGGGCGCCGCCCATGTGTCGATGGCGCCCGCCACAGCCGCCGATGTCGGCCGAAACGCCGCCGACTTCGTCTTCCTGCGCGAAAGCCTCGAGGCCGTGCCGCTCGCCATCGGCGTTTCGCGGCAGGCCGGCCGGCTGATCCGCCAGAACATCGCCCTGGCGATCGTCTACAACGCGATCGCCGTGCCGATCGCGATCCTCGGCCACGTGACGCCACTCATCGCGGCGGTGGCGATGTCGGCTTCGTCCGTGCTGGTCATTGCCAATGCGCTGCGGCTTCAGGGCAGGCGCGCCGCGGGGGGATCGATGATGTCCGGCGAGGCGGGCGGCGGGCCTGAGCCCGCGCTGGCGGGTGCGCAATGAACATGCTCGTCTACCTCATGCCCGTCGCGCTGCTTCTGGGCGCCACCGGGCTCGTGGCCTTCATCTGGGCGTTCAGCAGCGGGCAGTATGACGATCTGGACGGTGCGGCGGAGCGTGTTCTGCTGGACCCCGAACCCAGGCAGGTCGATGACCGGCGCTGACTTGCCGAGCCGGACCCAAATTTCTTCCTATTCTAAACCGCTATCGGACTGCCAGGGGCCACGAGGCCAGTCACGCGCCGGTTGGCTAAGCCCATTCGCCGTTGCGCATGACCGGCACTTTCGACCCGTCGAAACGGATGCCGTCAATGTCGATCCGGTCGGAGCCGATCATCCAGTCGATGTGGATAAGGCTCTTGTTTCCGCCTTGCATGGCGATCTGCTCGGGCGACAAGGTGCCGGCGCCGACGAAGCACTCCGAATAGCATTGGCCTAGCGCGATGTGGCTGGCGGCGTTCTCGTCGAACAAGGTATTGTAGAAGAGCAGCCCGCTCTTGGAGATCGGCGAGGAATGCGGGACGAGCGCGACCTCGCCCAGCCGCCGGGCGCCTTCGTCCGTGTCGAGCACCTTCTTCAGCACCTCCTCGCCGCGGCTGGCCTTCGCCTCGACGATCCTGCCCTCCTCGAACCTCACCTGGATGCCGTCGATCAGCGTGCCCTGGTAGGCCAGCGGCTTGGTGCTTGCGACAAAACCCTCGACGCGACGCGCATGCGGCGTCGTGAACACTTCCTCAGTGGGGATGTTCGGATTGCAGGTGATTCCGTTCCTTGCCTGGGAGGCGCCGCCGCTCCATTGGTGGCCGTCGGCCAATCCGAGGGTGAGGTCGGTGCCCGGCCCAAAATAGTGCAGTGCATGAAAGCGCTCGCCGTTCAGCCATTCCGTGCGCTCGGCCAGTGCCGCATTGTGCTTTCGCCACGCCGAGGCGGGATCTTCCACATCGACGCGCGAGGCGGCAAATATGGCGTCCGCCAGTTTCACCACCGCGACATCCTCGCTGTCGTCCGGAAACACCAGCTTCGCCCAGGCGGGCGTTGGGTAGGCGATGATGTTCCAGTTTATGGCGAAGCCGGTGATCCTCTCCAGCGCCGGCTTGTAGGCGATCGAGTTCGCCTTGTTGGCGCGCGCTACCTTGGCGGGATCTTCGCCGGACAGGAGCATCGGATCTTCCCCGACGATGGCGAGCCGCGCCGCATTGCCGTCAAAGGCCCTGGCCATGCCATCGTAGAGCCAGCCCGGCGCCCGGTCGAAGCTGGCGTCCGGTCCGTGCCGGTAGCGGGCCAGCGTGATCGCCTCGTCCGCGAGGATCGGTATGACCAGCCCCGCGCCGGCCTGGTAGGCATGCACGGCGATGCGGCGGACCAGCGGCAAGGCGCCGGTCGGCGCTGTCATGACCAGATCCTGGCCCTCCTGAAGCCGCAGGCCGACCTTTACCGCCAATTCGGCCAGCCGGTCCAATTTTACGGGATCTATTGCAGCGGAGAGCGGGCCGGCCTGCGAGGTCATGGACAACACCTTCGAGTTTGGAGCTGAAGAGGCATAAATAGGGCAGTCCAAACCGCTGCGCCATCGCAAACAGGCAGGCCTGTCACTGAGCGCATACCAGCGGTCCGAATTGCCTGATGGTGGCGTCGATCTCCTCACGAATCCACGTCTTGAATTGCGTGACCTTCCGGGCCTCCCGTTCGGTTCGGGACGAGACCAGCCAATAGCCGAGCCCGCTGGTGGCGCGCACCCCGAAGGGCGCGACGAGCCGCCCGTCGGCCAGCGCGTCGGCGGCCAGCAACTGCCAGGCGAGCGTTACGCCGTGGCCGGCGATCGCCGAATCAAGGCACAGCATCGGATCGGTGAAGCGCGCGCCGGGCAGCATCGCGACCGGCTCGGCGCCGGCGGCCCTGAACCACTGGTCCCAGGAAAACATCGAGTTCTCATCGGCAATCCCCCAGGTGCCCGCCAGATCGGCGGGTGTTTTCAACCCTGCGGCCACCGACGGCGCGCAGACCGGAAAAATCTCCTGGGCAATCAGCAAGTTCGGCCCGTGCGCCTGGCCAGTTGCCGTCGCCCATGCGGATGGCGATGTCGATGCCGGAGTGATCGAGGTCGACCAGCTTGGTCGAGGCGTCGATCCGCAGGATGACTTCGGGATGCCGGCTAAAATGCCTCGACAACCTGGGCAACAGCCATTTCGAAGCAAAGGCCGGGGCGACCGACACGGCGAGCACGCAGGCCTTTGCCCGCTCGGCCATTGTGACCGCGCTCTCCAGTTCGCGGAAGCCGGCGGAAAGTCGCGCCGTGAACTCGCGTCCGAAGGCCGTAGGCTGGAGACCGGCCGATGTCCGTTCAAACACCTGTTGGCCGATCAGCGCCTCCGTCCGGCCTATCTGCTGGCTGACAGCGCTGGGCGAGACGCCGAGTTGCTCGGCCGCCTTCTGCAGCGACCCGCAGCGTGCCACCGCCTCGACCGCCCGCAACCCGTTGAGATGCACCGAATTGAGCGTCATCGCTTTAGATTTTCTAACATTGTGTTTCGGCAATCTTGATTGAAGCCTGTTTATTTTGAGCGGAAATTGCCCACTCGAAAAGACCTATGGAGAGCCATCATGAAGTTTTTCTCAATTATCCCGGCGCTCGGCCGCAGTCTGTTCGAACCGGTGGACCAGTCAGCCGACGATGAAGATTGGCGTCGTGACCCGCTTGCCCATCCCGTTCTGGCGGCAATGTCGCCCGTCGAACTGGCCGATCTTCCGTTCGATCGCTGTCAGAGGCTGGCGCAGGACTAGAGCATTTCCGGTGAATACTGGATCGCTCTGTTTCGCCGGAAATGCTCTAGCCTCAGCCAGGTCGATCGGCCGGGGGCGCGCGCAGAAGGTTCGGGACTGGCCCAATCGAAGCGCGTTGTGCTGCGGCGCAGCATATTTATTCTGCGGGAATGCACAGCATAGCCGCGTCGCCTCCGCTCCGCCTTGCCATGGCCGGCATGGTCGCGATGGCGGCCGCCATGGGCATAGGGCGCTTTGTCTTCACGCCGATCCTGCCCGGCATGATGCAGCAGTTGGGTTTGTCCGCGGCCGATGCCGGCCTGATCGCTTCGGCCAATTATCTCGGCTATCTTTTCGGCGCCGTGGCTGCGGCCGGCGGCTGGGCGACGGGCCGCGAGCGAATGGTCGCGCTCGCCGGTCTGGCGGCGAACGCGCTGCTGGCGGCGGCGATGGGTGCCAGCGGGAGCGTCCTCGCCTTCGTGGCGTTACGATTTCTCGCGGGCCTCGCCAGCGCCTTCGTCATGATCTTCACCACAAGCATCGTCTTCAGCCATCTCGCCATGATCAGGCGCAGCGACCTCCAGGCCGTGCATTTCGCCGGCGTCGGCCTCGGCATAGCCGTGTCGTCGGCCATGATGGCCGGCCTGATCGGGATCGACGCCGGATGGCAGGCGGGATGGGTGGGCGCGGCGCTGCTTTCCCTCGCCGGCTTGCTGGCCGTGATGCTGATGATCGATCGCGGGCCGGTCCTGCATGGCGCGTCGGCTGTGCGCGAGCCGCCGCTGCCGCGCGGGCGACCGCTGATGTCCATCATCCTGGCCTACGGACTTTTCGGCTTCGGCTACATAGTGACTGCGACATTTCTGATTGCGATCGTGCGCGCCGGTGGCGCGGGGCGGCTTTTCGAAACCGGAGTGTGGTTCGCGACCGGTCTTGCAGCCTTGCCATCGGTGTTTGTCTGGGATGCCGCCGCAAGGCGGGTGGGCCTCATTCCGGCTTTCGCGCTCGGCTGCCTGATCGAGGCAATCGGTGTGGCGGCGAGCGTCATGCTCGCGGGCGGTATCGGCCCGCTGCTGGGCGGCATCCTGCTTGGCGGAACCTTCGTCGGCGTGACGGCGCTGGGATTGCGGATCGGCAGGGAAATGGCGCCGCGGTCTCCCCGCCGCGTGCTGGCGACAATGACGGCCGCGTTCGGCATCGGCCAGATCCTCGGCCCTATCGCCGCCGGCTTCATCGCGGAATGGACCGGCGACTTCGTGCTCGCCTCGTCCGTCGCCTCGGTCGCGCTGCTTGGTGCCGCCGCTATCAGCCTTGTGAGCAGGATCGCGGCAAAATCGCCATAATTGTCCCTTCCACGGAATGGCAGCGGCTGTTGAAACATTATTTTCATGCCGCCGAAAGGCGCCGGTGCCGGCAATCCGCGGCAAGCGGCGCGTCTTCCAACCGCGCGAACCCGCGCCCGCAAGGAATTCGTCCTCGTGTTCGTATCCTTCTTTCCGCGGCCGAAGCTGTTCTTTATCTCGGCGGTTCTTTGGAGCCTTTTCCTCGTCCTGACCTGGTTCTTCGGCGGAGAGCAGCTCGGCGCCGTGTTCGGCATGCCGCCGGCGGCGGCCGATTCGTCGCCCATTATCGGGCCCAGTGTCTTCCTTTCACCGTCATATCTCTGGTTTTACATCTATTTCTTCGCGGCGATCGGCCTGTTTTATCTTTTCTGGGCGTGGTTCGAGCCGCACCCTTGGCAAAGCTGGTCGATCCTGGGGTCCGGCCTGATCCTGTTCGCCACCAATTTCTCGGTTCAGATCAGCGTGGCGCTCAACAACTGGCGCGGCGAGTTTTACGACAACATCCAGAAGGCATTGACCACGCCGGGCTCCGTCGATGCGGCGTCGCTTTATCTCGGCGTCGGTCAGTTTCTCTCGATCGCCACGATCCACATAACGGTCGCGGTGCTGAACGTATTCTTCGTGCGCCACTACGTGTTCCGCTGGCGCACCGCGATGAACGATTACTTCACCGGCTACTGGCAGCGGCTGCGTCACATCGAGGGCGCCTCGCAGCGTGTCCAGGAAGATACGATGCGGTTTTCGAGCACCGTCCAGAATCTTGGCGTCAACCTGATCGACTCGGTGATGACGCTGATAGCGTTCCTTCCCTTGCTCGCGGCCCTTTCCGTTCATGTCCCCGAATTGCCGTTCGTCGGATCGATTCCCTATCCGCTTGTCATTGCGGCGCTGGTCTGGTCCATTTTCGGAACGGTTCTGCTCGCCATTGTCGGCGTGAAACTGCCCGGCCTGGAGTTCCGCAACCAGCGCGTGGAGGCCGCCTTCCGCAAGGAACTGGTCTATGGCGAGGATAATCCCGAGCGAGCGCAGCCGCCGACGCTGGCGGAACTGTTCGGCAACGTAAGGAGGAATTACTTCAGGCTCTACGCGCACTACGTCTACTTTGACGTGGCGCGCTACGTCTATCTGCAGGCCGACGTCATCTTCGCGACATTGATCCTGGTTCCAACCATCGCGCTCGGCAAGATCACTTTCGGTCTGTTCCAGCAGATCGTGACGGCCTTTAGCCAGGTCGCGAATTCGTTCCAGTACCTGGTCAATTCCTGGCCGGTGATCGTGGAACTGATCTCGATCTACAAGCGCCTGCGCGCGTTCGAAGCGACGCTCGAAGGGGCGCCCTTGCCCGGGATCGATCAGCGCTTTTTGGACCGGCGCGAGCTGGCTTCAGACAGCGCCTGACAGGTTAGAGCGCCGCGCGTCCATTCGGACGCGCAACGGACGCTCCAACAACTTTGAATCCGAGCATCGGTGCTTTCCGAAAATCGATCTTGATTTTCGGGCCGATGCGCCAAGCCGGTCCGACCTCAGCCGCCGACGCTGGCCGGCTTGCTCTTCGTCGCGCGGCGCGCGACGAAGTCGGCGTAGCTGATGCAGTCCACCTCGGCGCGCACGCACACATCGCGGGCGAAGCGCTCCAGAGCCCGCCAGTAGGCGCCGCCATTCATCAGCGTGAAGTGGAAGCCGATTTGCAGCGGCACGCGCCCGCCGCGATACTGCCTTTCGAAGGCGGCGTTCAGCGCGGCGAGCGTCCGTTCCTCGAATTCGACATTCTCGCCCTTGCGCTCGAAGCCGCCGGAGTGCCGGACGTAGAGGTTGTAGTCCATCGCAATGACTTTTCGGCCGTTCGGACCCTCGGGTATTTGCGGCAGGGCGAAGCTGACCACATTGCGATTTTCGACAGGCGCCGCCGGTCCGCGCGACACGCCGCTGGCATCGTAGCTGTACCCCGCCGCGGCCAGCGCCTCGTCAAGATGAGGACCGGTCGACAAATAGGGTGCGCGAAACCCCTTGATCTCTTGCTCCGCGAACTCCCGCCACTCCTCTGGCTCGCCGGCGATGCCGTTGATTCGCCAAGCGTCGCGAAGGATGGTCGAAAAAGACGAAAATTCGCGCCGCCAGTCCGCCTGGTTCCATTTCGCACCGTCGAAATGCCCGCATCCATGGCTGGCGATGTCATGGCCCTCCGAACGCGCCAGCCAGATCTGCTGGAGGCGGGCAGCGACATCGGCCGTCGAAAGCGCGAAGCCGACATTGGACCGTCCTGCCTTTTGCCCCGGCCCCTGGTAGGCATCGCGCGTGTCGCGCGTCAGCAGGAACACGCAGGAGAGGAAAAAGGTGAAGCGCGCGCCGGTCGTGGCGGCGAGCGAACGGCTGCGCTGCCACTGGGAAATGTCGTTCGCGCCATCGAAGGAGATGATGACGGCCTGGTGCGGCCTTGCCGGCCGCTTGTCGGCCGCTGCCGGTTGGGTGCAGGGAACAATGGCCAGGCTGGCGAGAACGGGGACGGCAAGGCGCGGACACGCGGACATCGGCACTCTTCAAGACATTGAAGTCGACACGAAGCGGGCGTCGCTATGCCACGAATGTGGCGGGGTTGGGAACAGAGCATTGTGCCGTCGCATGCGGCCGGCCGCCTGAGACTGCTCGCTTTCGCATCGCGCATCGGCCCGAAAATCGAGATCGAGTTTCGGAAAGCACGATGCGCGAATTGCAAGGTGGTGGAACGTCCTTGCGCGTCCGGTTGGACGCGCGGCGCTCTGGCGGCCCGCCGTAAACACCCGATTCTCGGCATCGCCCCTTCCATGCCGACAAAATTCCGCTACAAGGCGGGCGCTAAGCAGGCCATGCGTGGCTTCGCCCACGCTTGGCCTGCTTGGATTTTGTTTTGTCGCAGGGTTCTGTCGGAAAACCGTGGGACACTTTTCCGAAACCTGCTTAGATCGCCCCGTGGCGAAAACGGTTGGAACGATGTCGGACGACAGCTTTATCCGCGAAGTCAATCAGGAGCTCCGCCAGGACCAGGCGCGGGCGCTGTGGGACCGCTTCGGGCCCATGGGTCTCGCCATTGCCGCGGCGGTCGTGCTCGCGACGGCCGCCTATGTCGGCTACAACCATTGGGTGGGCAACAAGGCAAACGTGTCCGGCGACCAGTTCTCGCAGGCGCTGGCCCTGGCCCAGGGCGGCAAGACCGACGAGGCGCTGCCTCGCTCAAGGCGTTGGAGACCGACGGCCACGGCGCCTACCCGCTGCTTGCCCGCATGCGTGCGGCGACGGTGCTGGTCGAGAAGGGTGACTTCGCCGGCGCCGTCGCGGAGTTCGACAAGGTTGCGGCCGACACATCGATTCCGGCGGCGATCCGCGACATGGCGAGGCTGCGCGCCGGTTACATCCTCGTTGACAACGGCACCTATCAGGACGTTTCGACGCGCGTCGAGGTGCTGACGGATGAGACCAATGCGCTGCGCCACTCGGCGCGCGAGGTGCTCGGCCTGTCGGCCTGGAAAGAGGGCAGGGCGAAGGACGCGCTTGTTTTCTTCGAGCAGATCACCGACGACGAGGCGGCGCCACGCAACACGCGCGACCGCGCCGCCATGCTGTCGGAACTGATCACCGGCTCCGGCGCCGCTTCCTGATGAGCTTCAAGGTCGCCATCATCGGCCGGCCAAATGTCGGCAAGTCGACGTTGTTCAATCGCCTCGCCGGCAAGAAGCTGGCGCTGGTCGACGATACGCCGGGTGTAACCCGCGACCGTCGCGTCCATCCGGCGAAACTCTACGATCTCTCTTTCGAGGTTATCGATACGGCCGGCTTCGAGACGGCCGCTCCCGAGACGCTGCAGGGACGCATGCGCGAGCAGACGGACATCGCCATACGCGAGGCGGATCTCGTCGATATTCCTGATGGATGCCCGTGCCGGCCTGCTGCCCGACGACAGGACCTTCGCCGACATCGTCCGCAAGTCCGGCAAGCCGGTCGTGCTTGCCGCCAACAAATCCGAATCGCGCGCCGCCGAGACGGGAACCCTGGAAGCCTGGGAAGCCGGGCTGGGCGAACCCGTGGCGATTTCCGCCGAGCACGGGCAAGGGCATGCCGGACCTGCGCGACGCTATCGTCGCCGCGCTTGGCGAGGCGCGCTGCTTTCCGGACGAGCAGGAGGAGGACGACCTCCCTGCCGAAAGCGACGTGCTGATCGGCGAGGACATAAAAGAGGCCGAAGCCGAGAGCGAACCCGCCTACGACGAGAGCAAGCCGCTGCGGATCGCGGTCGTCGGGCGGCCGAACGCCGGAAAATCGACGCTGATCAACACGCTGATCGGCGAGGAGCGGCTGCTGACCGGTCCGGAGGCCGGCATCACGCGCGATTCGATCTCCGTCGACTGGGACTGGCGCGGCCGGCGGATAAAGCTGTTCGACACGGCCGGCATGCGCCGCAAGGCGAAGGTGCAGGAGAAGCTCGAAAAACTGTCGGTTGCCGACGGATTGCGCGCCATCAAATTCGCCGAAGTGGTCGTGATCGTCTTCGACGCGACGATCCCCTTCGAGAAGCAGGATCTGCAGATCGCCGACCTGATCATCCGCGAGGGCAGGGCGCCGGTCATCGCCTTCAACAAATGGGACCTGATCGACACCCCGCAGGCGACGCTTGGCCGATCTGCGCGAAAAAACGGAACGGCTGCTGCCGCAGGCGCGCGGACTTCGCGCGGTGCCGATCTCGGCCGAAACCGGACGCGGCCTCGACAAGCTGATGGAGGCGGTGGTCGACACGCACCGCGTGTGGAACGGGCGGGTCTCGACGGGCCGGCTCAATCGCTGGCTGGAGGGGATTCTGGCGCATCATCCGCCGCCGGCCGTCGCCGGCCGCCGGCTGAAGATCAAATACATCACACAGGTGAAGACGCGCCCGCCGGGCTTCGTCGTTTCGTGCTCGCGGCCGGACTCGATGCCGCAATCCTATGTGCGCTATCTGTCGAACAGTCTTCGCGAGTCCTTCGATATGCCGGGCGTGCCGATCCGCATCGCGCTGCGCGCCTCGGACAATCCCTATGCCGGCAAGGCGAAGAAGCGGCGCTGAACTGCCAGCCACCTGAACGCGGCGACCCTTCGCCTTCCTTATCCTCGCTCGTGCCGCCAGGGTTGCATTGCCGCGGTTCCTCCCGGCATGCGGCACAGCGCCTGTTAAGAATCCGTTAGGGATTTCAGCCGCTTGCCGCACACCGTTAACACTCCGTCAAGGTTAATGCATCACTCTCGCTCTCCATCGGGTTCTGTTGCGTCCTGGAGAGTCATCCTTGTTTCGACATCTTGCGCCGCGGCGGTTTCCCGTTGCCCTTCCAGGACATCCATGCTTTCTCCGCCTGCTGATGGGGCTCGGCATCTGGATCGGCTTCCCGACCACCGCCGCCTACCAGGACATGGCCAGCATGATCTCCGGCAGCGAGAGCCAGTCCGCGCGCTGGAACGGCTATGTCGAAAAATCCGTCGCCGGCTCGGTGCACGTCGCCGAAATGCCATTCGCCGATGCCGACTTGACCACCGGCTCCTTGTCGGGTGCCGGCGTCACGGCGCCCCGCATCGGCGCGGTTGCCTTTCGCGCCGCGAAAGGCAGCGAGGCCGAGACGCCGGACGAGGACCGCGTCAATCGCGCCGACAAAAAGAGCCGCATCGTCAACGTCGCGCCGGTGGCGCCGCCGAAATTCTTCAACGCCGGCTCGATCCTCGAGCGCACTTCCTTGTTGCGCAGGCCCACGGCCGATCCCGAGCTCAAGATGACCTTCGCCAAGACCGGACATCAAAGGCAAGGAAGTCGAGATCGCCACCGCCTTCTATGTAAAGCAGGAGAAGAAGCCCGATCCGGCCGTTCCCGCCTATCTCGCCGACCTCGTCACCAATGAGAAAGCCGACATCCTTGCCACGGCTTACGCGCCGGCCGAACCCGACTATGCCCGCGCCTCGCCGTTCGAGGCGCTGCTGAAGGACGAGCCGGATAGCGGCCGGTTCATTCCGCCGATGGGCAAGGATGATCACGACTGGATGAAGCAGGCCGCTGCCGGCTTCGGTATTCTCCGAGGGCGAGCAGCACTGCCTCGCCAATGCGATCTACTTCGAGGCGCGCGGCGAATCGGTGCGCGGCCAGGCGGCCGTCGCCCAGGTGGTGCTCAACAGGGTGCGCAATCCGGCCTATCCTGACACGATCTGCAGCGTGGTCTACCAGAATGACGGCTGGTTCAACCGCTGCCAGTTCTCCTTCGCTTGCGACCGCATCAAGGACCGGATCAACAGCCCGTGGCACTACCGGCGGGCCCAGGATATCGCAATGGCGGTGACGGCCGGAAAGATATTCATTCCCGAGGTCGGATCGTCCACGCACTACTATGCGCAATATGTCAGCCCCGGCTGGGCGCGCAGCATGAGGAAGATGACCAAGATCGGCCTGCACATCTTCTACCGCACCTATGGCGGCGGCTGGAGCTGACGATTCCATGCGCCTGCCGGCCGGCTGAACAAGCCGGATCGGCGCGCCATGCGGCGTCAGCGCCGGCACAAATCGCGGGGCAGTATGTCGCACCTTCATAACCACCTGATTTAAAATCACAAAATACATTCGGCGGCATGCTCTTCCGTGGCTTGACGGGGGCATGCGGTCTAACTATGTTGCCCGCGACTTTGAAGCGGACGAAAACGAGGTCTCGTCCGGGTGAGGGGGTTGCGGTGGCTGGTGCGAAGAAGCCCGGCGAAACCGGAAAAACCGGACCCGGAAACGGCGGTCGGCGGGATATTGCCGATCACGACCTCGAGAGCCGCAGGAAAAGGCTCGAAGCATCGCTGGCGGCGCGAGGCCGTAGCGACGGCAACGGGGGGACTACAGCCAGATCGACTGGCGCAACCGGCTATGGCCAGGCGCTCAGGCTATCGAGCGAATTCATCGCCGGAGTGGCGGTCGGAGCCGGCCTTGGCTGGATCATCGACCGGCTGGCGGGAACCTCACCGTTGGGGTTGATCGTGTTCCTGCTGCTCGGTTTCGGTGCCGGCGTATTAAATGTTATGCGGTCGGCCGGGAAGATCGCCGATGCCGGCGCGAGGGTACCGAAAGGTATACCGGACGACCGCAAGGACTGAAATTGATCGGCGCCGCGCGCCAACAGCCGAGGGGGGCCGAATGGCCAACGATCCGATCCACCAGTTCCAGATCGCGAAGCTGATTCCGATCGAGATCGGCGGGCTGGATTTCTCCTTCACCAATTCCGCCGCCTTCATGGTGGCGACGGTCGCCGTCGCCGGCGCCTTCCTGTTCCTGACGACGTCGAGCCGCGGTCTCGTTCCGGGCCGGCTGCAGTCGATTTCCGAAATGTCCTACGAGTTCGTCGCCAACATGCTGCGCGACGCGGCCGGTTCGCATGGCATGAAATTCTTCCCGATGGTATTTTCGCTGTTCATGTTCGTGCTTGTCGCGAACCTGATCGGCCTGTTCCCCTATTTCTTCACGGTCACCAGCCACATCATCGTCACCTTCGCGCTGGCGCTGCTGGTCATCGGCACGGTCGTGGTCTACGGCTTCATGAAGCACGGCTTCGCCTTCCTGAAACTTTTCGTGCCGCAGGGCGTGCCGATCGCGCTCGTACCTCTTGTCGTGCTGATCGAGGTGATTTCCTTCCTGTCGCGGCCGATCAGCCTATCCGTCCGTCTCTTCGCCAACATGCTGGCCGGCCACATCACTTTGAAGGTGTTCGCGGGCTTCGTGACCTCGCTCAGCGCGCTTGGCGCGGTCGGCGTGGTCGGCTCCATCCTGCCGCTGATCATGACGGTCGCCATCACCGCGCTCGAATTTCTCGTGGCGTTCCTGCAGGCCTACGTCTTCGCCGTGCTGACCTGCATGTATCTGAACGACGCTCTGCACCCCGGCCACTAAGGACGAACCGGCGGCAGCGCTGCCGTCGCGTGAATTTCAACCGGATTTCTATCCACAAGGAGTTTGACATGGAAGTAGATGCAGCGAAGGCAATCGGAGCGGGTATTGCCTGCCTCGGCATGGGCGGCGCCGGTATCGGCCTCGGCACCATTTTCGGCAACTATCTGGCGGGCGCGCTGCGCAATCCGTCGGCCGCCGACGGCCAGTTCGGCCGCCTCATTTTCGGTTTCGCCGTGACTGAAGCGCTGGGCATCTTCTCGCTGCTCGTCGCCCTGCTGCTCCTCTTCACCTGATATTTCCGGTGAGAATGTTGCCGGTCGCATGTCGCGGCCGGTTCCGGACAGGGGACGAAAATGTTTGTGACACCTGGCTACGCTCAGGAAACCGCTCCCGCGGCAGGCGAAGCGCATACTCAGGGCGGAGCCGCCCCGGAAGGCGAGGCTCACCCGGCCGGTGAGGCCGTTCCCGAGGGCGAGGCCCATCCCGCCGAGGAGGGGCATGCCGAAACCGGCGCCGCGCACTCCGAGACCGGCGCCGATGCGCATGGCTCCGGGCTGTTTCCGCCTTTCGATTCCTCGACCTTCCCGTCGCAGATTCTCTGGCTGGCGATCACCTTCGGGCTGTTTTACCTGTTCCTGAAGAAGGTCGTCCTGCCGCGTATCGGCGGCATACTGGAAGTGAGGCGCGATCGGATCGCGCAGGACCTGGACCAGGCAGCGCGCATGAAGGGCGAGGCGGACGCCGCGGTTGCCGCCTATGAGCAGGAATTGGCCGAGGCAAAGGCCAATGCCAACACGATCGGTCAGCAGGCCCGCGACAAGGCCAGGGCCGACGCCGAAACGGAGCGCAAGCGTGTCGAGGCCGAGCTGGATGGCCGCCTTGAAGCGGCCGAAGCCAGCATCGCCTCGATCAAGGACAAGGCCATGAACGAGGTCGGTACGATTGCCGAGGAGACGGCCGCGGCGATCGTGAGCGAACTGGTCGGCGGCAGTGTCGACAAGGCGGACGTAGCCGCCGCCGTGAAGGCGGCGCGGGGCTAAGCAGACTTGCGTGGCTTCGCCCACGCTTCGCCTGCTTAGCCTCTTGTTTTGTCGCAGGTTTCTGGCGGAAAACCGTGAAACACTTTTCCGGAACCTGCTTAGGAGGCGGACATGGATGCCACATTCTGGGCCTTCGTTGCCCTCGTCATTTTTCTGGCCGCCGCCTTCTACATGAAGGTGCCGGGCACCATAGGCAAGTCGCTCGACGGGCGGGCCGAGAAGATCCGCGCCGAGCTGGAGGAGGCCCGCCGCCTGCGTGAAGAGGCCCAGCAATTGCTGGCCGAATACCAGCGCAAGCGCAAGGACGCGGAAAAGGAAGCCGCCGAGATTGTCGAGCACGCCAAGCGCGAGGCCGGCCAGCTCGTCACCGAGGCCAAGCAGAAGACCGAGGACTATATCGCGCGCCGCACGGCGCTGGCCGAGCAGAAGATCGGCCAGGCGGAACGCGAGGCGGTCAACGAGGTGCGCGCCAGGGCGGTTGATATCGCCGTCGAAGCGGCACGTGCGGTTCTTGCCGGCAAGGTCGACGAGAAGGTTGGCGACGCGCTGTTCAAGGCGTCGCTGCAGGATCTGAAGACCAGGCTGAACTGACCGGCCTGCCGATAACCTTCTATTCGAACTATCCGAGGCCGCCCGGTTTTTCCGTGGCGGCTTTTTCACTGGTTCAGAAAAAGGGAACCAATGGCCGTGCCTGAGGTTTGAGCATCAGGTTGATGTCGAACCCCGGAAAGGACTGGCATGGCACGCGAAGAAAGCACCGAAAAGACGCAGGCGGAACTCCGGAAGCGTGCGTGGGAACTGGCGGAGAGCATCAGGCTCTGCATGTTCACGACGTGGGACGGCAAACGCCAACAGGCCAGGCCGATGGACGCAACCGTCGATAAGGCAGACGGCGCGCTCTACTTCCTGACGGACGTTGAAGGCGGCAAAATCGATCAGCTCACGAAATACCCCGAAATTGTCGTCAGTTTTTCCGGCAGTACGAAGTTCGTGACCATGAACGGCGAGGCCAAGGTTTCCAACGATCGCTCCAAGATCAGGGAGATTTGGACGGCGACCTCCAGGGCATGGTGGGATTCCGCCGATGATCCGGCAATCCGCCTCATTACCTTCACTCCGCAGCAGGCGGAACTCTGGGATGGGCCGAATCTGCTGGTAACGACGGTGCTGATGCTCGCGGCGGCTGTATCGGGCGCAAAACCCAAGATTGGCGATCACGCGAAAATCACTGTGTGAGAGCCACGTCTTCAGATGAGGACGTCGACTTCCGTCACAACATCGGCTGCGAGGCGAAACGGCGCGAATGTCACGCGGTGTAGGCGCGGCAACGCCCCATGCTGGCCGATGGCGTTGCGGTGGCGGGCGGTGGCATAGCCCATGTGGTTTTCGAAACCGTAGTGGGAGTGGCGTCGGCCGCAATTTTCCATCATGCGATCGCGCAGAACTTTGGCAACAATCGAAGCGGCGGCAATCGACTGCGATCGCTGGTCGCCCTTGACAAGCGCTTCGGCTCCGCAGGGGAGGCCAGGCGGAACGTCGCGGCCGTCGACCAGAGCATGCACCGCCCTGGTGGGCAGACCGCAGAATGCGCGTCGCATCGCCTCCAGGCTGGCACGAAGAATGTTGATCCGGTCGATGCCGGCGGCACTCACCGACGCCGCCGAGACGCCGATCGCCGAGCCGAGTATCATGGCGAACAGCGCTTCGCGCGCCTCCGGCGACAGCCGCTTCGAATCGTCCAGTCCATCGGGAATACATGCCGGGTCGAGGATCACCGCAGCCGCCACGACTGGACCCGCGAGCGGCCCGCGTCCTGCCTCGTCGAGACCGGCCAGCGGCCAGAGGCCGCGCTCCATCGCTCTGCGTTCGAACCCGAAGTCGGGCTTGATCGTCAGATCGAGCAGGAGCGGAGAATCGGAAGACGGGCGAGCCATTTGGCGGCGAGACTCGCATCCGCTCCGATTCTCCGCAAGACCTTCCCGGCCGCCGAGGCAGGGCAGGGAAGGCTAAACCGTCAGGGCGGCGGCCTGACGGTTCGTGAATTGGCAAAGCGCAGGCCGCGACCCGTAGCCTCTGTTTTGTGAGGTCGTCGGAAACGGGCACTTTTCGGAACGAGGCCACGCGGCCGTAGCCGAACGCTACGCTGGCACGTCCTGCCGGCGGAGCGAGCGGATCGGCGGCCGCCTATCCGCCGGCCATCGTGCAACGCCTGCGGCGGCCCGCGACAAATTCCGGTTCCAATCTCACCTGCCGAAGACCGGCTCCCGCTTTCCTGGAATTGTCCCTTAAAGCAGCATCAATTGCTCGGCTCCTTTTTCGAACCCCTTGAACAGATCGGTTCTCAGCCGCGTGCGCGCCTGGTTGAGGCCGAGTTTCTTGGCCGCGATTTCAATGCGCCGGCCTATCTGCCAGGCGTAGGGGCCGGCGCCCTTCATGCGCTTGCCCCACTCCGAATCGTAGTCCTTGCCGTCCCGCATCGACCGGACAAGCGACATGACGTGCCGGTAGCGGTCCGGATAGTGGCGCAGCAGCCAGTCCTTGAAGATCGGGCTGACCTCCAGCGGCAGGCGCAGGATGACGTAGCCGGCCTCGCGCGCGCCGGCATTGGCCGCCGAATCCAGCACGCGTTCAATTTCGTGGTCATTGAGGCCGGGAATGATCGGCGCCATCATAACGGAGACCGGGATGCCTGCCTCATTGAGCGCCCGCATCGCCTCCAGCCGCCTGGTCGGCGTCGAGGCGCGGGGCTCCATGGTGCGCGCCAGCATGCGGTCGAGCGTCGTGACCGACAAGGCCACCTTGGCGAGCCCCTTTTCCGCCATGCGCGACAGAATGTCGATGTCGCGCCCGACCAGAGCCGATTTGGTGACGATGCCGACCGGATGCTGACGCGCTTCAAGCACTTCAAGAATCTCGCGCATGATGCGGTACTTCTTCTCGATCGGCTGATAGGGGTCGGTATTGGTGCCGATGGCGATCGTGCGCGGCTGATAGCCTTCCTTCGAAAGCTCCTTGTCCAGGAGCCTCGCCGCGTCCGGCTTGACGAACAGCTTCGACTCGAAATCGAGACCGGGAGACAGGCCCATATAGCTGTGTGTCGGGCGGGCAAAACAGTAGACGCAGCCATGCTCGCAGCCACGGTATGGGTTGATCGAGCGGTCGAATGAAATGTCGGGCGAGTTGTTGCGCGTAATGATAGTGCGCGGCCGCTCGACCTGCACTTCCGTCTTGAACGGCGGCAGTTGCTCGAGCGTGCCCCAGCCGTCGTCAAAAACATGGCGGCTCACCGGCTCGAACCGGCCGGACGGATTGACGCCGGCCGCGCGCCCGCGCCGCCGCTCCTCGCCGATGCGCACACCGCTTTCCTCGATCATCGCATTGGCCATATCGGCCCTGCCTTCTCCAAAGGCAGCAATGTCGGCGCGCACGACCTGCTCCATCCGGGCGCGTTGCCACGGCTTCTCTTCGATATGTCGAATCGCGGTGTTCATGAAACTATTCCTATCCGCGATACAGGAACAAAGCAAGAACTAAGTTGGCGTTAGTGATGAGGATCGCCGTGCTAACCGCCATTCAGGGGTCGGCCTTGATGCGAAGGGCCTAGCGCCGCGACACTGGCGTTCGGCGGTGCATTCGGTTAGTTGGCTGACCATGCTTACCGTCCTGATCGAGACCAAGAACGACGAGGAGGCGCTGGCGCGCACGCTGGCGTCGCTGATTGGCGCCGCGGTGGAAGGCATTGTCCGCGATGTGATTGTCTGCGATCGCGGCTCGACCGATCAGACCCACCGCGTCGCCGAGCACGCGGGTTGCCGCTATCTGGCGGAGGTCGGCATTGCGGCGGCAATAGCGCAGGCGAAAGGCGAATGGCTGCTCATGCTGGAGCCGGGTGCGCGGCTCACCGAGGGCTGGACGGAGGCCGTCGCCAGTCATGTCGCGAAAATGTCGATGCCGGCGCGCTTTTCGCGAAGCCGCGGCGACCGCCGGCCGCTGTTCGGGCGCATCTTTGTCCCACCGACAGCGCTTGCCGAGGGACTGGTGATCCGCAAAGGCCAGGCGATTGCCTTGTCCAAATCGGCGGCAAGCGCCGAGGCAATCGCGCGCGGCCTTGCGTCAAGAAGGCTGGCCGCGGAAATTCGTGTCGCGGAACGCTGGCGCTCATAACCTGGCGGTGGCCTCGCCACACGTGGGCCCGACACCTGATTCGACATCTCAAATGGCCCTCCTCCCTGCCCTCCGAAAAAATGGGGCAAACGACACTTGCGCCCGGGGAGCGCGAAGGTAAGCTAGGAAATGCAATCCTGATTTGTGTAGGGTTTGAGATTGTCGCAGGTGTCGGGAAGGCTCGGCTTGTTTGGTTGTCAGGGTTGCCCGCACCGGCTGGCTAGGCAGAAATCAAGTAACTTGGTAGTGGACACGGCGGAATTTCATGGGTGATGAGACAGGAGCACGCCGTCGCTCACCCCAAGGCAGCCCGACCCGAAGTGAAGCGTCGTTCACGACCGAAGCGGCGTTAAGATTGCCATCTTCGGAGCTGTCGTTATGAGAGTATCCAGGGCATTCGCCTCAATAGCTGCTCTCGTTATTATTTTCGTGATGGCATATTACTTCACGCAGCCAAGCTCTCTTGCCAGAATGGAGAGAGCGCAAGCAGCTTATAATGCGAAGAACTATGCCGAGGCGTTCAGCCAATACAAGGCGTTGGCCGACGCCGGGGATGTGGTTGCGCAGTTCAATCTCGGACTCCTGTATTCGCACGGCCAAGGCGTCACGCAAGACGATGCGCAAGCCGCGTATTGGTGGCGTGAAGCTGCTGAAGGTGGGTCCGTAGAAGCGGCATATGGCCTCGGAGCGTCGTATGCTACCGGTAAAGGCGTTGGACAGGATGATCGGCTGGCAGCGCAATGGTATCGCATGGCGGCCGACAAGTGGCACGTCGCGGCCCAATACCAGCTTGGATATTTCTATGCGCAAGGCAGGGGGCTGAAACAGGACGATCGATTGGCGGTTGAATGGTGGCTCAAGGCTGCTGCAGTCGGACATCAGGTGGCGCAATATAATCTTGGGCTCGCCTACCAGGCAGGAGCAGGCGTTGAAAAAGATGACGTCCAATCGTTCCAGTGGGCGCGCAAGGCGGCCGATCAGGGGCTTCCTGAAGCACAGTATTATCTGGGTCTGAAATATATACACGGGACGGGCGTGCCGCAGAACGATGTCCATGCCGCACAGTTGATCCGCAAGGCCGCTGAGTTCAGGTATTTCCGAAGCTCAGCAAACTCTAGGGAATATGTATTGGCAAGGAAAAGGCGTCCCGAAGAGCCGTTCCGATGCAGTCGCGTGGTGGCTCAAGGCGGCCAAGCAAGGCAATGTAGACGTTGAGTTGCCTTTGGGCTTTGCTTACATCACCGGTGAAGGCGTGCCTAAAGACGTGGATGCCGGCATCGCTTGGTTCGAAAAAGCGGCGGATCGTGGAGATGCAGACGCCCAGTTTAATCTTGGGGCTCTCTACTTTGACGGAATACGTGTGGAAAAGAACTATGACAAGGCCTCCGTTTGGCTAGAGAAAGCGGCGGCTCAAGGTCACACAGCAGCGCGAGAGCTTTTAGGCAAGATTGTTGCGAAAACTTAGTTCTAACTCGCTATAAACTCGGATTAATTTGAATCGCTCCGATATATGGAAGAATATTTCAAGTTAAAACCAAGAATGCGACGGTCAGACGGGTATCGTTTCCTTTGTGCTGGCGTAAACGGCGCGATGCTTCAAAGCGGACGCTATGGCGCTTGGCTGGCACCCCTGCGCAAATGCTCGTCCAGCCGCGGCATGATCTCCACGAAGTTGCAGGGCATGTGCCGGTAGTCGAGCTGCGGCTTGATGATGCCGTCCCAGGCGTCCCGGCAGGCACCGGGAGAACCCGGAAGCACGAAGACGAAGGTGGCGTTGACGACGCCGCCGGTCGCCCGCGACTGGATCGTCGAGGTGCCGATCTTGTCGTAGGAGATGCGGTGGAAGACTTCCGAGAAGCCGTCCATGCGCTTCTCGAAAATCGGCTCGAGCGCCTCCGGCGTCACGTCTCGGCCGGTAAAGCCCGTACCGCCTGTAGTGATCACCACATCGACATTCTCGTCGCGCGACCAGTCGAGCACGCGCGCGCGGATCGCCTCGCGGTCGTCCGGCACGATGGCGCGGTGGGCGAGGATGTGCCCCGCTTCCTCGACGCGGTCGGCGAGCGTCTGGCCGGATTTGTCGTCAGCAATCGTCCGCGTGTCGGAAACGGTCAGCACCGCGATTCTTACGGGGATGAATTGTCTCGAATCATCAGCCATGGCGATCTCGGTCCGAAGCCGTTGTCATTGTCGCCGTGACGAACCAGTGCGGCCGCATGGCGGAGATTGCGCTGGCCGCGCGGCGGGCCGCAGCCATATCCGAAAACAGGCCGAAGCAGGTCGCGCCGGAGCCGGACATGCGCGTGAAGCGGGCGCCGGCATCGCCGAGCGCGGCGAGCGCATCGCCGATTCCCGGTTCGAGTTCGAGCGCCGGCGCCATCAGATCGTTGCGCGTGGCGCAGAGCCAGTCGAGCAGGGATTTCGCATCAAGCCTTGGCGGCAATGGCGGAAGCGGCGGGTTGTCGCGGCTGGACAGCGCGGCGAAGACGCGCGGCGTCGCGACCGCCACCCGCGGATTGACCAGCACCAGCGGCAGCGCCGGAAAGCCGGCCATGTCTTCGATTTCCTCGCCGATGCCGCGCGCGATCAGTGGATGGCGGCGAATACACATCGGCACGTCGGCGCCGAGCTTCAGGCCGATGCCGGAGAGCCGTGCGGCATCGAAATCGAGATTCCAATATTCAGTCAGTGCCCGGAGGGCCGCGGCGGCGTCGCTGGATCCGCCGCCGACGCCGGACATTGCAGGAATGTTCTTCTCCAGAACGATGGAGACCGGCGGCCGCGCCGTCTGTCCGGCGGCATCGCGCAGCGCGTCCCGCGCCCGGATGACGAGGTTGTCCGCGCCCTTCGGTACTTCATTGGCGAACGGGCCTTCGACCGAAAAAGCGTCCCGCATGGCGGCGTCGATGAGGATGCGGTCGCCGAAGGCGGTGAAAACCGACAGGCTTTCGATGAGGTGATAGAAGTCGGCGCGCCTGCCGACAACATGCAGCGCGAGGTTGATCTTGGCGGGAGCGGCCTCGGCCACCGCCACGACGGCATCATTCATGAATCGTCCGTCAGTCCTTGGCGGGCCGGTATTCGCCGGTCTTGGGATCGAACACGAGCGTGCCGTTTGCGTGGTTCTTAGCCTGCTGTTCGTGGCGACGGATCTTTGCCGTCACGCGCTCGGCCTCGCGCACGAAATGGCGGTAGCCGAAATAGGCGACGGCACCGACGACAGCGAAGAAGATGAACTGCGGCATTATCCGTCCTTCCCTGTGGCGAGCGGCCGATGTGGCCGCTCAGGTCGGCATATTCCCATCATAGCGGCAATCGCCGGCTCATCAAAGCCCGAAGCGTCCCCACAGCGCGCGTTCGGCCACCGCGTCGATCAGTCCTTGCGCGGCGGCACCGGCGATGTCATCGGCGGAAACGCTTTTCCGTGAGCCGAAAATGCCGAGCCTGCGGCCGAAAAGCCCGCGCGGCTGCGTGATCAGCTTCAGTTGCGTCCTGTCGCCGAACCGGCTTTTCAGAACGCCGCGCATATCGCCGAGCGCGTCCGCCAGCCCCAGTTCCACCCCCTTCTTGCCGACCCAGAACAGGCCGGTGAACAGATCGGGGTCGTTGGCGAGCTTGTCACCGCGCCGCTGCTTGACGAGGTCGATGAAGCTCTCGTGCATATCGACCTGCAGGGCCTTGATCCGTTCGACATCCTCCGCCTTCTCCGGCTGGAAGGGATCGAGCACCGACTTGTTGGCGCCTGCCGTATAGACGCGCCGCTCGACGCCGACCTTCTTGAGGAGTTCGGGAAAGCCGAATGACGCGGAGATCACGCCGATCGAGCCGACGATGGAGAAAGGATCGACGAAAATCTCGTCGCCCGCCGCCGCGATCATATAGCCGCCGGAGGCAGCCACATCCTCCACGAAGACAAGCACCTTCTTGTTCTTTTCCGCGGCAAGGTCGCGGATGCGCTTGTGGATCAGCCGGGATTGCACCGGCGATCCGCCGGGCGAGTTGATCGAGATGGCCACCGCCGGCGCGTCCTTGAAGGCAAAGGCCCGCTCAAGCTGACCGGCTGTCGTGGCGAGGGAGAGAGCTGGGCGGAACTGGCCGCCGCCGGCCATGATCGTGCCCGTCATGCGCACGACAGGGATGGTCACACCGTCCGGCCGCATCGACTTGGGCAACAGGCGACGGAAAAATGATCTCACGGGCACTTGGCTCCACAACGCTTCATGTTCGCAACCGCATGTAGGAATTGGCGCGCGCCACGCAATGCCGGCGGCCGTCAATCATCGAAAAGCGATGACTGCCCCGAATTGATCGCCTCGGCGCGCACCGTTAAGGGCCCGCCCCGGCCTTGCTGCAGGCTGAGTGGCGGCAACAATGAAGGCGCGCCGCGCGCGCCGCGCACGGCCCGGACGACGATGCGGATCGCCGGCCGCTCCGGGGTCGCATGGATCGGCACGATCTCGGTGCTGCCGAAACGCCCCGCCAACGCGGTCAGCACCGGCGCGATCGATGCCGGCCGGGCGATCAGCGCGACCCTCCCGCGGGGCTTCAGCATCGCGGCGGCGCTGCGCAGCCACGCCTCGAACTGATCCGCCTCGGCGACATGCGCCTCACGCCTCAGCGCGTCCGGTGTGGCGCGGTCGCGGCGGTCGTTGAAGGGCGGGTTCATCAGCACGAAATCGGCCGACCGGTCGGTGAGCCCGGCCGCCTGGCGGGCCTGGCCGGCAAGAGCGACGTCGGCGACCAGCACCCAGGCGCGCCCGGCCAGGTGACTGTTGTCGGGATGCGCCAGCGACAGCCGGGCGTAGCGGGCCATTTCCGTTGACCGTTCGACCAGAAGCACGCGGGCCAGCGGACATCGCGAAAGGACGGCCAGACCTGCCGCGCCGGCGCCGGCGCCGAAGTCGGCGGCGAGTCCGGCGAAACCGGACGGGAGCGACGCCGCCAGCACCAGCGCGTCCATGCCGGCGCGATGCGCGCCCTTTGCCGGCTGCACCAGGTGAAAGCGCCCTCGGTGGAAGGCGTCGACCGTATCTTCCGGCTCAACGGTCACGGCGGTACCGGGCTCAGCGGTCACGCATTTCGTTGCCGATGCCGGCGTCGGTGAAAATCCGTCGCGCCGCCTCGGCGTCGTCGTTGGCCACCAGTATGCGGCGGGGCAGGATGCCGATCGAGCCGTCTAGTACGCTCATGTTCTGGTCGGCGATCAAGGCATTCGATGCCGGCGTCGCGCAACAGCGATTGCGCGTAGGAAATCACCACGGCGTCGTTGGTGCGGATGAGTTCGATCATGCGCGGCAAGTTCGCAGCTAATGCCGGCGAAGTAAACGCCGCGCCAATTCGCCACTTGAGTTCGCAGCACCTGCCGCACTAAATCGTCGCAGTGACCCTGGGTCGCGGATGCGGCGGGCCGATCGGCGGGAGTGCTTGTATTGGGTGTTGTTCTCAATCTCGAAGACGGCAAGCGAGAGGCTTCGATCCAGGATCTGATCGACTTGACGTCCGCCGACATGGCGGAGGTCAACAAGCTGATCCTGTCCAGGGCCGGGTCGGACGTGGAGATGATCCCGGAGATTGCCAACCATCTGATTTCGTCGGGCGGCAAGCGGCTGCGGCCGATGGTGACGCTCGCCTCGGCCCAGATGTTCGGCTATTCGGGCACGGCGCATGTCAAGCTCGCCACAAGCGTCGAGTTCATGCACACCGCGACTTTGCTGCATGACGACGTGGTCGACGAAAGCGCTATGCGCCGCGGCAGGAAAACCGCCCGCACGATCTGGGGCAATCAGGCAAGCGTCCTCGTCGGCGACTTTCTGCTCGGCCAGGCGTTTCGCATGATGGTGGATGTCGGCTCGCTTGACGCCCTCGACATTCTGTCCACCGCCGCCTCCATCATCGCCGAGGGCGAGGTGATGCAATTGTCGGCCGCCAAGAACCTCGAGACAACCGAGGACGAGTATTTCTCGGTGATCAAGGCGAAGACGGCGGCCTTGTTCTGCGCCGCCGCCGAGGTCGGGCCGGTGGTTGCGGGGGCGACACGCAACGACCGGGCGGCGCTGCGCTCCTACGGCATGAATCTGGGCCTTGCCTTCCAGCTCATCGATGATGCGCTCGACTATGGCGGCGATTCCAAGAAGCTCGGCAAGAATGTCGGGGACGACTTCCGCGAGGGCAAGGTCACGCTGCCGGTCATCCTTTGCTACAGGCGCGGCACGGCCGCCGAGCGCACTTTCTGGAAGCAGGCGATCGAGGACAACGCCGCCGACGACGCGGCGATGAAAAAAGCGCTGGCGCTGATGACGCGGCATGGCGCCATCGCCGACACGATCGTTCGAGCCCGTCATTTCGGCGGCATTGCGCGTGACGCGCTGGCGCCGCTGCCGGCGACGCAGCAGAAGACCGCGCTGCTCGACGTTATCGATTTCTGCATAAGCCGCGTGGTCTGATCGGCGCCACCTCCGGATGGCCGATTCGGCTTTCCATTTTGGCGGATTGAACCGGGACCGCAAAAAGGCCATGCTTATGCGTTCCACCGTTCGACGATTCATCGCGAGCGGGCGCGGCTAAGCCGGAAAGGACAATGATGCGCAAACGTCTGGCTTGGCTGGCAAGTGTCTCGGCGCTGACGGCCGCAATTCTGATAGCCCCCCCGGCGCTCGCCAAGCGCAATGCCAACGAGGTCCAGATCGGTTCGTTCACGGGCGCCTATCTGGCCGCTCGTGTCGCCGAGGTCGACGACGATATGGATGCGGCGATCGACTACTATCGTCGTGCGCTGGATTTCGACCCGGACAATCAGCAGCTTCAGCAGAGCCTCATGCTCGTCCTGATTTCGTCGGGCCGTTTCGAGGAGGCGCTGCCGCTGGCCGACAGGCTGAAGACGGTGCCGGAGGTCGAGCGTTTCTCGCGCGTCGCGCTTGCCGTCGACGCGATACGCAAGAAGGATTATCGCGAGGCCGGCACCTGGCTGAAACTTGCGCTGGAATCCGATCTCGACCGGCTTATCACCGGCCTCATGAGCGCCTGGACCAAGCTTGGCCGCAACGACGGTGCAGAGGCAGTCGCCGATCTGGAATTGCTCGACGGCCCCGAATGGTTCGAGCTCTTTTCCACCTATCACAGCGCCTTGATCGCCGAGATGGCGGGTCTGCCGGAAGATGCCGAAAGCGCCTACCAGGCGACGCTCGACAATGTCGCGGCGGGAAGTGCCGCGCCGGAAACATGGCTGCGCGCCGCCGAGGCCTATTCGGGCTTTCTGGCGCGCCGAGGCGCCAAGGACGAGGCGCTCGCCGTCCTCGACAAGGCGGACCAGTTCGCGACCGGCCGGCTGTCGCTGGTGGCGTTGCGCGAGAAGATCAACAAGGGCGAAAAGCCGGTATCGTTCATCGCGAATCCGGCGGATGGCGCGAGCGAAGTGCTGCTCGATCTCGGCGGCGCGCTGAACCGCGGCGGCGGCGAGCCTTTCGTGAAGCTCTATCTGCAGCTTGCGCTTGCCTTGAAGCCGAGCAGCGATGCCGTCCTGCTGCAGCTCGCCGCCGTTGCCGAGCAGGAGAATGATTCGGAGGAGGCGATCTCCTTCTACGAGAAAATCCCGGCGGCGTCGCCGCTGAAGCGCGCGGCGGACCTCCAGCTTGGGCTGAATCTCGCCGATCTGAAGCGGCACGACGAGGCGGTCGGTCATCTCAAGCGTCTACTGGACGCCGACCCCGACGACATGCGCGCCTATCTGGCGCTTGGCGGCGTCTATGCCTCCAAGGAGGACTACAAGTCGGCGGCGGCCAATTACGACCAGCGCGGTCGAGCACCTGAAGGAGCCGACCAGCGCCAATTGGAACGTTTTCTATCAGCGCGGCATCGCCTACGAGCGGCTCAAGCAGTGGCCGAAGGCGGAACCGAACTTCCGCAAGGCGCTGGAACTCTACCCGGACCAGCCGCAGGTGATGAACTATCTCGGCTATTCCTGGGTCGACATGAACATGAATCTCGACGAGGCGCTCGGCCTCATCCGCAAGGCCGTCGATCTGCGGCCGAGCGACGGCTACATCGTCGATTCGCTCGGCTGGGCCTATTATCGGCTCAACCGGTTCGACGAGGCGGTGGTGGAACTGGAGCGCGCGGTGTCGCTGAAGCCGGATGACCCGGTGCTCAACGACCATCTGGGCGACGCCTACTGGCGCGCCGGCCGCCAGTTGGAGGCGACTTTCCAGTGGGCGCACGCGCGCGACCTCAAGCCGGAGCCGAATGTTCTGCTCAGCGTCCAGAAGAAGCTGAAGGAAGGCCTGCCGCCGCTGGAAGGCAAGACCGCGCTTGAAGCCCCGACGCCGCCCGCGCCGAAGGCCGCCGACCCGGATAAGAAGGGGTAGGACGAGGGTTCCTGCAAAGCCGGATCTGGCTTGGATCGCCATTCGACCCCCTCTCCGGCCGCTATCGACGGCCACCTCTCCCCCACTTCGTGAGGGAGCGAGGATACGCGGTGGCGCGCTTGGCGCCTATCCTCGCCCCTGCGAAGCGGGGGAGAGGTGGCTTGCGAAGCAAGCCGGAGAGGGAGGCTTTCATCTCTCGCTTTAACCCGAGTTCTGCGCCTTGGGGCCGCGTCACCATCGGACTGATGCATCGTGCGACCGAGACGAGCAGAATGCCCAGAATTCGCAATCGGGATTTCCGTCGCCGGAGCTTGTTCCGTATCGCCGCCTCCGAAAACCGGGTTCCACTTTTCGACATGATGCTCTAGGACGGGCCGGTCCAACTTCACCGCCCACGAGATATTTCCCCTTGTCCGCCAGCCTGCCCGACCACATGCATCCCGGCCGCTCGTTCCAGGGGCTGATTCTGACGCTGCACAATTACTGGGCGGCCTATGGCTGCGTCGTGCTTCAGCCCTACGACATGGAAGTCGGCGCCGGCACGTTCCATCCCGCCACGACGCTGCGCGCGCTCGGGCCCGAAGCGCTGGAACGCGGCCTATGTCCAGCCGTCGCGCCGGCCCAAGGACGGCCGCTATGGCGAGAACCCCAACCGGCTGCAGCACTATTACCAGTATCAGGTGATCCTGAAGCCGAACCCGCCGAACCTGCAGGAGCTCTATCTCGGCTCCCTGGAGGCGATCGGCGTCGATCCGCTCTTGCATGACATCCGCTTCGTCGAGGACGACTGGGAAAGCCCGACGCTGGGCGCCTGGGGGCTCGGCTGGGAGTGCTGGTGCGACGGCATGGAAGTCTCGCAGTTCACCTATTTCCAGCAGGTGTGCGGCATCGAATGCGCGCCGGTCTCGGGCGAACTCACCTACGGGCTGGAGCGGCTCGCCATGTATGTGCAAGGCGTGGACAACGTCTACGACCTCAATTTCAACGGGCGCGAGGGCGACGAGAAGGTCACCTATGGCGACGTTTTCCTGCAGGCCGAGCAGGAATATTCGCGCCACAATTTCGAGCACGCCAATACCGAGATTTTGCTGCGGCACTTCGATGATGCCGAGAAGGAGTGCCAGGCGCTGCTTGGCGGCCGGCGCGCCCGCCGGCGGCGGCCAGCAACTCCACCGCCTTGTTTTCCCGGCCTACGACCAGGCGATCAAGGCGAGCCATGTCTTCAACCTGCTCGACGCGCGCGGCGTCATCTCGGTGACGGAGCGCCAGAGCTATATCCTGCGCGTGCGCAACCTCGCCAAGGCCTGCGGCGAGGCGTTTCTTGCTTACCGAAGCCGGCGGGTTTCCGGATGCCGCGTTACTGGCGCTCCGGAATGGGCCGACCTTGCCAGCGGCTCTTGAGAACAAGTGACCATGCCTGATCTGTTGCTTGAACTTCGCTCCGAGGAAATTCCCGCCCCGCCGCGCGACCGCGGCGCCGCAGGCGCGAGGACGCGCAAACAAGAAGCAGCATGCGGCTGGAGCGTATAAATGCCTGATCTGCTGCTCGAACTTCGCTCCGAGGAAATTCCTGCCCCGCCGCGCGACCGCGGCGCCGCAGGCGCGAGGACGCGCAAACAAGGAAGCAGCATGCGGCTGGAGCGCATAAATGCCTGATTTGTTGCTCGAACTTCGCTCCGAGGAAATTCCCGCCCCGCCGCGCGACCGCGGCGCCGCAGGCGCGAGGACGCGCAAACAAGGAAGCAGCATGCGGCTGGAGCGCATAAATGCCTGATTTGTTGCTCGAACTTCGCTCCGAAGAGATTCCTGCCCCGCCGCGCGGCCGCGGCGCCGCAGGCGCGAGGTCGTGCAAACAAGAAAGCAGCATGCGGCTGGAGCGCATAAATGCCTGATTTGTTGCTCGAACTTCGCTCCGAAGAAATTCCTGCCCGCATGCAGCGCAAGGCGGCCGGCGACCTGAAGAAGATGGTCACCGACGGCCTGGTCGAGGCCGGCCTGACCTATGAGGCGGCGCGCGAATACTGGACGCCGCGCCGTCTGGCGCTCGACATTCGCGGCCTGACCGCGCGTTCCAAGGACGTGCGCGAGGAGCGGAAGGGCCCAAGCACCAAGGCGCCGGTGCAGGCTGTGCAGGGATTTCTGCGTTCGGCTGGACTAGCGGACATTTCGCAGGCGGAGGTTCAATCGGATCCCAGGAAGGGCGATTTTTATGTCGCGCGCATCGTCAAGCCGGGCAGGGCGGCGGCGGACATCATTGCCGCGCTGATGCCGGAGGTGATCAAGGCGTTCCCGTGGCCGAAGTCGATGCGCTGGGGGCCCGCCTCCGGGCCGAAGGGCGCGCGCTATGGCGATGTCGCGGGCCGCGGCGGCGACACGCTGCGCTGGGTGCGGCCGCTGCAATCGATCGTCTGCATGTTCGGGCCCGAGACAGAGGAGCCGGTGGTGGTCGATTTCGAAATCGACGGAATCCGCGCCGGCAATGTCACCTACGGACACCGCTTCCACGCGCCGGGCGCGATAGCCGTGCGCCGTTTCGACGATTACGCGGCAAAGCTGGAAGCGGCGAAGGTGATCGTCGACGCCGACCGGCGCAAGCAGATCATTCTGGCGGACGCCAGAAACCTCGCCTTCGCCAACGGTCTCGATATGGTCGAGGACGAGGGTCTGCTGGAGGAGGTGTCCGGGCTGGTCGAATGGCCGGTCGTGCTGATGGGCGAATTCGAGGCGGATTTCCTCGACATCCCGTCGGAGGTCATCCGGCTTACCATCCGCGCCAACCAGAAGTGTTTCGTGACGATGCGACCTGTGGGCGCACAGAGCGAGGCGCCCCCCTCTGCCCTGCCGGGCATCTCCCCCACAAGGGGGGAGATCGGCCGATCGGGGCTGTCGAACCGCTTCATCCTCACCGCCAACATAGAGGCGAAGGACGGCGGCAGGGAAATCGCCCACGGCAACGGCAAGGTGGTGCGCGCCCGGCTCTCCGATGCGTTGTACTTCTGGAAGACGGACCAGGCCGATCTGCCCGACCTCGACCGTCTGGAGGCTTCGGCGCAAAAATTCGGCGCTGCGATCTCGATGAAGCCGCTCGACCAGCGCATGGCCCGCCTCGACCATCTCGGCGTGACGTTTCACGCAAAGCTCGGCACGCAGGGCGAGCGGGTGGAGCGCATCGCGCGGCTCGCGGAGGAACTGGCGCCGATCGTGGCGCGGTCTTCCCTTGAGGGGGAAATGCTGAGGGCTACGACGCCCCCCTCTGCCCTGCCGGGCATCTCCCCCACAGGGGGGGAGATTGCCAGCCTCGCCCGCCGCGCCGCTGTTCTCGCCAAGGCCGATCTGCAGACCGAGGTGGTGGGCGAGTTTCCGGAATTGCAGGGCGCGATGGGCCGCAAATATGCCTTGCTGCAAGGCGAACACGCGTCCGTCGCCGCGGCGATCGAGGAGCACTACAAGCCGCAAGGTCCATCCGACCGCGTGCCGACCGACCCGGTGTCGGTGGCCGTCGCGCTGGCCGACAAGCTGGATACGCTGGTCGGCTTCTGGGCGATCGACGAGAAGCCCACCGGGCAGCAAGGATCCTTATGCGCTGAGACGGGCGGCGCTGGGCGTGATCCGGATCGTGGTCGAGAATGGGGTGCGGCTGGAGTCTCAGGTCTGGCTGTACGCTGATACTCGCTGTCGTTTTTCGAGAATTCATGCGACTATCGCAGAACAGCGCGCAACTGAGCTCAGGGTTGAGGCATCGCCGAATTTCCGACGACAGCCATGCGCGTTGCGCTTCGAAGCACTGGAGGCGACCGAGATCGGCAATCGGTTCCGGTTCAAGGCAGCGGGCAAGCCGATGAGACTAAAGTCCTAGCCGACCTCCTCTCCTTCTTCCACGATCGCCTGAAAGTCTATCTCCGCGACAAGGGCGCGCGGCACGATCTGATCGACGCGGTGCTGGCGAGCGCCCCGTCATCCGGCGGCCACCTTCTCCCCGCTGGGGAGAATAGCGCGTCGGCGCGGCCGGCGACCTCCTCTCCCCGCCGGGGAGAGGGTGGTGAGCGAAGCGAGCCGGGTGAGGGGGCTTCTTCGTCGAACGACGACCTGCTCACCATCGTCCGCCGCGTCGAGGCGCTGGGCACGTTCCTCGACACCGAGGACGGCAAGAATCTGCTGGCCGGCACCAAGCGCGCCGCCAATATCCTGGCCGCCGAGGAGAAGAAGGGCACGGCCATCGCCGAGGCCGTCGATCCGGCGCTGTTCCGGGAATCGCAGGAAAAGGCGCTGTTCGCAAAATTGAACGAGGCCGAAGCGCAAGCCGGGGAGGCGATCCAGAAGGAGAACTTCTCCGCCGCCATGCGGGCGCTCAGCGCGCTGCGGGAACCGGTCGACACGTTCTTCGACAAGGTTCTCGTCAACGACGAGGATTTGGCGGTGCGCGCCAACCGTCTGGCGCTGCTTGCGCGCATCCGCGCCGCGACCGGCCAGGTCGCGGATTTCTCGCAGGATCGCCGGGTAAGCCAACTTTACCGACAGTTTTTGTCCTTCGGGTCTGGTTCCGCCGAAAAATCGGCAGCCACTTTCTCGGGGCGATCGTCGCTCAGGCTCTATGGTGGCCGCGGGCCTCCTCGGAGAGGTGGCTTGAAGCAAGACGGAGAGGGCTCTCGTAACTGACGGAGCTCGCGGCTTCGGCGTCGCTCGCTCTGGCCGCTTCGGGCGGCCTCTGCTCCGGCACCTCTCCCCACGCTGCGCTGGGGCGAGGAAACGCCGGCCGGGCTGCCTGGCGTCCTTCCTCGCCCGCGCAGGGGGAGAGGTGGCTTGCGAAGCAAGACGGAGAGGGGGGCCGAACCGCCATTCGTTAGCCCGAGTTCCAGGCGGATGGCCTGGACGGCAACATTGCCGCGAACTGGTACGCGAGGTCGAAATGCGGTCGGAGCCATGATTGCGCTGGCAAATCGGGGGCTGACAATTGGTGGCTGAAGTGATTGCCGCGCGCGACGCGATGGATGCGGCGCTGGCGCTGCTATCCGCCGGCGAGGTCGTCGCCGTGCCCACCGAGACGGTATACGGGCTGGCCGGCGACGCCACCAGCGGGCAGGCGGTGGCGCGCATCTTCGAGGCGAAAGGCCGGCCGCGCTTCAACCCGCTGATCGCCCATGTCGGCTCGATCGAAATGGCGAACGACATCGCGGTCTTCGATCCGCTATCGCGCCTGCTGGCGGAAAAATTCTGGCCGGGGCCGCTCACCCTCGTCCTGCCGCTGCGCCCCGGATCCGGCATCCACCCGCTGGCTACCGCCGGACTGGACACGGTCGCGCTCAGGATGCCGCGCGGCTTCGCCGCCGGGCTGATCGGGCGTTTCGGCCGGCCGGTCGCCGCGCCCAGCGCGAACCGCTCGGGCCGCATCAGCGCCACGACGGCGCAAGCGGTCGCGGATGATCTTGGCGACCGCATTCGCCTCGTCGTCGACGGCGGGGCGACGCCGGTAGGCGTCGAATCGACCATCGTCAAGGTCGAAGCCGGCGTGCCGCGCCTGCTCAGGCCCGGCGGCGTGGCGGCCGAGGAGATCGAGGCGCTGCTCGGCCGGCCGCTGGCAAGGCGCGACAACGCCGCGATCGAAGCGCCCGGCATGATGACGTCGCACTACGCGCCGCGCGCGGCGATGCGGCTCGATGTGGCGGAGGTTCGGCCCGGCGAGGCGCTGCTGGCCTTCGGGCCGGCGCGGGCCGTGGGTTCGGACCGCGCGGCGGCGATCCGCAATCTTTCCGAGCGAGGCGACCTGCGCGAGGCCGCCGCCAATCTCTTCACCTATCTGAAGGAATTGGACGGGCTCGGCACGGCATCCATCGCCGTGGAGCCCGTGCCGGAAACGGGATTGGGCGAGGCTATCAACGACCGGCTGGCGCGCGCCGCGGCACCGCGCGAAACCGGCTGAAGGGAGGACTGCATGTCCGTTGGCGACCTCGACGATGCGTCGTTTCAGAGCCTGCTGGACCGCTTCGCGGCCATCGTCGGCGAAGCGCACGCGCTGCGCGACGATGGCGACATCGGTCCTTACGTCGAAGAGCGGCGCGGCCTTTACCCCGGCCTGTCGCGGCTGGTGCTGAAACCCGGCAGCGTCGAGGAGGTAAGCCGCATCCTGAGGCTCGCCAGCGAGACCGGCATCGGCGTCGTGCCGCAGGGCGGCAATACGGGGCTGGTCGGCGGCGGCGTTCCGGACCGTTCGGGCCGGCAGATCGTGCTGTCCTTGTCGCGGCTCAACCGCATCCGCGAGATCGACACATTGTCGAACACTATCACCGCCGAAGCCGGCGTCATCCTGCAGAAGCTGCACGATGCGGCGGAACAGGCCGAGCGGCTGTTTCCGCTGTCGCTCGCCTCGCAGGGTTCGTGCGAGATCGGCGGCAATCTTTCCACCAATGCCGGCGGCACGGCGGTGCTGGCCTATGGCAATGCGCGCGAACTCTGCCTAGGCGTGGAGGTCGTGCTGCCGACCGGCGAAGTGCTGGACGATTTGCGCAAGCTCAAGAAGGACAACACCGGCTACGATCTGAAGAACCTTTTCATCGGCGCGGAGGGAACGCTGGGCGTCATCACCGCGGCGGTGCTGAAGCTCTATCCGAAGCCGCGCGGCAAGGAGGTTGCTTTCGCTGGCCTGGCATCGCCGCGCGCGGCGCTCGACCTGTTCAACCGCGCTCTGGAGAGGGCCGGCTCCGGCCTGACCGCGTTCGAGCTCATCGGCGCCCGGCCGTTGTCCTTCGCGCTTCGCCACATGCCGGCCTCGAAGGCGCCGCTGGCGGCCGACTGGCCATGGCTGGCGCTTGTGGAGATATCCTCGAACCGTTCGGCCGAGGAAGCCCGCTCGACCATTGAAGAGATTTTGGCCGAGGCGCTCGAGGCGGAACTCGTCGGCGACGCCGTGGTCGCGGCGAATCTGGCGCAGGCGAACGCCTTCTGGCAGTTGCGGGAGGACATTTCGGATGCGCAGCGGCTGGAAGGCGCCTCGATCAAGCATGATATTTCGGTGCCGGTCGCCTCGATCCCGATCTTCATCGAGCGTGCCGGCGAGGCAGTGAGGTCGGTCAGCGCCGAAGCGCGCGTCGTCTGCTTCGGCCATATGGGCGACGGCAACCTGCACTACAACGTGTCGCAGCCGGCCGGGGTGATTCACAACTGTTCCTTTCGCTCTACCGGCCGATGAACAAGGCCGTGCACGATATAGTCCGCGCGCTTGGCGGCTCGATTTCGGCCGAACACGGCATAGGTCAATTGAAAAGGGATGAACTGGCCGCCACGGCACCCGCCGTCGGGCTGGACCTCATGCGGCGGATCAAGAAGGACTTCGATCCGGCGGGCATCATGAACCCCGGCAAGGTCCTCTGACAGCGCGGCTTTCGGCTGTCCTTTTGCAGGTCGCGGATCGCATACAGGCTCGGAAAATTCCAAAGACAAACAAGCGTGGCATTCGCTCGCGCTCCCGATCCTGTCGTGCTCGAAATCGCATGGGGCGGCTTCGAACCAGCGCGAACTGGCGGTTTCAGTCGGAGCCGGCTCGCTGGCCGGCTCTTTCGGCGGAGTCTTTCCAGTCATGGCGGGGCAGATATTCATACGTTGCCCGACAATTGCGTTGATCCGCCAGAAGACCCGCTCAACACAGTAGAAAAATCGCGCAGTGGTCCTGCGGCGCGTTTCAAAATATGCATCTTCCGTTATTGGACCTGTTGTCAACGATTGGATACCGGTGGCCGTATCTTCTGCATTTGCCACGGTATAACCTGTGAAGCATGGCGGGTGTTAGTAGCAAAAGGAGGATAGCACTAATGGGTATGAGAAGTGGGAAACCCTTCGCGCTTGCCATTGCATTGGCGTGCAGTGTCTTTGCGCCAGCGCAGGCTCAGGACCAGACCAAGCCCAACATCCTGGTTATCATGGGAGACGATGTCGGCTGGTTCAATATCGGCGCCTACCATCGGGGCATCATGTCCGGGAAAACGCCCAGCCTCGACAGGCTGGCGTCCGAGGGCATGATGTTTACGGACTATTATGCCGAAGCAAGCTGCACTGCGGGCCGGGCAAGCTTCATCACAGGTGAAATCCCGCTGCGCACGGGCTTGACGACTGTCGGTCAGGCGGGCGCGGACGTTGGCATGCCCGCGCAAGCCGCGACCATCGCCGCCGCCCTCAAGACCGAGGGCTACGCCACCGGCCAGTTCGGCAAGAACCATCTCGGCGATCTGAACAAATTCCTGCCGACGCTGCACGGCTTCGACGAGTTCTTCGGCTACCTCTACCACCTCGACGCGATGTCGGACCCCTATTGGTACTCGTTTCCGAATGACCAGTCGTACCGTGACAAGGTGGGACCGCGCAATCTGCTGCATACATTCGCGACCGACACGGACGACGCGACCGAGCAGCCGCGATGGGGCAAGATCGGCAAGCAGAGGATTGTCGACGAGGGTCCCCTGGCGCCATACCCGGACATGTCCGACGTGCCGAACATGCACGACATCATGCCCAAGGCGAAATACGACATGACCACCTTCGACGAAGTGCTGGTCAAGTCGTCCTGCGATTTCATGGACAAGGCCAAGACGGACGGCAAACCGTTCTTTGTCTGGCACAACACGACACGCATGCACGTCTGGACATTCCTTTCGCCCAAGTACCAGGCGATGATGAACAGCGACAGCAACTATGGTCTCGAAGAGGCCGGAATGGCGCAGATGGACGACAGTATCGGCGCCCTGCTGAAATGCGTGGAGGATGCTGGCGAGACGGACAACACGATCGTCATTTTCACGACCGACAATGGCGCCGAAGTGTTCACCTGGCCCGACGGCGGCATGACTCCGTTCAAGGGCACCAAGGGCACGGTGATGGAAGGCGGCTTCCGCGCGCCCGCCATCATCCGCTGGCCGGGCAAAGTCAAGCCGGGCACGGTCGAGAACGGCATCTTCTCGGCGCTGGACTGGTTCCCCACGCTCGTGGCGGCCGCCGGCAATCCCGACATCACCGACCAGTTGCTGAAGGGCGTGAAGCTGGGTGATGCGACCTACAAGAACCACCTTGACGGCTACAACCAGTTGGACTTGTTGCTGGGCAAGTCGCCATCCGCGCGCAACGAATTCTTCTACTTCGGCGGCCCTCAACTGGGTGCCGTTCGCATCGGGAACTTCAAGTACCAGTTCTACCAGCAGCCGCAGGGATGGCCTGGTGCCAAGGTGACGACCGACATGCCCACCATGGTCAATATCCGCCAGGACCCATTCGAACGGACACCATCAATCGGCGGCCAAAGCCTCAATGACCTCGGCGGAGGCTACATGAACGACTTTTATGCGCGCGAGTTCTGGCGGTTCGTGTCCGTTCAGGAGGAGGTCGCGAAACTGGCCCTTACGGCGATCGACTACCCGCCGATGCAGGACCCGGCCTCCTTCAACCTCGAAGCCGTGAAAAGGCAGATCGACGCGGCGATCAAGAACAAGCCGGGCAATTAGGGCAACAGCTATTAACCAGACGGGCGGCCTACCGGGCCGTCCGTTTTTTGTCCGGATCGAGCCCGCCGGCCGCGCATGTGAGGAGGAATCGCGGCATCAACAGTCGCGGCGTGACTGATGCCAGCGGCCCCTCGTTGCAAGCGAGTTCACAGTTGGGAAATGCCGCCGTACGAATTCGCGCACCGGAATTTACCTTCCGTTGAGATCCGTTTCTCAATCCTTGAACAGCGTTGCACTCCGCTAACCATTTGGCGGATCAGCAAAATTTAACCGACTTTCTAAGGCCGCCGGTAAGGCGCCGATGTGTACTCTCGCCAGCATAAGAAGCCCGGGAAAAGCCGGGGCTGGGAGACCGGAACACCGGCTCTCGAGAGATGCAGGGCAAAGGCAATCAGATGAGCACGAATACCGGACTGAAGCCAGTCTGGGCGGGGCGCAGCATGCGTCTCGACCCTTCCCGCCTGCCGCAAGTGGTAAGCTTTGCGACACGCGACGATTTCGGCGATGTCACCTTCACGATCGACCATCGCGGCGCCGTTCTGCGCCGTCTGCTCGACATGAGCGGCCTGCCGGTGACGGTGGCGTTGCCGGCGCGCGCCTTTCGCGGCGTGGCGGCACGCGCCATGCAGGACGATCAAGGCAATGTCACCGTGACGCTCGAACTCATGCATCGCGATCCGATGCTGTCGGTGCCGCTGCTGGTCGCGCACGATCTGGATGACGTAGCCGCCGACTGGCGCGCCTGGTCGGCGGCCTACAAGCTGCCCATGCTGCTCGTCGAGGCCGATGGCGTGGCGCGCTCGCTGGAGGAATCGCTCGGCGCGGCGATCCGGACGCAGCCGCCCAAGGCGCGGCGCCAGGGCCGTCCCACGACTCCGCGCCGTCCCCGCTTTCTCATGCGCCGCAGGACCGGAAATTCCGGTCTGCGCCTGGTGGTGCAGGGCCACGAGATCATCGCGCCAGTTTGAAGCGGGCCCGCGCTCCTATCCAACGACCGGCTTCAGCGCGATCCAGAGCGCGCCGCCGAGCAACCCAAGGAAAATCAGCAGGCCGACCATGCTGTTCGACTTGAACAGCCGGAGGCACTGGTCCGGATCGTCCATGTCGAGGGCGCTTATCTGACGGGCCAGGTGCGCGCCGGCCGCGACCAGTCCCGCCAGCGCCGGCATCGGCGCCTCGGCGGCGGCAAAGGCGATGGCAAAGCAGGCTATGGCCCCGGCATAGAGGCCGCTCAGCCAGGCTTTCGTGTGCTCGCCGAACAGCCGGGCGGTGGAGCGCACGCCGACCAGCGCGTCGTCCTCCTTGTCCTGGTGGGCATAGATCGTGTCGTAGCCGATCACCCAAAGGATCGAGCCGAGATAGAGCATGACCGCCGGCCCGCCTATGCTCGCCAAACTCCACCGCCCAGCCCATCAGCGCGCCCCAGGAAAACGCCAGTCCAAGAACCAGTTGCGGCCAGTCGGTGATACGCTTCATGAAAGGATAGGCTGCGACCACGACGAGCGAGCAAAGGCCGACGAGGACGGCGAAACGGTTGAACTGAAGCAATATGGCGAGCCCCGCCAGCGCCTGCAGCACCAGGAACGCCCAGGCCTGCCGGCGGCTCACCTGGCCCGAGGGCAGCGGCCGCGAACGTGTGCGCTCGACCTCGGCATCGATCTTCTCATCGACGAGGTCGTTGTAGGTGCAGCCGGCGCCGCGCATGGCGATGGCGCCGATGAGAAACAGCGCGAGCGTCAGGGGCGAAGGCAGCAGGCTCGCCAGCGGGTCACCCGGCCGGGCGTGGGCGCCGGCTGCGAGTGCCGCCGACCACCAGCACGGCCACAGCAGCAATTGCCAGCCGATGGGCCGGTCCCAGCGTGCGAGCTGGGCATAGGGCCACAGCGTGCGCGGCAGCAGACGATAGACCCAATGCCGGCTCGGCGCATCGGCGACCCGGCCCTGGCCCGTGCGGGATTGTATGGTTTCCATTGCCATGGAGTGGCAGCGCAAGCCGAAAGCGTCAAGCCGACGCTTATCCCTGGCACCAGACGGTTCTTGCCGCTTGACCCATTCCCGCATCGCCAATAGCGGAAGAAACGCTTTTCGACGGCTCCGGCGAGGTATTCAGCATGAATGTTCTTCTGATCGGCTCCGGCGGACGCGAGCATGCGCTGGCCTGGAAGCTGGCGGCGTCGCCGATGTTGACGAGGCTCTACGCCGCACCCGGCAATCCCGGCATTGCCAAGCATGCCGAGATCGTGGCGCTCGACATAGGCGATCATGCCGCCGTCGCGGCATTCTGCAAGGACAAGGCGATCGATCTGGTCGTGGTCGGGCCGGAAGCGCCGCTGGTGGCCGGCATCGCCGACGACCTGCGCGCCGCGAGCCTGCGCGTGTTCGGGCCGTCGAAGGCCGCCGCCCGGCTCGAAGGGTCGAAGGGCTTCACCAAGGACCTGTGCGCGCGCTTCGGGATTCCGACCGCCGCCTACGGACGGTTCGGCGATGCCGCGCAGGCGGCGGCCTATGTCCGCGAGCGGGGAGCGCCCATCGTCGTCAAGGCCGACGGTCTGGCGGCGGGCAAGGGCGTCACGGTCGCCATGACCGTCGATGAGGCGCTGGCGGCAATCGCTTCCTGCTTTGACGGCGCCTTCGGCGGCGCCGGCGCGGAAGTCGTGGTGGAGGAGTTCCTGACCGGCGAGGAGGCGAGCTTCTTCTGCCTTTGCGACGGCGCGACAGCGCTGCCCTTCGGCACGGCGCAGGATCACAAGCCGGTCGGCGAGGGCGACACCGGGCCGAATACCGGCGGCATGGGTGCCTATTCGCCGGCGCCCGTCATGACCCCCGAAATCATCGCGCGCACCATGCGCGCGATTGTCGAGCCGACCCTGCGAGGCATGGCCGAGCTTGGCGCGCCGTTCTCTGGCGTGCTGTTCGCCGGCCTGATGATCACGGCGGATGGACCGAAATTGATCGAATACAATGTCCGCTTCGGCGACCCCGAATGCCAGGTGCTGATGATGCGGCTGAAGGATGACCTGCTTGTTCTCCTGTCGGCCGCCGCCGACGGCCAGCTCGCCCACATCTCGGCGCGCTGGCGCGACGAGGCGGCGCTCAGCGTCGTGATGGCGGCGAGGGGCTATCCCGGCACGCCGTTGCGCGGCAGCGTCATTTCCGGCCTCGATCGTGTCGCGGACGGGATCGAGGTTTTCCACGCCGGCACGCTGGAAAAGGACGGAGAAATCCTCGCCAATGGCGGGCGGGTGCTCAACGTCACGGCGACGGGCCGCAACGTCACCGAGGCGCAGGCGCGCGCCTATTCCGGCGTCGACGCCATCGATTGGCCTGAAGGTTTCTGCCGGCGCGACATCGGTTACAGGGCGGTTGAAAGGGAGAGAAAGGCGTGATGACGCGGTATGAGCGGAGGCGCGGGGCATGAAGGTAACGCCGGGGAATATTTTTCTTGCTGTATCTGGAGTTGCAGTCGCTGTTCTTGTCTACATGGCTTATTCCTTTGGTTGGGGAAGCAAAGAGCCCATGTATTTTACAGGGAATAAGACCATAATTTTCGGTTGCTACATGGAAAAGACGACAGAAGATACGGACGTGGCGATAACTTTCCTTGAACAAGGATATAAGGCACTTGTCCGATCGAATGGAGAAGAGGTGCTGCTGGAATTCGTCGGGAGTGGTCTGGTAGGAGATCGCTACCGCGCAGGTGATGTACGGCTGCTGATCGACCCGGAAGCGTATGTCGACGGTATGAAGACCGGCGCGAGAGGTCCCTGCCAGACACTGACACGAACGTCGTGTCTCGCTTCACCGGCAGACCCTCGCGAAACGGGCGAAGCCGCAAGTCTGCTCAACGGCTGATCTCGAACGGGTCGGGCGCGGGCGCGGCCGGCAGCGTGCCCTCGGCTTCGCGGCGCTTGAAATGTGCCAGCGAGCAGGCCGGCGAACACAATATGCCGCGGTCGGCCCCGGTCCGTTCTCGATGCGGCCGTGATGATAGTGAAGCCCGGCATGCCGAAGGGCAATCCGCACTCGATGCAGCGGCGCGTTTCGGGTCTGGCGAGCATCGGCGGCCTCGGATCGTCGGAGCAGGCGACTACCTTCATCGCAAAATACCGGCATCCGCAATGGCTGATCAATTGACGTTTACGTCAATAGAACATATCGACGGAGGATGGAGCCGATCCATGGCCTGAATCCCAGCTGCCTGGGCGACCACCGCGAACGAGGAGGAATGTCGATGTACCGCGCGCCTGTCGAGGAGATCGCCTTCACGATGAAGCATGTGGCGGGCATGCGGGCCGCGATCGAGGCAGGCGTGCTGGGCGATCTCAGCGAGGATTTGGTCGACGCGATCCTGGCGGAAGCCGGCCGTTTCGCGACGGAGGAAGTGGCGCCGCTCGCGCCATCGGCGACCGGCAGGGCGCGGTGATCGAGGATGCGGCCGTGCGCATGCCCGACGGCTGGAAGGAGCTTTACCGCCGCTGGATCGAGGGCGGCTGGAACGCGCTGTCCGGCCCGGTCGAATATGGCGGCCAGGGGCTGCCGACCTTGCTCGGCGTCGCCGCGCTCGAAATGTGGAATTCCGGCTCGATGGCTTTCGGCATCGGACCGACGCTGACCATGGGCGCGGTCGAAGCCCTCGAAAAACATGCCTCGGAAGAGTTGAAGGCGCTCTATCTGGAAAAGCTCGTCTCGGGCGAGTGGATGGGCACGATGAACCTGACCGAGCCGCAGGCCGGTTCGGACCTTGCCGCACTGCAGGGCGCGCGCCGAACGGGCCGGCGACGGCACCTACCGCATCTTCGGCCAGAAGATTTTCATCACCTATGGCGAGCACGACTTCACCGACAATATCGTGCATCTGGTGCTGGCGCGCCTGCCCGACGCGCCCGCCGGCACAAGAGGCATCTCGCTTTTCCTCGTGCCGAAATTCCTGGTGAATGAGGATGGCGGCCTCGGCGCCCGCAACGATGTGTTCTGCTCCTCCATCGAACACAAGCTCGGCATCCACGCCTCGCCGACCTGCACCATGATCTATGGCGACGGATTTGCCAAAGACCGCGAGCCGGGCGCGGTCGGCTGGCTGATCGGCGAGGAGAACAAGGGGCTGGCCTGCATGTTCACGATGATGAACAACGCCCGGCTGTGCGTCGGCATGCAGGGCGTGGCGATCGCCGAGGCGGCACGCCAGAAGGCGCTGGCCTATGCCAATGAGCGCCGCCAGGGCAAGGCGGCCGGCTATCAGGGCGCCGGCATGGCGCCGATCGTCCATCACCCGGACGTCCAGCGCAACCTGCTCACCATGACGGCGCTGACGCGGATTGCCCGTTCGATCAGCTATTGCTGCGCCTACGCCACCGACATGGCCCGTTCGGGCGGCGACAAGGCCGCCTTCTGGCAGGAGCGCGCCAATCTGCTGACGCCGGTCGCCAAGGCCTTCTCGACGGATGTCGGGGTCGATGTCGCCTCGCTCGGCGTTCAGGTCCATGGCGGCATGGGCTTCATCGAGGAGACGGGCGCCGCCGCTCTGCTCCGCGACGCGCGCATCGCGCCGATCTACGAGGGCACCAACGGCATCCAGGCGATCGACCTCGTCACGCGCAAGCTGCCGCAGTCGGGCGGCGCGCATGTGCGCGGCTATATCGGGGAATTGCGCGAGGCGGTGGATGCGCTGCGCGTTTCGAACCTGCAAGGCTCTGGGCGGTTCGGCTGACAAGCTCGAACAGGCGCTCGGCGATCTCGAGACGGCCACGGAAGCGCTGCTCGACATGCTTGGCGAGGGCAGGACAGAGACCGCGCTTGCCGGCGCCACGCCTTACCTCAGGCTTTTCGCGCTGGCGTCGGGCGGGGCGCTGCTGGCGCGGGGCGCGGTCGCGTCGGCCGCGGCGGAGCGGGTGGCGCTGTGCCGGTTCTTCGCCGAAAACTTCGCCGGCGAGACCGCAGCGCTTCGGGCAAGCGTCATCGAGGGCGGCGACAGCCTCGCCGCCGCGGCGAAATTCCTGGTCGCCTGAGGGGAGAATGGCGATGAGCGAACACATCCAGGTCGAGCGGCGCGGCGCGGTGCAGATCATCCGCATGAACCGGCCCGACAAGAAGAACGCCCTCACGCGCGCCATGTATGCCGCGATGGCCGCCGCCCTTGCCGCCGGCGATGCCGACCCGGCGGTGCGCGTTCAGGTCTTTCTCGGCGTGCCCGGCGCCTTCTCGGCCGGCAACGATCTTGCCGATTTCATGGCGGTCGCGATGGGCGGCGAGGTCGGCGGCGAGGTCTGGGACTTTCTTGCTGGCGCTGGCCAATGCGGGCAAGCCGCTCGTGTCGGGCGTCGACGGCATCGCGGTCGGCATAGGCGCGACGCTCAACCTGCATTGCGACCTGACATTCGCCACGCCGCGCACCGCCTTTCACACGCCCTTCGTCGATCTCGGGCTGGTGCCGGAAGCGGCGTCGAGCCTGCTCGTGCCGAAGGTCATCGGCCACCAGCGCGCCTTCGCGCTGCTCGGGCTGGGCGAGCCGCTGCCGGCTGAAAGCGCGCTGGCGGCCGGCCTGATCCATGCGGTCGTGCCGGAGGATCGCCTGGAGGCCGAGACGCTTGCCGCTGCTGAGAAAATCGCCGCCAAGCCGCCCGAGGCCCTGCGGATCGCCCGCGACCTGATGCGCGGCCCGCGCGACGCGGTGGTGGCGCGCATCCGCGAGGAGGCCGAGCATTTTCGCGCCCGCCTCAAGTCGGATGAGGCGCGCGCCGCCTTCGCTGCGTTCCTGGCGCGCAAGAAGCCGGGTTGATGCGGCATCGACTGTGATAACCTGAAGCATCGCGCCGAAAAGTGGATGCGGTTTTCGGCGAAAGCGATGCGAAAGCAGACTAAGCAGTCACCGTTCAGTCAACGGCGACTTGCTTAGCGATGACGCCGGAGCGATCCGTGCCGCGGCGGCGGATGGCAGCCATGTCCATCACCAACCGCAAGCTGACGACGGTCTTCTCGGCTGACGTCCATGGCTATTCGCGGCTGATGGAAGTGGACGAGGAGGGCACTTTCGCCACCCTCAAGACCTACCGCGACGCAATGGCCCGGCTGATCGGCTCGCGTGGAGGCCGCGTCGTCAACACCTGGGGCGACGGGCTGATCGCCGAGTTTCCCAGCGTCGTGGAGGCCGTGCGCGCGGCGGTCGACGTTCAGAACGAACTGGCCGGGCACAATGCCGGCCGGTCGGACGGCAGGCAGATGCTCTACCGCGTCGGCATCAACCTCGGCGATGTCATCGTCGACGGCGACGACATCTATGGCGACGGCGTCAACATCGCCGCCCGCCTTCAGGGAGAGGCCCCGCCGGGCGGCATCCTGATTTCGCAGACGGTCTACGATCAGGTCCGCAACAAGCTGTCGGTCGGCTTCGAGTTTCTGGGCAATCTGTCCGTCAAGAACCTTGACGAGAACGTACCGAGCTACGCCGTGCGGATTGGCGAGGCAAAGCGGGTCGTCCGGGGAGCGGGCGGCCGCCCGACCGTCCCAACCGCCCTCTCAGGGTGCGCCGGCCTCGCTTGCACAGGCAGGCGTTGCGAACATGCTTCCGAGCCGCAAGCTCGGCTTTCTGGCGCTGATCGGCGCCGCGCTGGTGGCGATCAATCTCTTCAGTTCGCCCGGCCAGTTCTGGGCACGCTGGCCCTTGCTGGTGCTCGCGCGTGATTGCCGGGCTGATCTGGGCGCGCAGGACGACGCGCCTTGACCGGAGCCTGGCGATCCTGCTCGTAGTCGGACTGGGCATCGTCGCGATGAACCTGCTGTCATGGCAGGGACGAGTTCTGGGCGCACTGGCCGCTTCTGGCAGTTGCGCTGCTGGCGGGCGTTCGCTGGCTCAAGCGGCGGGGCAAATAGGCGAGAGCTCACGGATAAAGCCGCGTCTTCTCCCAGTTACCGTCTTCGCCGCGCGTGAAGACGAGCCGGTCGTGCAGCCGGAACGGCCTGTCGTGCCAGAACTCGATGGCCGTGGGCACGATGCGGAAGCCGGACCAGTGGCCCGGTCGCGGGATGGTGCCGATCGCGAATTTGGCGGTGTATTCGGCGACCGCCTTCTCCAGCGCGAAGCGGCTTTCCAGCGGCCTGCGACTGCTTGGAAGCCCAAGCGCCGATGCGGCTGCCGCGCGGCCGCGTCGCGTAATATTCGTCGGCTTCCGCGTCGCGAGACGATCTCCACCGGCCCGCGCACCCGCACCTGGCGGCGCAGCGACTTCCAGTGGAAGCACATGGCCGCCTTCCGGCTCGCCAGGATTTCGCGCCCCTTGGCGCTTTCGAAATTTGTGTAGAAGACGAAGCCGCGCTCGTCGAAACCCTTCAGCAGCACCATGCGGACATTGGGCATGCCGTCCGGGTCGACGGTCGCCAGCGCCACGCCGTTGGGGTCGTTGGGCTCGCCGCTTGTGGCGTCGTCGAGCCATTGGCCAAAAAGCCGGAACGGCTCGTCGCTTTCGGTGAAGTCACTGTTTGTTAACGTCGCGTCGCCCATCATCCGCGTCCATGTGGCTTGTCCTGGGGGAGATTGCCGATTGTCGCGAGGCGCGCAAGCCTCTCTGGACGCTTATCGGTGTCCGGCGCGCAGCGCCGGTCCGGTCACGATGCTTCTGGTGGCCTGGCTGATGGGCGGCTGCGCCACCGGCGGCTTCGGTCTCGGCGATACCGGACCCGACCGGACGATCGTTACGGGCGACATCGGCGGTGCTGGCGGCGTTGCGGACGACACCGGGCAGTTCTCCGATGAAATGACGATCCGCAATGCCGTATCCTCGGCCGACATCGAAGTGTTGAAGGGCGCGCCGATCCCCTGGGCGAACGCCGAGACCGGCGCGCGCGGCGCAATCAGCAGTCTCGTCGAGGAAAGGGGCGCCGATAAGCTTTGCCGCCGGTTCGTCACCTCGCGTGAGCGGTTCGACGGGGTCGCCCTGTTCAAGGGCGAGACCTGCATGGTGGCGCCCGGCGCCTGGGCGATGAAGGATTTTTCCGCGTTCTGACGACGGAATCGCCCTGGCTCGCATACCGGGCTCTGGAATTTGTTCCTAGGGCAACGCATATTGGGGGCGACCACAACTCCATTGCCGCAGGCAATCCGATGCGCGATCCCTATGAGGTGCTGGGCGTTGCGAAATCCGCGACGACCAAGGAAATCAAGGCGGCCTACCGAAAGCTGGCCAAGAAGTACCATCCGGACCAGAATCCGGACCCGAAGGCGAAGGAACGCTTCAACGCGGCGACCCAGGCCTATGACATCGTCGGCGACGAGAAGAATCGCGGCGCCTATGACCGCGGCGAGATCGACGACGGAGGGCAAGCCGAAATTCCAGGGTTTCGACGCCCATGCCGGTGCCGACCCCTTCGCCGGCTTCCGCCGCCAGGGTCCCCAGGGTCCGGGCTCGCCGCATTTCGAGTTTCGCACCGGCGGCGACGCCGGCGATATTTTCAGCGACATTTTCGGGCAGGCCTTTTCCGGCGGGCGGGGTGCCGGAGGTCCTGGCGGGATGGGCGGCGGAAGGCGCCAGGCACCGCCCGCCGGCGCCGACCTCAACGCGACGCTCGACGTCGGCGTCGAGGAGATCGCGACAGCCGCCAAGGTGAGCGCCATGTTTCCGGACGGCCGCAAGCTCGCCGTGAAGCTGCCGGCCTATGTCGAGGAGGGCCAGACGATCCGCCTGAAAGGGCAGGGCGAACAAGGGCCGGGCGGTGCGGGCGACGCGCTTGTGAAGATCCACATCCGCAAGCATCCTCTCTACCGGATCGAGGGCCGCGACCTGCATGTCGACCTGCCCGTACCGCTTGAGGACGCGGTGCTGGGCGAAAAAGTCGCGGTCGAGACGCCGACCGGCAAGGTGGCCGTCAACGTGCCGCCATGGTCGAGTTCGGACAAGGTGTTGCGCCTGAAGGGCCGGGGGCTGCCGGTCAAGACGGGCGGCCACGCGGATCTTTACGTGCATGTGCGAGTAATGCTTCCCGACAAGCCTGATCCTGAGTTGGAGGCGCTGGCGCGCAAGCGTCGCGGCTGACGCGTCGCTGCAGCCAAAAACGCCGCCGCCGTTCGGCAGCGTTGCCGCGTTCGAAGCTTGAAGGCAGGGAAGGCCTATGCGATAGGGCGGGGCTGGAGCTGGAGTTGTCCTCTGCGCGTCCGTTCGAACGCGCCACGGACACTCTGGAATTTTAAATCCGCGCATCGTGCTTTCCGAAATCGATCTCGATTTGCGGGCTGATGCGCTAGGCATTTCGGAGCAGCTGCGATGGCGGGTGGACAGGGCTTCATGGCCGGCAAGCGGGGCCTGATCATGGGCGTCGCGAATAATCGGTCGATCGCTTATGGCATAGCCAAGGCTTGCGCCGATCAGGGCGCCGAACTGGCGCTGACCTATCAGGGCGACGCATTCAAGAAGCGGGTCGAGCCGCTTGCCAAGGACCTCGGCGCGCTTGTCGTCGGTCATTGCGACGTGACCGATCCCGCCACGCTCGACGCCGTGTTCGACATGATCGCCGAGCAATGGGGCAAGCTCGATTTCATCGTGCATGCCATCGCCTTCTCCGACAAGGAGGAACTCGACGGCCGCTACGTCGAGACCACGCGCGGCAATTTCCAGAGGACCATGGAGATTTCGGTGTTCTCCTTCACCGACGTTGCCAGGCGCGCCGAGGCTCTGATGCCGGACGGCGGGTCGCTGCTGACGCTGACCTATTACGGCGCCGAGAAGGTCATGCCGCATTACAACGTCATGGGCGTGGCCAAGGCCGCGCTGGAGGCCAGCGTGCGCTACCTCGCCGTCGACCTCGGCGCCAGGAACATCCGCGTCAACGCGATCTCCGCCGGCCCGATGAAGACGCTTGCCGCGTCCGGCATCGGCGACTTCCGCTACATTCTGCGCTGGAACGAATACAACGCGCCGCTGAAGCGGACGGTAACGCTCGAGGAAGTTGGCGATTCCGGCATGTATTTCCTGTCCGATCTGTCACGCGGCGTGACCGGCGAAATTCATCACGTTGATTCCGGCTACCATGTGGTCGGCATGAAGGCTGTCGACGCGCCGGACATCAGCGTGGTCAAGGAATAGCGGGCGATCCTCCGAACGCTTGGCATTTTGGGGTGCGGGATGTCTCCGCTTGTCTATCTTGTTCGTCACGGCGAGACCGCCTGGAATGTGGAAGGGCGCCTCCAGGGTCAGGCGGAGAATGACATTACCGAGGTGGGACGCCGGCAGGCCGATCGCAACGGTGCCAGGCTGCGCGAACTGATCGACGATCCCGCGCAATTCGACTTCGTTGCAAGTCCGATGCGCCGTACGCGCGAAACGATGGAGCGCGTTCGCGTTGCCATGGGACTGCCGCCGGACGGCTACAGGACCGACACCCGACTGGTCGAGGTGCATTTCGGCGACTGGCAGGGCTTCACTTTCGCCGAGCTGGACGCGATCGAGCAGGGCTGCACCGCGGCGCGCTCGAGGGACAAGTGGAATTTCGTGCCGCCGGGCGAGGGCGCCGAAAGCTATCAGATGCTCATGGAGCGCATCAGGCCGTGGTTCGAGGCGCTCGACCGCCCGACCGTCTGTGTGACGCATGGCGGCGTGATCCGCGCCATATTCAGGATGTTGACGGATACGCCGTCCCGCCAGGCCGCCCGGCTGGAGATATTCCAGGATCGCGTGCTGCGCCTGCGGGACGACATGCTGGAGTGGCTTTGAGTTAGGACAAAGGCCCGGTGGCAACCGCCCGTTGCCCGGATGTAAACTTACATATTGACGCTTTATCCGTATCGTAAATATATACATTGACGAACTGTCAATTCGCGTCAACATATGAGTTTACGAATGAGTGTCAAGCAGGTGGTCCGCCAACAGTATCAGGCAGTCGTTGACCATGCCCGATCCGCAACCGGGGACATCCGTATCCCCGCCGAAGGCTGGATTCGGACGGTTCGCAAAGCCTTGGGTATGTCGGGTGCCCAACTCGCCAATCGTATGGGCGTGACCCGCGCTCGAGTAGCTCAGGCCGAGAAGGCGGAACTCGAGGGGGGCGTAACGCTGAGGTCCATGCAGGCTGCCGCCGAGGCTATGGGTTGCCGCTTTGTCTACGCAGTTGTGCCCCCTGTTGCGGTCGAGCAAGTTATCGTGGAGCAAGCCCGGAAAAAAGCAATGGGCACCGTCGGCGCAGCCGGCAAGCACATGGCGCTCGAAAACCAGACTGTTTCCGATAGCCGGACACGGCAGGAAGTCGCGCGTCTCACGAACGAGTTGATCCATGAAATGCCTTCCGACTTCTGGGAGGACAGGTGACGATCTCATTCGAATATCCCGAGGGGGCGACGCCTCTCGACCCGAATGAACTCGGAGGTCTGAAGCACAAACACATCACCACGCAGGGCGAATTGGATGAACTCGAGCAGGCAAATATCACCGCCGGGCTGCGATGGCTTGCGCGCACGCGGCGCAAGGACATTCTCACCGATGGTTTTGCCGTCGAACTTCACCGGCGGCTCTTTGGCGAGGTCTGGGATTGGGCGGGTACGTTTCGCCGAACAGGCAAGAATATTGGCGCCGATCCCGTCCAGATCGGCGTTCAGCTACGCGGCTTGATGGACGATGCCAGATATTGGGCGGAGCATGGAATATATAGGCCCGTAGAGGCTGCCGTCAGGTTCCATCATCGCCTCGTCTTCATTCATCCGTTCTCGAACGGAAATGGGCGTCACGCCCGCATCATGGCGGATGTCGTGCTCGACAAGATATACGATGTCATTCCAATCGACTGGACGGCTGGGTCGGACCTTCAAAAAATGAATGAGCGACGCACCGCCTACATTGCGGCTTTGAAGGCCGCGGACGCCCATGATATTGCCCCACTACTCGCCTTCGTCGGTTACGCGGTCCCGGAAACGTAGCGCGCGTTCGACCTGCTCACTCCGAAAGTTGCATGTCGGTAATCAGGTTCTGATCGCCGATATGGTCGTAGGCAAGCAGGACCTCCATGCCCTCCTTTATGGAGTCCATGTCGAACTCGCCGGGAAGCTTGTAGGATTTTCCATTATCCAGCGTGATCGTCAGGTCGTCACGGTCGATAGACTTGATCTTTCCTTCCGCCTCGGCCGCCAACGCCACTCCAACCATGGTCAATGCTGCGCAGATCGCGCCGATCAGGGTACGCATGTCGATCCTCTTCCACTTTATCCGTCCTGGACGGATGGTACCCCCCGGCTCAAGCTGATCAGAAACAGGGCGAATGTGGCAAAACTATTTTCTAGTTTCTAACCGCCTATTTTGTTTCGGCTTTTGCCGCCAGCGGCCGCACCTCGTCTCGGGTGCGGCCGGAATTGTTGGCGATACGTTCCGCGGCTGCCCTCGCGAGCCGCGCGCGGTCTGCGCTTTTTGTGTAGATTTCGGCCATCGCCGACCTTGCCCACCCGAACATTGCCACGAGCTCGTGGACAGTAGCGCCGTTCTCCGCGGCGATGGTGGCGCCAGCCTTGGGAAGCCCGTGCGGGCTGCAATGTGTCGGGAGTTCTGCCGCCCTTACCTGGCGAGCGAACCAGCCGCAGAAGGCGTTGCCGGTGTTGAATGGCTCGCCCTTCTTGTTGGTGATGAAGATCATGTCACCGGTCTCGGTCGCGTCGATAGATGCCCTGAGTTCTGGAAATATCGGGATCGTCACTACGGCCCCGGTCTTGCCCGATCGGATCGTCATCACCCCACCCTGCACATGCTGCTTGCCTGCGAGGATTACGTCCGAACGTCGCAGCCCGCTTGAAGAGAAGCAGGTCGAGCGCGAGGCGCGCCTTGGTGCCGACCGGATGTCTTGCGCGGTACTGTTCAACCTCTTCGATGCTCCAGGTATGGTGGCCGACAATCTTGGCCCGCAGAGGTTCAACACCGTCGCACGGGTTGACCGAAATATGATCGTTCTGGACCGCCCATCGGAACAACACCGACATGGCGACGAGAAAGTTGTTCGCGGCGTGCGGTGTCGCGGCGCGAGCCTCCATCCCATCCTGAATCTTCCTTTTCGTGACGTTGGCGAAGGGCACGTTGCCGGATTTGCCGACGACCTTCTGCATGATGTTGTCGCGCGATCGGCGCGACGATTCAGCGAGGCCGGCGAAATGTGCGCTCTCCTTGTAGCGCCGAATGAGCCACTCCAGTGAGCCGCTGGGTGGACCTCCCTTGCGCTCGAGGGCAGCCCTCCAGGCAGCCCAGAACTCAGGCGTGCCGTATTCATCCGGCAGCCTGATGCGCTTCTTGCCCTTTCTACGAAAATACCAGCGGTAGTTCAGGATCATGCGCCCGGCGCGCGGCCGGGACGTGGACCGGCGGCGGGCCGCAAGGCGTGTCGATGGGGAGCAGGCTGAAGGTCTGGCGGTCGGGAAGTTCGGAGCGGGTCATGAAGAGGCCTCGCTTGAAGCCTCTGCCCCCATGAACTCCCTTTCCTCGAAGGGAATCGGAACAATCTCGCCGAAAGCAACCTGAAGGTTAACGCTGTGCTGTACCATCCACCCATAGAGGTTATCGGCCTCGACCGCGTCTCGAATTTCCGCGAGCAGGCAGATCAACTCACCCGCGCCGTCCTCGTCAGCGGAAAGGCACATGGAGAGGCTATCGTCGATCTTGCGATCGTTGTTGTCGATCAGCTCCTTTCGCCGGCGGGCCTTTTGTCGATCCCTGGAGTACAACTCCCGTCGGTATTGCGCAGTGCTAAGGGATGACGTTGACCGCGCGGGCCGCGACGATGACGAGCGTCTGCAGCGAGATCGAGCTTGGTTCTGTCTTCCGATTTCTCCAGGACGTGAGAATTTCGCTGAGCGAACACGATCATCACCATTGACCATCGCGAAACAGTGGCCGCAAGGTCAATCACTTTACATCATAACAATGCAACAACCGTGGTCGAGACACCTTGCGAAGCCCTCAGAATACCTCGTCCGCATTCGGCCGTCTTTTGTGCAGGGCTTTCACCATAACGGTGGGGCGTCTTTTAGCTGGTCCTCTACTTCGTCTCGGCAACGCTGCCGTCTGCCCGCAACTTGTCCTGTTGTTGTTTTTGATCGGTGGCAGGCTTCCAGGCAGCCGTCGAGTTCATTTCGTTGTCCCCCACGACGAATGCCCCCCGGCGGCTGGCAAGATCGCGGAAAACTGCCGAATCATGGCGCGGCCTTTGTTGTTGTTGGTGGAACTCATCGTACGAACCCTGCGAGCGCAAATCTTCGCCGCAGCAATCGGTGCGGTATTTGCGCTTACGACAAGTGCAACCTCATCGGCTGAAGGCAATGGTCAGTCTGTCTATCGGATATTGATAATATATCAAGATAATAGCACATTCGTTTCCTCGATAGAGATCGCTCAAGGACTTAGTTCAGGCCTAAGCAATCTACAAAAGACCAAATTGGAGGTTTATACAGAATTTCTCGATACCACCCGGCTCTCAGCGCCCCGATATATCGGCCAAATGGCCGAAACCATGGTTGTCAAATATGAGACAATTCCGCTTGACGTTGTAGTAACGGTTGGCCCTGAAGCTTTGCAATTTCTTCTTGATAATCGCAAAAGAATGGCGCCTACCGCATCGGTCGTTTTCGGCGATCTGAGCGAAAGATCGCTGAAGCGACTTTCGCCCACGGCGGAAATGAATGGCGTGGTTACAGCTTACGACGTGAGCAAGACGATCGATCTTGCAGCCAGTCTTCAACCTGACGCGAAAAGGATAGTCGTCGTTTCGGGATCGGGGGAATTTGATCGATATTGGCAGGAGAGCGCCCGCCAGAAACTCGGCGCTCGGTATCGGGGTCTACCCGTCGACTATCTCTCCGACTTGACGCTTGATGCCCTGCAGGCAGCGGCCAGGGAGTTACCAGCGCATACGATCCTGCTCATTCTGACGGTTTTTGAGGACGCGAGCGGGAGGAGATACCGTCCTCGCGATGTTGCTGCTGAGATCGCATCCATCTCGAGTGCGCCAACCTATGGGATCCTCAGTTCATATGTTGGTTCGGGGATCGTCGGCGGCAATCTGGCCACATACCGGTCCATCGGTGAAGATATCGCCGGCAGGGTTACGGCATTGCTTCGCAGCGATGCCTCCGCTCCCCGGATCATCCACGCGACGAGCCGACCCGTCATAGACTGGCGACAGTTGCAACGCTGGGGCATCGACGCGAGTCGCCTGCCAGATGATGCCAACCTCCTATACTACACGCCAACACTTTGGGAGGCCTACCGCTGGCAGATCATTTTGATCGCAACAACCCTGGTAGCGCAGACGCTGGCCATTCTCGGACTTTTCTATGAACGCCGCGGTCGGCGCGCGGCCGAGGTCCAATCTCGCGGCCGCCTTCTTGAAGTGGTGCATCTGAACCAGTCAGCCACGGCAGGGGCGCTTTCGGCCTCGATCGCGCATGAACTCAATCAGCCGCTGGGGGCTATCCGCAACAACGCAGCGGCCGCCGAAATTATCCTGAACGGCGACAGGCCGGACCTCGACCTTGTCCGGCAGATCATTGCCGACATTCGCGATGACGACCAGCGCGCCGGAGACATTATTGCGCGCCTTCGCGGGCTGCTGAAGAAGCGTAGCGAAATCGACTGGCAGGAGTTCGACGTCAACGACGTCGTCAGCAGCTCGCTGCAGATCCTGCGCGGCGAGGCCAAGCGGCGAAGCGTGATCGTCGATTGTGTTCAGGCGGAACGCCAGCTGCCCGTGAGAGCCGACCGCATCCATCTTCAGCAGGTCATCCTCAATATTGCGACCAATGCTATGGATGCCATGCTTGATTCAACGACGGCCCAGCGGAGGCTCCTGCTGCAGACAGGGGTCGCGCAGGGCTCAAAAGCGGCCGTATCTATCTCGGACACTGGCAGGGGCATCCCGAGCGACCAGCTCGGACGCGTGTTCGAGACATTCTACACCACCAAGTCCCATGGAACCGGACTGGGCCTATCCATCGCGCGGACGATCGTCGAGACCTACGGTGGCAAGATCTGGGCCGACAACCGGCCGGAAGGCGGTGCGGTGGTTAGTTTCGTTCTGCCGCTGGTCCAATCTTGATGAGTTCGCCGCCTCCGATCATTCACATCGTCGATGACGACGAGACCTTCCGCAGGGCGGTCGTTCGCCTGGTGGAGGCTTCGGGGTTCCGGTCCGCCTCCTATGAATCGGGGGATGATTTCCTGGCGCACCCGCCGGGCGACGAAGCGGGATGTATCCTGCTCGACCTGCAAATGCCCGGTCTGAATGGACTGGATTTGCAGGATCGCCTGACTGAAGCAGCCCCGCTGCTGCCGATTATCTTCCTGACCGGTTACGGTGACATCCAGGCGACGGTGCGGGCGATGAAGGCCGGTGCCGAGGATTTCCTGGAGAAAACTGCCTCGAGCGAGGCTCTGCTCCAGGCCATCGGACGGGCAATGGTCCGCTATCAGGCGCGGCTGGCGGAGCAGCAGCGCACCACCGCACTACAAGTCCTCGTAGCCAGCCTGACGCCTCGCGAGTCCATTGTGTTCGGCCTACTCGTGCGCGGCAAGCGCCACAAGGAGATCGCATACGCGCTCGGCACGTCGGAGAGAACCGTCAAGGCACACAGGCGCAGCGTTATGGAAAAGCTGAACGTTCGTTCGCTGGCCGAGGCTGTCTCGATCGCTGAAAGGGTGGGCCTGTTGAAAAGCGAGGCGCCGCGACCGAAGGAATTCTGACTGAGCCGCTTCCCCAAAGGACAATTGTCAGGCTCCAGAAATGAGCGCACTGCTGGGCCAACATCCGCATTCAGCGGTCGGACTGTTTGTGAAAGGCAAATTTTGTGAAAGGGAAGGAAGTGGAGCGTCGGCCGCACACGGTCGCCGTCGTGGACGACGATTCCAGCATGCTCAGGAGCGTGCAGCGCCTGCTGAACGCGAATGGTCTTGCGGTTGAAGTTTTTCCGTCGGCGGAGATGTTCCTCGGCCGTGCTCCGGATATCCGCGTGGCCTGTGTGGCGCTGGACATACAGCTTCCTGGCATGTCCGGCCTCGAATTGCGACGCCGACTGCTCGCGGCTGGCTCGCGACTGCCTGTTATTTTCATCACGGGGACTGACGACGACGCGGCAAGGAGCGAAGCGGTCCAACTCGGATGTGTTGCCTATCTTCGTAAGCCGTTTCCGCCGGAAGCTCTGGTCGCCGCCGTCAAGAACGCCTTGGGCGGTCTGCCAGAAGGCTGAAGCCCGCCATGGGCCTGCAATTCCGCCTCCTGCCCACCGACGCGTCGGAACCGGCAGGCGGCCGAAAAGTGGTGCGGCTTCCCCAAAGGACAATATCGCCCTGACGACCCGCCCGGTAGATTGACGTTGCGGAATGCAGCTGCGTTGCAGCGTTGCATTAACCGCTAACGACAAGGTCAAATCTTGCCTGCGAGCGCCCGCCTGCAAGCAAAAAGGGGAGACGGCGGCACCTGGGCCGACGTTCAGAGATCAACGACCAAGATTAGCTCGAGAACAGGCATTGGCGATGCCTGGCAGGGCTGTCGAATGAGATGGAGGAGTGACATGAAAGCAGCAGCAAAAGCCTGCTTCGGAGCGGCGGTGACAGTTACCGCTGCCCTGCTCAGCAGCGCAGCGATGGTGCACGCTCAGGATCAGGCCAAGCCCAACATCCTTTTCATCATGGGTGACGACATCGGCTGGATGCAACCCAGCATCTATCACCAGGGCCTGATGGTGGGTGAAACGCCGAACATTGATCGCATTGGCAATGAGGGTGCGAAATTCATGACCTACTATGCCGAGCAGAGCTGCACGGCTGGTCGTACGGCCTTCATCACGGGCATGCAGCCGGTGCGCGTTGGCATGGTCCTGCCGGAAATTCCCGGAAGCCCGTCCTACCTACGGGCCGGCACGCCTCATCTCGCCAGGTTCCTTAATGACCTCGGCTACTCGACGGGTGAGTTCGGCAAGAACCATCTCGGCGATACCACCGAATCCCTGCCGACCGCACATGGGTTCCAGGAATTTTGGGGCTACCTTTATCACCTCGACGCGATGCAGGGTGTGAGCTTCCCTGACATCAACAAGACACCGACGGAACAGGGGATCGCACCTCCTTGCAAGAATACGCCGATCCCCGGGCTTACCGGAAGATCCTGCGGCGGTCGATCCGAAGACAACGACATGCCTGACGCCACCGCGTCCGATGCTATCGTGCGTATCCTCGGACGGAACTCCGGCAAATCAATCCTGCAAGGACGAGGGTCCGCTGACACTGGAGCGCTCCAAGACGATTGACGAAGAGATTTCCGGCAAGGTCATCGATTTCCTCGACAGGAATGATCCCGAGAAGACCAAGAAGCCGTTCTTCGTCTGGTACAACCCCGCCCGCATGCACATCACCACCGTGTTGCCGGACAAGTACCTAAACATGGTCGGCGAGCCGGGCGGCAAGGACTGGGGCGTCAACGAAGCCGGCATGAAGCAGATGGACGACAACATCGGCTACGTGCTGAAGAAGCTCGAGGAGATGGGCGAACTCGACAACACCATCGTCGTCTTCACGACCGACAATGGCGCCGAGACGATTACCTTTCCCGACGGCGGCACCACTCCGTTCAAAGGTGGCAAGCTGAGCACCTGGGAAGGCGGCATGCGGGCACCGCTCGTCGTGCGCTGGCCGGGCCATATCGAACCGGGAACGGTCAAGAACGACATCTTCGCGTCGCTCGACTGGGTGCCAACGTTGGTGAACATCGCCGGCGGTCCGAAGGGCGACGAACTGAAGAAACAGATCGAAGCGGGCTCGTATCCGAGAGTTGTCAAGACCACGCTCGACGGAATCGATCAGCGTGACTTCCTGGAGGGTAAGTCGCCATCAGCGCGCGATTCTTTCCTGTACTATTCCGGCAAGGACCCGTCCGCGGTGCGCTATAAGAATTGGAAGATGTACTTCGCCATGGTGTCCGACGACCCGGCTGGCTTTATTGCCGGGGTGATGCCGTACTCCTGGACGCAGGTCGTCAACATCAAGCGTGATCCTTTCGAAACTTCGGTTGGCCAGCAGATCAAGACGCTGTTCGGCATGGGGGGCGCGATCGCCTCTCCGTCGACGGCCTATGTCTATGACTGGAACATCCTGCCCCTGGGCCAGCAGTTGTGGCTAAGGCATCTGGAGACCTATATCAACTTCCCGCCGCTTCAGGACCCTGCAAGCTACAATCTCGAACAGGTCATGCAGCAGGTCCGCGAAATGAAGACGGCTGGTCACAGCGAGTAGCAAGCCGTAGCGGACGCCCGCATTATGGGCGTCCGCTACTGACTAAACATCTGACGCTGATCGACTGTGCCCTTCGGGATCGCAAAACAGGAGAACCTCGATGCAGAGATTTCTCATACTGGCCGCGTTCATGGCTTTGATCACCGCAGGCTGTCAAACAGGCACGCCAGGGGTGGGTGCGGACGAGAATCCTTCGCAATGCACGTCCCTCAGGGCACAATCCAATGGTTACTGCTAAGGCTTGTCATTCCTGGACCCGGGCGCCCGACTTCGGAATTGGTGCAGGCATACCGGGAGTAGCCGTCGACCGGGTGTTTGGTGAAGCCCTTATCGGCGCCCCGGCGGCTACTAACCCTATCCCACGACAGCGGCCCGGCAGTTTCGCTGTCGACCAGGCCATGGAAATGCTGATGCGGCGCACCTCCAACTGACAAGGAGAGGCAAGATGAAAGTGTATTTCGGCCTCACTCGACGTGCTCTATTTGCGGCGCTGGCCGCCATTCCAATCGCAGTCGCCTGCTCCGGCGTTACTGCGCAGGCGCAGGATGACCCGCTGCCGTCCTGGAACGACGGGGCGGCAAAACAAGCGATCATCGAGTTCGTAGCAGCGACGACCAAGGAATTCAGCCCGACCTTTGTGCCACCCGGCGAGCGGATCGCGACGTTCGACCAGGACGGAACGCTGTGGGTCGAACACCCAATGTACAGCCAGGTGGTCTACTGCCTGGAACGGGTTCCGGCCGTCGTTGCCGCCAAGCCGGAACTCAAGGAGGTCGAGCCCTTCAAGACGGTGCTGAGCGGAGACCGCGAAGCAATCGCGAAGCTGCCTATGGAGGACCTTGAAAAAATCCTCGCGGCCACGCTGACGGGAATGACGGTCGGGGAGTTCAACGCCGAGGCTGCGAAGTGGCTCGTGGCGGCGAAGGACCCGCGCTGGAAGCGTCCCTATACCGAACTGACCTATCAGCCGATGCAGGAGGTTCTCGCCTACCTGCGCGCCAATGGCTTCAGGACCTACATCGTGACCGGCGGTGGCCAGGATTTCGTGCGGGTCTACTCCGAAACAACTTACGGCATTCCGCCCGAGCAGGTGGTCGGCAGCGCCGGCGCAACCAAGTTCAGCTATGACAAGGATGGCAAGCCGATCCTGACCAAGGAGCCGAAGCTTCTCCTGAACGACAACGACGCCGGCAAGCCCGAGGGCATCCACCTGATGATCGGACGGCGTCCGGTTGTCGCTTTCGGCAACTCGACCGGCGACAGGCAGATGCTTGAATACACCGAGGCAGGCGAAGGTGCGCGGCTGGCCATGCTGGTCCTGCACGACGACGCCGAGCGCGAGTACGCCTATGGCCCGGCTCAAGGGCTGCCGAACACGAAGGTCGGCGCGTTCACCCAGGAACTGTATGACGAGGCCATGAAGAACGGCTGGGTGGTCATCAGCATGAAGAACCGACTGGGGGAAGATCTTCGCTTTTGGAGAATGACGGAGCCTTGTTAGATAGACGGCAGGGCTGCTGTCGTTGACGAAAGCTGCCCTACAACGAGGCTCCGCGCAAAGTCCAAGTCTGGCGCGCGGCGGCCATTCGTTATTCCGGCTTCACAGCCGGCCCGACGTCGCGACACTCGGCTCGTCGGCGTCGCCCCGGTGCTCGAGGCAGAGCCACAGCGTGCCGTACCGTGTCTGGTGGCCGAAGCAGCCCCAGCGCTTGCAGCCCGGGTGATCGCACCAGTGCTCGACGATGCCGGTGCGCCGTGGCGGCTGGTCCGCGTAGCGGGCATATGCCTCCTTGTCGCTCATGCCGCGATCGCCGGAGGTGGCTCCACAATCCGCAGCATCTCGTCGGGAAGGGGGCGCTGCAGATGCCGGGCCTCTTCCCATGGAGCCGTCAGCCAGGTGTCGATTTCGTCCGGCCTGGTCAGGATCACCGGCATCGCCTTGTCGTGGATCGGCTTGACGACGCCGTTCGGTTCGGTGGTGAAGAAGGCGAAGAGCTGATGATCCCGCGGGCCGTCCTTGACGCGGCGGATGCCGTGCCAGCGCGTCCACAGCCCGGCGAAAAAAAACAAGGGCTTTGTCTCGTCAAGCGCGAACCAGAAGTTCCGCTGGATGCCGGTCGCCGGGTCCTTGTCGCCGGCCGTCGGGCTCGGTTCGGCGAAGCTGGTCGCCGGCACGACGCAGCGATGTTCGATCCCCAGCCATTGCCGCCAGTGCCCGAAATTGGGCCTGCGGATGTTGGTCGTGCCGTAGTCGGCCTTGCCTTTCACACGCTCCGGCGGCGACGGCATGCCCCAATTGAGCATCGCCAGCTCGCGCTCGCCGTTCTCGTCCAAGCGAACCACCGGCGCCTTGTAGTTGGGATAGACGTCCAGCGACGGTTCGAGATTGCCGGCCAGATCGCGGAAGACCCGCGCGAACTGGATGATTGCCTCGTGATTGGTGGTGACATTGTAGAGATTGCACATCAGATCAGCCTTCACCCAAGGGCTGCCAGCCCGACGATCAGAAAAGGACGCCGTGGCCTCAGAGCTTGTCCGGCAGTTTCGGGGGCAGAATGTCATTCGCGGCTTGACCACGCAAGGTGTTTGTTCCCATTTCGTTCCGCGCAGTCGGCAACCACGGGACACACGTCATGTCATTCCGGCTCCCCGAACTATCCTACCCCCTGACTGTCGATACGATCGGCAAGGTGTTGGCGATGGGGAGCGAGATCCACGTCTTTTGCCACACGGACGGCTGCGGCCGGAACTCCAGGGTGAACCTGGTACGCCTTTCGCACCGGCTGGGCATGGATCACGGATGCATGGAAGCCGACCTGAAGCGGGTCCTTTACTGCCAGGCCTGCCAGGAAGCGGGCCGTCCGTCCCGCAACATCGGTTTCATCACTGTATCACCGGGACCACGTTCTGAGCCCAGAGAGAAATAGCAGAGACCAAGTCAGGTTCGTCGAAAAGCGGCTTCCTCCGTCGGTCAGGTATCGCATCTTCCAGACGCTCTCAGACGGCGACCAGATTCTGTGAAGGCTGAAATTCAGGTGCGGCCACCACGAAAAATTTCTCTTTCAGATCAACGGGATGCCTTAACCGCACCTTTGTATCCAAGTATCTGAATTTGCGTGATAATATCGCAAGTGTCAGAACTATTTCTGGTCGCCGCCGGGTTTGACCCCATGGAAAAACGCCAATAGAAGGCAGGGTCGCTGGTTCGGGCCTCGCTCATGTCGCACAACACTTTCGGCCATCTTTTCCGCGTAACCACCTGGGGTGAGAGCCATGGCGCCGCACTCGGCTGCGTGGTCGACGGGTGTCCGCCCGGCATACGCTTCGCGCTTGCCGATATTCAGGGCGATCTCGACCGCCGCCGTCCCGGCCAGTCCCGCTTCGTCACGCAGCGGCGCGAGCCGGACGAGGTCAGGATTCTCTCCGGCGTGATGGACGACGGCGAGGCGCTGGTGACGACCGGCACGCCGGTCTCCATGCTGATCGAAAATGTCGACCAGCGCTCCAGGGACTATGGCGAAATCGCCCGCCAGTACCGGCCCGGCCATGCCGACTACACCTACGACATCAAATACGGCATTCGAGACTATCGCGGCGGCGGTCGCTCGTCCGCGCGGGAGACGGCGGCACGGGTTGCCGCCGGCGCGCTGGCGCGCAAGGTCGTGCCTGGACTGGTCGTGCGCGGCGCCCTGGTGGCGATGGGCGACAAGGAGATCGACCGCGCCAATTGGAACTGGGATTTCGTGCATGATGGCGAAAATCCTTTCTTCACGCCCGACCCGGCCTCCGTGGCGGTTTTCGCCGCCTATCTCGACGGCGTCCGCAAGGCCGGATCCTCGGTCGGCGCCATTGTCGAGATCGTTGCCGGAGGGGTTCCACCAGGGCTGGGCGCCCCGGTCTACGGCAAGCTGGACCAGGACATCGCCGGCAATCTGATGTCGATCAATGCAGTGAAAGGCGTCGAGATAGGCGACGGGTTTGCTGCCGCGCGCCTGACCGGCGAGCAGAACGCCGACGAAATGCGCATGGGCAATGATGGAAAGCCGATCTTCCTCGCCAACCATGCCGGCGGCATTCTCGGCGGCATATCGACCGGCCAGCCGGTGGTGGCGCGTTTCGCGGTCAAGCCGACCTCATCGATTCTCACCCCGCGCCGTTCGATCGACGCCGCGGGGCATGACGTCGAGGTGGTGACCAAGGGCCGGCATGATCCGTGCGTGGGTATCCGGGCGGTGCCGATCGGCGAGGCGATGGTTGCCTGCGCCATTGCCGACCATTACCTGCGGCATCGCGGCCAGACGGGACGCGTGTGAGCAAGAAACACGGTTGACGATGACATTGGTGGAGGCGCTGGTCTTCCGACTGTAGGTCCAGCGGGTCTTCCAATCACCGTCAGCCGCCTTTGGAAAAAGAAGCAGAATGGCCTACGACCAGAAGAAAGTCGTCGAAGCGATACGTGCCTTCGAGCGGGGCGAGATCGTGGTGGTGACCGACGACGACAACCGGGAGAACGAGGGCGACCTGATCGTCGCCGCCGTCCATTGCACGCCGGAAAAGATGGCCTTCATCGTACGCCATACGTCGGGCATCGTCTGCACGCCGATGACGCGCGAGGACGCCCGCCGCCTCAACCTCTCGCCGATGGTGGCCGACAATGATTCGGCCCACACCACGGCCTTCACCGTCAGCGTCGACTTCAAGCATGGCACCACCACCGGTATTTCGGCGGACGACCGGACGCTCACGGTGCGCAACCTCGCCAACGGCAATGCCGGCGCTTCCGATTTCGTGCGGCCCGGCCATATCTTCCCGCTGATTGCCCGCGAGGGCGGCGTGCTCATGCGTTCGGGCCATACCGAGGCCGCCGTTGACCTGTGCAAACTCGCCAATTTGCCGCCGGTCGGCGTCATCTCCGAACTGGTCAATGATGACGGCACGGTGATGCGCGGACCGCAGGTGACGGCCTTCGCCGACAAGAACGAGCTGAAGCAGCTTTCGGTCGCCGATCTTATCGCCTACCGCCAGCGCAAGGAGACGCTGGTCCAGCGCCTCGCCTGTTCCGAAGTCGAGACGCCGGGCGGCAAGGCGCAGGTTTTCACCTATGCCGTGCCGTGGGACGTCATGCATCATGTTGCGGTCGTTTTCGGCGACATTCGCGACGGCGAGAATGTGCCGGTCAGGCTCCATTCCGAGGATGTCGTCAACGACGTGTTCGGCACCGGCAGCACGCTGCGGGACCTGCTTGTCTCCTTCGACGAACGCAAGCGTGGGGTGATCGTCTATCTGCGCGAGGGTTCGGTCGGCGTCGCCCACAGCGGCCGCAACCGGCCAGCCAGCGACGATCGCGAAGGCCATGAGGAAGCTCGCCGCCGCGAAGCCGAATGGCGCGAAATCGGGCTCGGGGCGCAAATTCTGAGGGATCTGGGCGTGCAGTCGATCGACCTGATCGCCTCTCGCGAGCGCCACTATGTCGGCCTGGAAGGGTTCGGCATCAAGATCGAGAAGACGACGATCCTTTGAGACCGTGACGCCTGCGTCACTGACAGGGGGGGAAGACCCGTGCGTTACGGTTTCATCGGGCTGGGTAATCTCGGCGCTCCTCTGGCCCTCAACCTGCGGCGGGCGGGCCTCGATCTCCTGGTACACGATATGGATCGGAAGAATGCCGAGCCGCATCTGGCGGCGGGCGCGGCATGGGCTTCCTCGCCGGAGGTACTGGCCGCCGCTTGCGACGCGGTGATCACCTGCCTTCCGTCGCCGGCCGTGTCGGAGCGGGTGCTGCGCGCGTTCCTGCCGGCTATTTCAGCCGGTTCGACCTGGATCGAAATCTCGACGCTCGGACGAGACGAGATATTGCGCCTTGCCGGCATCGCCAAAGAGCACGGCGTGCGCACGCTCGAACTGCCGGTGACGGGCGGCGTGCATCTCGCCGCGCGCGGCGAGATCACCTTGCTTGCCGGCGGGGATGCCGATCTCGTGACGCTGCACCGTCAGGCTCTCGACGCGCTCGGCGGCAGGCTTTTCCATATGGGTCCGCTGGGTTCGGCAGCGGTCATGAAAGTCATCACCAATATGCTGGCGTTCATTCATCTGGTGGCCGACGGCGAGGCGCTGATGCTGGCAAAGCGTGGCGGGCTCGATCTGGGACAGGCTTGGGCGGCGATCCGGGCAAGCTCGGGAAACAGCTTCGTGCACGAGACAGAGGGACAGCTTATCCTGAACGGCAGCTACGATATCGCCTTCAGCATGGATCTGGCGCTGAAGGATCTCGGCTTCGCGTTGGACTTCGGCCGCAGCTTCGGCGTGCCGCTGCAACTCGCCGGCCTGACCCGCGACACGTTCGAACGGGCGCGCGCCGCCTATGGCGGCGATGCGCAATCGACCGGCGTTGTCCGCCTTCTGGAAGACGCGCTTGAGACCGACCTGCGCGCTCCCGGCTTTCCGGACCGGCTCGAATAGTCCCGGCCGTGCCCGCATGAGTGCCCGGAAATCAGCCCCGCGCCAGAATGCGCCTCATTTCCTCCACGGCGGCATCGAGCTGGGCATCCTTGCCGTTCGCATAGGGCAGGGTGAAGGGCACGGCTATGTCCGGTTCGACGCCGCGCCCCTCCAGCCGCACATTATCGCCGATAACCGCGTCCGAAACCGCGAGTTCGAGCAGGCTGTCGTCCGGCAGCAGGAAGGCGCGGCCGGCCAGAACCGCGCCCGCCGTCCGTGTTCCGACGAGCGGGATGCCGTTGAGCTTCAGCGCGTAGGCGAAGACTTCGAGCGCGCTGCGCGTTCCCTCGTCGATGATCGCCACGACCGGACGGTGCCATCGGACATTGGCAAGGAATTCCTGGCCGTTGCGCTGGATCATCCGGAACGGCGGCGTGTCGCCGACGAAGAGTTCGGCGGCGTCGGAACCGCCGCCACCCCAGCGCCCGCGCAGGTCGAACACCAGGCCGTCGACATCCTTGAGCGGCCCCCTTGCCAACGCTTCGGCGACCGCGGTCATCGAATCCGGCGCGGCAAGCGTCCACAGCCGGATGTAGCCGATATTGCGCCCGTCACGTTCGATGATCCGAGCGCTCGCCGATATCGCGCGCTCGAAGTCGGGAGTGGCCTCAGTTGCTCGACCTGGACGGCGCATGCCGGTCGAGCGGGTCGTCCGCTCGGCGGCGGAGGCTTACGTCGACGGTTTGCCCGACCTTGCCTTCGAACGAGCCTATCTCACGGTAGGGCTTGCGGTCGACCGCGGCGATCTCGTCGCCGACCAGAATGCCGGCGCGGTCGGCGGGCAGGCCGTCATAGACGTCGGTGACGAACCAGCGGCCCTTGTCCTGCCTGGCGACCATGCCGATGCCCGGATAGGTGACGTCGCCTTCCGGCGGGAAAAGCCGGCGCCTGTGGTTACGGATGGCAAAGCGGAATATGTCGGCAAGTTCGAAATAGTCGATCGTGCCGGGCCGGAAGCGGCCGGTATGCGAGCCGCCGAGGCTGGCGAGCACGGTATCGATCGCGGCATCGACGCGCGATTGCGTGCTGTTCGGCGTCGAGCGGCGAGCGCGGATGCTCGATCTGGCTCTGAACGGCATCGGCAAAACGGTCGAGTGCGGAGACATCGTAGTATTCGGTGAAGACCAGGCTGACGGCGCGATCGAACACCGGATGCCCGGACTGCGGCGGCTCGGCCGCCGACGCGGCAGCGGTCATAAGGACGGCAACAAGGGCGGCAAGCAGGCGACGAATCATCATTCGCACGTTCTTTCACTTTGCCGGGAATTATCGGGCGAACTGCGACTGGATCGAGAGGCGGCCGACACTATTGCGTGAGCGCTGTTTGGAGCGGCGACGCGGCGCGTAATGCCTGTTGAGCAATCAGCTGCTTACTGGCCCGGACCATGGCCAAAGCCGAATCCTGCGCCTATATCGGGGCATGGCTACGAAACTATATTCGCATCCTGTTTTCCTGGAACACATGACTCCGCCCGGTCATCCCGAGCGGCCGGACCGCCTGCGCGCCATTGCCCGAGTGCTCGATGACGAGGCTTTTGCCGCGCTCGACCGCGCCGAAGCGCCGCAAGCCGATGAGGCCGCCATCCTCTATGCGCATCCCGAGCGCTACGTTGCGGCCATTCGCCGGGCCATACCCGAAACCGGCATCCGCGCCATCGATGCCGACACCTCCGTCAGCCCGAAAAGCTGGGAGGCGGCGATCCGTGCGGTCGGCGCGGCCAATGCCGCCGTCGATGACGTATTTTCCGGCAAGGCGGACAACGTCTTCGTCGCGGCCCGGCCGCCGGGCCATCATGCCGAGAAGACGACGGCGATGGGCTTCTGCCTGTTCAACAATGCGGCCATTGCCGCCCGCCATGCGCAGCGCAAGCATGGAGCCGAGCGGGTCGCCATCATCGACTGGGACGTGCACCACGGCAACGGAACGCAGGATATATTCTGGGACGATCCCAGCGTTCTCTACTGCTCGACGCATCAGATGCCGCTTTATCCCGGCACGGGCGCCAAGGACGAGACCGGCGTCGGCAACATAGTCAACGCGCCGTTGTCGCCGCGTACCGGCAGCGACCTTTTCCGCGAGGCGTTTCGCGCCCGCGTCCTGCCGGCGGTGGACAATTTTTCTCCCGACCTGATCATCATCTCCGCCGGATTCGACGCGCATCACCGCGACCCGCTGGCTGAGCTGTATCTGACGGAGGAGGATTTCGACTGGGCGACCGGTCAATTGCTGGATCGCGCGGCGCGAAGCGCCGGCAACCGGCTGGTGAGCCTGCTCGAAGGCGGCTACGACCTCGACGGCCTGTCGTCGTCGGTTGCCGCCCATGTCCGGCGCATGATGAAAGGGTAGGGCGTGGACGACGAACCCAACGCAGACATCAAGGCCATGAGCTTCGAGCAGGCACTCGAGGCGTTGGAGCGCATAGTTGACGATCTGGAGCGCGGCGACGTGCCGCTCGACCAGTCGATCCGCATCTACGAGCGCGGCGAAGCGCTGAAGTCGCATTGCGACCGGCTGCTCAGAGCCGCGGAGGACAAGGTCGAGAAGATACGCCTTTCCCGAGAGGGCAAGCCGGCAGGTGTCGAGCCGCTGGACGGCGACTGAGGCAACAACCCGCCCTATCCATCGAACGGGCGACCTGCTTGGCCCTTGAATTCCGGACTTTGCGCGCCCTATGCACTATGTTCTGGACAAAGTGCATAGTGTGCACTATTTTGTTTTTGTGTAAGGGTGCCGGGAGTGCCAACCGTCTTCCAGATCGGAAATCTGAAAATCCAGATCTACGCCGACGACCACAATCCACCTCACTTCCACGTCGTCACGCCGGATTGCCAAGCTCTTATCCGGATCGACAGCCTCGCGATGTTGCGCGGCTCACTGCGGCGCGCCGACTTCGAGGCCGCTATCGATTGGGCACGCGAGCACCTCACGGAGATCAAGGATGAATGGGATCGTCTCAACTGCCGATAGTGACGAATTCATCTCGGTCGGCCAACCGTTGCCGCGCATCGGCGCAGTGCGGACCATCGGCGGCCGCCGGATCAGGGTGGTCTGGCGCGACGGCACCGCGAGGATTGTCGATTTGGCCCCGGTTCTGCTCAGCCACCGCCATTTCATCCCGCTGCGCGAGGACGATGACCTGTTCCAGACCATTCGCGTCAACGCGGATGGGGTCGCTCTGGTATGGGACGGCGGCATCGAACTGACCGCCGAATGGATCGAGCGTCTGCCGCCGGCCGGCATGGACAACGCCGAATTCCGGCAAATCATGGACCGCCTCCACCTGACCCTGGACGGCATGGCGGCCCAGCTTGAAATCTCGCGTAGGCAGGTGGCGGCGTTCCGGGGCTCAAAGCCGATCCCGAACCACATCGCCCTGGCGATCCGCTATCTGAATGAGCACGGGGGGCCGAACCCACGTTACGCCGAGGCGCGCTTGTCCGCCTGATGGTGCTGGGTCGAACAGGATCGGTGCAACCTCATGGAGCGCTTGACCTGCTCCACTGTGCAACCCATTTTGCGGTTGATGAGCATGGAGGCTTGTTATGTGCCGCAACATCAAGAACCTGTTCAATTTCGATCCGCCCGCGACCGGTCACGAGGTCCATGATGCAGCGCTGCAATTCGTCCGCAAGGTGAGCGGCTCGACCCGGCCGTCCAAACGTAACGAGGCTGCCTTCAACCACGCCGTCGAGACGATCGCGGCGGCGGCGCACGAGCTCTTGCACGCGCTTGAAACCACCCAGCATCCGCGCAGCCGCGAAGAGGAAGCGGTAAAGGCGCGGGCGAGGAACGCCCTGCGCTTCGGGTGATGCCAGTTGCGCTCCGGCTGTTCAGCCTTCACGGTATCTTGCTCCAGTGAAGCAGTTACCGCGGCGTATCCAGGCCACTTGATAGGGTGCATCGGTTTGACACTGGCGAGGGCTGAAAAATGAGCTTCTTCCCCGGAAACGATCCGCTCCCCGGCGACAGGTTTGCCTGCGACGCCATCGAGATGATGATCATCCCGAACGCCCGCGACATTGGCGGCTTCGAGGTGCGCCGCGCTCTGCCGACCGCCCGGCGCCGGCTTGTCGGCCCGTTCATCTTTTTCGACCGCATGGGTCCGGCGATTCTTCGCGCCGGCCAGGCACTTGATGTGAGGCCGCATCCGCATATCGGGCTGGCCACCGTGACTTACCTGTTCGACGGCAAAATCAGGCACCGCGATTCGCTCGGCACCGAAATGGTGATCGAACCGGGCGATGTGAACCTGATGACGGCGGGTCGCGGCATTGTGCATTCGGAACGCACGCCCGAGGAACTGCGCGGCGGGCCGCTCGCGATTTCCGGTTTACAGACCTGGATCGCCCTGCCCGAGGACAAGGAGGAGGTCCCTCCGATGTTCGAGAACACCGGCCGCGCTGTGTTGCCGGCCTTCGATGACGGCGGCGTTTCCGGCCGCCTCGTGATCGGGAGCTTCGCCGGGCTTCGCTCGCCGGTCAATACAGCCAGCGAAACGCTTTATGCCGACATTTCTCTGGCGCCGGGCGCCAGGGTTGCCATATCGTCGGACAGCGAGGAGCGCGCCATCTACGTGCTGGACGGCACGGTCGATATTTCCGGCGACCATTTCCCGTCGGATCGGCTGCTGGTGTTCCGGCCCGGCGACGAAATCGTCGTGTCGTCGCGGCAGGGCGCTCATTTCATGCTTTTCGGCGGTGCGTCGCTCGCCTCGAAGCGCTATATCTGGTGGAATTTCGTTTCGTCTTCGCAAGAGCGCATCGAACAGGCCAAGGAGGAGTGGCGAACCGGCCGCTTCGATATTGTGCCAGGCGATGCGGAAGAGTTCATTCCGCTGCCGGAAGGGTAAGGCGCGTCACCCTCGCGCATTTACAAGGGAGAGTTTAGTCCTTATCCCGTTCAGCTTGATCTTGCGCGCAGGCGAAAGACAAGTTGAGATCAGCTCTGAAAACACCGCTCCTGGACAAGGTCCGCATCCCGGCCGATCTTCGCGCCCTGCCCGAAAGCCAGCTCGGCCAGTTGTCGGAGGAACTGCGCGCCGAACTGATCGACGCGGTCTCCCATACGGGCGGGCACCTTGGCGCCGGCCTCGGCGTGGTCGAACTCACGGTCGCGCTGCACTATGTTTTCGACACGCCGAATGACCGGCTTATCTGGGATGTCGGGCATCAGGCCTATCCGCACAAGATCCTGACCGGCCGCCGTGACCGTATCCGTACCTTGCGGATGGAAGGCGGCCTGTCCGGCTTCACCAAGCGGGCGGAGAGCAAATACGATCCTTTCGGCGCCGCTCATTCCTCGACCTCGATCTCCGCGGGCCTCGGCATGGCCGTGGCGCGCGACCTCAAGGGCGGCCGCAACCACGTCATCGCAGTCATCGGCGACGGCGCCATGTCGGCCGGCATGGCCTATGAGGCGCTGAACAATGCGGGAGCGTTGAATGCCCGGCTGATCGTCATCCTCAATGACAACGACATGTCGATCGCGCCGCCCACCGGCGCCATGAGCGCCTATCTGGCGCGGCTTGCCTCCGGCCGCACCTATATGGGCTTCCGGGATTTCGGCAAGAAGCTCACCTCCTATCTGGGCAAGCGCGTCGATCGCGCCGTCACCCGCGCCGTGGAGCATGCGCGCGGCTATGTGACGGGCGGCACGATGTTCGAGGAACTGGGCTTCTTCCACATCGGCCCCATCGACGGGCACAATCTCGATCATCTGGTGCCTGTGCTGAAGAACGTCCGCGACAATGGCGACGGGCCGGTTCTGATCCATGTCGTCACCCAGAAGGGCAAAGGCTACGCTCCCGCCGAGGCTGCGAGCGACAAATATCACGGCGTCAACAAGTTCGACGTGATCACCGGCGCGCAGGCAAAGGCCCCCGCCAACGCCGCGAGCTACACGCGGGTATTCGCCGAAAGCCTGATCCAGGAGGCGCGTCACGACGACAGGATCGTCGCCATCACGGCCGCCATGCCCTCCGGCACCGGGCTCGACCTGTTCGGCGAGGCATTTCCCGCCCGCACTTTCGATGTCGGCATTGCCGAGCAGCATGCCGTTACCTTCGCCGCCGGTCTCGCCGCGGAGGGCATGAAGCCTTTCGCCGCGATCTACTCCACGTTTCTTCAGCGGGCTTACGACCAGGTGGTCCATGACGTCGCCATCCAGCAATTGCCGGTGCGCTTCCCCATCGACCGGGCCGGTTTCGTCGGCGCCGACGGGCCGACGCATTGCGGAGCCTTCGATACGACCTATCTCGCCAGCTTGCCCGGATTCGTCGTCATGGCGGCGGCCGACGAGGCGGAACTTCGCCACATGGTGCGTACGGCCGCCGACTATGACGAAGGTCCGATCGCCTTCCGCTATCCGCGCGGCAACGGCGTCGGCGTCGACATGCCGGAACGCGGCTCCTTCCTCGAAATCGGCAAGGGCCGCATCCTGCGGGAGGGAACGAAAGTGGCGCTGCTTTCCTTCGGCACAAGGCTGGCCGACTGCCTGCTCGCGGCCGAGGAGTTGCACGCCGCCGGACTATCCACCACCGTCGCCGATGCGCGCTTCGCCAAGCCGCTGGACGAGGATCTGGTGCGCCGTCTCGCCAGCGAGCATGAGGTGCTGATCACGGTGGAAGAGAACGCCATTGGCGGCTTTGCCACTCAGGTGCTGCATTTTCTCGCCCGCGAGGGAATGCTGGAAAACGGCCTCAAGATCCGCCCCTTGCTGCTGCCCGATGTCTTCACGGATCACGCCAGGCCGGAGAAGATGTATGCCGATGCCGGGCTCGACAGTGCGGGTATCGTGCAGGCGGTCTTCAGCGCGCTGGAGCGTTCGGTTCGATCAGCCACGGCGTAGGACGACCGCAAAATCGGGGCGACTCTCTAGCCAGCATTTGCCACGGCGATGTTCTCGTCTGAATCAGCGCTATCAGTCGCACTGGAGCGAAGTTCGTTCAACATGCGCCTGACGACTGCCGGATGGCGCTCTATCAACATTAGACTAAGCGGACTTGCGTGGCTTCGCCCGTCGGACTGTCGCTTCGGCCTGCTTAGCCTCTTGTTTGTCGCAGGTTTCTGTCGGAAAACCGTGACACACTTTTCCGGAACCTGCTCAGGAGCTGACGTTCGTCGCATCTCCGCAAGGAACCTTTGCGCTAACGCTGAATACGGCCTTTTGGGGCCGCTGCCCTGCGCGGCTTAGGACGCTTGTTCTAGTGGCCACACCTCAACGACACCGTGTGCAACAGCGCAGGGAGTTCGTGACACCATGTCTATTGCCTCAGCTAAACTGGCGGCTTCAATTATAGCAAAGCCAGCCAATGGCAGCGAGGACGCCATGAATGGACCGTCCGTCGTTTCAACCTTGGCAGCGTTGGGATTGCGCACTTGCACGGGAGTGCCCGCGATACCCATCAACACCCCGTCTTTCCGCAACTTTGAGTCGTGAGCGTGGGCTGCGTCTCGAATGCCCACGGCGGTGCGGTCGTAGCCCTCTTGGTCTCCATATCCAATCGTTACGAATTTTGGCACGGGTGCTCCCTTCAGGCACAGCTAGACAGAGCTTCCAGCAAGCCATGCATCCTCATTGTGAATGAAGCGAACGTCAAGATTCTCGCCGAACATGGCTAGGCAGCACAAACGGCCGCTCTCTACCCCTCGTACCCGCTCTCGCAATTCCATGATTCAGCCGGGTCCTAGAGCATTTCCGGTGAATACTGGATCACTCTGCCGGAGGCCATTTGGCTCAAGGTCGAGGGTTTCGGTGAAGGTCGTGGTGGCGCCACGGTCGAGCCGGAACGCGAAGGATTTGAGCCAAATGGACCGGCCCGAAGGGTTTGCCGCTGGCGGGCGCCCGCGGCGTCAGGCGGACTTGGCCGTGCCACCAGCACGACCTGCGCCGCCTTCCTAGCGGATCGCCTCGCCATCGGCGAAACAGAGCGATTCAGTATTCACCGGAAATGCTCTAGAATGGAACGCGACCGATCCTCCCGACCACCGAGCCGGCGAATGTCGCCATCGCAAATGCCGGCCCGTTCTTTCGTAAATCTTACTTCTTCGCCGCGGCTGCTGACCGACCGATGACTTCGGTCGCCATCTGAATTCCTTGTCGCGGTTCTCGATGCCGTGGCGCCTGGCGATCCAGTCGAAGTCCGTATAGGACACGTGGACCCGTCCGCCCGCATCCTGGTAGACGAGCACCCGGACCGGCCAGTCGAGCCCGGCTTTCTGATTGGCGGTGAGGAACGTCGTGCCGAGCGCCGGATTGCCAAACATGACCAGTTGCGACGGCAGCACGTGGTTGCCCGCGGCATTGCCGAGTTCGGCCTGGTCGATCACGCCGAAGAACATGATGCCCTTGGCGGCGACGTCCTGCTTGATGCGCGACACGGTCTCGGCGACCGAATAGCCGCTCGTCACAGTAACGATGTCGTCGGAGGCGGGCTCCGCCCTCGCTTGGGCTATGAGACTTGAAGCTGCAGCCGCCGCAACGAGCGCTCCCGCGGCAAGCGTCGAATTGATTGCGTTCCACATATCGTTTCTCCTTGATTGACGCCCGCTGATCGGGCTGGTTTCGAGCATGCCTTGGCGTGTGTCCGCTGGATAATGACGATCCTTGCGGGAATTGATGACGTGCGCTTATGGCCGACGGTCACGGCCCTGCGGGCGGCGCCATCAGAACGCGCGCCAGCCCGATCGCCATAGCGAGCGCGGCGATCAGGACAGCGACGCAGGCCGTCCAGCCGACGCGGTCGAAAACTTGGCCGAGCACGAAGCTGCCGACCAGGCCGCCCAAGTAATAGGAGGCGAGATAGATGCCGCTGGCGGCCGCCTTGTCGCGTTTGGCGGTGCGGCCGACATGACCGGTGGCAATCGCCTGCGCGAGGAATGTTCCTGCGGCTACGAGCGTCATGCCGGCGAGGACGACAGGCAGGCTCGTCGCCAGCAGGGTAGCAAGGCCGGCAATGGCAGCGGCAAGCGACAGCGCTATTCCCCGGCTCGGCCCAAGGTTCCGCGCCAGCCGGCCGGCGAGCGGCGTGGTGATCATCGACGGCAGGAAGACGAAATAGACCAGCCCGAGCGACATGGCCGAGAGATTGAGCGGCGCTGCCGTCAGGATGAAATTCACATAGGTGAAGGTGCCTATGAAAACGAAGAGGATGAGGAAGCCGATGGCGAAGGCGTTGCGCAGTTCGCGATCGGCGAAATGCGCGCGCCAGGCCGCCATTGCGGGCATGGCACCGCCCGTTGCCATCATACGCTCCGTCCTCTTCAGCGTCAGAAACACGAGCGCCGCGCCGGCGAGGTTCATCGCGGCAAAGGTCAGGAAGTTGGCGGAGATGCCGAAACTTTCGGCGACAGCCGCCGACATGATGCGCCCGAAAAAGTTGCTGGCGACATTGCCCGTCACATAGGCGGCTAGCGCGCCGGTCGCCTGGGCGGGCGAGAAATGCTCGGCGAGATGGGCGATGGTAAGCGTGAACGCGGCTGACATGCACAGGCCCTGCGCGACGCGCAGCAGGGTGAAAACGGTGATGTCGTCGGTCATCGATAGCAGTGTGGTCGGCATCGCCAGCACCGCAAGGCTGATCCAGATACCGTTGCGGCGGTCGATATTGCGGCCGAACAGCGCCACGACAACGCCGGCGATCGCCATGCCGAGCGTGCTGGCGTTTACCGCGAAACCCATTGTAGCGCGGCTGACGCCGAATTTCGTTACCAGGGACGGCAGGATAGCCTGCGCGGCGAACAGGTCGACCAGGGTGAGGAAGGCAATCAGCGCGATGATGCCGAAGCGTGCGCTGTCGGCGGCCACCATGCGTAGCGATGCCCGCGCGGACTGCTCAATGCTTGTCATCGGTCTCTCCGAAGGCAATTGACGTTCCCGAGTACTGGTCCGGGAACGTCAAAGCATGAACGGTGGTGATCGGAGGGAGCCCCGTCACATGGTGTGCTCATCCATGGCCGGGGGCAGTATGTCGGCCGAGTAAAGGACTGCCGGGACCTCGCCATTGTTCTTCCACCAGTGGGAGAGATCGCCAAACTCGGCAACGACGTCGCCGGCCTTGTGCTCGATCGGCACCCGGCAGTTGCTGCGGTACTCGGTTATCGAGCCCTCAATGACGAGGATGTTGGCCGGACGGGCGGAATGCTCATGCCACGGCACGACGCCGTCCGGCTGCACGACCAGCTTGCGCATGCGCAGCGTGTTGCCTTTCCAGGCATCGCCCCTATCGCTGAGGTCGATCGCCGAAAGCACCTCGTCGGTGACACCGGCGGGCATGGTCTCGCCTGAAGCAACGGCGCCGATAGCGATCTGATCGGCGGGACATTCCCCGGCATGGGCCGGTGCCGACAATGCGGCGACAGACGCAAGCAGGCCAAGCGCCACGGTTGCGGTCAGTGGATGGCGGTAAGCGGTAACTTTCGAAAGCATCTTTCGGTTCTCCTTTGTCCAGCCCGGCAAAGCGAGTTCGCTGCGGGGCATGGCTGGAAGATTGGGCCGTCGCGGCGCTCAACGGAAATGCCGCATGCTTTTGGTTTCGATAGCTTCAGGCTATGGCTGGGAAGCGAGACACACGGCTTTGCTTCAAAAGGATTGGCGCTTGAAATCAAAGGATATTTCGATTTATGCAGCCGAACGCTGCATGGAGACAGCCGCCGGCCCTTCGACCCAGCCGTATGATTTGACAGCGTTGACGAAGGTCAGCACCGCCGGCGAAAAGCGCCGTCCTGCGACCGTCACGAGACATACGTCGCGCGCGACTTCCGGCTCGGCGACCGGACGCACCTGCAGGCCGGGGATCACGGCGCTGTATTCGGGGATGAAGCAGATGCCCAGCCCGCCGGCCACCATGTTCTGGATCCAGTCCTCGCGCTCGCTCGAATAGGAATCGAGGGTCGTCACGCCCTGTTCGTCGCAAAGCTTCGACAGGTGATCCCAATACTCGCAATTGATGCGTCTCAAATAGACCTCACCGTCGATCGCCGCGATCGGGTATCGCATCATATTGCGCAAGCCGGTGGCCCGTCGGAAAGGCCAGCATGAATCGCTCGCGAAATAGCGGCGTGACGTCGAAACGTTCCGGAAAATCCTCGGCGGACGACATGATGGCCACATCGATCTCTCCCGCCTCGAGCAGCGACGAGAGCTTGGCGGGAACGCCTTCGACGAGTTGAAGCTGAATGCCCTTGTGACGCCTGTGGAAATCGGTGAGCAGGCCGGTGAAGCGGCGCGGGCCGATCGTGCACATGACGCCGACCTTGAGGATGCATCATCAAGGCACAGGAAACTGCGAGGCTTCCTGGCGTACGCCGCTCAGCTCATCCACGATCTGCTGGAAGCGCGGCCTGAGCAGCGCGCCGAGGTCGGTGATGTGCGTGAGGTTGCGCTCGCGGCGGAACAGCAGTCCGCCCACTTCGTCCTCGAGCTGCTGGATCGCGCGGCTCAGCGCCGGCTGGGTGACGTTGCACCGCTCCGCGGCCCGCGTGAAGTTGCGCGTCTCGCAGACCGCCAGGAAATAGCGGATGTGATGAATGTCCATGGTGCTCTCCGAGCCCTGCGGAACCTGGCGACGGTTCTAGCGCGCGCGTGGCGAATACAACCAATGCGCAGAGCGTATGGTTTCGATAGCACGACGGCATTTCATTGTTGGAACGCTCGCCGAGCACTCTTTCGGACAGAGCCTGATGGCTTTGTCTGGACTTCATGGAGACAGGAAAAATGCTCGACACCCCAAGCAAACCGGAGATCAGGACCGATCCGCTGGCAGGTCGCCGCCCGCTCGAAGGACGCACCGCCATCGTCACCGGCTCGACCAGCGGCATCGGCCTCGGCATCGCCACGTGCGCTGGCGCAGGCCGGTGCCGCCGTCATGCTCAACGGCTTCGGCGACCCGCAGGAAATCGAGGCGCAGCGCGCGGCGCTGGCCGACGACAACGACGTCGATGTCGCCTATGACAGCGCCGACATGTCGAACCGCGACGCCATCCTCCTGATGGTCGAGCGCGCCGTCGCCCGCTTCGGCCAGGTCGACATCGTCGTCAACAATGCCGGCATCCAGCATGTCGCGCCGATCGGCGAGTTCCCTGCCGGCCAAATGGGACGCGATCCTGTCGATCAACCTGTCGTCGGCCTTCCATCTGATCCAGGCGACATTCGAGCCGATGAAGCAAGCGCGGCTATGGCCGCATCGTCAACATCGCCTCGGCGCATGGCCTGATCGCCTCGCCCTTCAAGTCGGCCTATGTCGCGGCCAAGCACGGCATGGTCGGGCTGACCAAGGTCGTGGCGCTCGAAGGCGCGGAGTTCGGCGTCACCGCCAACGCGATCTGCCCCGGCTATGTGTGGACGCCGCTGGTCGAGAAGCAGATCGACGACCAGGCGAAGTCGCACAACATCGCCCGCGATGCGGTGATCCGCGACGTCTTCCTGAAGAACCAGCCGACACAAGCGCTTTGCGACCGTCGAGGAGATGGGCGCGCTCGCGGTCTTTCTTTGCAGCGACGCGGCCGCCTCGATCACCGGCACGGCGCTGCCGGTCGACGGCGGCTGGACGGCGCACTGAGACGGATGCGGCCGAGACAAAGGCGGACGTTGGCCCAGAGGAGGAACTATGAACACGCATCCCGACATGGCCAATCTCGTCGACCGGCGACCGAAAGCCGGCGGTCGTGCGTCCGCGGCAAGCGCACGATCAACCTCGCCCTGCAGGGCGGCGGCGCGCACGGCGCCTTCACCTGGGGCGTGCTCGACCGCCTGCTCGACGAGGCCGAACCTGTCCTTCGAGGGCGTCGTCGCGACCAGCGCCGGCGCCATGAACGCGGCGGTTCTCGCCTACGGGCTGGCCGAGGGCGGCAGACGCGGCGCGCAGAAGGCGCTCGCCAATTTCTGGCGCCGTGTCAGCCATGCCGCGGCCTTCAGCCCGCTGCAGCCGAGCCTGTTCGACCGCATGACCGGCTCGCGCTCGCTCGAACATTCGCCGGCCTTCATGGTCTTCGACATGGTCACCCGGCTGCATGTCGCCCTACCAGTTCAATCCGTTCAACTGTCAATCCGCTGCGGTCCGTACTCGAGCAGTCGATCGACCTCGACGCCCTTCGCATGTCGCGCTGTCCCGCTCAAGGTCAACGTCTGCGCCACCAACGTGCGCACGCGGCAAGGTCAAGGTCTTCTCGAATGACGAACTGTCCATCGACGCGATGATGGCGTCGGCCTGCTTGCCCTTCCTGTTCCAGGCCGTGGAGATCGACGGCGAGGCCTATTGGGACGGCGGCTATATGGGCAATCCGGCGATCTTCCCGTTGATCTATTCGTGCGCGACGCCGGACGTGCTGATCGTCCACATCAATCCCGATCGAGCGGCCGGAGCTGCCGAAGATCGGCGATGGAGATCCTCAACCGTATCAACGAGATCAGCTTCAACTCCTCGCTGCTGCGCGAGATGCGGGCGATCGCCTTCGTCACCGGCCTGATCGAATCGGATGCCGGCAAGAACCTCAACCTGAAGCGCGTCTTCGTGCACGGCATCTCGGACGACGAGACGATGAGCATGCTTGGCGTGTCGAGCAAGCTCAATGCCGACTGGGGCGCGCTGACCGACCTGCGCGACCGCGGCCGCGAAGCGGCCGACGAGTGGCTCGAAGCCAATTACGACGAGATCGGCAAGCGATCGACGGTCGACATCCGCGAACGCTACCTCTGACGCTTCCCCCGCCCGGCGTCCATCCCCCTCGGGACGCCGGTCCGCTGAGCCCTCCGGCTGTCCTCCGGAGGGCTCTTCTTTGCGTGGCGAAGCCGACCCGCCGCATACGTCGCGGCCTATCGAAACCATGCCGACACAGCATTTCAGTTGGCGCGCGCATTGGCCGAAACTCACAAGCAGACGAGCCAGATAGCCGTCTCAACGCAAGACCAACTCCAGGAGAGAATGCCATGATCAACACGAGGTCACTCATCGGCTCGGCGCTGGCCGCAGCCACCACGCTCGGCTCTGCAGCCGCCGTCTTTGCCGGCCCCGCGGCTCAGCCCGAATTCTCGTTCGAGAAGTGCTACGGCGTGGTCAAGGCCGGCCAGAACGACTGCCAGACGGCAACACATTCCTGCGCCGGCACGTCGACCGCCGACAACCAGGGCGATGCCTGGGTCTACGTGCCAGCCGGCACCTGCGCGAAGCTCACGGGCGGCAGCAACGAACCGAAGGCCTGATCCCCGGAGACAATCCCCGAAAGCGGAGGAAGACCGATGACCCGCTTGCCGCAACTCACGATCCCGAAGGCCGCGGGCATCGGTCTTCGTTCCCAACACATCGCCGAAATGCTGACCCGGCGGCCGGCCGCCGGCTGGCTGGAAGTGCATGCCGAAAACTACATGGGCGATTCCGCTCGGGTCGCTGCCCTGGAAAAGCTGCGCCAGACCTACCCGCTCTCCGTGCACGGCGTCGGCCTGTCGCTCGGCAGCGCCAACGGCCTGGATCGCGATCACCTGAAGCGTCTTGCCGGCGTCGTGCAAGCGCTTCGAGCCCGATCTGGTCTCCGAGCACCTCGCCTGGAGCGTCGCCGACGGCGCCTATCTCAACGATCTGCTGCCGCTGCGCTACGACGAGGCGGCGCTGGCGATCGTCGCCCGCAACGTCGAGCTGGTACAGGACACGCTGAAGCGTCAGGATCCTGATCGAGAACCTTTCCGCCTATGTCGAATTCGCCGATTCCACCATGACGCGAGGCCGAGTTCCTGGCGGCGACTGGTCGAGCGCACCGGCTGCGGCCTGCTGCTCGACGTCAACAATGTCTACGTCTCGGCCCACAATCTCGGCTTTGATGCCGGCCGCTTTATCGACACGCTGCCGGCCGAGGCGATCGGCGAGATCCACCTCGCCGGCCACGCCGTCAACCAGGTCGGCGACGACACGGTGCTGATCGACGACCACGGCTCGCGCGTGCCGCCGTCTGTCTGGTCGCTCTATGCCGACGCGATCCGGAAGTTCGGACCCCGGCCGACGCTGATCGAATGGGATACCGACGTTCCCGTCCTCGACGTGCTGCTCGGCGAGGCGATGTGGGCGGACATGCTCGTCGCTTCGATCGAGTTCGGCCGCCGGACGACCATGTCGGCACCGGCAAAGAAGCCAACGGGGCGACAGATACCCATCGTCCTCCCTTTCGAGCCCAGGCCCTCGCGGCCCGGCATGCCGGTCCTTGCCGCTTTCGAGGCGGCCAGGACGGGCGGTCTCGCGGCCGCCCGTCAATCGAGGAGGAACGGCCATGCTGACGCTTGACCGCCTGCAGCACACGATCGCCAACGCGGTGCTGGGCAAGACGAATGCGAGTCTTTCGCCGCTGCTTCGAGCCCGGCCCGGCCGATCCGATCCGGCGGCTGCGCATCTACCAGAACAACACGCGGGCGTCGCTGACGTCGACGCTGCTGGTGGTGTTTCCCGTCACGGCGCAACTCGTCGACGAGCGGTTCTTTCGCTACGCCGCAAACGAGTTCATCCGCTTCCATCCGCCGACGGAACCGCGCCTGGTGCGCTACGGCGCGGCATTCCCGAACTTCCTGCGCACCTTCCCCGGGCTTGCCGAAATGCCCTTCGTAGCGGAAACGGCACGGCTCGAATGGGCGATCGCCCAGGCGTTGGACAGCGCGTCCCTGCCGCCTCTACCCATCGGCACGCTCGGCGGCGTGGGGGAAGCGACGCCGGATCTCGTCCTGCAGCCGTCGCTGCGCTTCGTCATCTCGCATTGGCCGGTGCTGTCGATCTGGTCGGCGCACCAGGACGGCGGCGATATTGAAAGCATCGATGCGTCGGCTCACAAACCCGAGCGTGTCGCCTTGTGGCGGAGCGGCGACACGGTCCGCTTCGCGCTGCTCACCAGCGCACAATTCTCGTTCCGCTACTCGCTCAAGGCCGGACTGGGCCTCGACAAGGCTGTTTCACGGGCACTCACCCACCAGCCGATGTTCGACCTCACCGGTGCGCTGGTCAGCCTCTTCAACGACAGGCTCGTCACCGAGATCCGTCCTCACCCAAACCGCCCAACCGCTGGAGACAGTTCCGATGTCCACGATTCATGAAATGCCGCTCGCCCCCGCCCAAGGCCTGATCGAGCGCTATATGAGCGCGCTGCGGCTCGCCGACGCGATCCCCTTGTCGCTGGTGCAACTCGCCGCGCGTGTCGCGGTGGCGCATGTATTCTGGCAGTCGGCTCAGACCAAGCTCGCCTCGTGGCCGGTAACGCTGCAGCTCTTCGCCATGGAATATCGGCTGCCGCTCATCGACCCGGCGGTGGCCGCGCCCCTTGCGACCGCCGCCGAAATTGCCGGGTCCGTTCTCGTCTTCTTCGGCCTTTTCGCGCGATTCGGCGCGCTGGTCCTGCTCGGCGTCACCACGACGATCCAGGTCTTCGTCTATCCGCAGAGCTGGGCCGAGCATCTGATGTGGGCTTCGCTGCTGATGCTGATCCTGGCGCGCGGCGCCGGCGTCGTATCGCTGGACTATCTCGCCGCCCGCCTGTTCGGACGTAGAGCCTGAGCGATGAAGCGGCCGGCGCCGAGAGCCCCACCGGCGCGCAGGGGCGCCAGGGCGGTCGCCGACCTTGGCGCCCTCCGGCGGAGCGGCTTTCGCGCATGGCGGCTTTGCAGTTTCGCCCATCTCTGGTTCCTCGTCGGCTTCCGCAACCGCATCCTCGTCTTCATCGAGTGGGCATTGGCCTATGCAACATTTGATCGTGGCGCCCGCCTCATCACCGAACAGCGCAGTGCCTGAACGCAGGCTGCCGCGCATCGGCCTTGGCCGCGCAATCACCGTGCTGCTTCTGATGGCTGTGCTGTCGACGGCCGGCTTCGTCCATCTCATCTGGCAGCGCGCGGCCAACCACAACACCGAAAAAGTGGTGGCGAGCCTCGATGCCCAGAGCGCGAGCGCGGTCCGCGCCAGCCTGACGACGACGCTGTCAGCCGCCGAGGCGACCGCCGAGACCGTCCGCTCGATCGTATTCCAGGGCGCCATCAGCGCAGGCGACGAGGTCAAGCGCGAATATCTGTTCCTGTCGCTGCTGAGGACGCAGCCGGCCATCGGCTGGATCGGCTTCGGCTTCCCCGACGGCCGCTTCTTCGGCGCCCACGCGGCAGCGCCCGACCGGATCGAAATGGTCGAGATCGGCGCCGCTCCGCCCGGGGCGCCGCGGCCGCTGCGCCGCGACCTCTATCACCCCATCCCCGGCGACGTGATGTTCGACCGGCGCATTCTCGGCCAGTCCGCATATGTCCCGCTCGGGGCGCCCTGGTACCGCGAGGCCAAGGACAGCAGCGAAACGGTGTGGAGCGTCGCCGGTATCCTGCCGGCCGGCTTCGAGCCGTCGGTTGTGGTCTCCAAGCGGATCGAACTCTACGGCAAGTACCAGGGGGTGGTGATGGTCGCGGTCAACCTGACCGACCATTGCCGAGACGCTGCGCGCCTTGAACATGGCCGGCCATGGCAAGGGCTTCGTGCTCGACCGCGGCGGCATGGTGCTCTCGACATCGGATTCCGGCGACCGCGTCATGGCCGCGCATCTGGCCGACTTCCCGGCAAGCGACGTGCTGGCGGGCGCCGTGGCCGGTGCGGTTAAGACCGAGGGCGGCGGCGAGTTCCGCACGCTTGTCGACGGCCGGCAGGTCGGTCCGGTCTTTGTGTCGTCGGCGATGCTGCCGTTCGAGGACTGGCGGCTGCTGACCGCCATACCGCGCTCGGCTTTTACTGAAGAGATCGACCGCAATGCGCGCCGGGTACTCTTGTCGTCGGCGCGCTCGCCCTGCTTGCTGCGGCGACGGCGGTGGTTTTCGCAAACCTGCTGTTTGCCCGGCCCATCGCAAGGCTGTCGGCCCAGCTTCGGCATGTCGAGCGCTTCTCGCTCGACGGCGTCCGCTACGCGCCGACCTTCCTTAGCGAACTGAACGACTTCTCGCTGGCGCTGAAGCACATGGCGGGCGGGCTTTCGGCCTTCGCCAAATACATGCCGCTCGACGTCGTCCAGCCGCTGATTTCGGGCGGCGTCGAGCCGCGGCCGGGAGGCCACCTCCGGGAGGTGACGGTGATGTTTGCTGATCTGCCGGGCTTCACCGAACTTACCGAGACGCTCGGGCCCGGCGTCGAGCCGCACCTCACCAGCTTCCTGACGATCGCGGTCGCGGCGGTCCATGCCGAAGGCGGAACAGTCGACAAATTCATCGGCGACGCGGTGATGGCGATCTGGAACGCACCAAGCGCGGTGCCCGACCATGCCTTGCGCGCCTGCCGCGCCGCCGCCGCGATCCGGACGGCCATGCATGCCCTGCCGGCGATCTCGCCCGACCGCGACGCCATCCGCGTACGTATCGGCATCAACACCGGCACGGCGCTTGTGGGCAATGTCGGCTCGGCCGAGCGCCTGAGCTACACCGCAATCGGCGACACCGTGAACCTCGCCAGCCGGCTTGTCGGCATCGGCCAAGGAGCATTATGTCGAGATCGTGCTCAGCGAAATGACGCTCGAACAGACAGCGGGTCGTCTCGCCACGCGCCCGCTGGGCATCGCCATGGTGCGCGGCAAGACGATCGCCGTGCCGATCCACACCCTGGCGACCTGAGGGGACGCGCCATGGAGGAGGCCTGCAGACGATGGCGATCGCGATGCTGGTCTGGCTCCAGGTGAAGCACTACGTCGCCGACTACCTGCTGCAGCCCGTCTGGATGCTCGAGGCAAGGGCGATCCGCGTCGGCCCGGCGGCTATGCCCACGCCGGTTTGCACGCCTTCGGGTCGCTGCCAGCCTTCCTCATTGCAGGAGTGGGCGCCGAAGCAGCGGCCGTACTGGTCCTCGCGGGATTCGCGGCGCACTACCTCATCGACTTCGGCAAGGCGCGGCTGTCCGACGGCATCGATGGCGGCCCCGACACGAAAATCTACTGGTCGCTTCACGGCGGCGACCAGTTGATGCACCCTCTGACCTATTCCGGACTGATCATCGCGGCGATTACGCTGGCCCCGGCTGCGATGCGATAGGAGAACAGTCATGCCCCGCAGGCAGAACAGGTTCTTGCGCCGCTATCAGTTGAGGAGGTGTGCGGATCGTGGTCGCTGAAATCAAGGCCGAGACATTCGCCGAGGCCGTACAGGCGGCGATGGAAAGCGACGCGCCGTTGAACCAGCGGCTGAGGTCGGTTGCCGATGCGCTCTGGCACTTCGCGCCGGAGCAGGCCGAGGCGGTCGTGCGCCTTGTCACCCGGCTGAAGGGCCATCATGCGGGGGCGCTGGCGCCGGCCGTCGGCGAGCGCATGCCCGGCTTCGTCCTGCCGGATGAGAACGGCGCCATCGTAAGGCTGGGCGAATTGCTGCGCGAGGGGCCGCTGGTGATCAATTTCCACCGCGGCCACTGGTGCCCGTACTGCCGCCTCTCCTCGGCCAGCGTGGCGGAGATACAGGAAGAAGTCCTGGCGGCTGGCGGGCGGCTCGTTGCCATCGTCCCGGAACGGGCCAGCTTCTCCAGGCAGATGAAGGCGACGGCTAAGGCGCGTTTCCCCTTCCTGACGGACGCCGCCAATGGCTATGCCCTGTCGCTCAATCTCGCTGTCTGGGTCGGACTGGAAATGGAATCGGTATTGACACGCGCCGGCATCGAATTGCCTCGCTATCAAGGCAACGCCGCGTGGTTCCTGCCCATTCCCGCGACATTCGTGGTCAACACCGATGGGACCGTCGCCATGCGGCGCGTCGATCCCGACCACCGGCAGCGCATGGAGACCGACGACCTGCTTGCCGCGATCAGACAGGCTCGCTGACGCCGAGAGGCGACCAGTCGGCAGCACGCAACAGATTGAGAAGCATGCCAGCCGCCGCCGAACGCATGCGTCCGGCAACGACATAGACGACGATCGTCCGCCACATCTCCGGAGCCGCAAGCTTGAAGCGGCGTACATTTGAGGACTGCGGCGCTGTTGCCGACAGGAACGCTATGCCAGCGTTCGCCTCTAGCAACGCCAGCAGATCATGGTCAGTCTCGACTTCATGCTGCGCCCGCGCGATGGAATCGAGGTTCGAAAAATGCGCCTTGAGTTCCTCTACGGTCTCGCATTCGAAACGCCTGAGAAATACCTCGCCGGATAGCTCGTCCAATTCCACCTGAGAGCCGTTCAGGCGGCCAAGCCGGTGATCTGTGTTGACCGCAAGTTCGACCTGTTCGCGAAAGAGCGGCCAGACGTCCAGCCTGTCCCATGGTTCCAGCGGCCCGGCGACTGCAATATCGGCTTCGCCGCTCTTCAGTGCCTCCAGCACACCAGTTGACGCGCCACGGCGAACCTTAAGCTCTGCTCCCGGAAGGGCTCTTGCAAGTTCGGCGAGGCATCTGCGACAGGACCGTCATGTTCACGCAGTTTGCGACCGCGACGTTCAGCGGAACGACGTCCCTGTACTGAACCGCTTTTGCCAGCGATTTTGCGGATACCGCCGCGTCATAGCATTGCTGCAGCATCGGCAGCATGCGGCGCCCGAGTTCGGTGAGGTGCGAATGGGTTCGCTCGCGGCGGATGAGCGTGCCGCCAAGTTCCTCTTCAAGCTGTTTGATGGATCGCGTCAACGCCGGCTGGGTTACATGGCATTCTTCCGCCGCCCTTGTGAAGTTCAGCGTCTTCGACAAGGCCAGGAAATAGCGGACTTGCTGCATTTCCATCGAAGTCTTCCTTCGAATGAAGCTCAAGGCTCCCAGCGTCAACGGGACAACCTACCTCAGCGGCCACCGCGGGGAAAGTCGGTTGGTTGCAGGCAGTGGGGCCTCGGATGGCTGCGACTCTGGAGATCTGCTCCACGGCCTTCGTTCGGGAAATAGTGCGTGTCCTGATAGGTTCATGAAGGAGGGCCTACTCCGCAAGCGTCGTGGCGATATCATGTACGCGACGCGTTGCGGCCGTATGTCGAGGTAGACGGTGTCGTGCGCCTGGCCTCGGCAAGCTGGATCGTAGCGGCGCTCCTAGTTTTAGTTTAGCAAGATCATGATTCCGAAAAGTTGCGGACCAATCGCACAAGTTCATGGCTTAAAAAACAAAGAGTTATGAGCAGGGATGACCCCCTTTTCATTCATCTGCTCTAACGTGCCGCGCGGACGGCCCCTGTGGGATGCTCGGAGCGAACGACATGAAGGACCTGCTTGAAAAGATCGTGGCGTTCCTTCCAAATTATTTCTTGGAGTTCGGAGAATTGATTTCAGGGCCAAAAGTGTTCATTTCGGCAAAATTCCAAAATTCCGAAGAGCGCTTTGTATCCGCGCTGATTTTCGCGGCAATCACCTGCGTCATCTTTTTCATCATATTTTCGCGTTTCTTGCAGGAAGGCGACCTCTGGATCAATTTGGCGACCTTCTTCATATGGAACTGCCTCGGGATATGCCTGACGGCGGCATCGGTCATTATTGCCTGGAGGTTGGTGGGGTGGTCCGGATCACATAAACAGATATTTATTGTTATTATATACTACAATGTGGCAATGTCGACTATTGTCGCGGCCTTTTCTCTAACGGCGTTCGGGATTTTTAAGGTATTTATTCCAGAATTCTACGAGATAATATTTAACACTATCAGTAAAGCTGATTTTGATTTTAGTGAGAAACTGAGAAATCTGGTAGAAAGTTACAGGGGTTCCATGCTGCGGTTGATGATTCCCGTCTTTGTCGGCCAGGCCCTGTTGGTAGCTGGATTCATTTTACAATACGTCTGGCTCTTCATAGGGTGGGGTGCCTTCAGAAAGATGAACGGGCGTACGAAGGCTCGATCCGGATGGGCATACTTCATCACTATGCTCATCAATATTCCGGCTACGGCGGTCATGTTCTTCGTCATGGCGGCGACCACGCAGTGACCGACAGCCGGACGGGTTGCTGATGAGCGCTTTTCTGAATTCGAGGCGGCCCAGGCCAATCGTGCTAATTTCTCCCACGAACGCCTCCTTCGATGGTGTTCAAGACAACCCATGCTGGCACACAAGGCCGTCAGGGGGCGTCCAATCCATTAACGCCCAAAGCCTGTGCTCCCGACAGCGCCCGGCTGAGCCCGCGAACAATCGACGCTTCAGATGAACTCGTACCTCGATGTCACCGACACCCTCGACATGGCCGCGAAGAGCATCGCCGCGACTGACCGCGCCGACGCCGGCCGGTGTACCGGAAAGAATGATGTCGCCGGGCATCAGCGTGAAAAGGCCGGACAGGTAGCTGATCATTTCAGGGACCTTCCAGATCATCTGGTTGAGGTCGCCGGTCTGCTTGCGCACGCCGTTGACGTCCAGCCAGATCGAGCCCTGGGTGGGATGGCCGATCGAACTTGCCGGGACCAACGGCGTGCATGGCGCCGATGCCTCGAACGCCTTGCCGACTTCCCACGGCCGGCCCATGTCCTTCGCCTTCGCCTGCAGGTCGCGCCGGGTCATGTCGAGGGCCACGCCATAACCGAAAACGCAATCCAGAGCCTTTTCAACCGGGATATCAATACCGCCGCTCTTCAGCGCCACGACCATTTCAATCTCGTGATGGACATCGTTGGAGGCCGGCGGGTAAGGAAATTCTCCGCTGGTATCGAGATTGTCGGGGTTCTTCTGAAAGAAGAAAGGCGGCTCTTTGTTGGGGTCATGTCCCATTTCGACGGCATGCGCGGCATAGTTCCGGCCGACGCAATAGACCCGATGGACCGGGAACACCTTGTCGGTTCCCGCCACTGGGATCGTCGGGATGGCGATGGGTTCGATGACGTAGCTTGAGGTCGCGTCCTGCATGGTCACTGTCTTGCTCCTGCGTAATACTCAACTCTTGGCCTCCGCTCTTTCGATCAGATCGGCGACAACCAGAGCGAAGGCAAAAAGGAGGATGGTTAGGGCCCAGAACTCGGCCATACGGAAGTTTCGGGAGAAAGTCTCGAACAGCGCGCCGTATCCGACAATGGCGACGAGCAACTGGCCAATGACCACGCCTTTGACGCCCCGGATGAGCCCGAGGCGTATGCCGGCGAGGATTTCCGGAAGAGCCGCCCAAACAATGATCTTGGCAAAAAGCGCGCGGCGGGACGCGCCATAGGAGCGCGCCATTTCGATCAAGGACGGCGAAATGTGCCGGACCCCGGCGCGCGTATCGAGAATGATGATCCAGATCGCAAACAGAAAGACGGCCGCGACGATTGTCTTCTCACCGAAGCCGAACAGGATCATCAGCACCGGCACGATCGCCGAGAGCGGAGCGCTGGAGAAGATATTCACCCACATGCCGAGCAGGTCGTCGGCCATCTTGACGCGTCCCATGAGTATGCCGAGCGGCACCCCGATCCCGATCGACAGGGCCATGCCCATGACGAACGCGCGCAGCGTCGTTACCGTCGCATTCTGCCAGGACGGCGTCTGCACCAGTTCGACCGCTGCAGCCAGGACCTGGCTAAACGGAGGAAGCAGGAAGACAAGGTCCAACCGGCCGACGATTTCCCAAACGACGCACCAGACGAGGAGCGATGCCATCATCGGCACACGGTAGCCAAACAGGCTCATCGCCGATCACTCCACATATTGCTTGAGCCCTTGCCATATCTCCTCGACAGTATCGAGATAGTGCTTGTCGCGATGGATGCGCTCCGGATCGCCGGAACGGTCGATCTCCGGCTCGATAATCTGGGAAACTCTGCCGGGTCTGGGCGACAGCAACACGATGCGGTCGGAGATGTAGACCGCCTCTTCGATCGAGTGCGTCACGAAGATGAAGGTCTTGTTCTGGTTGGTTCGCAGCCGGATAAGGTCTTCCTGGAATTTTCGCCGGTTCTGCTCGTCCACCGCCGAGAATGGCTCATCTAGAAGGAGAACTTCGGCATCTACCGAGAGCGCCCGCGCCAAGCCGACGCGCTGGCGCATGCCGCCCGACAATTCATGAGGGTATTTGTCTTCGAACCCGGTCAGGCCCACCTCGGCGATGTAGCGGCGGGCGACCTCCTCGCGTTCAGCCCTTTTCGTGCCACGCAATTCGAGGCCGAAGGCAACGTTGCGTACCACCGTCGCCCAAGGCATCAGCGCAAAGTCCTGGAACACGAAGGCGCGTTCGGGGCCGGGCCCGCTGACGCGCTTTCCCTCTATCTCGACGGTTCCTTTGTCGGCCTCAATCAGGCCGGCTATTATCTTCAGCAACGTGGTTTTTCCGCAGCCGCTCGGTCCGAGAAGGCTGGTCAGCTTCCCCCGCGGGAAATCGAGGTCGATGCTGCGCAGCGCCTCGACATTGCCGTAGGTCTTGCAGATTCCCTTCACTTCCACGATGGAGTCGATCGGTGCCTGAACCAGCGATGGTCCATTCCGCAATATGGCGTGCATGTCAGGCCCCTCTTTTCTCGGGCCTGAAGACACGCACTTCCACCCACTGCAGAAAGACGAGCGTCAGGGTGGAAAGTGCGATGATCGAGCCGATTGCCGCGTACATTTCGGCGTAGTCCGCACGCGAACGGTGAAAGGTGATGAGATCGCCGATTCCGGTAGGGGTGATCAGCAATTCGGCGAGAACGACGCCGACAAACCCGGCGGAGACTCCGAGACGCAGGCCAGCGAAGATGACCGGGCTGGCGTCCGGAAGAATGATCTTGCTGACCGTCTGCCAGCGCGTCGCCAGAAATGATCGGCACATGACGAGCAGCGACTCATTGACGTTGCGAACCGCTTTGTAGGAGTTGAGCACGATGATCGGCAGTGCCAGGATCATCACAGCAAGCGTCTTGGCGGTCATGCCGATCCCGTAGACAAAGGTGATCATCGGAATCAAGGCGGCGACAGGAGCGGCCTGCAGCACGATGAACACTGGGATCGCCAGCCATTCGCAGCTACGCGACAGGCCGCAGATCGTCCCGAGACCTACACCCAGAAACGCCGACAGGACGACGCCGAGCACAAGCGGCTGAAGTGTCGAGAGGTAGGCGCTTGCCATGCTTCCATCGCCGACCAGCCTCAAGAACGCGGCTATCGTTGCGGAAAAAGTCGGGAAGGCGAAGCTGACGGGAATGCGTCCGGCTATCTCCCAGATACCTGCAAAGAGGGCAATCGAGACGAGCCGGAGCAGGAGCGGCCGGTCCCACCATGCACCTGCCGCGCCATCTCCGGAAAGGGAAGCGAGGCTTGGCACGGCCTCGTTCCCGGTTCTGACACCCAGGGCCATCAGCCAAGCCGCCTACTTCTTTCCAAGTTTGGCGACGGCGCGGTCGATCGCGGCTACATCCCAGAAATCCTCTACCTTAAGGCTCGCGGGATCGCCTTCGATTTGGCCGGCCAGCGTGAAGAACGCGAAATCATCGGCAGCCGCATCTGCTCCACCGCCGCTTGGCGCAAGGCTGCCGGCGGCGGCGGTTTCCTTGTAGTATTCGGTTATTTCAGCGTCGGCTTCCGCGCCGAGATCCGGCAGCAATTTGTACTTGTTGCGGAATTCGACCGCGACAGCCGGGTTCTCGGTGATCTCGCGCGCCGTCTTCATGAGTTCCTCGACCAGAATATCGACATCCCCGGCGTTGCTCTTCAGATACTCTGCTGTCGCAAACAGCGCCTCGTCAGAGGCTCCGAGATCTTCGACGGGCAGGACTATGAACTTGCCGGGCGCTTCGGCCTCCAGCGCGCGCCTGTTGGCGGCATCGACGATCGACGCCTTCAGCGTTCCCTGGATGAGCGCGTTGCGACGCACCTCGGAACCCGGCACATAGCTGACATTGCCGAGCTTGATTCCGTGGTTCTTCGCCATCAGGAGCATGACCGCCTCGGTGCCCGAACCGCGCGCCTGGACGGCCACGTCCTGCCCGTCGAGGTCCTTCCATTCCTTGTAGAATTCGCTGTTGACCACCGGAAAGAAGCGCAACTTGGAAATCTGCGCGAAGATGCGGATCGGCACACCGGCCTTCTGGATGAGCGTGTAAGGCGCGCCAATTCCGACATCGGCCTGGCCGCCGACAATCGCCTGCGCGGCCAAATCCTCGTCATTGAGGATGATCAGATCGACGTTTACCCCGCGCTCCTTGGCGCGCTCGATGGCGGCCAGCGTCTGGATCGACTCTATGCCGGGCAGATCGCCGAACGCAATCCGCATGTCTCCGGCGGTGGCCGCCGATTGAGGCGCGGCAAACCCCAGGACCGCGCCGAGAGCGGCCGCGAAAACGCTGCGTCTTGACATGCTGGTCATGGTCGTTTCCTCCCTTTTCTTATACCCAATAGCTTGATTGGTTAAGACCTGTGATAAGATTGGTCAAGGCCGCATTGCGCAGTTGACGGATTTCAGTAATCGCACTACCAGCATCTCTGCAGGTCGAAGTGCGGATTGGCTAAGCTATGGACGATCAGGCGAATGGCGGACAGGCCGCATTGGTGCAGCTTCAGGCGTATCTTGCGCAGATGGATCACTCCGGCGAAACCAGGCTGCCCGCCGAGCGGGAACTCTGCGAGAGCCTTGGCGTGTCGCGCGGCAATCTGCGCAAGGCGCTGGCCGTGCTTGAAAGGGACGGCCGCATCTGGCGTCACGTCGGCAGGGGAACATTCGTCGGCAGCGGCCCCGTGAAGGAGACCATCGGAATCTCCGAGATCGCCGGTCATACAAATCCGGCTGACGTGATGCGCGCCCGTCTTATCATTGAGCCTGAGATTTCGCGTGAAGCGGCGCTGCACGCTACGCTTTCAGACATCGCCGCGATGCGGCAATCGCTGGTGCAGACGCGGGAGGCCGCCACATGGCGGCAATACGAGAATGTCGACAATCTGCTCCACCGCCAGATAGCGCAGGCGAGCAGGAATAATGTGCTGCTTGGATTGTTCGATGTACTGAACGCGGTGCGCCGCACCGTTGTCTGGGGCCGCCTCCGTTCAGAAGGCGCTCGTCCTCCGGCGGACCATCACAGCTTCGTCGATCATGAACGGATTGTCGAAGCGATCGCCGAGCGCGACCTTAGCGGCGCGGCAGCGGCCATGCGCCTGCATTTGCAGCAAGTCGAGCGGCGCCTGATACCTGTTCGCGAAGCGGCAGAATAGCTCGACCGTGACAAGGGGACCGGCTTCAAGTCGGCCTTCGACCCATACGACCAGCAATCGTCCTGGTGAGATAGCGATGTGCGGTGGCGTCTTTACCATCTTTCGCCGGGTCGTGCCGGCGCCGGGGAAGGAAAGACCACGACGGAAGCAGCTGTTCGAAAAGCCGGATCATTTCTTCGTATCCTGGCAGTTTCAATCTGAGTAGCCGGCGGCAACCTACCGAAACCATCCATCACTATGCTTGGCGTCGGCATGCAGGCCGAGGGTCAAATGAGTTTCCTTGTCCAAGTGAAGTCGCTCAACAATCGCCCGGTCGAGTTTCGGCTGTCGCTGGACTTGCCGGGCAAGCCCACGGAGGCCGGCGAAACCAACAGCACGTGGCAGGACAAGGACCTGGGCTATCTGCGGTATTCGCAGGGGTATTGCATCGCGTCGAAGAACAAGGCCGCCTACCCAGATACGCTGTTCCTCTGGCATCTCACGCCGCCGGAGGGCGACCTTCACGACTTGCGTGTCCCCAAGGCCGCGCGTCTGATGGTGGTGACGCTGTTGGGGTTCTTCGGTTCTGACGGCGGCATCCGAGAAAAGGGGTCGGGGGTCGTAAACCCGAAGGCCACGACCACTACGCGCCTGTCCGAGATCGAGTGGTCGATCGAGTCCCCCCAGCATTACCCGAAGAGTGTGGCAGGTTCCCTTGCGTGGTGATTGGCCGTAACCCTTCTCCTGAATGTCGGACCAGGTAGCAGCGTGCAATTCCGCTAACATTTGTTGGTATTTGGGAGCAAGTAGTTTGCGCATCCAAGTATTTGCACTGAGCGAGATGGTACGATTGAGACGATGGAGTTCAGGGTTTCAAACTGGCGGGAGTTGCCGCTGCCAACCCAAGGTACGTGGCGCTCGACAGGCTCCGCCAGAGCCAAATTTCAGCGTCCCGCCGCGCGTGCCAGACGAGCCTTGGCACGGGACGCTCCCTTGAGGCGAGTGCAGCGGCGTACCGAAAAAGGCAGGTGTGCCGAGCCTGTGCTATCGTGGCGCAGAGACGCTGGCCTATCACGTTCTTGCCAACCAGCAGATTTCCTATTTCGAGAGGACGTTCGCTTGGCGGGGAAGACCCGGCTTCCTACGACACGGATCGCCCCGAAGTGGCGGCGAGGGCATGCGGGCGATCGCCCGAGACGGCAGCTATCTCGATGCGGTCTCCGCCATGTTTGCCGCCGAATGGATGTACTGGTCCTGGTCCAGGGCTGCTGCCGCATGCACGATCCGCGATCCGTTGCTCAAGGAGTGGATCAACTTGCATGCGCATCACGACGTCGCGGAGCAGGCGCTCTGGCTGAAGGCCGAGCTCGATGCCGCGGGCGAGACCCTCGACGCCAACGAGCGTGCACGGCTGAACTCGATCTTCGCCCGTGCGCAGGAGTTCGAGATCGCTTTTCACCAAGCGCCATATTCTTGCTGACGGTGCCTCGAACGGCATCGAACGGCACCGTGACGCAATCCCGCGCGACGTACGACAAGAGTCGCCCAGGCAACACCCATCTCTCAATCAATCCCGTACGAGGTAGGCCTCCATCGGGCCGACGCCCTTTAGATTGACGCTGCGCGGCTCTAGCGCCCAGGGCGATCGCAGGGCGCGCCGGGTCGCCTCCGAGATCTGCATCCGATCGGCCACGCCCTGCGATTCGAGTCGGCTGGCGACAATTACGGTTTCCCCCCACAGGTCGTAGACAAAGCGGCTGCGGCCGATCAAGCCGGCGATCACCGGCCCAGTGTGCACACCGATGCGAACGCTAAAGGAATCGCCACTTGAGGCCTGCTCTTTCAATGCCCCAAGCATTGCCTGCCCGAGCGCCACGATCCGGTCGGCATGGTCTTGAGCCGGTTCGGGAACGCCACAGGCGGCCATGTAGGCGTCGCCGATTGTCTTTATCTTCTCGACGGCATGTGCATCTGCCAGCGCGTCGAATAGGCTGAACATTCCGCCAAGACGTTTCACGAGATCAGAGGCAGGCAGCCTAGCCGCGATGGTAGAGAAACCGACGATATCGGCGAAAAGGATTGTCGCCTCCTCGAAGCGATCGGCGATGATCTGCTCGCCTTGCTGCAGCCGGGCGACGATCTGACTGGGCAGTATGGCGCGCAACAGCGAATCTGCCCGCTGCTTCTCGGCCTCGATGCGGTGCAAATAGCTGTGCTCGCGGTCGAGCCAACGCTTCTTTTCCAGCGTCGAATTGATCCGTGCGCGCAGCAGGACCGGATTGAAAGGTTTCGGCAAATAGTCGTCCGCGCCTGCCTCGATACAGCGCGCCACCGCGTCAACTTCGTTCAGCCCCGAAATCATGATCACCGGGATACGCTGCCATCGGCGGTCAGCCCTTAGCCGCAGAAGCACGTCGATACCATTCATTTCCGGCATCAGGACGTCCAGGAGCACGAGGTCGAACTCCTGTTCGCAAAGCCGCTTGAATGCGGACGGGCCAGTGGCGGCGGTGACCACCTGATGGCCCTCCAGCTGCAGGCGTCGCGAAAGGAGATCGCGGTTGCTGGCGATATCGTCGACGACAAGGATCCTGCCGCCGTGAGCCGCGCTCGCCTCACTTCCCGTCCTGTTCAGCGCCCGTTCGAGCCTTGCCGCGTCGATGCGGGCCCGATCCGCAACCTGAATCCCCTCGATGCCGCCGGTGCGCGCGATGCCCGCGATGGCGTCGACATTCGCCAACAATTCGCCAGAAGCCGCCAGCATCACCCTGACATCTTCGGCCAGCCCACTTTGGTTCAGGTTCTCGGCTTCCTCAAGGATCATTTCGGAATAACCGATGATGGCGTTTAGGGGCGTACGCAGATCGTGCCGCAGCTTCGCCTCGCTCTCGAACTCGGCGCAGCCCGTCTGGCTGGCGATCAGCCTGTCGATGAGAACGTTCAACTGCTGTGCCGCGAGGCCGACTCGTTCGAGATCCGGCATCAGGTCGACCAGGCCGAGATCGCGCGCCTGTTCCGTCAGTAGTTCCTGAAATCCTGTAATCGCGCGGCCCGGCCCTGCGAGTTGTTGCGCGATGTGTGCGACGATCGCCTGGTGCTGGAAGTCGTTCTCAACACTCATCTAACGGAGCCACCGGGTCGCGGCTCACCGGCTGACGGCGAGCAGTTGTTCGATCTTGCGCACGAGCCGTGGCAGGTCCACTGGCTTGCTGTCGTAGTCGTCGCAGCCGGCCCCGAGGGCCAGTTCGCGGTCGCTCGCCATTGCATGCGCAGTGAGTGCGATGATCGGAATCGTCGACGTGTTCGGATCCGCCTTCAGCCTCCGCGTCGCTTCCCAGCCGTCCATCACCGGCAGACTCATGTCCATAAGGACCAGATCCGGCCTTTCCGAAACGGTAAGGTCCACGCCAGACTGTCCGTTTTCAGCAATGAGCACTTCGAAACCGCGTCTCGCCAGCCGCCGCGAAAGCATGTCGCGATTCATTTCGTTGTCTTCCACCAGGAGAATCCTTGCCATCTCCGAGTTCCTCCAGCAGTGGCGCAGCGGTTCAAGCATGGCCGATTCCGGCGCCGACCGTGTCTCGTACTGATATCTGGCGCTCGAGGGCTTCCACCAACTGGGACCTACTCTTGGCGCCCTTGGTAACGACGGCGACCGCCCGATCCCGTAGCCAGTTAAGTTCGTTCGCCGAAAGGTCCTTCGAGGTGACAACGACCACGGGGATGTTCTGCAGTTCCGGAATCTGCTGCATTTTGTTCAATGTCTCGAAGCCGTCCATTTCCGGCATCAGCAGGTCGAGCAAAACCAGGCGGGGTGCCAGACGCTTCATTAGTTCGATGCCGCGCACTCCGTCGCTCGCCTCGTGAACCTGCCAGTTCTTCTTGGTCAGAATGCGCCGGAGGACATCGCGCGAGGCCTGGTCGTCGTCCACGATGAGCACATCGCGTTTGTCGTTACCGCAGGCCTCGATCGTGCGAATTAATCTCTCGGTATCGATCGGCTTGGTCAGATATTCTACGGCACCGAGCGACAGGCCGAGTTCGCGGTCCGCCAATATGGTGGCGAGGATCACCGGAATCTCGCACAGTTCCCGATCGTTCTTCAACGCGCGCAGCACGGACCAGCCATCCTGATGTGGCATGATGATGTCAAGAATGATCGCGGCGGGGCGCTGAGCTCGAGCCGCTGCCAGTCCTTCCGCTCCGCTCGCGGCCTCGATCGACGCAAGCCCTGCTTCTGCCAGGGCCTTGGCGATGACATCCCGGGCAGCGGGTTCGTCGTCTATGATGAGCACCGTCTTGCCTGCCGACACCGGTGGTAACGGTTCGGCAAGTTTCCTATCCCGGGCAATCTGCTTGCACTCGGCCGGAATTTCCATCGTAAAGGTCGAGCCCTTTCCGAGCTCGCTATCGACGCTTACCGTGCCGCCGATCATCCGGCAGAAACTGCGGGTGATACTGAGGCCAAGCCCCGTCCCTCCATAGTTTCGGGTGGTGGAGGCATCCGCCTGGGTGAATGCGTTGAACAGTCGCTCCTGTTGCTGCGGCGTTATACCGATCCCGGAATCAGACACTTTGAACACCAACCAGTCTCCGTCCGGCCTGCTCTGTCGCCTGACCGTAAGCGCTATGCGGCCTCCTTCGGTGAACTTGGCCGCATTGCTGAGCAGGTTGAATAGGTTCTGACGCAGCTTGGTCTGGTCCGAATGCATCGTCCCCAGATCGCTTTGGAAGTCGTCCACGAAGCTATTGCGGTTCTTGTTGATCAGCGGCGTGACGGTCGCCTGCACGTCGCGGAGCAGCTCGGCCACATCGAAGGTTTCAAGGAACAGCTCCATCTTGTTGGCCTCGATCTTCGACAGGTCGAGGATGTCGTTGATGAGCGCCAGGAGATGGCGGCCGGCGCCCGCGATCCTCTCCAATTCTGGGACGAAACCGTCACTCTGCTGATCGGCCGCCTCCTCGATCAGCATCTCACTGTAGCCTATGATCGCGTTCAGCGGCGTACGCAACTCATGGCTCATCGACGCGAGGAAGCGGCTCTTGGCTTCGTTGGCGGATTCGGCATTGCTCTTGGCCCGCTCCAGCTCGGCTTGTCTGAGCTTGAGTTCGGTGATGTCGGTATAGACGGCGACGGTGCCGCCGTCGGGGGTTCTGCGTTTGCTGACGCGAACCCATCTCTCGCCGTACCGCCATTCGCGCACGAAGCCTGCCGGATCCCTGTGGACGCGCAGGCTCTTGGCCATCCAGTCCTCCGGCCGCCCGCCCTCGAGGTCCACCTGCCCGCTCGCCAGGCGTCGCTTCAGGATGTCCTCGAAGCTTTGCCCGATCAGCTCGCCTCGCTCCTGGTCGGAGAAGATCTCGCAATACTTGCTGTTCGCAAGCAGAATCCTATCTTCGGGGTCGAATAGGACGAAGCCGTCAGAGATAGTCTCGAAGGCGGTCGCGAGCGTGCGTCTCTGCCGCTCAGCCTCCTCCTCCAGTCTCTGCTTCTCGATGGCGCTTGCCCGGAAGAGCCGAAGCGTGCGCGCCATGGCGCCGAGTTCGTCCCCGCTCTCTGCGGGAATCTCGACATCGTAGCATCCTTCGGTCAGTTCCCCGATGACTCGGTTCAACCGTCGTAGCGGGCCGATGATCGAACGAAGGACGAGGATGGTGAGAATCGTGCCGATCAGCACCACGACAGCCACCAGGATGGCCGAGGCCTTGGCCGTCGCCTGCGTCTGCCTCACCGCCTCGTCGCGCGCGGATTCCGCCTTGGCGCTCGCGTCGGCGACGAGCTTGTTCAGCGCGGCGTCGACGTTGGTGCTGTGGGTGCGGGCCTCGGCGAGCAGAGCGTTACCGATGATGCGGTTGTCCTGGGTGTAGCTGTCGACGGCCTCCTGAGCCGTCTTGACATAGGCGTCCACCTCGGAACGGATTTCCCTGACCGCCTCAGGCGATGATTTGGAGAGGTGGTCCATGTGGACTTTCAGCCGGTCGCGCGCCTCCTTGGCATTTCGTTCCGAGTTCATGAGCAGGCTGACCGAGAGGTCGGTCAGCCAGTACCGCAGTTCGCCGAAAGTCACGTGTGCAGCCGCCGCGGTGCCCGCGAGGTCAAACAAGGCCTTGGTCTCGGCGGTGCGGTCGGCACTACGATAGAGGGCCTGCGTGAGAAAGATTGACGACAGGATGAGGCTGATGAGCCCCGCTGCCGTCAGGGCGGCAACGCGCACTGAGATGGGCAGACTGGCAAAGCGGCTTGCGAGCGACCTGGCCGGCGCGGAGGCTGGAGTTATCCGGCGCGGCGCTTGTTCCGCGGCGGTCATTTGAACAGGACGATGCTGATCGCCCCTCCCAGATCACCCGCCTTGCCGCCCTCCTTCGGGTATCCGGTCACGTCGATCTCGCCATTCGGCTCGCCATGGCAGGTCAGGCAAGAGTCGGTGTAATATTCGGGCAGCAGCATCCGGAAAGCCGGGCGTCCATCGACTTCCGTGACCTCCATGTACGCCTCCCCCTTCGCTCTCTTCGGATCGGAAAAGACATCTTGGATAATCTGCCTTTCCCATGGGTCGGGGAGCGATTTGCGGTTGCGCACGAGCTGTTCCGGCGCGGTCACGCGTACGCGGGCCTCCTGGCCCACCTTGGCGGAGAATTTTTCGTTGATCAGGCGGGCGAAGATGGCCGGGACGAAGCCCTTAAACCCGATTCCCTCGCGATTGATGTCATCCTGGTGTTCGTCCAGGACTTCCCTCATCGCATCGAGTTGCGCTTGGACGAGACGCCGGTCGCGTTCGGTCAAATCACCCGAGAAAGGCTCCTGGGCCACGCGCTCGGAATAGAGGGCGACCGCCTCCTTGACGAAGCGTGTGCTGTCGATCTCCTTGTCGCCGATCGTCGGATCGTTGATGAGCGTCTGGTAGTTCGAGACGACGCTTCGGCCTGCACGCAGCAGTTCGGCAAGCCGCGAAGCCATATCGACATCTTCGGCATCGCCCGCTGCGACAACGGACGTCAGGAGGAGCGCGCAGCCGATAAGAGCAGCGCCAATCGTGTTTCGTGATGCAGCTGCCATTCTTTCCTCTTCACGGAAAACAAGAGGCAATCCACACAGTATACCACAATGGAAGCCGAGGATGTAACGCAGGGTTGGTTGCAACCGACCGTCGGGAAATCGGGCGGGTGACCGGGCCCGCCTTTAACGATTTTGCCTGTTCAGGAGAGCAGTTCGGAAATCGATCTCTTTACCGCCGGGGCCTTCATCAGCCGGCGTGGAGGCGCCAGACCGTCGGCAGAGAAGTTGGCCGGAATGGCTTCATGGCATGTTGTGATCGCGCCGAGTGCCCCATAGTATTTCGTGAGCCTGCATGATCGGAGAAACGTCAATGAACAGACTATTTGCGGCTACAGGATTGGCGCTAGCAGTTGCCATGCCCGCAACCGCCCAGGACAGCCAGACCGCGAAAGCCGAGTTCGTCAACCTGGCCGGCGCCAAAATCGGGACCGCCATTTTGACAGAGACGAAGCAAGGTGTGCTCATTGCGTTGGAAATAACCGGTCTGCCGGCGGGAGAGTGGGTCGCGGTCCACGTCCACCAAACTGGCATTTGCGATCACCAGACCGCCCACGAATCGGCAGGGGGGCACTTCAACCCGATGAATGCCGAACACGGGTACCTTGCTGCGAACGGTCCGCACGCCGGCGACATGCCAAATCAGCACGTCGGCGCCGAGGGTGTCCTGCGCGCGCAGGTCTTCAACAACATGGTCCAGCTGGATGGCGGGAAAGCATCCATCAGGGGCAGGGCGCTGATGATCCACGGCGGCCAGGACGACTATAAGAGCCAGCCTTCAGGCGCTGCCGGAAAACGTGCGGCCTGCGCCGTGATTGAGTGAGGTCCGGAAGCGGCGTTGATGGGTTGGACGCCCCGCTGACGGCCTTTTTGTGTGCCAGGATGGGTTGTCTTGAACACCATCGAAGGAGGCGTCCGTGGGCGAAATTAGCACGTCTGGCCTGGACCTGCGGAAGAACGTTTTCAGGTGCTGGAGTCGATGGGAAAGGGGCTGTGGTTGTTCGCAAGCGTCTGCGGCGCGGCCAGGTTCCGAAGTTCTTTTCCGGTTTGCCGCGACCTGACGCGCTTTGCCGCATAATATGATCGAAGCTTGTCGGTGATCATGACGCGCGGCGTGTGGCCGTGCGCCTTGAGCAATTTGCGCATCAGGCGCCTGGCAGCCTGACCGCGCTCAAACAGTCCTGCGCTCCTGGCGTATCCCTGCCGCCAGAAACACTGCCGCTGCCGGACTGGTCGACCGTCGACCAACCCTGCAATTTTGATATGGCAACTTATCCCTACGTGCGAGTCGGACTGCGTTGACAATCAGCACTGGCTGCCTTCCGTCTTAAGAGAGACTGGTTGGTGGCATTAAGTCAAAGGGACTGGGTTATGCGAATTGCTTCACCATGCGCCGGCTTAACCTTGCTTGTCGTATGTACAGGCTGGCTTGCGGGCGAGGCGAGGGCCGACGCAAACATCGATGGTCTTTGGAGCGGCAGCTATTCCTGCGGCAGCGGCGGCAAATCGAAGCTGAAACTGGAGGTCGCCGAAGAGCAAGGCAAGCTGAGCGCGACCTTCTCTTTCGATGCTCAGGGGACCACCGGGAGCTACAAGCTGACGGGGCGGCTGCGACCGGACAACAGCTTCACGCTGGCGCCGCGGCAGTGGATCGAGCGGCCCACGGGTTTCACGGCGCTCGCCATGGAGGGCGCGCTGAACCCGAACGGCCGTATGATCGAGGGGCGCGTCTCGCCGTGCCTTTCCGGAGCGTTCACCGCAACGAGGACCGTGGCCGAGGGCGAAGCGCCGCCCGCCGAAGCCCCGCCGTCGCCACTCGCAGCCGGAAAACTGACCGGCATCTGGCAGGGCTGGGTCGGCTGCCGTCAGAACAGGCGCGGCAACACGGAAAACTACCCGGTGAAACTGCAGGCCTATTCCGACGGCGACAGCATCGGCGCCTATGGCACGATCGGCATCTACAAGCAGCGCAACAGCGGCGCCGGCCCGACCTTCGATCAGCGCGTCGTGCTGTCGGGCAAGCACGAGGGCGGTATGATTTCGCTGCGATCGACCGTCCTGGACAGCGGCGGCGCGAGGGTGCAGCTCAGGAGCGTCGCCGGTTCGGTCGCGAACGACAGCGCCATTGAAGGCGAGGTCCGCATGAACGGCTGCGAAACGATCTCGCTCAGCCGGCGCGGCGGCGTGCGGCCTCTGGATATTCCCCCCGCGATCGCCGGAATCTGGGCAGGCGCGGTCGGCCGCGGCGAGCAGACCGTCGTCGTCCTGCATGCCGTGAACGACACCGCCGCGCCGTTCTTCGAACTGCGCGCGACCTACCCGGCCGACAAGCCCGAGGCCCAGCGCGACAGGCTGGCGCTTTCGCTGGTCGCGGTGGCGCAGCCCGGCGACGGCCTGCTGCTTGTTCCCGTATCGGCCAGGGAGGCGACCGGCATTTTCAGCGGCGAGGGCACGCTCAGGCACTTCCTAACGCAATCGCAAGCCGCCCTGGTGTCGCTCGGCGCCGATGGCAGTCTTGTCTTCAAAGGCATCGCCAATGAACGCGACTTCGCCGATGCGGCTGGCAACCGAAACGCTTTCCAGCTTGCGCGACCGTCCAAGGGGCAGGGCGAGGCGCTGGCCTCGGGCGAGACGCCGCCTGTCGATTTCGGCGGCGTGATCGCCGGCGCACTGGCCGAGGCGCCTTCCCGCGAAGCGCAGTGCCGCGTGCTTGCGGAATGGCTGAAGCCGTTCGAGCCGAATGTGAACATCAAGCGCATGAGCGTGGATGCCGTCATGGCGGGGCTTTCAACCGCCTTCGACGAGCCGTTCGAGCCGGTGTTCGGCATTCCGTTCTTCGAAACCTCGCAGGAGGAGCGGCGCGCCGTGGCGATGATGATCCGCGGCACCTGCCGGAACATGGAAATGGAGTTGGTCAGCTTCGTTGGCGACTTCGTGCTGATGACCAACCACCAGTTCGCCCAGTTCAACACGCTGAAGGCCGACCGGCAGGAGACAATGGAATGGATGGCGCAATCGCAGGAGGAACTGGACGCCCTGCCCGAGGATGCCGCCTCGCTGAAGCGCATCGCCGCGTTGCGGCAGGAGACACGCATCCGCAGCCGTGACATGCGCGACCCGGAACGCAAGCAAGCCGAGGCGGCGCTGTCCAAGCGCGAGATGGAGATCACGCTCGCCATGCTGATCGCACAGATCGAGGCCATTCCCGAAGGCAGCTTCGAGCAGGGCGGCCTCAACGGTGTGTTCGCTTTGCTCGAACGCAGTCGGAAATCGGAACTGGACGAGACCAGCCGCGGCGAGCTTGCTGCGCGCGGGCGGCTGCGGGCAAGCGCAATTCTCGAACGGCCGCTGAAGGACGCCGCCGAGGTGGCGGAAAGTTTGCCTATCTCGTTGGAAGGCCTCAGCGAAGGGCATGGCGCCATGCGGCCGTTCCTGGCCTACCGTCAGCCTATGGACCGCTGGTTCGGCAGCATCGACCCCAGCGGCACGCTCGGTCCGCTATACCGGCGCCTGGACGAAATCCGCGGCGACGCGGCGGTGCAGGCGGCTTTTCGCGAAGCATTGCTGAAGGAAGCGGAGGGAACCGATGCGGTTCAGCGGGTGCGGGCGAAGGCGGGCAACTATGTCGATCTCGGCGATCTTCAACGCTATCCCGAATTTGCGGCCATCCTGACGGATGTCGAACTCGTCGCGGAGGTTCGCGCCGTGAATATCGTCGATCTTTCGCAGAACCGGCAGCGGGGCGAGCCGGAAGCCGAGGAGATCGCCAAGTTCGCCCTTCAGCGGGTGCGGGAAGCGAATGCGACCTTTGCCGCCAAGGAGGACATGTGCATGTCGAGCGGATTCACCAATTCGATCGAAGCGCTGTCCTGCCTGTCCGTGCCCGGGATAATGACCGGCCAGAAGGGTTTCGGCGCGCGCCTCATCGAGGTTCGCAAGATCGGCTGCGAGACCGAGATTCCAGACACGCAGTATCTCTGCAGCTTCACGCAGGAAATCGAGATGAACATGCCGGGCGGCGAGGCGTTCGGCGGCAACACGATGACCGATATGGTTCGCGAGATGAGCAAGGGCGAAGCGGTCGACGCGCGTTTCGTCCGGGCCAAGGGCGGCGGCTGGAGCGTCATTACCGGCGATCTGCGCTGAATTTTTCGTGCTGCCGGTCATACAACTGGTTTTTGAATTCCAATTGACGAAATAGGCCGCGCCTGCCAAGCTCCGGTTTCCGGGAGGTCGGGTACGGTGCTCAGGGGAACCAACCAGGAGTTCGGGCGACCCTACAACAGGCGGATCGTGCTGGAGTCCATCCGCCTCTGCGGCCCGACCACGCGCGGCGACGTGGCCAAGCGCGTCGGGCTCACCGTGCAGACGGTCTCCACCATCGTGCGCGAGCTCGAGGAGCACGGCTACATACTGTCGGTTCGCGAGGAGCCGAAAGGCCGCGGATTGCCCCCAACCACGCTGAGGATCAACCCGGAAGGCGGATACGCCATCGGCGTCAGCCTCACGCCTCTGGGCATCCATGCGGCGCTGATCAATCTCAGCGGCGACGTCGTGGCCAGCACCTGCCGCGACCATCCGAACGCGACGCCGGACCAGGCGTTCCACCTGATCGGCCTGATGATGCCGGAACTCACCGCGCATCGGCCGGGGGGGCGCCTGCTCGGCATCGGCATGGCGCTGCCCGGCCCCTTCGGCGTCGAATCGATGAGCTTCGTCGGCCCTACCACAATGACCGGCTGGAAAGGCGTGGCGCTGCGCGAGCGGCTGGCCGCGCAGTGCGGCCTGCCGGCCTTCGTCGAGACGGATATGGCGGCGGCGGCCCTCGGCGAACAGCTCTACGGCTTCGGCACCGAACTGTCGGAATATTACTACCTCTATCTCGGCGTGGGGCTCGGCGGCGCCATGGTGCATGACGGCGCCGTGCTGCGCGGAGCCTGGGGAAACGCCGGCGAGATCGGCCACATCCCTGCCGTTGCGGACGGCGAGCCCTGTACCTGCGGCAATCGCGGCTGCCTGGAGCGGTATTTTTCGCTTGATGCCCGACGGCGCCACGGCCGCGACGACGCCGATTGGGTGGCCTCCGTGGCCCCGCATTTCCGCAATGCGGTCGCCGTCATTGAGAATCTTTTCGATCCGGAAACGGTCGTGCTCGGCGGGCTGGCGTCGGTCCCGCTGCTGGAACGGCTGGCAGAGCATGCGCAAGTCCTGCCCAATTCGGTATCGGCGCGCCGCGACCGCGGCTGGCCGCGCGTCCTCGTGGCGCGCGGCGGCGAGCATTCCGTGCTGCGCGGGGCTGCCGCCCTTGCCGTAGCCGGTGCGCTGTCGCCGCGTTTCGGCCAGATGTTCGCCGAACGCGGGCGGCGCCGTGACCCGCTTCGGGACGACGGGATCGCGGCATGACCGAACCCTTGCTCGTCCTCGACAACATCGTCAAGAACTTCGGCGCCATCCAGGCGCTGAAGGGGATCAGCTTCTCGATGCGGCGCGGCGAAGTCATCGCGCTCCTCGGCGACAACGGGGCGGGCAAGTCGACACTGGTGAAGATCATCGCCGGCGGTCTCGAGCCGACTTCCGGCCGGATTCTCTTCGAGGGCCGGGAGTTCCAGGCCCGGTCGCCCGCCGAGGCCAAGGCCGCCGGCATCGAGACGGTCTACCAGGACCTTTCGCTCTGCACCAATGTCGATGTCGTCGCCAATTTCTTCATGGGCCGCGAGATCACGCGCAGGAAGATCGGCATTCCGGTGCTCGACGAGCGCGCCATGGAGGCGGTCGTCGTCAAGGCGCTGGCCAATGCCGGCACCCGCATCCCGTCGCTACGCACCAAGGTCGAGCACCTGTCCGGCGGCCAGCGCCAGGCGATCGAACTCAACCGCTTCGTCCACTGGGGCGGAAAGCTGGTGCTGCTCGACGAGCCCTTCGCCGCGCTCGGCGTAGAGCAGACGCGGCGCGGACTCGACATGATCCGCCAGGTGGCAAGCCAGGGCATCGGCGTCATCATCATCACCCACATCATGCAGCAGGCCTTCCAGGTCGCCGACCGGATCGTGGTGATCCGCCATGGCGTCGTGGCGGGCGACATTGCGCGCAACAAGACAAGTCCAGATCAGGTGATCGGCATGATCACCGGGGAGGCCTTCGCCGGTGCCGGTCCGGCGGGATGAGAACAGGGGAACAAGGATCCGGCTGAACAGGAGCGAGAAATGAAGCGATTACTTCTAGCCGCATGCGGCGTGGTGGCCCTCTGCCTGGCCCTGCTGTCGCCGGCCTTCGCACAATCCAAGGGCACGGTCTACTACATGGTCCCGACGCTGATCGACGAATTCCAGACTGGCTCGGTGAGCGCGCTGGAGATGTTCCTCAAGCAGGTCGGATACGAGATGAAGACGCTCAACGCCGACAACAAGGCGGACGCGCAGCAATCGCAGATGAACGACGTGATCGCCCTCAAGCCGTCGGCGATCGTGCTTGCCGCCGTCGATTTCAACGCGCTCAAGCCGTCGATCGAGGCGGCGCGCGCCGCCGGCATTCCGGTGGTCGAGTTCGACCGCCAGATCACCTCGACCCCGTCCGACCTGACATCGGTCGCCGGAACCGTCGAGATCGGCCATGTCGCCGCCGACCAGGCGCAAAGGCTGCTCACTGAGAAAAACGGCTCGGTCAAGGGCAAGATCCTGCAGGTTCTGGGCGATCCCGGCGACCCCTACACGCTCGACATCCAGAAGGGGTTCGAGGAGAAGTTGAAGGCCTTCCCGGAGGTCACGATCATCTCGCTTCCGGCCATGCAGTGGGAAGCGAGCAATGCCGGCACCATCGTCGCCGATCAGTTGCTGGCTAATCCCGACATCGACTTGATCTTCAACCATGCGGCGCATCTTTCGGTGGCTGGCGTGGCTTCGCTGGAAGCCGCCGGAAAGAAGCCGGGCGACATCATGATGATGAGCTCCAACGGCGCGCCGGTCGGCCTCGACCTCATCCGCAAGGGCTGGCTGAACGTCGAGGTCGAGCAGCCGCTCTACGCGCAGGCCGCCGCCGTCGCCATGTTCATGGACAAGATCGCCGGCAAGCAGGAGATCAAGCCGGGCGAATATGACGTGCTCGGGCTGAAGGGCGTCGTCACGATCGAGCCCTGGGGACCCAACATCAAGATCCCGGGTGCCGCGATCACCAAGGAGAACGTCGACAACCCCGCCTTCTGGGGCAATCTGAAGCCGCCGACGGAAACCGTGAAGCCGCTGGAATAAGCCCTTTCGCAATTCATCCCGGTCCAACCGGACCGGGATGCCCACCCGTCGGATCAACTGATGCATCCCCGCACGCGTCGCGCTCTGGAATTCGTCCTCGACAATCTCGTCTGGCTGATGCTGCTCTTCGTGCTGGCGGTGTTCTCGGCGACTGTACCGAACTATTTCCAAATCGGCATTTTCGCCAACATCATCGAGGCGTCGAGCGTTCTCGGCGTCATGTCCATCGGGCTGGCGCTGGTGATCATCGCCGGCCACATGGATCTGTCTGTCGAGTCGGTGGCAGCGCTGAGCGCGATGGCCGTTGGCATCCTCTTCTGCTCGGCGGGCATCGGCATCGGCCTGCAGTTGCAGCCGGCCTGGCTCGCCATCCCGGCCTCGCTGGCCGTGGCGCTGGGGATCGGCGGCCTGATCGGCGCGTTCAACGGCTACCTCATCGTGCGGCTGCGGATGAGCGCCTTCATCATCACGCTGGCGTCCTATATCTGGGTGCGCGGCCTGGTCGTGGCGGTTTCGGGCGGACGCTCGGCGCAGGACCTCGATCCGGCGATCCGCTGGCTCGGCATCCAGCGCCTGCTCGGCCTGCCGCTCACCGCCTGGATCGCCATCACCTGTTTCGTCACCTTCTCCTGGATCATGGCGAGGACGCCGTTCGGACGCCACCTGATCATGATCGGCGGCAACGAGACGGCGACATTTCGCGCCGGCATCCGGGTCAACCGCAACCTGATCATCGCCTTCAGCCTTGCCGGCGCGATCGCGGGCCTGTCGGGCTGGCTGCTGGCGATCCGCACGTCGGGCGCCACCGCCAATCTCGGCGTCGGCCTGCTGTTCAATTCCTTCGCCGCCGTGGTTATTGGCGGGGTCAGCCTCAAGGGCGGCATAGGGGCGCTGCCGGGAGTCTATGCCGGTGTACTCTTGCTGTCGTCCATCAATACCGCCATCAACCTGATGGGGCTTCCCGCCAATCTCACGCAGGTGATCCACGGCCTTCTGGTGCTTGCGGCCGTGCTGCTCGACACCCTCAAACAGACCATCCGACAGAGGCTCGCATGACCGGACGGCTCGCAGGCAAGGTCGCGCTGATCGTCGGGGCGGCGCGCGGCATCGGCAAGGGCATCGCCCAGCGCTTTTCCGAAGAGGACGCGCGGCTTGTTCTCGCGGACACGGAAGTAGAGGCCGGCCGCGTGACCGCCGGCGAACTCGGCGCCCCCTTCGTTGCCACCGACATATCGCGGATGGCCGACGCTGAGGCAGCCGTGGCGCGTGCACTCGACCGCTTCGACCGGCTCGACATCGTCGTCCAGAACGCCGGTATCTTTCCGTGGCAGCTCATCGAGACGACCAGCCCGGAAGACTGGGACCGCGTGATGGCGGTCAATCTGCGCGGCACCTTTAATGCGGCGCGCGCCGCGCTCGAGCCGATGAAGGCGCAGGGTTCCGGCCGGATGCTGTTCACCTCGTCCATTACCGGCCCGCATGTCACCAGCCCCGGCCATGGCCATTATTCGGCATCGAAGTCCGGCATTAACGGCTTTATCCGCTCGGCCGCGCTGGAATTCGCGAGCTACGGCATCACCGTCAACGGCGTGGAACCCGGCAACATCCTGACCGAGGCGGTCGAACGCGACCGTGGGCCGGCCTTCATCCAGAGCATGCGCGACGCGATCCCCCTCGGCCGGCTCGGCACGCCGCGCGACGTCGCCAACGCCTTCCTCTTCCTCGCTTCGGACGACGCCAGCTACATCACCGGCACGACGATCGTCGTCGACGGCGGGCAGTTGCTGCCCGAGGGCCGCGACTTCAGGATCCTGCCGCCATGAGCAATCTGGGCGCAGGCTTCACTCTGCGGCATGCGCGTGCCGGCGATCACGCCGCGCTTGCCAGGGTCTGCCTGAAGACCGGCGACGCCGGCCGCGACGCCAGTTCCATCGAGGACGATCCCGAACTGCTCGGTCTCGTGTTCGCGATCCCTTACCAGGTCTTCGAGCCGGACCACGCTTTCGTCGTCGAGCGCGAAGGGGAGGTCGCCGGCTATCTGTTCGGCGCGTTCGATACGCACGCCTTCAATGCGCAGCTCGCCGCCGCTTGGTACCCGACGCTTCGGCGGCGCGTCGCCGATCCCGGCGCGGACGATTCGCTCTGGCACGGCAGCGACTGGCTCCGCCGTACTATCCACCATGCCGATTTCACGGTGCCGGAGGCGCTGGCACCCTATCCCTCGCACGGCCATATCGACCTGTTGCCGGAAGCGCGCGGCAAGGGCGTCGGCGGGCGCGCGATGAGCTTCCTGGAGCAACGGCTGGCCGCCGCCGGCTCGCCCGGCCTCTATTTGCAGGTCGACCCGCGCAACCAGGCGGCGCTCCGCTTCTACGAAGCGATTGGGTTCCGGATCTTGCACGAACCCGGCCTGCCGGAGCAATGGACCATCATGGCCAAGCGCTTGGCCGGCTGAACTCGCGGGCGCCGAGGTCGGCAGCCCTCATCGCCAACCGAGCGCCGGGGCGACATGGGTCAGGATGGCCTCGATCACGCGCGCGTCGTACGCCACGCCGAGCTGGTTCGGGACGGTGAGCAGAAGCGTGTCGGCCTCGGCGATCGCCTCGGTGCCGGTGTCGATCCTGTCCCCTTCGTATCGCAAATTGGGCGTTACAACTATGAGCTCAAGCTTACCCAAGATGATCGAAGCGCGGGTGCAGCGTGCCTGCCGGAGACTATTCGTCTTCCCCTCTCGATAACCGACCGGCCTTCGTTGTGTCCCAGTCGGAACATATGGCGCGACAATCTGGGAGAGACGCGCATTGCCTCGCCTGAACTGCTTCCCAAAATTGGTTTGTTGCCTCATCTATTTGCTCCCGAATCAACAACTTCGGGAGCTGTGATGAGGAAGGTGAGCATGGCGACACGAGCGGAATTGGTGGCGGCGATCAGTGGACGCTATGTTTTAGGCGGGCGGGCCGAAAAGGCGAGGATGTTGGACGAATTCGTGGCCCTCACTGGCTTTCATCGCAAGAATGCGGTGCGACTGCTGCGAGGAGACTGCGCGCCGGCGAAGAGTGGTCCTCGGCCTCGGCGGCGGGTTTTCGGTGATGAGGTGCGCACCGCTCTCGTCGTCGTTTGGGAGGCATCGGATCGAATCTGCGGGAAGCGACTACACCCGCTCTTGCCAAGCCTGATCGAAGCGATGGAACGCCACGGTCAGCTCCTCGACCAGTTCACCCCAGCCGAATGCGCCAACTACTTCCAGGCCGCCGGATATGACGGTCTACAGGCGGCATTGGCTTATCATCGCCGCTCGTAGCCCGTCATTTCGAGATAGCCCTTGCCGGGATGGCTGCCGGTCACGCGGATCGGGCCTTCCCAATAGGCGATGGAGAGACCCATCCAGGCCTGCGTGTTGAGAGCGCCGACGGTGACGTCGAGCCCGCGGTCGGGCAAAGTAAGCCGCCAGCGCGTCGGGATGTCGTGCCCCTCCACCCGGCTCGTCCCCAGCGGGGTCGTGACGAGCGCGCCATCGCCGTAGGGCGTCGCGGCGCCGTCCGCCGCGATCCAGGTGGCGGAGGTGAAGCCGCCGCCGGCGGCATCGCGCAAGCAAAAACCCATCAGCTTCTCGCCGGTGTCGAAGGAGAGCGAGAACCAGTCCCAGCCGGCCTGGTCCTCGGCCAGCGGTTGCGACGACCATTCCCGGTCGAGCCATGCGGTGCCGCGCACCGGGATTTCGCCTTCAGGCAGGACGATCGTGCCCTCGACCGCGAAGGAGGGCTGGGAATAGTAGTAGCTCGCCTGCCCCTTCGTCGACTTGACCGAATAGCCTCGGTCGCCGTGGAGAACGAGCGGGCCTTCCGCGCGCATGGCGATATCATAGGCGAAATCCTTGTCGGTCGCCGTGAGCCGCAGGCGGTCGAGGCTGTCGCCTGCCATCTGCCAGTCGTCGATCCACGCCGCGAACGGCTCGGCCGTCACGCCCGCCTGGCCAGTTCCGCCGCGCGCAAAACGCTCCGTGGCCAAATGCGTCGTCGCGCTCGTCACGGCAGCATGACCAAACCATACCTGCGGGCTCTCCCACCCCTCGGCCTCGCCTGGCGCAAGCGCCGAACGGAACAGCGTCCATTGCAAGCCGTATTCGGCGCCGTCGGGGCTGGTGAGGTTCGCGGTCAGGTACCACCACTCGATCCGGTAGTCGGGATGGGGTCCATGATCCTGCGGGAATTTGAGCCGGATACCCGCTTTTGGAACGGCGAAACCCTCAGCGTCGGTGCTGAGCCCGGCGAAGCCTTGAGCGAGGGCGTTGCCGACGCCCAGCAGCAGGAAAAGCAGGGCCTTGAGCAAACTTGCGTCGCTTCGCCAACGCTTCGCCTGCTTAACTCCTTGTTTTGACGCAGGAGTTTCCCGGGAAAAGGCAGGACTGCTGTCCGAAGCCTGCTTAGCGTTCATTGGCGAATATCCTCAGCAGCGCTGCCGGCTCCATGCGAGCGAGCCGCCAAGCCGGCCAGAACGCGGCCAGTAGCGCGGCGGCGAGCGCGAAAAGCAGCAGGCGGGCATATTCGGCTGGAAACAGATGCATCGGCAGGCGCCAGCCGAACGCCTCAACATTGATAATGGCGAGCAGCACCCAGGCAAGCGCCAGGCCCAGCGGCAAGGCAAGCACTGCAGTGATCGCGGCGAGCAGCACGGTCCGCAGGATCTCCAGCGCGGCGAGCCGGCGCTGGATTATCCCCATCGCCCAGACGGGCGCCATCTGCGGCAGCCGCATCGCCGCCAGCGTGAGCAGGCTCATCAGGATTGCAAACGCGGCGACCGCCAGCGTCAGCACGTTCAGCGCCCCGGTCACCGAGAAGGTGCGCTCGAACACCGACAGCGAAAACGCCTTGAGCGCCGCCTGGTCGACGATGCGCGGGGGTGCGACGTCGAGCGCCTCCGTGAGCGCCCGTCGCAGGCCCTGAGGATCGCCGGTGCGCACGCCATAGCGGCTCGGCTCGATGTCCGGGAACGTCTGGCGGAACAGCGCCTCGCCGACGATGGCCTGGCCGATGGGGTTTCCGTAGTCGCCGACGACGCCCGCGACCGGCAGCGACAGTCCGGAACCGAGCGCCAGCGTGTCGCCGACGCGCAAGCCGGCGCGACGGGAAAGCTGCTCGTTGACGATGACCGCCCTGCCCGCTTCGACCTCGTCCCAGACGGCGGGGACTGCGTTGAGGAAACGCCAGTTCTCGCGATAGGTATAGCCGATCCGCGCCCCGAAAATCTCCGCCGGCAGGCCGGCGAGCGTCGCATCGACGGACATGATCGGCAGCACGGCGTCCGCGCGCGCCTCAAGGAACCGTTCGAGGGCAGCCCGGTCTGCGACCGCTTCCGCATCGACATAGAGTTCGGCTGACAGGCGCTGGTCGAGGAAGCCGACGAAAGTCAGGCGGAAGCTCGAGACCATGGTGGAAACACCGACATTCGCGGCCATGGCGAGCAGCAGCGCCATCAGCGCAAGCCCGAGGCCGGGCAGTTGCTGGCGCGTGTCGGCCCAGAACCATTGCACCATGGCGCGGACGGCCAGTCCTTCGCCAAGGCGTAGGATCGCCGCCAGGCAAGGCGCCAGCGCAAGTGCTGCGCCGAGCATCAGGCATGCGAGCAGGGCGAACCCGGCGCCCAGTCCGCCTCCGGTGACGGCCAGCAGGCCTGCCGCCGCGAGCAGCACGACCGCGGCTGCGGCCTGCAGCTTTCGCGTCCGTCCCGAGGCCAGCGCCCAGGCGCGCCCGCCGGCGCTCGCAAGGACCGGCATCCGCGCCAGCCGCCACAACGCGCCTGCTGCGGCAAGCAGTGCGCCGCCGAGCGCCATGGCCATCCCTGAAAGCCACCATGCGGGGCGGATCTGCAGCGTGCCTGCAACATCGGCGCCATAGAGGCCCCGTATCGTCGCGGCTACATCCGGCAGCAACAACGCTGCGATCAAGTAGCCGAGCGCGATGCCGAGCGCGCCGGCAAGCGTCGCCAAGACGACGAGCTCCAGCAGCATCAGCACGATCAGGCTGCGGAGCGGCACGCCGAGGGCGCGCAGCGTGCGGACCATGCCGCGCCGCTGCTCGAAAGCAAGGCCGATCGCGCCGTGGACGATGAAGATGCCGACCGCGAAACTGAGGAAGCCAAACGCCGTGAGATTGAGATGGAAGCTGTCGGTGAGCCGGCCGACATCGGTCGCTCCGTCCGCGCGCTGGAGCACGAGATCCGGCGCGATCTCGGCCAGCGGCTGTTGCCGCAGGGGCTGGTCCGGCAGGACGATCAGGCGGCTGATGCGCCCGGCAAGGCCGAGCAGCTGCTGGGCGACGCCGATATCGGCGAGCACGGTGCCCGGCGCAACCGCCTGATCGACGAGAACCGGGTTGGGCAGGTTGGCTCTAAGGAGCGCGGTCGTCTCCAGGTCGGCGACCAGCGTGTCCGCGCGCAGGAAGCCGTCGAGGTCGGAGCGCGCCAGTGCTGCGCTCGCAGCGGAGCCCGGCGGCGCGGTCAGCGGATCGAGGCCGACCAGCCTCACGGCGGTGCTAGCGATGCGCAACCTTCCCTCCACAACAGGGTTCACCAGCCAGCCGGCGCGGCGCAGCGCGACGAAAAGCGACTGGGGCATGGAATCCCCGTCGCGCGGCACCAGCTGGTCGAACCGGCCTTCGGCCAGCGTGGCGGCAGCCGCATCGTAGCTGGCGCGTGCCTCGGCGTTGATCGCCTGCACACCCGACCAGAGGGCCGTCGCCAGCGCCAGGCCGAGCACCAGCGTCAGCAACTGGAGCCGGTTGCGTCGCCAGTGCGATGCCAGTGCCGAGAGGACCGCGCCGGTCATGCGAGGCGGCCCTGGCTGAGATGCGCCCGGCGCCCGAGACGTGCCGCAAGACGCGGGGAGTGCGTGACCATCAGGAGCGCCGCGCCGGTCTCCGCGACAAGCGCAAGGAATTGCTCCATCACCCCGTCCGCCGTCGCCTCGTCGAGGTTGCCTGTCGGCTCGTCCGCGAGGATCAGCTTCGGCCGCGCCGCGAGTGCGCGGGCGATCGCCACGCGCTGCTGCTGGCCGCCGGAAAGCTGCTCCGGATATTTCCACAGATGCGCCTCCAGGCCCAGCGCACTGGCCAGGCGCGAAAGCTCCGTCGGTTCCGGTGTGCCGTTCAGACGCGCCTGGAAGGCGATGTTGGCGGCGACGTTCAGGGAGGGGATGAGGTTGAACTGCTGGAAGATGATGCCGACCGCGCTTCGCCTGAGCCGCGCGCGGCCACTGTCATCGAGCGCGGTGACCTCCTGCCCGTCGAGCACGACGCGCCCGCCGTCGACGGCATCCAGACCCGCCACGAGGTGCAGCAGCGTGCTCTTGCCCGAGCCGGATTCGCCGGTCAGCGCCAGCGTCTCGCCGGCGTCGAGATGGAGCGTCACACCATGCAGGACGGAGACCGGGCCTTCCGGGCCAGGATAGGATTTCCGCAGGTCTTCGATCGAGAGCAGCATGCACCACAGCTACAGTCTGTGGCGAAAAGGAAAAGCGCTGCAGTTGTGAAAAATGGTGGCTGCTTTGCAGTTCGCGTTACGGCCCTGCTTTGGAAACTCTTCATGAGCAGGCGGGAAGTCATGGTGGGTCTGTCGAAGTTGATTCTGCAAGTCCGAATCTGGAAGCGAGCGGGACTTCCGGTCATTATGAGGCAGAAAACCCCGGGTGGCCTTGTACTCTCACCGGCACGAGACGGGGGTGCGGTAGGCCTGATTGCGTAGGCTGCCGGATGAACCGCCGACCTCCGTGCCCCCCGGCGCGTGGATCAGCCCGTCATGCACGATGGCCACGCCGGCCGAGCGCCGCGTCGGCATCTTCGCCTTCTCCACCCATTCACGCCGGGTCCAACTCGTAAACCGTGTCGACATAGGTATCGCCGCCGGCCTCGGTCTGGCCACCGATCAGATAGACCTTGCCGTTCAGGCCTACGGCCATGCCATGATTGTTGGGCACCGGCAGCTCGGGACCCATTTCCCGGGTATCGGCGGCAGTGTCGTAGACCTGCACCGTCGTCACCCGTCACGCGATCGGCCGGGTAGCCGCCGAGGATGTAGAGGTTGCCGCACAGGCTCGTCACGGTATAGCCGAGTCATCAGCACCACCACCTGCATCTGCGCGGCAAGCGGCATCGAAGCTTCGAGATCGCGCAAGCGAGCCGCGCCTGCACTGATTGGAGGGCCAGACCAATTCGACCCGGGCGAAGACGAGGAAGAGCGGGACCGCCGGCCAGACGCCGACTTGTTCAGGCAAGACAAAAAGCGGTGGTTGCCATTTTCCGCGCAGGCGCCGTGCCAGGCGGCCGATCGCCGCCGATGGAGTGACGAGCGCCCATATTGCCGCCGAGGCCCAATACCGCAAGGAATCAGGCATGGCGCGCGGCCGGGCATGGCGAAGGCGCTGTGGCATTATCGGGCCAGACGGCGCAGGATCAGGAGAACAACCGCAGCCGCAGCAGCCGAAAGCGGCAGCCAGGCCTGTGCGTCGCCCATGGCGCTCAGGGTGAAACCGCTCACCAGGAGCCAAAGGAACGGGATCGGAAACAACAGCGGCACAAGCCGGCCACCGGCCGCGAGCAGGATGCCGAGCGTCACGACTGCCGTAGGGTCAGGCGCGATGCCGAAGGCTTCCACGCCAGTCCATGGCCGCCCGAAAAGCGGCGCCAGGAACGGATAGGCTAGGATACCAAGGAGCGCGATCAGCAGCCCCAGCCGCGCGGCGATGTCTTTCCGATCGAAGGCAAGTCCGCCCACCGCGCCCACGAACCCCAACAGCAGCGCTTGCAGGCCGAATGCCGGCGCGACATAGGCGATCGCCCAGTTGATCGCCGCATAGCGGCCCCACAGGAACGACCAGCCGACGAAGGCCCAGAGCACGGCCAGGATGAATGCGATCCAGGGGCCGTGGTTCTGCGGCCGCCGGAGCATGAACAGAATGATTGCGAGGCCGGCGGCGAGCGTTGGCAGATGCAACGGCCAGAATGTGACATTGTGCAGCTCGAACATGCGCCAGTAGACACCCGGCGAAAAGAGCAGGAAATCTTCCAGCCGGTAGGTCCACCATTCCGACATTCAGAGATCCCGGACGTAGGCGGCCATCCGCTCGCACAGCGCCGCGTCCGGGAGGGGACCGGCAGCGGCCGCCAGGTTCTCGCGCACATGGTCGACACGTGTGGTGGCGGGGATGGCGACGGTGACGGCAGAGTGCGCGAGGATGAACTTCAGGATGAACTGCGCCCAGGTTTCGGCGCCGATCTCGGCCGCCCAGTCCGGCAACGGCTTCCCTTCCAGCCTTCGCGTCAGCGCGCCTTGCCGGAAGGGACGATTGACGATTACCGCCATACCGCGCTCGGCCGCCAACGGCAGCAGCCGCTCCTCCGCCTCGCGATCGACGATGTTGTAGGTGAGCTGCACGAAGTCGAGCGGATGCTGCCGCATGATATCTTCGAACAGATCATGCCGGCGGCCTTCGGAGGTCGTGATGCCGACATAGCGGAGATGCCCGTCCGCCTTCATGGCGAACAGGGTTTCGAGATGCGCCTGCCATGCGACGAGATTGTGGACCTGCACGAGATCGAAGCGCGGCACTCCCCAGAAGCGCCGGGACTCCTCGATCTGTTCCGGTCCACTTCCGGCCGAGGAGGTCCAGACCTTCTCGGCGGAAAACAGCGTCTCGGGCCGGCCGAGCTTTTCGAGCCCGTAGCCGACGACCGGCTGCGAGGAGCCGTACATTGGCGAGGAATCGATCATGCGACCGCCCGCCTCGAAGAAGGCCGCGATCACGTCGGCGCATTCGTCGCGCAGCACAGGATCGTCGCCGACGTTGAAAGTGATCCATGTGCCAAGCCCGACTGCCGGGATCGCATCGCCGGAGGAGGGAATGATCCGCATCGCCGGCGCATGGATCGCGCCGGGAGCGGTTTTCGGCAGGGCGAGCATCGCCGCCGAGGCGGCAGCAGCCTTCACAAACGTTCTGCGGGTGACGATCATCGGTCTGCCATACTTTGCACTCCGGCTCCCAATCGGGTTCTCGGAACCCAGCTTCTGAGGCGAGGCTTCCCGGAAAGGATAGGCCAGACGGGCATGGCACGAAACCATTTCGTGCCTGATGGCCGACCTCGTGCCCAGCGACATGATCGCGGTTTCACTTGGGCGCCCACTACGATATGCGGTCGCCGGCTTGCCAGCCTATTTCGAGAAACAGGCCAGGCCGCGTGTCCCACCTGACCTCCTGCATCCGCTTCCGCCTGCCGAACGCGCCCTTTAGTCAGAAATCAGCTCAGCAGGCTCCGCGCACCAGAGCCGATCCATGGGCTGCGTATGCGCGCGCAACGGTTGAGGCGGCTTGGCACCGCGGCTTACGGCGCGTCCGAACATGTCGGCATCGCGCTGTTCGTGTCCTCGGCCACGGATGCAGGGCGGGCACGTCGAATGCAGCCAGTCCGGGTTAGTCAGCATTTGGCGCTCATGCGGATTTGGCTAAAATTCAGAGAAAAGGCGGGCGCGAATCAGAGGATCGAATCGATGAAGAATGCAAATAGGGCCAGGAAGCCATCGAAGGCGAAAGCGCCCACCCAGAAGAGTAAAGAGGCAGGGCAATTCTGTTTTGGAAATGTTGAAAAATATGGATGAAGACTTGGTCGACATGCTGCGGCAGACTATACAGAAAGAGATGGGTTTTGGTTCAGAATTGTTCGGTCCAGACGATCCTGTCGATTTATTCGCTGACTATCTGGAAAGCTGCGCGCTGGGCAACGTCGATGCGCACGCCGAACTCTTGACTGATTTGGTTGTTGAGTTGGAGGACCTTAAGGTAGGATCCAATGGAGGTGACCGGGAGGCCCGCGAAAAAATCCAGGCCATCTATGATCTACTGGACAATGCAATTGACGATCATTCGCTGCATCCAGTTGATATGATGATGATCGGCAAGATTTTTGCCGATGCCGGATGGGTTGTTCCCGATAGTTTGAGACTGGCCATGGCTGAGGCGCTACGAACTGCCCCGCCGGATACTGCAAGGTGTGACCGGAGATGATATCGCGTCATCGCTGTTGGAAGTGGTCGATCAGGCAGGACAAAATCCGTTCGATGTCTATGAATGCGTGAATTCCCTTTTGGCCAGCTTTCCGCCGGAGGCTGGCGTCATGCTGCTGGTTGAACTCGTCGCTGGCAAGAAGGCGGTGATTGATCAGGCCGTCGCTGGATTCCTGTTGCATCCGGATGCTGTTCTCGCGCAGTCGGCGGCTGATACCTTGGCCGCATCCGCCACGCAAACTCCCGTTGACAGTTCGATGATCGAACGGCTTGTCCGCATGCGGCCCTGGCTGCCGCAGACCCGGCAGGCCCATCTCGACGCAACTATTCGGGCCATGCGGTTGAACGCCTTGCCGCCGGTCAGGACGGAGTTGCCGAAGGTCATCAAGTGTTACGTCTCGGTCTGCGACGGCTCGGGCACGAGAGGCCTCTTCGTCACGCAACGGGTCGGCGCTCACTACCAACTTGCAAGCGTCATGATGAAGTGTTCAGGGGTTGCCGATGTCATGGTTCTTCCGGAACTGTCAAAATCCGAGATGGACGATATGGTTCGTCAAATGAAGTCCTCCATGCCGGTGACGGAAACAGATTTAGCTGGCATTGCCCGGATGTTGGGACTGGCGATCGCCGACAATTTCACCTCTGGAAATCTGCCGCCGTTCAAATTGGTCGAGGTGGTGGAAAGTCTCGGCCTTGGCCCGGTCCATCCCGATCATGCTTCGCCGATGGAAATCATTACGGGCCTCCTGGCGGATCTGCCACCTGAACAAACAAATCCGGCCGCGGTGGCAAGAGCGCAGGCCGATCTGCTGGACAGCGAATTCAAGTATCAATGGTTTGAAGCCGGTGAGGAGTTGGAGGATTTGCTCTATCCCGTAAAAGGTTCCAAGCAGCGCGTCACCAAGCTTATGAAGACTTATCTGCCAGAACGACGCCTCTTTTGGGCCCGGCAATGCGCTATTTCGGCGCTTGCGATGCGTGGCAATGAAAAAACGCGTCATTCGCCTTGGAAGCAATTGGCTCTCGTCGGGCGCGACATTGCCTCGGACTTGCCGCTTGGTCAGATACCGCTGATGAAACAGGTGGCGGAAATCTCCGTGCGGGCTTTTGAAGGGCGGCTGTGACGAGGTGTCATGCTGGCCCGGATTGAGACATGTTTGTTGGCGATCAGGACGATCTGCTCGCTCGGATGGAGGAGGCGTTCATGAGGTTCGCCTCGTCGCGAAGCCGGACCACCTAACCCGCGCCTAGTTCCCGAGTAATGATTAGCGTGGCCAGTCCCAGCATGAAAACTCCGCTTGCGACGTCGAGCATGACCCTCGGCATTGGTCGCACGAAAAACCTCGCGCATTTGCGTCCGCCAAACGCGAGCCCGAAAAACCATAGGGGCGACACCAGTGCCACCCCCAACCCGAACATAGGGCGATCCAAGGCCGCGAATTGCAGACTGACGCCACCCACCAGGAATAGCATCTCAATGTAGACTTGAGGGTTCAGAAAGCTCAGGGCGAATGCCGCAGACAATGGCCAGGCGTGCACGCCGGGATGGATTTCGGCCAGTTGAAGGATCGGCCGCGACGCTGTGGCAAGCGCGAGAATGCCATAGGTAAGCGCGAAGATTGCGCTCGCCCATGTGGCAATTCTCGTGGCGGCCGGGCTCGCGGCGGCAAAGACGTCCGCCCCCGCGACAGCGCCGGCAATGAGCAGCACGTCCACAATCGTACAGATGAACGCGACCGCGAGTGCTCCGTCTCCGCGGATTCCCTGGCGAAGCACAAAGAGACTCTGCGGTCCCACAGTTCCGCAGATGCCAGCGCCCAACAATAAGCCTTCAAGAAATGGCATGGGGCAGGCTCAGTGGTTGTCGTCACGAGCACATGCGACGCGATAAATTCACCTGAATGCTGAACAACCGTTCCGCTCACCTTCCATGTACCCATGGGGGCGCGAATACAGTTGCTCTGCGTTGGCTAGTTATAGAATTGTCGTCAATATTAGCGCTTGTCGGTATCGCCAAAATGCCGCGGATTTACAGCTTCGTAACGAAGGTACGTCAGACGCTTTTCCGGTCGAGGCAGCCGTCTAAGGGGGTGCAGCGCTGACTGGGCAGGAAGAGGCTTTATTCATCCAACAGGCGCCGTAAAGCTATTGGTGAGGGAATAGGATCGCGCCAACGGTTCTGTTCCAAGCGGCAGCTCTATGTGTGATTTCGCGCCACCATGCCATGACTGTAAACTGAGACGATCACCACGTCCGAGAGAGAAAGGAAAGGCTGGCTGAAGCGTGCTGAAGCACCAAGGCCCTTGCATCGGCATCTTGAAATGCGCATAACTTGGTCATATATGACCATTTTCGCGAGATAGAAGTCATGTCCACCGTCAGTCTCAAGGACGTCAAGGCGGGGCTGTCGACTTATGTCGACAACGCGATCCGGGGAGAGTTCGTGACGATTACGCGTCATGGCAAGCCGGTTGCGGCGATCGTGCCGCTTGCCGCGGCCGAGATTGCGCGCAAGGCCCTGTCGAAGAGCCGGCCGAGCCTGGCTTCTTACCTTCTGAAATTCCCCGGCGGTGAGTTCCCGCGCAATAGCTCGCCCTCGCGGGATGTCGATCTGTGAGCGGCTTTCTCCTTGACACCAACGTTATCTCGACACTCTCGCCGAGAAAGGCAGAGGTGTGGCAGGACTTCATCCGATGGGTCGAGGCCAAGGACGCCGAGGGGCGGGTGTATCTGTCGGCGGTCACGGTCCACGAAATCGAGAAGGGAATTGAGTTGCTTGAGCACAAGGGAGCGAGTTCCAGGGCCGCCGGCCTTCGTCTCTGGCTCTCTGGACTTGTCTCAACCTACGACGACAAGATCCTGCCGATCGATACGGCTGTCTCATCGCTGTCAGGCCGGCTGGAGGCTTTGGCCATCGCCGCGGGCTTCAATCCGGGCATGGCGGATGCTCTGATTGCAGGAACGGCGAAGGCGCATGCGTTGACCGTCGTAACGCTCAATCTCAAGCATTTCGAGCCATTCGCCGTCCCCTTGTTGGCCCCGCAGAATTGCAAGCCGGACGCTTCCCCCTAGCAGCCTGTCGAAGATGCTTCCGGACGAGGCGCGTAGTGCCGAGCGGTGCCGAAGCCCTGCAATGATATACACTTCAAAGCAGGTTCGTTGGCGCGTTCAGCCATGGTCCGGCTCTCCCGCTACGCGCCAGATCACGTCGCCCACATCGTCCGCCACCAACAACGAATTGCCAGGGCCTATTGTAACGCCCACCGGCCGCCCGTAGGACGCCCGCTCGTCCGGGGAAAGGAAACCAGTCAGAATGTCGCGAGACGGCCCGGCGGGGCGGCCATTTACGAAAGGTACGAAAACAACCTTGTAGCCGCTCAACTTGCTGCGGTTCCAGGAACCATGCTGTCCGATGACCATGCCGTCCGGGAAGCCGGGCAGCGTGCCGGCGGGAAGCCAGCAGAGGCCGAGCGATGCAGTGTGGCCGCCTAGTGCGAAATCCGGTGTTATTGCCTTTGCGACCATGGCCGGGTCCTGCGGCACCCGGTCGTCCACGATCTTGTCCCAATAGCAATAGGGCCAGCCGTAGAAGCCACCGTCGCGCACCGAAGTCATGTAGTCGGGAGGCGTCTCGTCGCCCAGGCCATCGCGCTCATTGACCACGGTCCAGAGAGCCCCCGTCGTTGGCTCCCACGCCATGCCGACCGGGTTGCGCAGGCCGGAGGCAAAGATGCGGCTCCTGCCGCTCGCAAGGTCGATTTCATGGATTGCCGCCCGGCCCTCCTCCGCAGCCAACCCGCTGTCGCCGATATTGCTGAGCGATCCGACACCGACATAAAGCTTCCGTCCGTCCGGACTCGCAAGCAGACTTCGCGTCCAATGCCCCCCGGCCTTTAGCGTAATCAGCTTTCGTCCCGTTGCGCTGATGCGGATGTCTCCGGCCGTGTATGGGAAGGCCATCACGCCATCGGTGTTGCCGACGTAGAACGTATCGCCCAGCATCGCCATGCCAAACGGCTGGTTCAACCCATCCAGAAACACCTCGCGGAATTCGGCCACTCCATCGCCGTCGGCGTCGCGTAGTAGCGTAATACGGTTAGGGCTAATTCCCACCGCCGCGGCGCGCTTCATCGTGCTTAGCATAGCGTAGTCGAAAACAGAGTTGATGCCTCCCGGCACGCTCAGTGCCTCGGCCGTCAGCACGTCGCCATTGGGCAAGACGTAGGTCCAGCGCGGATGCTTTAGACCGGCTGCGAAGGCATTCACTTGTAGCCCCGCTGCAGCAATCGGCGCTTGCCCCGCTGTCCATCCTCTTGCGGTCGGCATTTTCAGCGTCGGAATTCCCTGCGGCTTTGCCGCGGGGATCGCCGGCGCGCTGCCAACGGCCGGCTCCTGGGATCCGGCGCCTCGGTGCCGCAAAAGGATCGCCACGGCACCGATCAGCGCGACTAGGCGAGCGAAGATGCCAGACAAGCTCATTGCATTCCATCTACCGGTTAGACACACGCCACACGAAGCGCCTCAGGGTTGGTACCAGCGATCCGCGGTAACTTTACCGCGCCCTCCGCATTATACTCTTCCGACGGTCGGCGGGAGCCATCGTCTCATCCGCGAGAATCTCGCTTTGCCTGCGCAACCGCGCCAGCTTTGCGCAGCCGGCCGCGTTCCATAGGGCGAATAAGACTTCTACGCTTAGAATTTTCGATCGAGTTCATGCCTTTGTGAGCATGGCGCGAATTGAATGTCTCGTCCCGTTCAACCTGAGAAATTTGCTTCAACTCAAGCGCGGCTCGCATATTCGCCACGAGCTCCATTTTCCCGCGCATTTGACGGCGTCGGGCATGCTCGCCATTCAGGCGGCGCATACTCATAGCAAGTACCTCGAGTTTGGCTTTTGTGCCCGTGTCCTTTCGAACTGGCGCTGATCCTTTTGGCGCGGCTTTTGCCCTGATCTCGCGACGCTGTCTATGCGCCTCGGCCTGAGACCGATCGCGCCGTTCCCGCACTTGCTTGATGAGCTTTATAAGTTCTTCGTCGGACAGTTCCTGTACTGCCGGATGATGCGACTGGCGAACCAGATGCCACTCTCCCTCGGTTAGCAATCTCTCTTCCTGTTTGCGCGAAATTGACATTCAAGCTCCTCCCCCGTTGTGTTGCAGAATTGATAGACATGCTGTCGTTTGATTTCTACAGGGAAGTGATGCTGACAGACAGGCACAAGGACCTTCATGCGGCAATCTCCTGGAAAGAAAAGATTGTGTGAGATCTCGAGATCGGCTGATTAAATGTCCTTACCAGCCGAGGCGCGTCATATTGGGCGACGTTGATGTCGGCCCGAACCGCAGCATTTCAAAACTGTAACAGAGTTGCCGTATTGTCGGCATCGTCTGGTCACATCGCCGTGAAAAGCAGGTGATGACAACGCATCAGGGAGGAAAAATGTCGAGCAATTACGAACCGGTCCTCGAAGAGCTCCTGAGGGACCCGATCATTCGGCTGGTGATGGCTAGTGATGGCGTTCACGCCGACGAGATCAGACGCCTGTTCAAAGAAGTGCGCACGCGCAAGTTCCGGTGCGTAGTGCCGGTTGGTTGCGCCATGGAAGCGGCGTAACCGAGTTTCCCGCTCTTCGCCTGCGCGGCCGAGACCGCATCGTCTTGGCAAGGCAGTTCGCGCGTCGGCGCAGTTCGGGGCGACCATCCGATAATTCGAGATCGTCCGGTTGGATGGGCGAGACTTTGGCTTAAAAACGCTGCGACGTCGCATCCGGTGGTGGTATAGGCTGCTTCACCGGAGCGTGCTAAGGCGAAAACCTTTGCATGGCGTGCACGGGCGATCGCGGCGCGTCATCAGGGAGACGGCCGAATGGACATCCGATCGACACTGACGCAGCTGTGCGAGGCGTTCAACGCGCACGATCTCGACCGCATCATGACCTTCTTTTCCGACGATTGCGTCCTAGAGATGCCCCGGGGAAGCGAGGCTTGGGGGTCCCGCTTCAATGGTAAGGAGAATGTCCGAAAAGCGCTGGCGGCCCGCTTTGAAGGCTTGCCCGATGTCCACTACGGCAACGCCGAGCACTTCGCGGATTCGACCGCCGAGACCGGCATCTCGAAATGGCTCCTTACAGGCACGGCGCGCGACGGAACGAAAAAGGAGGTCCGAGGCTGTGACTTTTACACGTTCCGAAACGGTCAGGTGATCCGGAAGGACTCCTATTGGAAGATCGTCGAGTAGCGGCCATCGATACACGTCGTGGGCGTCGTATGTCAGGCGGCTTTCACAAGCCGCCGAGAGTCTGGTCAATGACGGAAGCCTGACGCCGAGACCCATGGAACTTGAACGGCATACGCGGACTCGGTTACGTTGAAATCGGTGCTCGCAGACCGCTCACAGGCATTCCTGCACCAAAGCCGAACAGTGGTACAAATAGCCGTCAGGCAAGGATTCAAGTTTGGAGTGCAACGTGACAACACAATTGGGCGGTTTGGAACTGCGTTCCCTGATTACTCCGGACGGAACTCTTCGGATCACTCTTGAGCCCGTCGAAGTTGGTGAACCCGGCGAGGGTGAACTGATTGTCAAGGTAGAAGCGGCGCCCATCAACCCTTCAGATATTGGGTTGTTGTTTGGGCCGGCGGATATCTCCTCATTCCTGGCCGAAGGCACACCCGATCGGCCTGTTCTCACTGCACGAGTATCGCAAGAGCGCCTGTCGGCAATTTCTGCACGCCTCGGCCAAGCTCTTCCGGTGGGCAATGAAGGAGCAGGCACCGTGGTCCGAGCAGGACCCGATCAGCGGCATTTGATCGGACGCAGCGTGGCAATGTTTGGCGGTGGGATGTACAGTCAATACCGCAGAATCCTTGCGCGCGACTGCATCGTGCTGCCTGAGGACGCTTCCCCAGCCGAAGGCGCCTCCCTGTTCGTTAATCCGCTAACCTCGCTTGGCTTCGTCGAAACCATGCGTGCAGAGGGCCACAAGGCTATCGTCCACACGGCCGCCGCTTCAAACCTCGGACAAATGCTCGTTCGGATCTGCAGGTCAGATGGCATCCCGCTCGTGAACATCATTCGGAGCGCAGAGCAAGAGGACCTTTTGCGGCAGCTTGGCGCCAGCCATGTCGTCAACAGCAGCCATCCGGAGTTTGCAGCGAATCTTGAGGAGGCAATCGCCACAACCGGCGCGACGATCGGCTTCGACGCGATCGGTGGCGGCACGTTGGCGGCCCAGATCCTCACCGCGATGGAGAAGGTCGCGAGCCGAAATCTTGTTGGCTACAGTCGTTACGGATCGAGCACCCTCAAACAGGTCTACATCTACGGCGGCCTGGAGCCGGGGCCAACCATCATCAACCGTGCGTTCGGGTTCTCATGGAGCGTGGGCGGATGGCTCCTTTTCCCCTTCCTGCAAAGGATTGGCACCGATACGCTGCAGCGCCTGCGAGCCCGTATCGCTGACGAGTTCAGGACTACGTTCAAGAGTCACTACACCGACACGATCAGCCTTAGAGACGCTCTCCTGCCTGAGATTGCGGGGTCATATGAACGCAAGGGCACTGGCGCCAAGTATCTGATAAATCCGGGTTTGTAATCGGGCGCGACCCGCACCGGCCGGCTGTTCCTGAACTGAGTGGCGGTCGCATTCACGCGATGAATGCGGGCGTCGACCTCGTGCAGGAGAACGGGCCCGAACGGCTCGGTTTCAAACAGAAGCTCTATGGCCAGCTCGACCTGCTGTTGCCGCCCGACGTCATTATTGCATCCAGTTCGTCGCGGCTCGCTGTGAGCCAGATCCAGTTGGGTGCAGCATCACATCCCGAGCGTTGCGTCATCGGCCATCCGTTCAATCCGCCACACCTTCCCATCTTTCTGACTAATAGCTCTGCGTCGAACGGCGCGGCTTTCTCGGCGCGGCGCGGGCTGCAGCCTCGTCACCCGATGGCCGGCCGATAGGGCGCGGCATCGCCGGTTTCGGCTTGAATGGCGCCATGCCCATGCGCGCAAGCTCGTCTGCCCGCTCGTTGTCGGGATGGCCGGCATGGCCTTTCACCCAGTGCCAGTTCACCTTGTGGCGGTGTGTCGCCTCTTCCAGGGCCTGCCACAGTTCGGCATTCTTCACCGGCTGCTTTGACGCTGTTTTCCAGCCATTCTTCTTCCAGCCGTGAATCCAGCCCGAAATCCCCTCCCGCACATAGTTGCTGTCCGTGTAAAGCTCGACCGCGCAAGGCTCCTTGAGCGCCCTGAGCCCCTCAAGCGCCGCCGTCAGTTCCATGCGGTTGTTGGTGGTCTGCGCTTCCCCGCCCGACAGTTCCCTGACCTGGCCGTTGAAGCGCAGCAGCACGCCCCATCCGCCGGGGCCAGGGTTGCCGGAGCAGGCTCCGTCCGTGAACATCTCGATCTGCTTCATTGTCAAAGACCGTATTCGGTGGCGGAGCGGATCTGCCGGTGGAAACGCAGGCGCCGGATGAACTCGCGCGGGTCGCGCTTTTGAACCAGGGCGCCGTCGGGAATGGTCAGCCAGTCATAAAGCCGGGTCAGCATGAAACGCAACGCAGAGCCGCGCGCCAGAAGCGGCAGCGCCTCGATTTCGGCGCTCTCCAGCGGACGCACGCTCTGATAGCCGGCAAGCATCGCCGTGCTCTTGGTAAGATTATAGGCGTGATCCTTTTCGAAGCACCAGGCATTGAAACACGTCGCCAGATCGTAGGCATAGAAGTCGTTGCAGGCGAAATAAAAGTCGATCAGCCCGGAGAGCTTCTCGCCGAGAAAAAACACATTGTCGGGAAAGAGGTCCGCATGGATGACGCCGGACGGCAGGCTCTCCGGCCAGTGCCGTTCGAGTTCGGCGAAATCATTGTCGACCTCGGCCACGAGACCCGATTCCACCTCGTCGGCGCGATCGCGGGCGCCGGCCCAGAGTTTGCGCCAGCCATCGATCTGCAGCGCGTTTGGCCTCGCCAATGGAAAATCCGCGCCGGCGATATGAAGTGCCGCCAATGCCTTGCCGACCTCGCGGCAGTGGGCGGCGGTCGGGCGGCGCATCCACATGCCTTCCAGAAAAGTGATCAGCGCGGCGGCCCGCCCGGCCAATTCGCCGATCAGCGTGCCATCCTTGCGGTGGACGGGGAGGGGACAGACGATCCCCTTGCCGGCCAGATGATCCATCAAACCCAGGAAGAACGGCAGATCCGCCCGCTCGACGCGCTTTTCGTAGAGCGTGAGGATATAGGCGCCGGAGGAAGTGTGCAGGAGATAGTTCGAATTCTCCGAACCTTCGGCTATGCCCTTGTAGGAGAGCAGGTCGCCGACCGTATAGTCCTTCAGAAATGCCTCGAGTTCGCCTTCCGGAACATCAGTGTAGACTGCCATCAGTTGCTACCGTTCACGAAGGCCATGTCAGCCGCTGTCAGTTCCACGTCGCGCAGCGCCCGCATCACCGGGAAATTCTCGAGCTCGGTCGCGGTCACGGCAAGGTCAAGCGTCACGTCGAAACGCGCGCGGAAGGAATCGATAATTTCATCGACGATGATTTCGGGGGCGGAAGCACCCGCCGACAGGCCCAGCGTGGAGATTGGACCGATTTCGGCCCACGGTATCTCCGACGCCCTCTGCACCAGCAGCGACGTTTTTGCGCCGGCGCGTTCGGCCACCTCGACGAGGCGCCTGGAATTCGACGAGTTGGGAGCGCCGACGACAAGAAAGAGGTCGGCGCCGGGCGCCGCCTCCTTGACCGCTTCCTGGCGGTTCGTGGTCGCGTAGCAGATCGATTCGGCGGCGGGCGCCTGAAGCTCTGGAAAGCGCTGCCGGAGGGCGCGGATAAGTCCCGCCGTGTCCTCGACGGAGAGCGTGGTCTGCGTGACGAAACCGAGTGCCGCCGGATTTTCCGGCTCGAAACGGTCGATGTCGGACTCGGTCTCGATCAGCGTGACGGCGCCCGGCTCAAGCTGGCCCATCGTGCCGATGACTTCGGGATGGCCGGCGTGTCCGATCAGCAGCACATGACGGCCGAGCCGCCGGTGACGCATCGCCTGCTTATGCACCTTGGAAACGAGCGGGCAGGTCGCGTCGAGATAGAACAGACTGCGCGCTTGCGCGTCGGCCGGCACCGATTTCGGCACGCCGTGGGCCGAAAACACCACCGGCGCGTCGCGATGGTCGGCCGGTATTTCGTGGAGTTCCTCGATGAACACGGCGCCGAGCTGCTGAAGACCCTCGACCACGTAGCGGTTGTGCACGATTTCGTGCCGCACATAGACCGGGGCGCCGTATTTTTTCAGCGCCAGAACCACGATCTGGATCGCGCGATCGACGCCCGCGCAAAAGCCGCGCGGCTGGCAAAGCCGGATTGTGAGCGGTGGCTTGATCGATTGGGCTGACATGATGCTCGGCTGTTTGCGGCGCCGACTTGAAGCGTCGGCCCGTGCTCTGTCAAGGGCGGCGCTCATGCCGGAAACCGACATGAAGCGGGCCGCTCCGTGCGAAATGGTTCGGCGTCACGGACGTTTCCGGCGGCCGTGGAGCCACAAAAGCGTCACGGCGGCGAGAGCGGCCGCCAGTCCGTACCAGGTGAGCGCATATTGCAGATGATTGTTGGGCAGGTCGATCGTGGTGACGCCTCCGATCGGCAGTCCTCCGGGGTTCGGCGTCGCATCCGCGTCGACGAAAAAGGGCAGAACGGTCGCCCGCCGCGGCAGGCCGGCGCTCGCCGCCATGGCGTCCAGATCTTTCCAGAAAAAGATGTTCTTCGCGGGGTCGTTGTCCGGCATGATGGAGGATGGCTTCGTCGCCAGCGGGTTGCGGGCGAGGCCTTTGACGGTCACTTCGCCATCGACCGCCGACATTGGCCGGGACGCCGGGTCTTTCAAGGCATAAGGGACGAAACCGCGGTTGACGAAAACAAATCGTCCATAGGGCAGCCGCAGCGGCGTGTACACATAGAAGCCCGACCGCCCCTGATGCGTCGCAAGGAAATGGCGCTCGCCGCTGTTGAGGAATGTGCCGCGCAGCTCGACCGGCCAATAATCGACGTCGCCGCTTCTTGCATACCGCGCGTCCATCGAATCGATCGACATGGATGGGGCGGCGATGCGCTGATGGATGGTGGCAACCAGCCCCTGCTTCCAGTGCAGCCGCTGCATCTGCCAGGTGCCCAATGCCAGGAGGGCGGCGAAGGCCATCGCGGCCAGCACGACGAGCAGCCATGGGGGCGGCTTTCTGATCTGCCCGGCTTCCGTCATGGCTCACCGCGGCCCGTCGAGCCGACCTTCCGCCGCCTTGTTGCTGTATTGCAGGGTAATCAGTACTCCCTTGATCAGCCGCAGCGCGGTCAGGCAGAGCACCAGGATCAGCGGTATCCAAAGCAGGAAGTGCAGCCATAGCGGCGGATTGATCGTAACCTCCATCCAAAGCGCCAGGCCCACGACGATGAAGCCGATGATGAGAATCACGAAAACCGCCGGCCCGTCTCCGGCGTCGGCGAAGGAATAGTCGAGGCGGCAGACGCCGCAGCGCGGCGCGACTTTCAGGAAACCGTCGAACAGCCGACCCTCGCCGCAACGCGGGCACTTGCCCTTCAGTCCGGCGCCGATCGGCTCGACCGGCGGCCATTGCGCTTTGTCTTCGGACACGCCTGGTTCTCCTTAACTCGCCTCGATGTGCGGCTTCAATCTTATCGATACCCGACCGTGCCGGAACGCCTCGTGAAATGGAGAGGGGCGGCCATGCCGCCATGACCGCCCCCTTATACTGTCTCCGCCGTCAGTGCGCGATCGTGGCGCCCGAGGAGGCCCACACATAGACGCAGGCAAACAGGAACAGCCATACCACGTCGACGAAATGCCAGTACCATGCAGCCGCCTCGAAGCCGAAATGCTGCTTCGGTGTGAAATCCCCGCGCATCGCGCGAATCAGGCAGACCAGCAGGAAAATGGTTCCAACGAACACATGGAAGCCATGGAAACCGGTCGACATGAAGAAAGTCGCGCCGTAGATCGAGTCATGGAACGTGAAGGGAGCGTGCATGTACTCGTAGATCTGCACGAAGGAAAACAGCACGCCGAGCCCGACCGTCAGCGCCAGGCCGGTGACGAGGCCGCGGCGATCGTCGTGCAGCAGCGCGTGGTGCGCCCATGTCACCGTGGTGCCGGACAGAAGCAGGATGATGGTGTTGTAGAGAGGCAGGTGAAACGGATCGAGGACCTCTATCCCCTTTGGCGGCCACACGCCTCCGGTGAACTCGACGCGCGCATATTGTTGCGCCTCGCCGGGAAACAGGCTGGCATCGAAGAACGCCCAGAACCAGGCGACGAAGAACATCACCTCGGAGGCGATGAACATGATCATGCCGTAGCGCAGGTGCAGCGACACCACGCGGGTGTGGTGTCCTTCATGCGCTTCCTTGATCGTGTCCGACCACCAGCCATACATGGTGTAGAGCACGACCAGCAGGCCGATCGCGAAGATGAAGAAGCGCGCGCTGGCCAGTTCCAGCCCGAACAGATGGAGGCTGCCGCCCTTCAGGTATTGCATCCACGCGACGCCGCCGAGCGCGGTAAGCAAGGCGCCGACGGAACCGACGAACGGCCACGGGCTTGGGTCAATGATGTGATAGTCGTGGTTCGGTTTCGCGTGCGCTTCTGCCATGTCAGCCCCCGATCTTTTCGTCGGCAGTTTCACCAGTCTGTCCGCCAGCCGCGGCTGCCTTGGCGGCAGCCGGTTCGGCCGGGAAGAATGTGTAGGAAAGTGTGATCGTCTTCATATTCTTGAGTTCCGGCACGTCTTCGATCGCCGGATCGACGTAGAAAACGACCGGCATGTCAACCCTCTCGCCGGCCTTGAGCGTGGTATCGGTGAAGCAGAAGCACTCCACCTTGTTGAAATAGGCGCCGGCCAGTTCGGGCGTCACGTTGAACGTCGCGCGTCCGGCGGAGGGACGGTCGAACAGGTTGACGGCCCTGTAGGCGATTTCGGTTGTCTCGCCGATCCGCATCGTAACGTCACGCTGCAGCGGCTGGAACTCCCAGGGCACGCCGCCCGAGACATTGGCGTCAAAGCGCACGGTGATCGTGCGATCGAGCACCCGGTCCGAATATTGGGTGACGCGCTGCGTCGTGCCGCCATAGCCGGTCATCTGACAAAAAATCGCATAGAGCGGCACCGCGGCGAATGCCATGCCGACCATGCCGGCAAAGAAGGCGACGCACAGTGCCGCGACCGTCCGGTTGGAACGTCGGGTCCCCCTGTCAATGGCCGGCTTCGCCTCGTCCATGCTCAGAAACTCCGCTCTACGGCGGCCGGGCCCATGCGCACGATGCTGGCGACATAGACGACGACGACGAAGGCGCCCAACGCCAACGCGATCGCGACGGAACGGCTGCGGCGCGCCTTCAACTGAGCCTCGGTCGGCTTGACGGTCTCGAGTTGCATGATCCCTAGACTCCCGGCAGGCCGAACGCACGGTCGGCAACGGTGTCGGCCAGATATGCGGCGAAGATCGCGAACAGGTAGAGCAACGAATACGCAAACAGAACTTTCGCGGGCCGCATCGCGCGGTCGTTGTCGTTCATGCGCAGCACTTTCCAGGCATACCATATGAAGCCCGCGCCGAGCGTGGCGGCGACAGCCCCGTAGACGGCGCCGGTAAAGCCCAGCCACCATGGCAGCAGGCCAACAATTGCGACGACCACCGAATAGGCGAAGATCTGGCGGCGCGTCGAGGCGGCGCCCGCCACGTTCGGCATCATCGGTATGCCGGCCCGGCCATATTCGTCGGCCTTGAACAGCGCCAAGGCCCAGAAATGCGGCGGCGTCCACAGGAAGATGATCAGGAACAGGACCAGGCTTTCGACGCTGACCGAACCGGTTGCGGCGGCCCAGCCGATTACCGGCGGAAACGCGCCGGCGGCGCCGCCAATGACGATGTTCTGCGGCGTCCAGCGCTTCAGCCACATCGTGTAGACGACGGCGTAGAAGAAGATGGTGAACGCCAGCAGCGACGCCGCCAGCCAGTCCACCAGCACGCCCAATGCCATTACCGACAGCATCGAAAGGACCAGCCCGAAGGCGAGTGCCTCGCCCGGTCTGACGCGGCCCGCCGGCACCGGCCGGCCCGCCGTCCGCTTCATCAATGCGTCGATGTCGGCGTCGTACCACATATTGAGCGCGCCCGAGGCACCGGCGCCGATGGCGATCGACAGAATGGCGGTTACGGCAATGACCGGATTGATCGTCACAGGCGCGGCCACCAGTCCGACAAAGCCGGTGAAGACCACGAGCGACATCACGCGCGGCTTCAGCAGCGCCAAAAAGTCACCGGCCGTCGCTTCCGACATGCCGGCGCCGCCGTCCTCCAGGGTGGTCTTGCTCACGAAAGCCATGCGTACGAAGTTCGCTTTCCGTTTGGCTGTCCTCCGCCCGCCGATCGCCGGCGGAGGTCTGTCATTTCGATGCCGTCACTTGATCCGCGGCAGTTGCTCCCATTGGTGATAGGGCGGCGGCGAGGAAAGCTGCCACTCCAGCGTCGTCGCGCCTTCGCCCCACGGATTGGCGCCGGCAACGCGCTTCTTCGAGAAAGCCTCGAAGACCCCGTAGAGGAATATCAGCACGCCGATGGCCGAAATGTAGGAACCATAGGAGGAGACCATGTTCCAGCCCGCATAGGCGTCCGGATAGTCGATATAGCGGCGCGGCATGCCAGCAAGGCCGAGGAAGTGCTGCGGAAAGAAGACCAGATTGACGCCGACGAACGTCACCCAGAAGTGGGTGCGGGCGATCAGCGGCGCGTACATGTAGCCCGTCATTTTCGGGAACCAGTAGTACCAGGCCGCGAAGATGGCGAACACCGCGCCCAGCGACAGAACATAGTGGAAGTGCGCAACCACGTAGTAAGTGTCGTGCAGCGAGCGGTCGAGACCGGCATTGGCGAGCTGCACGCCCGTGACGCCGCCGACGGTGAAGAGGAAGATGAAGCCGATCGCCCACAGCATCGGCGTGCGCATCGAGATCGACCCGCCCCACATGGTGGCGATCCATGAGAAGATCTTCACGCCCGTCGGCACCGCGATGACCATCGTGGCGAAGACGAAGTAGCGCTGCGCGTCAAGCGAGATGCCGGTCGTGTACATATGGTGAGCCCACACCACGAAGCCGACCGCGCCGATCGCCACCATGGCGTAGGCCATGCCGAGATAGCCGAAGACGGGCTTGCGCGAGAAGGTCGATACGATGTGGCTGACGATGCCGAATGCGGGCAGGATCAGGATGTAGACCTCGGGGTGACCGAAGAACCAGAACAGGTGCTGGAACAGGATCGGGTCGCCGCCGCCCTCGGGCGCGAAGAAGGTCGTGCCGAAGTTGCGGTCGGTGAGCAGCATGGTGATGCCGCCGGCCAGAACCGGGAGCGAAAGGAGCAGCAGAAAGGCCGTGATCAGAACCGACCAGGCAAACAGCGGCATCTTGTGCAGCGTCATGCCCGGCGCGCGCATGTTGAAGATGGTGGTGATGAAATTGATGGCGCCGAGAATGGACGAAGCGCCGGCGACATGCAGCGACAGAATGGCCAGGTCCATGGCCGGTCCGGGCTGACCGGAGGTCGAAAGCGGCGGATAGATGGTCCAGCCGCCGCCGACGCCGTATCCGCCGGTCGGGCCCGGCACGAACATCGACAGCAGCAGCAGGGTGAAGGCCGGCGGCAGGAGCCAGAAGGAGATGTTGTTCATGCGCGGAAACGCCATGTCCGGGGCGCCGATCATGATCGGCACCATCCAGTTGGCGAAGCCGCCGATCAGGGCCGGCATGACCATGAAGAAGATCATGATCAGGGCGTGACCGGTCGTGAACACGTTGAACATGTGCTTGCCGCCGTCGATGGCCGCATCACCTTCCAGGCCGTAGACCATCTGCGCCAGGCCGGTGAAAATCTGGATGCCCGGCTCCGCGAGTTCCCAGCGCATCATCACCGACAGGAAGCCGCCGATGATGCCCGCGCAGATCGCGAAGATCAGGTAGAGCGTGCCGATGTCCTTGTGGTTGGTCGAATAGACCCAGCGAACCCAGCCGCGCGGCCTGTGATCGTGATGGTCGTCGTAAGCTGCAGCGCCTGCCATATTCCGCTCCGTTCCCTGATTCCTGGTACTTGCCGCAAACCGCCTCAGTTGCCCGCGACCTTGACCGGCGATGCACCTTCCACGGCCGCCATCAGCGCCTTGTTGGCGGCCGGAAGGTCGGTCCGGGCTGCCGTCAACCAATTATTGTACTGAGCCTCCGAGACGACCCTTATCGCGATCGGCATATAGGCATGGTCCTTGCCGCACAGTTCGGAGCACTGGCCGTAAAACAGGCCTTCCTTGAACGCTTTGAACCAGGTCTCGTTGATCCGGCCCGGAACGGCATCGACCTTGACTCCGAAGGCCGGCATCGCGAAAGCGTGAAGGACATCCGCGGCCGTCACCAGCACGCGAACCGTGGCGTTGACGGGGACGACGACTTCATTGTCCACCGCCAGCAGGCGCGGATATCTCGCCAGGTCCTGCTTGCCGGCGGCCGGCCTGTCGGCATCCGTCAGGAGGGCCCCATTGAAGGAAAGGGGCTCTTCCAACTGGTATTCGTAGTCCCAGTTCCACTGGTTGCCTGTCGCCTTGATGGTCAGCGTCGGCTCGTCGGGCGGCGTGTACTGCGCGGTAAGCAACTGGAAGGAAGGAACGGCTATAAAAAGCAGGATCACAACCGGACCGACGGTCCAGATGATTTCAATGACCGTGTTGTGGCTGGTCCTCGACGGGGTCGAGTTCACGTCCGCCCGAAACTTCACGATACAATAGATGAGAAGGGCGAGTACGAGAAGGGTGATGGGGATGATGAACCAGAGTGTGTAGGCCTCGAACCAGGCGATCTTTTGCATGATCGGCGTCGCCGCTTCCTGAAAGCGCATCTGCCAGGGATGCGGCTGGTCGGCATAGGCGGCCGCCGAACCCAGGATGAGCGCCGAAGCGCCGGCGCCGGTCAGAAATCTCTTCATCGCCCTCTTCACTCCCGCTTCGATGCCGTCGCGCATCGGCATGGCCGAACCGCAGGGAAGAAAATCCCGTGCGCCCATTTTGCTGGTTCAAACCATACTCTGTTTCCGACCGCAAGGAAGGAGGGTGGGGCGGCATGCGGCATTTTTGCGCGTAATGCGCGCGGCCGTACGGCGTGTTTTCAACAGGCAAGCTCGATCTCGGCGGTATGGGCGCCGCGACGCCATGGCGCTTCGCGCGCCAAAAGCCGTTCAAATCGGCCGCCGCGTCTGGTCCGGACGGGCACTTGTCCTATAGTTGCCATGATTGCGGCGGAAAGCGCCTTGATTCGCAACGGAGCCTCCATGAGACCCGGCCTTTCGAAAGTCCTGGCGAGCCTTTTCGGCGTCGTACTTCTCGCTTCCGCCCTGCCTGCCGCCGCGCAACAGACCGGCAAGGTGCGCGCGAGCCACGGAGCGTGGTCGATCATCTGCGATACGCCGGCTGGCGCGACCGCCGAGCAATGCGTCATGATGCAGAATGTTGTCGCCGAGGACCGGCCGGAATTGGGCTTGTCGGTCGTGATACTGCGCACGGCAGACAACAAGGCCGAGATTCTTCGCGTGCTCGCGCCTCTCGGCGTACTGCTGCCCAACGGCCTCGGCCTCAATGTCGACGGCAAGGACATTGGCCGCGCCTATTTTGTCCGCTGCTTCAGCGATGGCTGCTATGCCGAGGTGATCCTGGAAAAGCCGCTTCTCGACACCTTGAAGACCGGCAAATCGGCCACCTTCATCGTCTTCCAGACGCCGGAGGAAGGCATCGGCATTCCGGTAGACCTCGGCGGCTTCGGCGAGGGTTTCGCCGCCCTGCCCTGATTAGGGGCATGTTTCCGAAAGCCTGCAGGCATTTCGCCGCTGGCGAGCCCTTGGAAAATTTGCCCTGCTTGTGGGAATTGCGTGACCCTTCCCCTATCTTGGGGCAAAGCAATCGCCTTCGACGGCCATCCCAATTCGGAACACTGCCATGCAAGACAGCCTGCTCAAGCGATTCGACTGCGATGAGGACAAGGTCCGCTCGATCGTGGCCGAGACAGTCCAGGGTGCCGACGACGGCGAGCTGTTCCTCGAATACAGCGAGAGCGAGGCGCTGATGTTCGACAATGGCCGGCTGAAGACGGCGAATTTCAACACCGAGCAGGGGTTTGGACTGCGTGCCATTGCCGGGGAGGCGACCGGCTACGCGCATTCGAGCGAGCTTTCCCAGGATGCTCTTCTGCGCGCCGCCGATGCCGTTTCGGCGGTGAAGGCCGGATATTCGGGCACGCTGGCTGAAGCGCCCGCGCGCACCAACCGCCACCTCTATGGTGAAGAGAACCCGACCGGATCGCCATCCTTCGAGGGCAAGGCGAAACTGCTGCAGGAAATCGACGCCTGGTTGCGCGCCGAGGATCCGCGCGTGCGCCAGGTCACCGCCTCGCTGGTCTCCTCCTGGCAGCAGGTCGAGATCGTGCGCGCCGACGGGCAGATGGTGCGCGACGTGCGCCCGCTGGTGCGCATGAATGTCGCGGTCGTGGTCGGCGACGGGGACCGGCAGGAATCCGGTTCCTACGGCATGGGCGGCAGAAAAGGCTTTGGCGAGTTCCTGGTCGAGGACAGTTGGAGGCACGCCGCGACGGAGGCTCTGCGCCAGGCGCTGGTCAATCTGGAGGCCATACCCGCGCCGGCCGGAACCTTCGACATCGTGCTGTCCTCGGGCTGGCCGGGCGTGATGCTGCACGAGGCTGTCGGCCACGGACTGGAAGGCGACTTCAACCGCAAGAAGACCTCGGCCTTTGCCGGCCTGATGGGTCAGCAGGTGGCCGCCAAGGGCGTCACCGTGGTCGATGACGGCACGATCGCCGAGCGGCGCGGCTCCCTCACGGTCGATGACGAGGGCACGCCGACCAACCGCACGGTGCTGATCGAGGACGGCAAGCTGGTCGGCTACATGCAGGACCGGCAGAACGCCCGGCTGATGGGCATGAAGGCGACCGGCAACGGCCGCCGCGAGTCCTACGGGCATCAGCCGATGCCGCGCATGACCAACACCTACATGACGGCCGGCGAGCTTACGCCCGAAGAGATCATCGCCTCGGTGAAGAAGGGCGTCTACGCGGTCTCCTTCGGCGGCGGCCAGGTCGACATCACGTCCGGCAAATTCGTCTTCGGCTGCACCGAGGCCTATATGATCGAGGACGGCAAAGTGACCCAGCCGATCAAGGGCGCCATGCTGATCGGCAACGGCCCGGACGCCATGCACCGCGTTTCCATGGTCGGCAACGACATGAAGCTCGACACCGGCATCGGCATGTGCGGCAAGGCCGGTCAGGGCGTGCCGGTCGGCGTCGGCCAGCCGCATTTGCGCATGAACCAGATGACGCTCGGCGGCACGCGGGTGTGACGCGGGCGGACTACCGCCGCCGCGGCTTTTCGAGAAGCGCCACCACCTCGACATGCGGCGACCACAGGAACTGGTCGACCGGCGTGACGTTCGTCACGGTATAGCCGCCATCGACGAGGATGCGCAGGTCGCGGGCAAGCGTGGCCGGATTGCAGGAGATCGCCGCGACCAGGGGCACATTCGACCTGGCGATCTGCTTCGACTGGTCCTCGGCGCCGGCGCGCGGCGGATCGATGACCACGCCGTCGAAGGCATTCAGTTCCTTGAAGGTCAGCGGGCGGCGGAAAAGGTCGCGCTTCTCGATGGTTACGCGCCTTAGGCCGGTCGCCCCCCGGAAACCCCGGTCAAGCGCGGCCAGGCAAGCGGCGTCCGCCTCCACCGCGTGCACTTCCGCTGCCCTTGCGAGGCGAAGGGCAAAAGCGCCCGCGCCGGCAAAGAGATCGGCGATCCTTCGCGCTCTCTTCAGATGAGCGGCGGCCATGCCGGCCATCACCTCCTCGACCGCCGCCACCGCCTGCAGGAAGCCGCCGGGTGGCGGCGCGATCGTCGCGGATCCGAAGTCGAGCAGCGGCTTCCTCGGTTCGATCACAATCTCGCCGTCCACGGACAGCCGGGCGAGTTTTTCGCGAACCGCGAAATCGACGGCGGACCGCCGGGTCGCGTCTGGCATCGGTCCGCACCCGGCAATGGCGACATCGAGTCCGGAAATGGTCTGTGTGACGGTCAGGTGAAAGGCGTCCCGCGTGTTGCCGACAAGGGCCGCGAGCGATCGCAATGTTGCCAGTGCGGCCTCGATATCCGGTAACACGACCGGGCATTCGTCGATGTCGACGATCGTATGCGAGGACATTCTGTTGTAGCCGAGGACCGCGCCTTTTTCGGTGCGCCGCGCCGACATCACGGCGCGCCGGCGTGATCGCGCCTGTCCTGGCAGCAAGTCCGAAACGCCGGCCGCTATCTTCCGCGACGCCAGCGCCTGGGCGACCTTGTCGCGCTTCCAGGCACGATAGGATGGTTCGGCCAGGTGCTGGACCGAGCAGCCGCCGCAATCGCCGAAATGCCGGCAGGCCGGCTCCACGCGGTCCGGCGAGCGCTGCAGAATGGCAAGCAAAGTGCCGCGTTCGCCCTCGATCGCGGCGTCGACGCGCTCGAAAGGCAAGGCGAACGGTACGTAGACCGGCCCGCGCTGCGTCTCGGCCACGCCGTCGCCCTGCGCGCCGAGGCGATCGATCGTAAGCGTGGTCATGCCCCCTCCTTGATCGCGCCCAGCAGAAACTCGCGGTTGCCGTGGCCGCCCTCGATCGGCGAAGCGGTGACGCCCAGCACCCGCCATCCCGGCACCGTGCCCAGCCATTGCGCGATCTGTTCCGCGATACGCGGGCCCTCTTCGGGATTCCGCAGAATGCCACCCTTGCCGATCGCCGCCCGCCCCGCTTCGAACTGCGGCTTGACCAGGAACACGCCTTTCGCCCCCGGCGCGGCGAGATGAAGCGCCGGCGGCAGCGCCAGCTTAAGCGATATGAAGCTCACGTCGCAGACGAGGAAAGCGGGGGCCTGGCCGTCGAGATGGCCGGCCGTCAGCGCGCGGGCATTGACCCCTTCGCGCAGGATGACGCGAGGATCGCTGCGCAGCGCCTGATCCATCTGATCGTGGCCGACATCGACCGCGAACAGCTTTTCGGCCCCGCGCTCAAGCAGCACCTGCGTAAAGCCGCCCGTGGAGGCACCGATGTCGAGCGCGATGCTGCCCGCCGGGTCGAGGCCGAACCAGTCCAATCCGGCGATCAGCTTCAGCGCGGCGCGCGAAACATAGGCGCTCGCGGGGTCGTCGATCTCGATGCCTGCATCCTCGGCGAAAACGGCGCCCGGTTTGCGCGCCACGACACCGCCGACCCGAACGGTGGCCCGCTCGATCGCGTCGCGGGCGCGCGAGCGGCTCGCAAAGAAGCCGCGCCGCACCAGAAGCTCATCCAGGCGCGGCCCCTTATCGGATTTCTGTTTCGCCGTCATGCGACTTCCTTGGCGAATGGCCGTCCGGAGGGCAAGTCGCTAAGCAGACTTGCGTGGCTTCGCCCAGGCTTCGCCTGCTTAGCCTCTTGTTTTGTCGCAGGTTTCTGTCGGAAAACCGTGAGACACGTTTCCGGAACCTGCTTAGACCCGTTTGCCACGCCACATGAGGCGCGTTAGCGCCGATGCATCTCGGCGCTGAAGGAGTCAGGCGATCAAAGCTGTTCGAGAAGCCTCGATGCGCCGGACGTTACGGCCTGGCCGGGCACATCCTCGATATTCAGCGCCGCAACCTTGCCGTCGTCGACGATCATCGAGAAGCGCTTGGAGCGCAGGCCCAGCCCGCCTACGCTCAGATCCATGTCGAGGCCGAGGGCCTTGACGAAATCCCCGTTCCCGTCCGCGAGGTAGAGGATCTTGTTCTCGCCGCCGGTGAAGCGCGCCCAAGCCGCCATGACGTGATGGTCGTTGACCGCAACCACCGCGATCGTATCGACCCCCCGCGACAGAATCGCTTCACGATTTTCGAGATAGCCCGGCAGATGGTTGTTGCTGCAAGTCGGCGTGAAGGCGCCGGGAACGGCGAACAGCACAACCTTCTTGCCGGAGAAAATTTCGGTGGTGGTCAAAGTCTTGGCGCCGTCGGCGGTCAATACCTTGAAACTGCCTTCGGGAAGCTTGTCGCCAACGGCTATCGTCATGGTTCCTCTGTCCTCGCTTGCGGGAATGCACGGTCGATTACGCGCAATCGCGGCGCCTCGCAATCGGTACGCGCTCAGAAGTAGGGAAGAATGCCGCTCACCGCGCCAACCCCGGTCACCAGCGTATAGTGCAGGCCGTCGCCCGACGCGGGCTTTGTCGCGGGGCGTGTCATGTTGATCGTGAAGAAGGTCCGGCCGTCCTTTTGCGATCGTTGCGGCTCCTCGAAGAAGTAGCCGCCGTCCGCCGCGATGAAGAGATCCGCCGCTTCGGAACTGCCGGGGAAATTCGCCTCGACAACGAGCTTTCCGGCTTCGGTGCCAACCGTCCGGACGCCGAAGCCTGGATGCGCCTTGGCCGGAAGCGCCGCGTGTGCCGAGGCGACCAGCGCGACGTCCGCCGGATTGTCCGGGTCACTGGTCGGATCGAGTACCAGGGAAGCCTTCACGGGAACGCAGATCGTCTCGCAAATGCCCAGAAAGATGGTGGCATCGACCGATGCCGGCTTGCCGGGCGTTTCGAATTGGAAGGTCACCGGCAGGCTGACCGGGCGGCTATAGCCCGCCCAGGAAAAGTTGCCCGGATCGTGACGCTCGGGCGCCGGAAAGTCGAGCACGGCACTCCTGATGTTCCTGCTGGTCGAAACGTCGATGATTGGCGGGACACCGGAGGCGCCCGGGTCGCGCCAGTAGGTTTTCCAGCCCGGCGCGAGCTGAACGTCAAGGACCCCGAGCAGGCGCCCGGCCGCATCGGGTTCGCCGCTGGTTACCAGTCTCACCCGCCCGCCTTCGACATTGATCCATGGGCTGGATGAAGCAAGCGCTTCGCCGCAAAGCAGCGTTGAGACAGCGGCCGACGCGAGAATGACATGGGCAATCCTCATGGGCGGTGGTTTGCCGAGCCGGGCATGGATTTGCAACGCCGAACGGCGACGCGGGCACTCATTTTTGCGTGAGGCCTGCGCATAGGCCTGGAAATCAAAGCCGATTCTCGGAAGCAAGCGGCGGAAATCCAAGGTATTACCGCGTCCTTTGCGCGACGAAGGGGAGGGCGGCGCCGCAAACCTCCCCGTAGCGGCGGGGATGCAAAGCCGTCTTTCAAGCGAACAAAAAAAACGTTACTTTGGGACATGGATATCCTGAAGCGCAAAGCATCGGCCTCGAAGCGCGGATTTCTCGACGGGCACTTTCTGATCGCCATGCCGGGGATGAAGGACGACCGATTTGCGCGATCGGTTATCTATATCTGCGCCCATAGCGAGGAAGGGGCAATGGGCCTGATCATCAATCAGGCGCAGCAGATGCTGTTTCCCGATCTTCTGGTTCAACTCGGCATACTGGACGAGAAGGAGGCCATACGGCTGCCCGACTCGGCGCGCAACTTCGTGGTGCGCAATGGCGGGCCGGTCGACCGCAGCCGTGGCTTCGTCCTGCACAGCGGCGACTATCGCGTGGAATCCTCCTTGCCGGTTTCGCCGGACATCTGCCTGACCGCGACGATCGACATATTGCGGGCCATCTCCAAGGGCAGGGGGCCCAGCAAGGCTCTGATGGCGCTCGGATATTCTGGCTGGGGCGCCGGCCAGCTCGAAAAAGAGATTCAGGAGAACGGCTGGCTCACCTGCCCGGCCTTGCCGGATCTGCTGTTCGACGCCGACATGGAGCGCAAGTACGACCGGGTGATCGCCTCGCTCGGGATCGACCTTGCCCATCTCAGTCCGGTCGCCGGTCACGCCTGAACGGCGGGATACTGCTCCTTCAGCATCTTGAGCGCCTGGTCGGCGGACATGGGCGCGCCGTACATATAGCTCTGCACATACTCGCAGCCCATCTGCCGCAGTTCGAGCGCGTCGCGTTCGTCCGAAATGCCCTCGGCGACCACCGACATTCCAAGCTCGTGCGCCATGTGGACCATCGATTTCAACAGGACCGTGCGTTTCGGCGAGTCGTCGTCGAGGAAGCTCTTGTCGATCTTGATCGTGTCGAAAGGAAAGCGGGTCAGGTAGGACAGCGAGGAGTAGCCGGTGCCGAAATCGTCGATCGAAAGGCCGATGCCCAGCTTTTTCAGCTTGCCGAGAACGTGAGCACTCTGTTCCGGATTGTCCATGACCAGCGACTCGGTGAGCTCCAGGCGGAAGCAGATGGGCTTGATGTTGGCGCGCGCCACCACCGAACGCACATCGCTGACGAGGTCGCGGCGCAGCAACTGGCGGCTTGACAGGTTGACGGACACCGAAAGCGGCGTCTCCCCGATCTGCGTCTGCCAGGATGCGAGGTCTTCGGCCGCCTGCTGCATCGCAAACAGCCCGAGCTGGACGATCAGCCCGTTGTTTTCGGCGATCGGAATGAAGTCCGACGGCGGAATGGCGCCGCGCCTGGGGTGTTCCCATCTCAGCAGGGCTTCGAAGCCCGCGACCGACCGGTCCTCAAGCCGGACGATGGGCTGGTAGGCGAGCGTCAGTTCATTGCGGTCGATGGCGCGGTGAAGATCGGATTCGATCTGCAGGCGGTCGGTGCCTACCGAGCGGAAAGCCGGACGGAAGGGCTCGATGCGGTCCCCGCCGAAGCGCTTGGCCTGCTGCATGGCCAGTTCGGCGTCCTTGACCATGTCCGGTGCAGCGCCTTGCGCCGTGGTCCAGGTGACGAGGCCGATGGACGCCGTCAGGATGATCTCGCGCTTGGCGAAATTGACGGGCGAGCGGATCGCCTGCTTGATGGCATCGCAGAAAGCGGCGATCCGGGCAGGGTCCTGCTCGGAAACAAGCATGAGGGCGAACTGATCGCCCGAGAAGCGGGACAGCGCATCCGCGGGCTTCAGCAGACGGTGGAGGCGGCGCGCAATCGTGAGCAGGATCGTGTCGCCGGCGGAGATGCCGAGCCCGTCATTGACCTGCTTGAACCGGTCGATATCGATGACGATCACGGTCGGGCGCACCAATTCCTCGGTCCTGGCGATTGAAATCACCGTTTCGAGGCGCGTCAGGAACAGTTCGCGGTTGGGCAGGCCGGTCAGATTGTCGTGCACGGCGTCCTGCAGCAGCCGCTCTTCCGACTTCTTCTGCTCCGTGATGTCGACAAGCGTGCCGACGCAACGGATCACCTCGCCGTCCGATCCGACAACCGGCCGCGCCTTGAGCGAGAACCAGTGATAGTGGCCGTCGGCGCCGCGCAGCCGGAAACTCTGCGTGATGCGCCCGCGGCGGTGTTCGAGGACGACGTCCAGCGTCGTGCGAAAACTGTCGCGGTCATCCGCGTGCAGGACCGGCAGCCAGTTGCGGGCCGGCCCGCCGAGACTGTTTGGCGACAGGCCGAGTTGCACGCTGATGTCCGGCCGGGTCGTCACGCGGTCGCGCAGCACGTCCCAATCCCAGACGACATCGCCGGACCCCACGACGGCCAGGGCCTGTCGCTCGAGGTCGCTGAAAAGTCCCTGATGCAGCGCCCCGCCGGCGAAGGCGTGCTGGATGACCGTGAAGCCGATGAGAAGGATGATCAGCACCAGGCCGCCGCCGAGCGCCGGCTGGACGATGTCGTTGTTGAGGATGCCGGTGATCGCCATCCAGGCGGCGGTCAGCCAGGCAAGGACCATCACCCAACTGGGCACCAGCATGATCGCTCGATCGTAGCCACGGAACCCGAGGAGGATGATAAGCCCGAGGCCGACGACGGCCGTGGCGGCGAAGGAAACGCGCGCCGTGCCGGCGGCGACCGCCGGGTCGACGACGGCGACGCCGGCGATCAAACCGAGGCCGGCGATCCACAGCAATGCGCCGTAGCTGAAATGGCCATGCCAGCGGTTGAGATTGAGATAGGCGAACAGGAACACGACGAAGGTGGCCGCCAGCGACACCTCGGTGCCGGCGCGCCAGATCTGCTGGTTCGCCGGCGTTATCTCGACCACTTCGTTGACGAAGCCGAAGTCGACGCAGATATAGGCCAGCACGGCCCAGGACAGCGCGGCCGTCGCCGGGAACATCGAAGTTCCCTTGACGACGAACAGGATCGTCAGGAACAGTGCCAGCAGGCCGGCGATGCCGATGACGATGCCGCGATAGAGCGTCGTGGAGTTGACGGAATCCTTGTAGGCTTCCGGGGCCCAAAGATAGACCTGCGGCAATCGCGGGGACGCCAGTTCGGCGATGAAGGTAACGACCGCGCCCGGGTTGAGAGTGACCTGGAAGATGTCGGCGTCCGCGCTGACCTGCCTGTCCAGCGCGAATCCCTCGCTGGGCGTTATCGCTGCGATGCGGCTGGATCCCAGATCGGGCCAGAACAGTCCGGAGTGCACCAGCCTGAAATGCGGCGCCACGATCAGCCTGTCGATCTGCTCGTCAGTGGTGTTGGCAAGCGCGAAGACGCCCCAGTCGCCGGTGGAGCGGGCGTCGTTGGCCTCGACCTCGATGCGGCGGACGATGCCGTCCGGGCCCGGCGCCGTGGAGACCTGAAAGTTCTCGCCCTGATTCCGGTAGAGCTGCAGTGCGCCCGAGAGATCGAGCGCCACATCGTCGCGCGCGATCTTGATAGGTTCGATGGCGTAGCCTTGCGCCGATGCCGCGAGGCTGATCAGGATCGCGCCGAGGAGCGCGACAAGAGGTCGTAGAGAAAGCTGCAATATCAGTCCTTCGCGGTGGCGGCGCCCTTGTCGTCCGCGATGAGGGCGTAGAGATAGTGATCGTGCCAGATACCGTTAATTCGCAGATAGGATCGCAACAGTCCCTCGCGCTGGAATCCGGCTTTTTCAAGCACACGCATCGATCGCTTGTTTTCCGGGATACAGGCCGCCTCGATGCGGTGCAATCGCAGCGCATCGAAAGCGTGGCGCGAAACCAGGCGCAGTGCCTCGGGCATATAGCCCTTTCCGGCAAAGGGCTCTCCGATCCAGTATCCGATCTGACCGCTTTGCGAGACGCCGTAGCGTATGTTGCCGATGGTGATGCCGCCGATCAGCTTGCCTGACGTTGTCTCGAAAATGAAGAACGCCGCGCCGGAACCTTGGCTGAAATCGTCGCGATATCGGTTGAGCCGCTGGCGCCACGCAGGCCAGTCAAGCTCGTCGCTCGTCCATTTCGGCTCCCAGCGCTCCAGAAAGAGACGGCTTTCCGCGCGCAGCGTGGCCCACTCGCGGTAGTCCCCGGAAACCGGCATGCGCAATGAGACCCGTTCGCCCTTGAGCGACGGAAGATCGCGACGAAAGAAGGGGAGCGCAATCATGCACCCGAACGTCAGACCGCCAACTTGCGAACAGCCGGGGCGGACCCGAGGAGCGAGTCGCAAATCAATTCATACTTGGCGAGCGACCCGATTGGTCCGATGCCGGCGACGGTCGGTCGCGTCGAAAACATTCGCGCCGAGAGATCCGCAAGCCGCTCGACGGTCAGGGCGGAAAGCCGCTGCACCAGTTCGTCCTTGGGGATGGGCCGTCCGAACAGGAGAATCTGGCGCGCTATTTGCGAAGCACGGCTGGCGGCGCTCTCGGCGGACATGATCAGCCCGGCGCGATACTGCGCCCGCGCGCGATCGAGTTCGGACTGGTCGATCCGGTCGCCGGTCCTCCTGAGTTCCTCGATCATGACCGGCACCAGCTCGGCGATGTCTTCCTGGCCGGTCGCGGCGTGGACGCCGAACACGCCGGTATCCGAAAATCCCCAGTGGAAAGCATAGACCGAGTAGCACAGGCCGCGCTTCTCGCGCACTTCCTGGAAGAGGCGGGACGACATGCCGCCGCCCAGAATCATCGACAGGACCTGCGAGGCGTAGAAGTCGCGCACGTGATAGGCCCGACCCTCGAAACCCAGCACGATCTGAGCATCCATCAGGTCGCGTTCCTCGCGGAAGTCGCCGCCGACATATTGCGCGGCCTGCGGTGCAAGCCCGCGCGCCTTGGCGCGAAAGCCGCCGAGCTTGCGTTCCACCTCGCGAACGATACTGTCGTGATTTACATCGCCGGCCGCCACGACGACCATGTCCTCCGCGCCATATTGCCGCTCCATGAAGGCATGGAGCTGGCTGGAGGTGAAGGAGCGCACCGTGTCGGGAGTTCCGAGGATGGAGCGGCCGATCGTCTGCCGGCTGTAGGCCGCCTCGGTGAACTTGTCGAAAACGATGTCGTCCGGCGTGTCGTGGGCCGCGCCGATCTCCTGAAGGATGACGTGCTGCTCGCGTTCGAGTTCGCCGGGATCGAAGGTCGAATCCTGGAGGATATCGGCGAGAATATCGATGGCGAGCGGAACGTCGCCGCTGAGCACGCGCGCATAGAAGGAGGTGGTCTCGACGCTGGTGGCGGCGTTGATCTCGCCGCCCACATTCTCGATATCCGACGCGATCTGGAAGGCGGTGCGGCTGCCCGTGCCCTTGAAGGCCATGTGCTCCAGAAGGTGCGCCATGCCGTGTTCATCGTCACGCTCGTTGCGCGCGCCGGACCGGACCCACACGCCAAGGGCGACGGTCTCGATGCTGGGCAGGGTTTCGGACGCGACTGTCAGGCCGTTCGACAGACGGCTTACCTCAACACCCATCTAGGTCAGACTCCCTGGCGCGCCGCTCGTGCATGTCGGCTAATATGATCTTCCACCATTTTCAGGTCGGAGGGAAGCACAGTGTACTTTTCTTCGGCATTCATCAACCCGCCCAGCCAATCCGGCAGGGCCGGCCGGACTCCGGACGCGGCATGGACGGCGTCGGGAAACTTCGCCGGATGAGCCGTGCCGAGAACGATCATCGGGCTGCCGCGTTGATGCCTGGACGCCACATGCACGGCCGTCGCCGTGTGCGGGTCGAGCAGGTAGCCGCTGCCTTTCAGCGTTCGCCGGATGGTCTCGGCGGTCTCGTCCATCGAAGCCCTGTCGGCGTCGAAATCGGCACGGATCGCGGACAGCGTCGGCGCATCGATCGTGAAGCCGCCGGACTGTTTCAGCCCGTTCATGCAGCGGGCGACCTCGGTGCTGTCGCGGCCTGACGCCTCGAAGAGCAGGCGCTCGAAGTTGGAGGAGACCTGGATGTCCATCGACGGCGAGGTGGTGGCGACGACTTCGCGCGTGCGGTATTCGCCCGAAGAGAGCGTACGCGCCAGAATGTCGTTGTCGTTGGTGGCGATGACCAGCCGGTCGATCGGCAGTCCCATGCGCTTGGCGGCGTAGCCGGCGAAGATGTCGCCGAAATTGCCGGTCGGCACGGTGAAGGATACGGGCCGGTCCGGCGCGCCGAGCGAGAGCGCCGATGAGAAATAGTAGACGGTCTGCGCCATGATGCGCGCGAAGTTTATGGAGTTGACGCCGGACAGCGACACGCCGTCGCGAAAGCGGTGGTCGTTGAACATGTCCTTCACCAGGCCCTGGCAGTCGTCGAAATTGCCGTCGATCGACAGCGCGTGCACATTGCCTGCCTTGGAGGTCGTCATCTGGCGCTGCTGCACGGGCGAGACCCGGCCATGGGGGAACAGCACGAAGATATCCGTGCGCTCGCGGCCTGCGAAGGCCTCGATCGCCGCGCCGCCCGTATCGCCGGAGGTGGCGGCCGCAATGGTGGCGCGCTCGCCGCGCTCGGCGAGAATGTGGTCCATGAGCCGACCGATAAGCTGCATCGCCACGTCCTTGAAGGCGAGCGTCGGGCCATGGAACAGTTCGAGGACGAATGTGTTGCCGCCGGTTTGCACGAGCGGGCAGACGGCGTCGTGGCGGAAGCTCGAATAGGCGTCGCGGACGATCCTTTCGAAGGAGGGCCGGTCGATGTCGCCGCCGAGAAAGGGCGTCAGCAGGCGGATCGCCATTTCGGCGTAGGGCAGTCCGCGCAGGCCGCGGATTTCGGCGGGCGAGAATTCGGGCCACTCGTCGGGAATGTAGAGCCCGCCGTCGCGCGCCAGGCCGGTGAGAACCGTGTCGGAGAAGCCGAGGGAAGGGGCAGTGCCGCGCGTGCTGACATATTTCATCGTGCTAGGGTCCCGCAAGGCTGGCCGACGCAAGTCCGGTTTGTGCAAATTGTCGCGTCGCTTGTCGCATTCGCGACGCCGGGTTGCTATAGAGCAACTTCTTTGTGGGCGGGAAGGGCATAGGGAGTTTGGTTTGGCTAATCGACACAATTTGCCGGGACTTGTCTTTTCCGGCTTTATCCTGGCCGTCGCCGGCTGCCAGTCCGGCGACGGCGGCGCTACCCTGGCAAGCGGCGGCGCGGCGGCGCAAGGCAAGGTTCTGGAGAGCGAATTGCGCGGCTATTGCCCGCCGGTCACGCTGCGCGAGGGAACCGCCTTCTTCAGCGCCTACGCCAAGGGGGGGCAGGATGATCCGAGCAAGCTGCAATACCAGGCTTCCATCACCGAGGTGACGCGCGCCTGTTCGCGCTCCGGAGGCAATCTGACAATCAACGTCGCGGTCGCCGGGCGCGTTGTTCCCGGACCGGCCGGCGCGCCACGGTCGGTCACGATGCCGATCCGGGTCGTGGTGCTGCGGGAAGACACCGTGCTCTATTCGAAACTCCAAAAACATCCGGTTTCCCTTGGGGGTGCCGCGGTCGCGACACAGTTCGTGGTGAACGATCCGAATGTCAGAATTCCCGATCCCAGGGAGCGCGGCATCCAGGTGTTCGCCGGCTTTGACGAGGGCCCGGCCCCGAAGGCGGCCGCGGCCCAGTAGCCGCGCCGCGACAACCACGTCAAACCTCGGACCATTCCGACAGGGCGGCGACGACGCCGGCAAAGTCCGACCAGCGCCGGATGACGGTTTCCGCGCCTGCTTCGGTCAGCATATCGGCATGGCCGGGATAGGAATGGGCCGCGCCGGTGAAGCCGATGACGCGCATGCCGGCGGCCCTGGCGCCGTGAATGCCGTGGACCGAATCCTCGATGACGAAGGATTCTGGCGGGGTCGGCGCGGTAGTGACCGGCGGCATGCAGGAAGACGTCGGGCGCGGGCTTGGGCTTTCCGCTCGGCGTGTCGAGCGACGAAAACACGTCGTCCTTGCCGAACAGCCGGTCGATGCCGGTCGTTTCCATCATGAAGCGGATGCGCTCGCTGCGCGAGTTGGAGCAGATGCATTTTTGCGTATCGATCATGGCGACGGCCGCCTTCGCGCCCTCGATCAGGCGAACCTCGGCGCGCAGGCGGCGGTCGACCAGCACCTCCGCCTCGTCGATGAGCGAGGCCTTGAAGGGGACGCGTGATTCCTCCTCGATCCTCAGCATGATGTCCTTGAAGGTAAGACCCGCGTAACGGCCGCTTATCTCCTCGCCGGTGATCGGAAAACCCGACCTGGTGAGCAGGTCGGCCTCCACTTGGGCGGCGAGGATCTCGGAATCGACAAGGGTTCCGTCGAAATCGAAAATAACAAGGTCTGGCTGGGTCATGACGTCCGGGACGGTGAGGGAGGGACTTGCGCGGACAGCGCCTGCCCGCGCCGCATACACCAAGCGCCGGCAATCGGCAAATCGCTGTCCTGACGGTTCGGCCGTCAGGGCTGTCGCTTCATTAAAAATTTACGCGAAACAGTAACCATAAAGGCAAGTAACAGTTCCGCGTTTCCGGGTGTAAGCATGCAAGCTTTGAAGTCCCTTGCCGCCTCGTCTATCCAGCCGTCCGAAGCTTCCTTTCGGGATACGATCATCAAGGGCGATTGCGTCGCGGCGCTCGAGCGGCTTCCCGGAAAATCCATCGACGCGATCTTCGCCGACCCGCCCTACAATCTCCAGCTCAACGGCGATCTTCACCGTCCCGACCAGTCCAAGGTCGATGCGGTCGACAATGACTGGGACCGTTTCGAGAGTTTCGCCGCCTACGACGCCTTCACCCGGGCCTGGCTGCTTGCTGCCCGCCGTGTGCTGAAACCGTCCGGCACGATCTGGGTGATCGGCTCCTACCACAACATCTTTCGGGTCGGCGCGACCATGCAGGACCTCGGCTACTGGATCCTCAACGACGTCGTCTGGCGCAAGACCAATCCGATGCCGAATTTTCGCGGCCGCCGTTTCCAGAACGCCCACGAGACGCTGATCTGGGCATCACGCGACGCGTCCGCCAAGGGCTACACTTTCAACTACGATGCGCTGAAGGCGGCCAATGACGATGTTCAGATGCGCTCGGACTGGCTGTTTCCGATCTGCACCGGAGGCGAGCGGCTGAAGGACGAGAAGGGCGGAAAGCTGCATCCGACCCAGAAACCGGAGGCACTGCTGGCGCGAATCCTGCTGGCTTCGACCAAACCCGGCGACATCGTGCTGGACCCTTTTTTCGGCTCGGGCACGACGGGCGCGGTGGCAAAACGCCTCGGCCGTCACTTTGTCGGCATTGAGCGGGAGCAGGCCTATATCGATGCCGCGCGTGAGCGCATCGACGCGGTCACGGCGCTGCCGGCCGCCGACCTGTCGATATTGTCCGGCAAGCGCGCCGAGCCGCGCGTGGCTTTCGTCAGCCTGATCGACGCCGGCATCGTGCGCCCCGGCATGTTCCTCTACGATCAGCGCAAGCGCTGGGTTGCCAAGGTGCGCGCCGACGGCACGATCGCGGCCGGCGACCGCGTCGGCTCGATTCATCGCATCGGCGCCGAGGTGCAAGGCCTCGATGCCTGCAATGGCTGGAGCTTCTGGCACTACGAGCGCGCCGGCGGATTGACCGCGATTGACGAATTGCGCCGTATCGCGCGTCTCGGCATGGAGCGGGCGGGAGCCTGAACGGGCACCGCCTGGTCAGACGTCCAGGCCCAAGCGCTCGAAATCCCTATCGAGTGCCGCCGCATCGGTGAACAGCACCGCCTGCCATCCCGCGGCGACCGCGCCGTCGACATTCTTCGGGCTGTCGTCGATGAAAAGCGAAGCGGCCGGATCGAGGCCGAAACTGGCGGCGTGATGGTCGTAGATTTCGCGCTGCGGCTTGATCATGCCGATCTCGCCGGAAACGGTGATGCCGCGCGCCCGGTCGAGGAACGGGAAGCGATGCCTGGCCTCCACGAAAGTATCGGCCGCCCAGTTGGTCAGCAGCGTGACATCGTGGCCCTTGTCGATCAGGCGGTTGAACACGGCCACCGTGTCTTCATAGGCGTGCGGCGCCATCTCGTGCCAGCAGCGCCGAAAATCGCGGATATTTTCTTCATATGCCGGGTGCGCCTCGATCAGCAGCGCCTCGGCATCCTCCCATGTGCGGCCGCGATCCTGCTCGATGTTCCAGGCCGGCGTGCACACATTGTCGAAAAACCACTGGCGCTCCGTCGCATCCGGTATCAGCCGCCGGAAGGGCAGGTCCGGGTCGTAGTGGACCAGCACCCTGCCGATATCGAACACGATGTGGCGGATAGTGCTCATTAAAACCTCAGTTCTTGTGCGGGTGGCGCCTCATGGTCGCGCCGGGTATCGCGGCCTCGATGGCCTTTTTCATGACGCTCGGCAGGGCCTCGCCTGGAACGTCATGCGCCGCCACCCAGCGGTGGCCGGGCAAGGGCTCGGCGGCGGCCATGTCGGCACGAAGCACTTCGAGGTCCAGCGCGAAATGCGTGAAAACATGCGCAACGGCGCCGACGCGCCGCCAGGCGGCGGGCAACGGAGGGCCGGGGTCGATCCTGCCGCCACGCTTTTCGCTCCAGCCGGCGTTAGGCACTTCCGTCATGCCGCCGAGCAGGCCCTTTTCCGGCCTGGTTCGCATCAGGATCGCGCCGTCGGCGGTCGTTGCGACATAGGCAACGCCCGTGCGTTTCGGCCTGTCGGCCTTCGGCGCGCGCAGCGGCAACAATTCGGGATCGCCCGAAGCCAGCGCGCGGCAGTCGCCGCGCAACGGGCAGAGCATGCAGCGCGGCCGTTTCGGCGTACAGATTGTCGCGCCGAGGTCCATCATGGCCTGCGCGAAATCGCCTGGGCGTTTGCCAGGCACCAGGGCTTCGACCGCCGTGCGAATCTCGCGCTTGGCGCCGGGAAGCGGCGTCCGGATGTCGAACAGCCGAGCAGTAACGCGCTCGACATTGCCGTCGACCACCGCCGCGCGGCGGTCGAAGGCGATCGCCGCGATCGCCGCCGCCGTATAGGCGCCGATGCCGGGCAAAGCGCGCAATTCTTCCTCTGTGTCGGGAAAGCCGCCGGGCAGGGCGGCGACCAGATTCGCGCAGGCTTTAAGGTTGCGCGCCCTTGAATAGTAGCCGAGCCCGGCCCAGGCCCGCATGACATCCTCGACCGGTGTCGCCGCAAGCGCCTGCACATCCGGCCATTTGGCGAGAAAGGCGGAAAAATAGGGCTTGACCGCTTCCACCGTCGTCTGTTGCAGCATGATTTCCGACAGCCAGACGTGATAGGGTAGCGGCCGCCCACCACGGGCGAATTCGGCTGGCGTGACGCGCCAGGGCAGGTCGCGATGATGGGCGTCGTACCAGGCAAGCAGCCGCGCCGCCATTTTGCCGGCAGGCGTCTTGGTGGCTGGTCTGGCGCTGCTGGCGGTTGCCATTCGAACGGGAACGTGGCTAGAGGCTGGCGTGGTCGACCTTTTTTGTCTCCGCATCGCTTTTGCCGAAAACCGGGTTCCACTTTTCGGCGCGATGCTTTAACGGCGGAGAACCGACATGGCAGGGAAAAAGCCGTTCAGCAACCCGGTTCCGGTAGGCGACCTCCTGGGGCAGGTGCTGGATCCGGTGCTGCGCAAGCGTGCCGGCCTCTCCGTTGGCCTCGTTCAGTCCTGGGAGGAGATCGTCGGCCCGCGCATTGCCGCGAAATCGCGTCCGGAAAAGCTGCAATGGCCGCGCCGTGCCGGCGGCGACGAACCGTTTCGTTCCGCGGTCCTCGTGGTGGCGTGCGAGGGTCTTGCCGCGCTGCATCTGCAGCACGAGACCGGGGAAGTGATCGGACGCATCAACGCTTTTCTCGGCTTTCGGGCGGTCGACCGCATCCGCATCGTCCAGAAGCCGGTTGCGCCGCTGGCGCGCGCGCCGCGCCGCGTGCCGCGTCCGGTCTCTCCGGCGGAGGCCGCGGCAATAGAGAGCAAGGTGCGGCTGATCGAGGACGAGGAACTGCGCGCGTCGCTGCGACGGCTCGGCGCTGCGGTGAGCGGATCGCGCCAGCGCTGACGCCAGAACTCGCGTTTTCGTGAATATTTGTGGGGCGATACCTCTTGGTTCATGCCCTTTAATGTCTTATTTCGCGCCAACTCTCGCTTTTTCCTCAATTCCAGTTCCATCATCTTTCCATTGTTCAGGTGATTCGCATGTTTCGGTCCTTGTCGCGTAGAACTGTCCTTTCGTCGCTGGCGGTGCTGGTCTCCGGCGCCGGGCTGGCTGCTTGCAGCGACAGCGAGGAGAAGGCCGCGGCACCTGCAGCCACTGACACCGCGAAGCCTGCCACCACCGACTCCGCCGCGTCTTCGACGCCCGCTCCCGCCGCCCCGGCGGCGAAAGCGCCGGAACCTGCCGGCACCATCGATATGGCCAAGCTTCTGGAGGCTGGTCCGCTGCCGGAGATGAGCCTCGGCAAGGCCGATGCGCCGGTCACGATCGTCGAGTATGCCTCGATGACCTGCCCGCACTGCGCCCATTTTCACGACAAGACGCTGCCCGAGCTCAAGACGAAATACATCGACGCCGGCAAGGCGCGGCTGATCTTCCGCGAGTTTCCGTTCGATCCGCGCGCCGAGGCGGGCTTCATGCTTGCCCGCTGCTCGAAGGACAATTATTTCCCGATGGTCGACGTGCTGTTCAAGCAGCAGGAATCCTGGGCCGGCGCTAAGGATGCACGCGCAGCGCTTCTGCAAATCTCGAAACTTGCCGGCTTTACACAGGAGAGTTTTGAGGCCTGCTTGACCGATCAGAAGCTCTTGAACGAAATCAGGTCGGTTCGGACGCGCGGCGCGGAGGAATTCAAGGTCGAACTCGACGCCGACCTTCTTCATCAATGGAAAGCAGTACAAGGGAGCCTTGTCGGTTGAGGAAGTGTCGGCGATTATCGACGGCATGCTCTGATCGCATCTTCCGCCTGGGCCGCGCCGGGAATGGTTGCGGCTTGCGCGCAGGGTGGCGCGCATGAAGTTCAATCGGCTCCGCCTTCTCGGCTTCAAATCCTTCGTCGAGTCCGGCGAATTCGTCATCGAGCGGGGCCTGACCGGCATTGTCGGCCCGAATGGCTGCGGCAAGTCGAACCTCGTCGAGGCGCTGCGCTGGGTCATGGGCGAAAGCTCCTACAAGAACATGCGCGCGTCCGGCATGGACGATGTGATCTTCTCCGGTTCGGGCACCCGGCCGGCGCGCAACACCGCCGAGGTCACGCTTTTTCTCGACAATGCCGACCGCACCGCGCCTTCGCCCTTCAACGACGCCGACGAGTTGCAGGTGTCGCGCCGCATCGAGCGCGAGGCGGGCTCCGTCTATCGCATCAACGGCAAGGAAGCCCGCGCCAGGGACGTGCAGCTTCTGTTCGCCGACCAGTCGACCGGCGCGCGCTCGCCCTCCATGGTCGGGCAAGGGCGCATCGGCGAGCTGATCCAGGCCAAGCCCCAGGCGCGGCGCGCGCTGCTTGAGGAGGCCGCCGGCATTTCCGGCCTGCATACGCGCCGGCATGAGGCGGAACTTCGGCTGCGCGCCGCCGAGCAGAATCTCGAGCGGCTGGAAGACGTGGTCGGCGAATTGCAGAGCCAGATCGAGAGTCTGCGGCGACAGGCGCGGCAGGCGACGCGCTTCAAGAACCTGTCGGCGGAGATCCGCAAGGCGGAGGCGACGCTTCTCTATCTGCGCTGGAGCTTGGCGAAGACGCAGGAAGGCGAGGCTCAGTCGGCGCTGGCGCAAGCGACGTCAAGGGTGGCCGAGCAAGCCGCCGCCCAGATGGAGGCGGCCAGGGCGCAAGGTATCGGCGCCCATCATCTGCCGGCGCTGCGCGACAGGTCGGCTTCCGCCGCGGCCGCCTTCCAGCGCCTGTCGATCGCGCGCGCCCAGCTCGACGAGGAGGCTGAGCGCATTCGCGCCCGCAAGGCCGAACTCGAACGCCGGATCGAGCAGCTTGCCGCCGATATCGCGCGCGAAGAAGCAATGGTCCGCGACAATGCCGACGTGCTGGCGCGGCTCGACGCGGAAGAGGCCGCTCTCAAGGCCGAGGAAGCGGGTGGGCAGACGCGTGAAGGCGAAACGCGGGCCGCGCTCGAGCATGCCTCTTCTGCGCTCGCGGCGAGCGAGGCGGCGCTCGCCGCACTCACATCCGAGCGCGCCGAGGCGATCGCCGCGATCGGCCAGATCGAGCGCAGCCTGCGCGAAAGCACCGAGCGGCGCGACCGTTTCGCTCGGCAGCTCGCGGAGATTTCGCGCGAGGCGAATGAGATCGCCGCAAAGATCGGCGCGCTCGCCGATCCGGCCGAGAAACGCGTTCTGGTGGACGAGGCGACAGAAGTGGCCGAAGCCGCCGAAGGCAAGGCCGCGGGGGCGGAAGCCGCCGTAGCCAAGGCGCGCGCCGCCGAATCGGCCGCGCGTCCGCCGGTGCAGGAGGCGCGCGCCGCCCTTGCCCGCATCGAGACGGAAGCAAGCACGCTGGCAAGGATACTCGACGCCGGCGGCGGCGGGGGCTTCCCGGCGGTGCTGGAACAGGTCGCCGTGAAGCGCGGATACGAAACGGCGCTTGGCGCGGCACTCGGCGAGGACCTTGATGCGCCGCTCGATGCCAGAGCGCCGGCGCATTGGGGCGCGAGCATTGCCTCTGCCGGCGACCCCGACCTTCCAGATGGAATCGGCAGCCTCGCTGCCGTCGTCAAGGCTCCCGCCGAACTTGCGCGCCGCCTTGCCCAGATCGGCATCGTCGAGGAAGCCGAGGGCGCGCTGCTGCAGCCGCGGCTGAAGCCGGGGCAGCGGCTGGTGAGCCGCAAGGGCGGGCTGTGGCGCTGGGACGGCTTCGTCGCCGGCGCCGATGCGCCGACGGCGGCCGCGCAGCGGCTGGCGCAGAAGAACCGGCTTGTCGAGCTTGAAACCGAGGCCCGGCAGGCGTCGGAGCACGTCAAGGCGGCGGAAGCCGCTCTTGCGGAAGCCGAAGCGAGGGTGAAGGCGACTGCCGAGACCGAAAGGCAGTCGCGTGACGCCTGGCGCAACGCCCAGCGCGCCGTCGGTGAGGCGCGCGAGGCGCTGGCACGAGCCGAACGGGCGGCGGGCGAACTCTCGGCGCGGCGCGCGGCACTTGTCGAGGCCGAGGCCCGGGTCGGCTCAGACCTCAGGGAAGCAGAGGCCGCACTTGCCGAGGCGATGCAGCGGCGCCGCGCCGCGCCGGACGTTTCGGCCTTGCAGGCGCGTCTCGACCAGGCCGGGCAGGCGGTCGCCCGCGACCGTTCGGCTCAAGCCGAGGCACGCGCCGCCCATGACGGGCTGCAGCGCGAGACGGAATCGCGCGCGCCCGTCGTCTGGCGGCGATCGCCGGCGAGCGCGCGAGCTGGAAGAACCGGGCTGAAAACGCTGCCGCGCAGATCGGCTCGCTCACCGACCGGCGCGCCGAGGCCGATGCCGAAAGGCTGAAGATAGCCGATGCGCCCGATGAAATAGAGCAACGCCGCCGCGCGCTGCTTTCGGAACTTTCCAAGGCCGACGAGGCGCGCAAGCAGGCCGCCGACATATTGCTGCAGGCGGAGAACCAGCAGGTCGGGCTGGACAAGGCCGCGACGGCTGCCATCCAGGCGCCTGGCCGGCGCGCGCGAGGAGCGCGGCCGGGCCGAGGAGCGGCTGACGGCGGCCGACGATCGTCGCCGCGAGGTCGAGGCGCGCATCCAGCGAGGCTCTGAACACGCCGCCGCATCTCGTCATGCGCCTGACCGGGCTCGCTCCCGATGCGCCGCCTGCCGGACGTCGCCGAGGTCGAGCGCCAGCTTGAACGGTCGAAGATCGAGCGTGAGCGGCTGGGTGCCGTCAATCTGCGCGCGGAGGAAGAACAGAAGGAGCTTTCCGAGCGGCTGGAAACCATCGTGTCGGACCGCGAGGACGTGCTGGAGGCTATCCGCAAGCTCGGCAGGCGATTCAGAACCTCAACCGGGAGGGGCGCGAGCGGCTGCTCGCCGCCTTCGATCTCGTCAACGAGCAGTTCAGGCGGCTGTTCACCCATCTCTTCGGCGGCGGCACGGCGGAGCTTGCAGCTTGTCGAGTCCGACGATCCGCTCGAAGCCGGCCTCGAAATCCTGGCCCGACCGCCGGGCAAGAAGCCGCAGACCATGACGCTGCTTTCGGGCGGCGAGCAGGCGCTGACGGCAATGGCGCTGATCTTCGCGGTGTTCCTCACCAATCCGGCGCCGATCTGCGTGCTCGACGAGGTCGACGCGCCGCTCGACGACCACAATGTCGAGCGCTTCTGCAATTTGATGGACGATATGGCGCGCACCACCGATACGCGCTTCGTCATCATCACCCACAACCCGATCACCATGGCGCGCATGAACCGGCTGTTCGGCGTCACCATGGCCGAGCAGGGGGTGAGCCAGCTCGTTTCCGTCGATCTCCAGGCCGCCGAGCAGATGCGCGAGGCGGGGTAGGGCCGGCCGCGCTTGGAAATATTTCGGTGCTCCTGTCGGGCACAGGACGCCTCATGCGTCCTAAGCAGGTTCCGGAAAAGTGTCTCACGGTTTTCCGACAGAGACCTGCGACAAAACAAGAGGCTAAGCAGGCGAAGCATGGGCGAAGCCACGCAAGTCTGCTTAGAGGCGCCTCCAACCGCCGACCTGCCGGCGGCAACTGAAATAACCCCGATCACGCGGCCTCATTCTTGTGTCCGCATCGCCTTTGCCGAAAGCGGACAGCTTTTCGGCGCCAGCTCAAAGGAGTCACTTCATGAGAGAGGTTATTGCCCAAACGTTCCTGTCGCTTGACGGCGTCATGCAAGCGCCGGGCGGACCGGAGGAAGATGCCGACGGCGGCTTTGCCCTTGGCGGCTGGTCGTTCCATTATTGGGACGAAATGATGGGCTCCGTCATGGACGCGGCCTTCAGAAGGCCCTTCGACCTTTTGCTCGGCCGCCGGACCTACGACATCTTCGCCGCGCACTGGCCGCGCGTCGGCGACGACGATCTGGTTGCCGACAAGTTCAACAATTCGGCTGTCAAACATGTCGCGACCTCGTCACCCGGCACCCTGACCTGGAAGAATTCGCAGGCGCTGCGCGGCGACGCCGCCGCGGCGGTCGCCGAATTGAAGAAGGGCGAGGGACCGGAACTTCTGCTGCAGGGCAGCAGCCAGCTCATCCAGGCCCTGCTGAAAAATGACCTGATCGACGAGTTCCGGCTGTGGGTTTTCCCGGTCGTGCTCGGCCCCGGCAAACGACTGTTCGGCGAGGGAACGCTGCCCGGCGCGCTGAAGCTGGTTGACCTGAAGCACTCCACCACCGGGGTGACGATCGGCACCTACCGGCGCGCCGGCGAGGTGAAGCCTGGATCGTTTGCGCTGGATAGCGGGATCTAGAGCATTTCCGGTGAATACTGAATCGCTCTGTTTCGCCGATGGCGAGGCGATCCGCCAGGAAGGCGGCGCAGGTCGTGCTGGTGGCACGGCCAAGTCCGCCTGACGCCGCGGGCGCCCGCCAGCGGCAAACCCTTCGGGCCGGGTCCATTTGGCTCAAATCCTTCGGGTTCCGGCTCGGCCGTGGCGCCACCACGACCTTCACCGAAACCCTCGACCTTGAGCCAAATGGCCTCCGGCAGAGTGATCCAGTATTCACCGGAAATGCTCCAGGTCATGGCTCCGAAAAGTTTCAGAATATTCGGGCAAAAAAAGGTCCCGAGCTAAATTAGTGAGTTAGCCCATGTGGGTGAATTGAATCAGGTATAGGCCTGAGGGTTCCGACCAATGAAACTTAGTTTGCCTTCGTATAGGCCGCTTGATTCTCGTGCCGGTAAATCCCCATTGCGGCTTGTCAAGAATTGAATTATAATTAGTCTCTCTTTGTTAAGTAGTAAACTGGCAACCTAGGGGGATGCGCATGGAAACTGTTGCAAAACTCAACTACCGCAGGAAGGTTGCCGGCCTACCCCTCATCCGTTTCGATCTCCTTAGACTCAACGCGGCGGACCTTCAGGATCTTCGTGACGCCTTTGCCGCGATGTATGAGATCTCAGACCTCGCGATTGGGGACCGCCGTGGATACATCGCTCTTGCGCGGGGCCACGGCTACGATCAGGACCTTTGCCATGACGACGACCGAGTTTTCCTGACTTGGCACAGATCCTATGTCTATTCATTCGAAAAAGCGCTGAATACTGCGCTGCAATGGAAGCGGAATGATCAGGGACTGGAACTGACACTGCCGTACTGGGATTGGACGCAATTCAAGACCTCGACCCATGCCGCCAACGGGCTTCCTCGAATTGTTGACGATCCAACCTACCAGGATGCAAGTGGTCAGACGGTCCAAAACCCACTTGCCCGTGCGAAGAGCCTATATCGTCGCGATTCCCAAGGCTTGACAGGGAATAGCGAGTTCACCCAGCGGTTCCCGACCCAGTTGCGAGCCACCATCGACCGGCTGAAGGACGATGTGGAACGATTCATGGACAATCCGAGCTTCACGAGTTTCCAGCAGGATTTTGACTTCGGAGCTCATGGAACGGTCCATGTGGTTGTCGGGGGTACTGGGGCCTCCCCTTTGCCGCAGGGGATCGGTGACATGCGCTCGATCGTCTCGGCAGCCTATGACCCGATCTTCTGGCTTCATCACAGCATGGTCGACAGGGTATGGTTCGACTGGCAGGCGCTACATCCGAATGCGAACGTCCCCCAACATGTGCTGGACACCATCGTCTATGAGGGTCGTATTGGTCGCGATCTGATCGACGCGGAGAATTCGCTCAAGTATATCTATTCGACGGACTCTGTCGAGGCAGCAATCGCTGCCACAGGCACCGTGAACACAACGTCGGCCGCGAGCCTCTCGGCAGCCGCGAACCCGGCAAAAGAATTCAGTTTCGGCAATGTTGAGGGTGGCTTTGTGCGGGCGCAACTCGACTTTCTACGCTTGCACCCGCCGAAGACGAGTTACGAAATCCGCGCGTATGTCGATAACCCGAACTGCGATGCCTCGACCGGCTACGAGGATCCGAGCTATTCTGGCCGTTTGGTCCTGTTCGGTCATGGCGAGTGTCATGGCGCGCGCGGTCACTGCAATCCGGCACTCGCCGTCCGCGACGACTACGATCTTCGTCCGAAACACCCGCTTCGATACGAGCATACCCGCTACGTGATGGACCTGACTCGAGGCTTGCGACGCTTCATTGGGCGCAAGAAGTCGGTGGACGACTTGAAGCTCTACCTGCTGGTTTTGGATGGCGAGGGAAGGGTCGTTGAGCCTGCGACCATTAAGTATGATGGCTGCGCACTCAGGACGTTCGCTAAGAAATAGCCATATGTCGTGACTATGGCGTTATGCCCTCCCGTCTTGTAAGCTGCCGGTGCTGTACCGCCATGAACATCAGGCTTACCCGCGCTGCTGCAGAAGATGGAGTTCTGCGCGTCTGGCTCCGACGGATCCCGGAGGAGAGCAACATTGTCTTTGCGTTTCGGACGAGCCAAGGCGAAATAAAGGGCCAGCCTGTCAGCGAAGCATATGTCTACGGTCGGGGTGTCGGCTCCACCGCCTCTGAGCGGGCTATGCTTTTGTTCCGCCTGCCCCCCGCGATTGGTGGGGCGTTTCGGGAAGGCGAAACCCTGAAACTCATGGTGCGCAACGCCGATGGCAACGGCTATGACGACATTGATCTGGACGTGTTGCAGGTAGAGTAAGCGTGTCAGGCCATGAGGACAGTTTGGCTGGCGAATGGTCCGATCAAGTTTCCTGCCATTCGTTGTCGGCGTCCTGCCCCGTGCGCTTCACTGTTTTCGGAGCCGGTATGCAAGGTGAAGTCGCTGCCGACGAATGGCTGGGGCTTAACAGGGAGGTGGGTCTAGGAGCCCTTTCACTGCTTTCACTGGCCACGCAGGAAGCCCGGAGCCACAAGGATGGTGGCTCAATTTTTGTTGAACGATCCCGGGGTGGTCGCACACTGACACTGATCTCAGCGACACCGATGATGACCAGGAAGATCTCTGTCAGCGCGCAATGATACGTTCGCCAATGTTGCCATGATCGCGGCCGGTCTGGCGACAGCGTTCATGTGGGCATCGGCCTGGCCAGATTTGATCATAGGACTTGGAATCGCGGCGCTAAACTCCGATTGGCGCGTTAAGTGTCGTCTGGCTGCCCGCGACGAACATCGCGCGGCAAATGCCTAAGGATTTTCAGTTTCGTCCGGTAGCAGATGTGGAAAAACGGTAAATCAAAGGGTTACAAGCGTCGCACGTTGCGCCTGAGAAGATTTGAATTTTGACCTCTGCCTGAAGACAGCTCCCGCGGCGAGTCCCCTGCGTGCATCTCATCGAAGTCCTAGGAGAAACCGCCTGTCGTCCAAAGGGATGCCTCTCGTGAGCGACGTGTTCGGATTCCAAGCCACCCGTCACGACGGGATAGCCGATGTGACGAGCGAAAGGATCGTTACGAGTGTCGCGCCTGGCATGATCAACTGGTGCGCGCTTGCCATGCGGGCGCGCACAGCGCAACATCCCGTGCCGCCAAGCTGCCGAGGATGCAGCCATGGAAAAAGACAGTCCGAGCGATTTCATCCACACAGCAGTCATCCCCACCGCCGCAGTTGCAATCGACCCTGATGGTAACGTCGCTGAACGTTCCGCAAGTCAGCGGTGCCACGCCGACGATCGCCTCAGTGTGCGACCGCGACGCAATCGAGAAGATCGAGTAGGTGCTGCGCCAGATCGTTCAGGAGAACAAGGGGAAGAAGCCCGGGGTCTTCACCGAAGAGTGGGTCAAGGTGATGATCGGTCGCGCCAACAGTGCGATCGCCTTCCGGAATTCGGACTTTATGCTCGACCTCGCGCGTGAACTCAAGGAAACGCTCGACATCAGGGTGCCAAAGACCGGCGCGTTCTGGAGCGACGAGAAAATTGGCCAAGAAAAGGCCAAAGACGCGCTCGGCAGTTCCGGTCAGGTGCTTGGGGAATCTGAACTTGGGCGAAATGGCGAGGAAGTTCAGACTGCCGCCACAGCGCCCCAAGTCCAAGGATGGTATGGTCACCGAGTTGCTGGACGACTTCCACGAGCGCAACCGCGCCGCGCTGCGATCTGGGGGGAGTGTCAAAGCTGTATGCCGAGGGCTTGCAGGGCGACGTGCACGTCTGGCTGCCAAAGGGGCTGACGATGGGCAGCATCTTCTGGAACGACGAACTACCCATGCTGCGCAAGCTGCAGAAAGAGGAGCGGATCACCTCACTGTGGTTCCACGTGCGCGACGAGAAGAGCGGCGATTGGTCGGGCAACCTGACGTTCGACCAGTTAAAGATCGTTGATGTCTACCTGATGGACGCACGCGGCGTGAACAAGGGGGCCGCTTCCTTGCTGAACGAGACCAAGCCGTCGTTGAAGGGCACGCTCGAGCCAAAGTTACCAAATGAACCTTGGCACTCCGATCCAGATCGCAACGCTACAAGCGGGCTTTCGCAATGCGCTGGCGCGGCTGCGAGCAAGCCAGAACCTGGCCAAGTCCCCTGCCAGCGCCACCACGAACCAGTGAGCGGCCTGACTGCGGTGACGCTGCGTCCGCTGCATGGCGACGACGCCTTTACGCTGGCGTTGATGCTCGACGACGAGGCCACGCGCCGCCTGGCGCGGCTGCCGTTCGGTGGTTCGCTGCGCGACGTGCAGTCGTTCATAGACCGCCGGCTCAAGCAGTTGGGCCAGTCGTGGGTGGTGCTCGAAGACGGCGAACCGGCTGGTTATGCGAGCTTGGCACCGCAGCCGGCACTGCCGGAGGTCGAACTCGCTCTTCGCGCTGGCGGCACCGCTACGTGGAGTCGGTCTGGGCGCATTGCTGTGCGCGCTACTGAAGGCTGAGGCGCGTCGCTGCTGGCCGCAGCTCAGGCCCTATGCACGTTGCGATGCTACGAACTGGGCGGCGCGTCGGGCGCTCGCGCGGGCTGGCTTCGTCGCCCTGGCCCCGCAGGACGACGCGATTGTGCGGATGGTGGTGCCGGACAGGAAAGGCTGATCAGGCCTACGCTTAAAAGGTTCATATAGTAGAACAGCATGTCAAATGAAAGCGAACTGCTGGCCGAGTAACGTCGTGAGGAACCATACTTTCAAGAAAAATGTTGGCCAATTCGAATGGTTCTTCTTTTTGTTGTGGCCAACTTCGACTTTTATTCGATGGAGGGCAGACCAAATAGATGGACCGCAAGCTCGCCGCCATCTTGGCCGCCGACGTCGTCGGCTATTCGGCGCTCATGGAACGTGACGAGGCAGGCACGTTCGAACGCCTTCGTGCCGGACGCAGGGAACTTTTCGAGCCGGAGGTGGCCCGCCACCACGGCCGCGTCTTCAAGCTTATGGGCGACGGAATGCTCGCCGAATTCGGCAGCGTCGTCGATGCCGTCGAATGCGCGGTGTCGTTGCAGCGCGGCCTTGCCGAGCGCAACGCTTCGTTTTCAGCGGATCAGCGCATCCAGGTCCGGATCGGCATCAATCTGGGCGAGGTCATCGTTGAGGGCGAGGACCGTTTCGGCGAAGGCGTCAACATCGCGGCACGGCTCGAGCAACTGGCGGAGCCCGGAGGCATTTGGGTATCGAGCAAGGTTGCGCGGGAAGTCGAGAAGAAGTTGGCCTTGAGCTTCGTGCAGATGGGTGAGCAAAAGGTCAAGAACATCGCCGAACCGATTTCGGCGTATCGAGTTGTCCTGGAGGGACTGCCGATTAGCGCACGACCAAGCTTTGCGCCTACACGCCCAGACAAACCGACGCTCGCGGTTCTGCCCTTCGTCAACCTAGGCGGAGATCGCGAACAGGACTGGTTTACCGACGGCGTGGTAGAGGACATGATCACAGCCCTCAGTCGGTTTCGAAGCTTTGCGGTGATCGCTCGGAACTCGTCCTTTGTCTACAAGGGACATGCGACGGATGTGCGGCAGGTGGCGCGCGATCTCGGCGTCCGCTACGTGCTAGAAGGCAGCGTCAGGCGTGCCGGAAACCAGCTCCGAATTGCTGCACAGCTTGTCGATGGCGGCACCGGGACACATATTTGGGCGGAGCATTTCGACGGGTCGCTGGCTGACGTCTTCGCGTTCCAGGATCGTATTACCGCCGACGTGGCGATGATAGTCGGCCCGCAGATCCAACTGGCGGAGATCGAACGCTCGCGGCGCGAACGGCCGGGCAGCATCGTAGCCTACGATGCCTACCTGCAAGCCGTGCCTAAGATCAACAAGGAAACCGCGAAGGAGAATGGGGAAGCCTACGCGCTGCTTACGCGGGCATTGGCGCTCGAGCCGGACAATGCCCTCCTGCTCTCCCACGCCGCTTGGGCGCTCGGGCATCGCAACGCGATGGGCTGGCCCTCGATCGAATTGAACGACACTCGGACTTGCTTGGAGCTGTCGCGTCGAGCACTTCAGCGCGCGGCAGGAGATCCGACTGTGCTGGCGCATTGCGGGCTGAACCTGCTCCAAACGGGAAGGGAATACGACTTGGGAATGGCGGTCCTAGAGTCCGCGGCGAATGCCAATCCCAATCACCAGGGAGTAATCATCGCCGCCGGCATTGGGCATCTGCACTGCGGCAGCCTCGACAACGCGCTGGCCTACTTTCACCGCGCCATCCGGCTCTCCCCCAACGACCATGAAGCCCACAACTCGCTGACCGGTATCGCTCACGCTCACATGGTCCTCGGCGATTATGTCGAAGCCCTCGCTTGGGCGCGGCGCTCACTCGCGCTTAACACCACCTTCGATCCAACCTTCTGGATGCTGATCGCCGGCAACGCTCAGCTTGGCCGCATGGATGAGGCACACCGATTTCTTGAAGAGTTCAAAACCCTCGCCCCTAACGTAACTATCACCAGCATTCGGACTGGACAGGCCGCAAAGGACCCAACTCGCATTGCTGCAATTCTCCAGGGCCTGCGGCTCGCTGGACTCCCAGAATGCTGAAATGGGCGCTATCACGGTGCAAGGTCACATTCGAGGACCGTCCGGGCCTGCGGTCTGGAAGCGAGTTCTATCCGAGCCGGGCAAACCAGCGTTGACGTTTCGTTTAGCCGGAACTGTCGATAGTCCGGTGGGAAGATGGCCACCGTCAGACAGTTTGTGAGACTACATGCTCCGTGGCTGGCTTGCCGTCAGCTACGCGCACGCCGGTCGGCTGCAAGAAGCTAGCCCGTCTTCGCCGATTGGGCCAAATTTGAAGAGGCTGCATCAATAGAATCAGAGTGTTAGACTAAAAGGTCTTCACCACGCGCGGGGTTTGTTGTGACGGCCGCAGCGGCGATTTTTGGCGGTGGCTGAGGCGGCAGGACGAGCCGCATCTGTTTGAGCAGGAGCAGCAGTTCAGGCTCCGGCTGGGTGTAGCGGGTAAGCCGGAGCTCGCGGCCATCGGTGGTCGGCAGGTGAACGTCGATCATCTGGACGGCGGCGAACTTGTCGAGAGCACTGCGTGCGGTGAGCCCCGGCGCCAGGGCATGCAGGCGGCGCTGCAAGGTGACGAAGAGACAGTAGGCCAGGAACGAGACGAAGATATGGGCCTCGATCCGATGCTCTTGCTTGTGGAAGACAGGGCGGATGGCGAGGTCATCCTTGAGGGTTTTGAAGGCCTCCTCCACGGCGACCAACTGAACGTAGTATTGCCATAGCAGCGCCGGGTCTTGCGCGGTGATGTTGGTGCGCAGCAGATAGCGCCCTTCACGGCGGTGCAGCGCGCGCAGCTTCTTGCGGTTGAGGCTGAAGGTGAAGGTGGCGCTTTGCTGGGCCATGTCGATATCGACGAGGCGCCAGGCGGTTGGCGCTTTTGACCGCGCGGCGCCGAGCTTCATCAGCATCTCCTCGCGCGCGACGTCCATGGCGGCGAGCTGGCCAAGCCGCTTCCACAACCATTTCATCTGCCGCCGGCGCATGGCACGTTCCTTGGCGACACGATCATCGCTGTGGGCGAAGACATAGAGCTCGCCGTCCTCGCACAGCAGCTTGACCCGGACGCCTTCGCGCGCCTCTTGCCAGGGCTTGTCGATCAGGTGCTTTTCCAGACGGGTCAGGCGTCCCTTGGGCGTGCCGACCAGGTAGGAGACCGGTGGATCGCGCTCGCGCATTTCGGCAAGAACCTCTTCAGTCGGGATGCCGCGGTCCATCACCCACACCCGCCGGGCCTTGCCGAATTGCGCCTCGACCTTGCCGAGGAAGCCGCGCAACGTCGTCTTGTCACTGGTGTTGCCGGGCATCACTTCGTAGCAAAGCGGCAAGCCGTCCGGCGTCACAATGAGGGCGATCACCACCTGCGGACAGTCCGGCCGCTTGTCGCGGCTATAGCCGTGGCGGCGCTTGTCCCTGCGGGGACATCGGCGGCATCGATCTCAAAATAGGTGCTCGTCAGGTCATAAAGCAGAACGTCGAAGCTGGCGTTGAACATGTCGCGCCAACGGTCGACCAGATGGCCGAACAGCTCTTCCTTGAAGGCGAGCAGGTGGTCGTGACAGCGGTAAAGCTTGTGCGCCTCGGCGAGAGCGAAGTCGGCGGCCAGCAGATCGGCCATGGCGCTGTTGCCGAACCACTCCCGATGCAGCTTCCATTCGCTGCCTGGCGCGATCAGCCGATAGCAGACCAGAACCTGCAGCACATGGTCCCAGCGTGTCCCCTTGCGGCTGCGCGGCAATCGTTGCGCAAAGAAGCGATCGAGTTCGAGCTCGCGCCACAATTGCCCTGCCAGCCAGCAGGCGCCCCATTGCCGCGGCCGATGAAGCCGTATCTCGGACAGGCGGACCTTGAGCGCATCCACCTCTGTCGCCCCCATGCTGCGCTCCTCGGCAAACAGCGCCAGGGTGCGCGCCTTGCCCGTCGTCTCATCGATGACCTCGATGGCCCGCCGCCAGGCGTCACGCTGCGATGCGCTGATTTCTCCCAAATAGAGGACCTGACGCTGCACCACGCGTCCATCGTTGAGTCGCTTGTTCTCGACGATGTTCCAGTAGACGTGTGTCTTGCCGTTCTTCTTCCGGCGAATCTGTCGCAGAAACATGGTGGCTTCATAATATCGACAAAGCCCTTCATCGAAAACGGACCAGGTCTTCACTACAGACGTTTTCAGATCAATTTCAAGACGCCAACATCAATACACTCAACGACTTATGAAGCCAGAAAATCGGCAATTTCATCTTATCCACAGCCGAATCGGCGAAGACGGGCTAGATCGACGCTCGATGAATTTCTATGGGTCGCCAAGTCCGATATGGCCGTATTCCCTGGTAACACGCTCAAGGACTGGGTGACATACTGGCACTGCGCTATGGAATACCGGGATCCGAAGGAATATGATCACCTCTTTGATGCATTGCTCAAGGCGGGCCTGCCTGAATGATGTTGCCGCTTCCGATGATTTCTGTCGGATCCGTGTTTGGCCGAGCAGCATGCCTACCGGGGAGTTCAGGTCAATCTGCAATGACGCCCAGCGTGCCCTCAGCGCCCACTGAAAGCCTGGTGAGATCGTAGCCAGCGGAGGATTTGCGGGCGCAGCGGGAGGTAGCCGTCAGTTCCCCACTCGGCAGCATGTCAACCCCCGTGTTCTCGTCAATTGCGGCCAATCGCTCTTCGTTGACCGAGCTTTGCCTTATCGCGCCTCGATTGCTTGGGTTCCGTTCAAGGTGTCGATTAGTATCCTTGTTTCTTGCAAGTCGCGTGTGCCAAAGCCTTCCGTGAAACTCGAATAGATCGGCCTGAGCATTTCCAAAGCTTGTGCGCGGCGGCCTTGATCGATTCGCAGTCGCGCGAGACTGGCGGATGCGCGGAGTTCCCATGATTTCGCCTTTTGAGCCCGTGCGATCTCGATGGCGCGCTCATACTCGGCCTCGGCTTCCGCCAAGATGCCGTCGGACTGAAGCAAGTCACCGCGAAGTCGGTGGAGTTCCGCCTCGAAAAATCTCGCGCCGGATTTGTCCACGGCGACGAGTGCCTTTGAAAGTTGCGTCCAGCCCCTCTTTGACCTCGCCGTTCGCGCCAAGGGCCCAGGCAAAATGCCCGAGATGGGCGGTCCACAGGAACTCGAAAGTTGATCTTATCCATTCCCGCGATCCCAGCACGCATTAGCTCGAGGCCCGCATGATGCTCTCCGCTACGGACCAGAGAGAGCCCGCAGTAGAATTTCCCCCAAGAAATGTAAGCCCTGAGGTCGTGCTTCACACAAAAGTCTAATGCTTCCTGCGCGCTGGTGCCGCCCGGGCGTGGGCCTTCCGAAAAGAAGCCCCAAAGTGCTGATCCAAAACTCAAGGCAAATCCAGTCGTCATGCCATGATCGATTGCGCGAGCCCAACTCAGTGATCGCACCGCTGCCGCAGCCGCTTGGTCGGGGTAACCGAGCGGCCAAAGTGCAAGGGCCAGGACCGAAAGTGCCCAGCACGGCATGGTCCTGCGAATAGCGCAAGTCGGTCACGTTTCCGGACCCCGGTTCGTAGAGTGCGACGGCTCGCTCAAGATGCGGCACGGCTTGCTCGAAGTCGCCCATCAGCCACAACGCGATTCCGTTCATCCGGCTGGCGAAGGCGGTAGCTTCGACATCGCTGCCGTTTTGAGTAAGGGCAAGCGACTGCCGGGCGATCTCTAGCGCGAGCACTCGATCCCCGCCGACTACCGTCACGGTCCATGCGCCGTAAAGAACCGCCATCTGTTCCTTCAGTGGTATAGTATCGTCCAGGAGCGCGCGTGCACGCAAAAAGACGTGAAGGGTCTCATCGGCCGCATGGCCCTTGAGAGCTCTCATCGTCGAGCCAAGCGCCATTTGCAGCCGCAGTTCGCGATGATTGCGCTCGATACTTTCAGGCAGGTGCCCCAGGATACGGACTGCCTGCGTAAGGTGCGCGGCTGCTTCTGCATGAGCGGAGCGGTCGAGGGCGCGTTCACCCGCCTTGCGCCAGTAGTCCACCGCGGCATCGTTCAGGCCCGCCTCGGTAAAGTGGTGGGCGAGAATCTCGGGCTGTGTCGACGCAATATCTGGAAAGCGCTGCGCTAGCAGATAACCAATTCGCCCGTGCAAATCCTGCTTGCGCGCACGCAAAAGAGTGCTGTAGGCGGCGTCCTGCACAAGGGCATGCTTGAACATGTAGCTGGCGTGCGGCGGCGTGCCTTCGGCGAACACAAGGCCGGCGTCGGTCAGCCGGTCGAGCGCCAGTATTAGCTCGGGGTCCGGACGCCGAGCGACCGCAGCCAACAGCTCGTAAGAAAACTCCCGGCCGATCACGGCACCTATCTGGGCCACCTCCTTGACTGGAGCGAGACGGTCAAGTCGCGCCATCAAGGAGGCCTGCAGGCTGGAGGGGATTGCCATAGCCGGCAGTGGCTGCTCGATGACATACTCTCCTTGTTCCTCGCGCAGCAGTCCGCTCTCGACCAGCATCGAGGTCAGTTCTTCGATAAAAAGCGGGATTCCGTCGGTCCGTTCGATGATGTGATTGACGATCTCCTGGGGCAGAGCCTTACCGCCGGTGATCCCTGCGATCAGCGCCCACGATTCGGGCCTGGGCAGCTTCGACAAGATCAGGGCAGAAACACGACGCTGACCTACCCATCGGGCGGCCTGAAACTCAGGACGAAACGTCACAACAAGCAGTGCTGGAAGATGAGTAACTCTCGACACGGCGCGGTCAAGCAATTCCAGCGATGTGGCATCGGCCCAGTGGGCGTCCTCACAGGATCACCAGCGGTCGCCGGCGTGCCAAAGCTTCGAAGAGGTCGGGCCAGATAGCAATCGTCAACTCACGCTTTCGCTGCGAGTTCATTGATAACTCTGGAACTCTGTCATCGATGATACCCAACAGGTCGGCCAGCAAGGAGATGGTCTCCGTCGAGCTCGTATTCAGGGAGGTGAGCAATTTCTTGAGTTTGTCGAGCTTTGCCGGAGCGCTGTCGTCGCGCCCAAAGCCCGCCCAGAGCTCCAATTGGGCGATGAACGGGTAGAGCATGCTGTCGCGACGATGAGGCGAACAAAAGTAACGCAGGGTGATCTGA